>JAUSMJ010000004.1 GCA_030645575.1 Caulobacter sp. | reverse complement strand
GCCGAGATCGTTCACTACGAGATCACCGGTCGCGAGATCATCGCCGACCGGCCCAAGATGGATGCATTGAGCCAATGACGCCCACGGTCCTGGTCGTCGAGGACGAAGACGCCCTCGCCACCCTGCTGCAGTACAACCTCGAGAAGGAAGGCTATCGCGTGGTCCATGCCGCCGATGGCGAGGAAGCGCTGATCCTGGTCCAGGAGGAACTGCCCGACCTGGTGGTGCTGGACTGGATGCTGCCCAAGGTCTCCGGCATCGAGGTCTGCCGCCGCCTGCGCCAGCGCCCCGAGAGCCGCAACCTGCCGATCCTCATGCTGACCGCGCGCGGCGAGGAGAGCGACCGGGTGCGCGGGCTCGACACCGGGGCCGACGACTATGTCGTCAAACCCTTCGCCATGAGCGAGCTGACCGCCCGTATCCGCGCCGTGATGCGCCGCATCCGGCCGGGCCTGGCCGACGACCGGGTGACCTGCGGCGACATCGTCATGGACCGCGTCTCCCACCGGGTGAAGCGCGGCGGGGTCGAGGTTCACCTCGGTCCGACCGAGTTCCGCCTGCTGGATCACCTGATGCAGCACCCGGGCCGGGTGTTCAGCCGCGAACAGCTGCTCGACGCCGTCTGGGGCTCGGACGTCTATGTCGAGGCGCGAACCGTCGACGTGCACATCGGCCGTCTGCGCAAGGCGCTCAACGGCAAGGCCGACGCCGATCCAATCCGCACGGTCCGTTCGGCGGGTTATTCGCTGGACCTGGAAGGGTAGCCGGCGACAGACGGATCAGGCGTGCAACCGCACCAGCACAAACCGCCAGCCCGTGGCCGGCGACCGGACGAACAGGGCTGTCCGGTGGCGGCCTTCGAAGTCGTAGTCCACGCTGCCCGCGTCGTTGGCGAGCATGGTGGTGACCGCCCAGGCGAGGCCAGGATTGCCGAGGTCCGACGGGAACACGAACATCTTCTCGGGATCCTTGTGGATCGCGGTCCGGCCGGTCGCGTCGAGGGCGTAGAAAACCAGATCGTCCGGCAACGCCAGGCTGGCCTCCACCAGCGCGCCAACCAGCCGGGTCCTGACCGAGACGCCCAGCGCGCCGACGACCTTGCCGCCGCGGCTGACCGGCGCCGCGACGATGATCGAGCGATGGCCGGTGGATTTGCTGACCACCAGCGCGCCCTCGACGTCCCGGCCCGCCATCAGGCCGGGGAAATAGTCCCTGTCGCCAAGGGATTCCGGGCTCAGACCGCCCTCGACGGTGTGATAGCGGCCGTCCGGCCGGGCGAACCAGACCGCAGCCTCGGTGGTCAGATCCCCGGCCAGTTCGGCCAGCGCCGGCTTGATGCGGTCCCATCGGCCCGAGCGGGCGTCCGACGTGAGGGCCAGCGCCTTGAGCGCGGCCAGAACGCCGCCCAGATGCGCCTCGACCAGGGCGCGGCAGCCGTTGAGCGCCAGGTGGCCGTCCACGGAAAAGGTCTCGCCCGCGGGCGCGGCCCGGGCCCCGCCGGCGAGAGCCGCGACAGGGACCAGGGCCCCGGAAGCGAGGAATGTGCGTCGATCCATGGCTGAACCCCAGTTCGGGCAACGGGTGGCGCGGACCGGCGCGCACGAAGCCGCGCGCGTGATCGCCGCGCCGCCACGACAGACCCTGATCGCCGATCGCGCCTTGATCAGGGTCAAGGGTTGTGGACGATCCGGGCGCGCTCGCGGCCGCGAAGCGCTGGATCGACCCCAGGCCCGCCCGTGGGAACCTTGACCCAACGCGCGACCCGCGCATAACCCCCTCATGAACATCCTTCTCGTCGGATCGGGCGGGCGCGAGCACGCCCTGGCCTGGAAGATCAAACAGTCGCCGCTGCTGACGCGGCTGGTCGCGGCGCCGGGCAATCCGGGCATCGCCAGCCTCTGCGAGACCCGGCCCGTCCCGGCGACCGATGTGGAGGGGCTGGTCGCCCTGGCGCGGGAGATGGCCGCGGATCTGGTCGTCGTGGGGCCGGAGTCGGCGCTTGAAGTCGGTCTGGCCGACCGCCTGGCGTCGGCTGGCATTCCCTGTTTCGGCCCGACCGCCGCGGCCGCCCGGCTGGAAACGTCCAAGGCCTTCAGCAAGGACTTCTGCGCCCGCCACAACCTGCCGACCGCCGCCTTCGGCGTGTTCGACACCGTGGACGCCGCCGGCGCCTTCCTTGATGCGCAGACCGCGCCCTATGTGATCAAGGCCGACGGTCTGGCCGCCGGCAAGGGCGTGGTGATCGCCGCCACGCGCGCCGAGGCCGACGCCGCGGTCGCCGACATGCTGGGCGGCCTGTTCGGCCAGGCCGGCGCGCGGGTGGTCATCGAGGAGTTCATGCCCGGCGAGGAGGTCAGCCTGTTCGCGCTCTGCGACGGCGAGACGGCCGTGCCCTTCGGCTTCGCCCAGGATCACAAGCGCGCCTATGACGGCGATCTGGGCCCCAACACCGGTGGCATGGGAACCTATTCCCCCGCGCCGGTCCTGACCGACGCCCTGGCGCGGCGCGCCTTCGAGGAATGCATCCTGCCGGCGGTCAGGGGCATGGCGGCGGAAGGAACCCCCTATCGCGGGGTGATCTACGCCGGCCTCATGCTGACGCCCCAGGGGCCGCGGCTCGTCGAGTTCAACGCGCGGTTCGGCGATCCGGAATGCCAGGTGCTGATGCTTCGCCTGGAGTCGGACATCGTCCCGTACCTCATGGCGGCCGCGACCGGGACGCTCGGCGCCTCGCCACCGCCGGTCTGGCGGGACGAGGCGGCGCTGTGCGTGGTGATCGCCGCAGGTGGCTATCCGCAGAGTCCGGTCTCGGGCGCGATCATCCGCGGCGCGGATGGGCCGGACCAGGGCCACGCGGTGGTGTTCCACGCCGGTACGGCGCGCGACCCGGACGGCGTTCTGCGCGCGGCCGGCGGGCGAGTGCTGAACATCTGCGCCAGCGGCGCCAGCCTCGCCGAGGCCAGGGACCGGGCCTACGGCCGGATCGGGGATATCGATTTTCCCGGTGGATTTTTCCGGTCGGACATCGGCTGGCGCGCACTGTGAATACCCGTGTCGAGGGTATTCTCTGGCGGAGCCTCCTGATTCTCCGCTAGGTTTGAGTCAGTCAGAAATGCACGTCGGGGGACGGGCTTGAAATTCGATATCGTAGCGTTCGTTCGCTGCCTGCTACGCGGCGGCCACGACAGTACCAACAGCAAGTCCAGACGCGGCTACATGACCTGCGTGCGCTGCGGTCATCGCAGGCGATGGCGCTGACCCCAGGGCATCCTTGCGCCGACGGCGACAACCCCTAAACTCGCGCTCTCAAACAAGCGTACGAATACGGGGAAACGCTCATGGCAGAGGCCGCCGCGGCGCCGACCGCTCAGGATCTCAATTCCGGCACCAAGCCGGTCGATCCGCGCCACGCCATCGACGAGGTCAAGCTCGCCGCCTGGCTGGCGGCCAATGTCGAGGGGTTCGCGGGACCACTGGAAGTGCGCCAGTTCAAGGGCGGCCAGTCCAACCCGACCTATCAGCTGGTCACGCCGGACAAACGCTATGTCCTGCGCCGCAAGCCGCCGGGCAAGCTGCTGCCGTCGGCCCACGCCGTCGATCGCGAGTTCAAGGTCATCTCGGCCCTGGGCAAGACGGGCTTTCCGGTGGCCAGGGCCTATGCCCTGTGCACGGACGACGACGTGATCGGCACGATGTTCTACGTGATGGACAACGTCGAGGGGCGGATCCTCTGGGATCTGACCCTGCCCGACTACGCGCCGGCTGAGCGCCGGGCGATCTACGAGGCCAAGATCGGCACCCTGGCGGCCCTGCACAACACCGACTACGAGGCCATCGGCCTGGGTGATTTCGGCCGGCCGGGCAACTATTTCGCCCGCCAGATCGACCGCTGGATCAAGCAGTACAAGGCGTCCGAGACCCAGCCGATCGCCTCGATGAACCGGCTGATGGAATGGCTGCCGGCGACCACGCCCGAAGACGACAAGACCTCGATCGTCCACGGCGACTACCGCCTCGACAACATGGTGCTGCATCCCACCGAGCCGCGCGTCGTGGCGGTGCTGGACTGGGAGCTGTCGACTCTCGGCAATCCGATGGCCGACTTCTCCTACCTGCTGATGCACTGGGTCATGCCCGGCGCCGAGCGCGCCTCGCTGTCGGGCATCGCCGACCTCAAGACCTGGGGCATCCCCACGGTTGACGAGGTGGTCGAGCAGTATTGCGGCCTGACCGGCCGCAGCGGCGTGCCGAACCTCGACTGGTATTTCGCCTACAACCTGTTCCGCCTGGCGGGCATCTGCCAGGGCATCGTCGGCCGGGTGCGCGACGGCACCGCCGCCAGCGCCCACGCCACCCAGATGGAAGCCCGCGTCCCGGCCCTGGCCGACGCAGCCCTGACCTTCGCCATCAAGGCTGGAGCCTGACATGACCCTTTCGTTCAAGCGGACCGCCGCCCTGGCCGCCGGCGCCCTGCTGGCCGTCGGCGCGGGCCTGGGCCTCGCCCGGGCCCAGAGCACGCCGGCCGCGGCGCCGCTGACCTATGTCCAGGCCGGGCGGCTGCTGGCCGATCCCGCGACGGGCAAGGTCGAGGCCGAACGCACCCTGGTCGTCCAGGGCGGCAAGGTGCTGCGCGTCGAGGACGGCTACACCTCGGCGCCAGGGGCCAGGGTCATCGACCTGCACGACAGCTTCGTGCTGCCGGGCCTGATCGACAGCCATGTCCACCTGACCAGCGAGCAGGGTCCCAATTCCCAGCTCGAGGAATTCACCAAGACGAAATCCGACCTCGCGCTCGACGGGGCCTGGAACGGCATGAAGACGCTCAAGGCCGGCTTCACCACGGTGGCCGACCTGGGCGCGCCGAACGAGTCGATCTTCGCCCTGCGCGACGCGATCCGGTCCGGCCGCATTCCCGGCCCGCGCATCATCGCCTCGGGCGGAGCCATTTCGGTGCACGGCGGCCACGGCGATCCGGGCAACGGCATGCCCGAGGCCCTGGTCCCGGTCTATCGCGGCCCGGCGGTCTGCTCGGGCGCCGACGACTGCCGACGCGCCGTGCGCGAACAGGTCCGGGCCGGCGCCGACATCATCAAGATCACCGCCACCGGCGGGGTGCTGTCCCAGACCGCCGCGGGCCTGGCCAAGCAGTTCTCCGACGACGAACTGCGGGCGATCGTCGAGACCGCCCATTCCATGGGCCGCAAGGTCACCGCCCACGCCCACGGCGCCGACGGCATCGACTCGTTCCTGCGCGCGGGCGGCGACTCCATCGAGCACGGCACCTACATCGACGCCGACTCGATCAAGCTGTTCCGATCGACCGGCGCCTGGCTGATCCCGACGCTGATGGCCGGCGACTTCGTGGCGCGGGAGGCGGCCAAACCCGCCACCTTCTTCAGTCCGGCCCAGAAGGCCAAGGCGCTGGAAGCGGGGCCGAAGATGCTCGACATGGCCCGTCGCGCCCACGACGGCGGGGTCAGGATCGCCTTCGGCACCGACACCGGCGTCTCGGCCCACGGCGACAACGCCGGCGAGTTCGCCCTGCTGGTCAAGGCGGGCTTCACGCCGCTGGACGCGATCCGCGCGGCGACCGTCTGGGCCGCCGACCACTTCGGCCTCGCCGACCAGATCGGCTCGCTGCTGCCCGGCAAACAGGCCGATCTGATCGCCGTGCGCGGCGACCCGCTGACCGACGTGACGGTGCTGACCAGGGTCGGCTTCGTGATGAAGGGCGGGGTCGTGTACAAATCGGAATGATCCCTTCTCCCCTTGCGGGAGAAGGTGGCCTGCGGAGCAGGTCGGATGAGGGGTCTCGCGGACGGATCGGGGAGAACCCCTCATCCGTCGGCTACGCCGACACCTTCTCCCGCAAGGGGAGAAGGAGATCGAGCACCGCGGCCTCGTCCTCGAACCGCGCGCGCACGGGCCAGACGGCGGCCCTGTCGCGCCAGGCGGGCGGCAGGCGGACCCAGTCCTTTTCGGTGGTGACCAGACCCGCGCCATGCCGCGCCGCGACCTCGTCCAGCAGGGCGAGATCGGCGTCGCCATAGGCGTGGTGGTCGGGGAAGCGCACGAAATCCTTCAGATCGCAGCCGGCCGCCGCCAGCGACCGCTCGACCTT
Organism: Caulobacter sp.; assembly: GCA_030645575.1. Classification (GTDB taxonomy): domain Bacteria; phylum Pseudomonadota; class Alphaproteobacteria; order Caulobacterales; family Caulobacteraceae; genus Caulobacter. The sequence continues at coordinate 85,416 of JAUSMJ010000004.1, read as the reverse complement.
CCACGGCTTGCCGATGCCGGCGAAGCCGACCTGCGGGCCGGCCGGCGGGGCGGCGGCGGGCTCAAGCCGGGCGACCAGCACCGGGCCGCCCGCGAACAGGGCCATAAGCTCCGGATCGGGACCGGCCATGTCGGCCGGCAGCAGCAGGATCACCGCGTCGGTCCGCGCCAGTCCGGCCGCCAGCGGCTCGCGCATCGGCCCGGCCGGAAACACCGCGCCGTCGCCGAACGGCCATTCGCCGCCGCGCGTCTCGCCATCGACCACGACCAACGACAGGGCCTTCTTCAGCGAGGGGTTCTGGTGGCCGTCGTCCATTACCAGCACCTGGGCGCCGCCGGCCTTCGCCGCGCATGCGCCGGCCACCCGGTCGGGCGAGATCCACACCGGAAAGTCCCGCGCCAGCATCAACGGCTCGTCGCCGACTTCGGCGGCCGTGTGGATCGCCGGATCGACCCGCAGCGGTCCCTTCAGCCGGCCGCCGTAGCCGCGCGACAGGCCGTGCGCCGCCAGCCCCTGGGCCGTCAGCAGCCGCAGCAGCTCGCGCGTCACCGGCGTCTTGCCCGCGCCGCCAACCGTCAGGTTGCCCACGCAGATCACTGGCAGGCCGGCGTCCCGTGGAACCGTCCGCGCGATGCGCCGGGCCGTGACGCCAGCCCATATCCACGACAGCGGCGTCAGCAGCATCCGCGTCACGCGGCGCGGGCCGCCGTGGCGCACGTACCACCAGCGGGGCGTCGACAGCTTCATGGCGCCAGAGGCCCGAGCTGCGTCCACAGCCGGTCCAGCACGCCGCCCTCCTGCTCGGCCGCCTGTTTCGCCGCCGCCGCGGTCAGCGCGCGCGTCGGCGCGTCGCTGAGCAGCGTGGCGATCGCCGCCGTCAGCCGGGCCTGATCCTCGCAGCGGATGCCGCCCGCGCCGAGCGCGCCGTAGACGTCGATCCAGTTGGCGTAGTGGTCGCCGTAGACCACCGGCCGCGCCAGCCGGGCGGCCTCCAGCGGATTGTGGCCGCCGATGTCGGGCAGGAAGCTGCCGCCCATCACCGCCACGTCGCCCAGCCGGAAGAACAGGCCCAGCTCGCCCAGGGTGTCGGCGATGTAGAGGTCGGTCTCCGCGGTCAGCGGCTCGCCGGCCGAACGCAGGGCGACGATGCGGTTATGGGCGCGCAGATCGGTCGCCAGCTTCGGTCCGCGCGCCGGGTGGCGGGGTACGATGACCAGCAGCGGATACTCGCCCGTCGCCTCGACCGCCGCGGCGATCAGCGTATCCTCGCCGGGATGGGTGCTGGCGGCGGTGACGATCAACCGGTCGCAGGCGGCGGCCTTCAGCCGGGCCAGCTCGGCCTCGTCGGCCGGCAGGGCCTCGCCGACCAGTTTGAGGTTGGCGTAGCCATCGACCAGTCCGCCGAGGTCCTTGAGCCGGATGCCCGTGCGCACATCCTGCGGCAGCAGCAGGTCGAACGCGCCGAGGACCGCCTTCGCCGCGCGGGGGAAGCGCCGCCAGCCCCGGGCGCTCTCCTCGGTCATGCGGGCCGAGACCAGCGCCAGCCGCGCGCCACGCGCCTTCGCGCCCAGCAGCAGATTGGGCCACAGCTCACTCTCGACGAACACGGCCAGATCGGGCTTCCAGTGGTCGAGGAAGCGGGCCGCGGCGCCGGGCGTGTCCACCGGGATATACTGGTGCAGGGCGCCGGGCGGCAGGCGCCGCGCCAGCAGGTCGGCCGAGGTCGTGGTGCCCGAGGTGACCAACACCGTCGTCGCCGGCCGCTCGCGCCGGATGCGCTCGACCAGCGGCAGCAGCGAGACCGTCTCGCCGACGCTGGCGCCATGCAGCCAGACCAGCGGCCCCGGCGGACGGGGCCTGGAGGCGCGGCCGAGCCGTTCGCCCAGCCGGCCGGGGTCCTCCTTGCCGCGCCGGGCCCGGCCGCGCAGGATCGCGGGCACGGCCGGCGCCAGCAACGCCGTGGCGCCGCGGTAGAGGGTCAGGGAAAACGGAAGCGCCACGCCGGCTCAGACCACGTCGATGGGTGCGAAGTGGCAGGCCCGGCCATCGGCGCCCGTCTCGATCTGCAGCGTCGGATGGCCGATCCGGAAGCGCTCGGCCAGGGCGTGGGCGGTCTCGTGCAGGAAGGCGTCGCCGTCGGCGTTGTCGGGCCGGGTCAGATGCGCGGTCAGGGCCGTCTCGGTGGTGCTCATGGCCCAGATGTGCAGGTCGTGCACCCCGGTCACGCCGGGCCGGGCGGCCAGCCAGTCGCGGACCGCGTCCGGGTCGACGCCGCGCGGGGCGGCGTCCAGCGCCATGTCGAGGGAGTCGCGCAGCAGGCCCCAGGTCCCGGCGATGATCACCGCGGCGATGACCAGGCCGACGAGCGGGTCGATCCAGGTCCAGGCCGGCATCAGCCAGATGACCGCCGCGGCGAACACCACGCCCAGCGAGACCGCCGCGTCGGCGGCCATGTGCAGGAAGGCGCCGCGCACATTCAGGTCATGCTGGCCGCGCATGAACATCAGGGCGGTGGCGGTGTTGATGGTCACGCCGATCAGGGCGACCACCATGACCGGCCCCGGCGACAGCGGCTCGGGCGCGCCGAACCGGCGAATGGCCTCCCAGACGATCGCCCCGACCGCCACCAGCAACAGGCCGGCGTTGGCGAGGGAGGCGAGGATGGTGCCCTTGCGCAGGCCGTAGCTGCGGCGGGCGGTGGGCAGGGTGCGGGCCAGCACCATGGCCCCCCAGGCCATCAGCAGGCCCAGCACGTCCGACAGATTGTGGCCGGCATCCGCCAGCAGGGCGAGCGAGCCGGTCATCAGCCCGGCGACCGCCTCGACCGCCACGAAACCGATGTTCAGCGCCGCGCCCACGGCGAAGGCGCGGCCGAAATCGGCCGGGGCATGGTGATGCCCGTGGTCGTGCCCGTGGTCGTGGTCGTCGTGGCGATGGCCGGGATCGTCGTGCGGCATGGCGGTCAGAGTCTCACTCCGCGCCCGCGCCGACAATGGCTTCCGCGCGGCGGGTGACGGCCGACAGCCGCGCCGCCCAGTCGCGCGCCACCGCCTCCAGATCGTCGTGGCGTCCGGCGTGGCAGGGACCGTCCCAGACGATGGCCCCGCGCGAGAACGGCAGCGGGATCACGGTGCGGTCCCAGCTGCCCGCGCGCAGGCAGGGGCTGGCGGCCAGGCCGCAGAAGATCACCGGCGCGCCGGTCATGCGGGCCAGCGTCGGCGCGCCGCCCTGCATCACCTCGGCCGGACCGCGCGGACCGTCGGGCGTGATGGCGATGCCGCCGCCGCCCCGCACCCATTTGACCATGTCGCGCAGGGCCTGCTCGCCATGCTTGTTCTTGGCGGCGTCGGTGAGCTTCTTCGACGAGCCACGGATGGCCGGGAAGCCGATCTTCTGAACAGTCAGGGCGATGAACTCGCCGTCCGCCGAGCGCGAGATCAGGGCCCGCATGTCCTGCCGGCCCGGACCTTGGGGCCAGCAATGGGGCGCCAGCGGGATGACGGCGTGCCAGAAACACAGGATGGCGCCGCCCTCGTGCGCCCAGACGGCGCGGGCCCGGTCCTCGCCTTCGAAGGTCCAGCGGATGGTCGCGTGGCAGAGCTTCAGCCAGGCCGCGAAGATCACCGCCAGACTGTTCTGCACCAGGGCGGAGCGGAAGAACGCCTTCACGCGGGGGCCTCCTCCGGCGCGCTGTCGAGATCCTGGGCGCGGGCGAGGCGGGCATAGAGGCCCCGCTTGCGCACGAGGGACGCGTGCGTGCCGGTCTCGACGACGCGGCCGCGATCGATGACGTAGATGCGGTCGGCGTGTTTCACGGTCGATAGCCGGTGGGCGATGACGATGGTCGTGCGACCCGCCATCAACCGGTCGAGCGCCGCCTGGACCTGGGCCTCGCTCTCGGTGTCGAGCGCGCTGGTGGCCTCGTCGAGCAGCAGGATCGGGGCGTTCTTGAGGAAGGCCCGGGCGATGGCGATGCGCTGGCGCTGGCCGCCCGACAGACGGGTCGCGGCCTCGCCGACCACGGTGTCGTAGCCGTCCGGCTGCTGGAGGATGAACTCGTGGGCGGCGGCCCGGCGGGCGGCCTCCTCGATCTCCTCGCCGGTGGCGTCAGGCCGGGCGTAGGCGATGTTGGCGCGGATCGTGTCGTCGAACAGGAACGGTTCCTGGGTGACGAAGGCGATGCGGGCGCGCAGCGAGGCCACCGTGACCTCGCGCACATCCGATCCGTCCACCGTCACCCGGCCGCTGGTGGCGTCGTAGAAGCGCGGGATCAGCGACAGGATGGTGCTCTTGCCGCCGCCCGAGGGACCAACCAGGGCGACCATCTCGCCACGGCGAGCCTCGACCGAGGCGCCCTCGAGGGCCGCGTGGCCGCCCTCGTAGGAGAAGCCGACATTCTCGAGCACGATATGGCCGTCGCCGCCGGACAGGGTTCGGGCGTCGGCCGCCTCGGCGACCTCGGGCTCGACGTCGAGGGCCGTGAACAGCCGCCGCGCCGCCGTCGTGCCCTCGGCGAAGATGGTCTGCAGATTGGCCAGCTGGCGCAGCGACTGGCCGCCCGTCGTCAGGGCGCCCATGAAGGCGGTGAAGTCGCCGACGTTCATCACGCCGGTCGAGGCGCGCCAGCCGGCGTAGGCGAAGACCCCGGCGGTGATCACGAAGGTCAGCAGCTCGGTGACGGGCGCGGCCTGGGACCGGGCGTTGGCCCCCTTGATGATATGCCGCTGCCGCTCGCGGATCACGTCGGCGACCCGCGCCTCCTCGTAGTCCTCGCGGTTCTCCATCTTCACCACCCGGACGCCGTCGAGGCTCTCCATCAGCGCGGTCGACAGGAGGCTGGTGGCGGCCATCGCGCCCTTGGCGGCCTTTTTCGACCGGCGCGAGAAGCGCCGCATCAGACGCGAGGCGAACGGCGCGGTGAGCAGGACCAGGCCCGCCAGGATCGGGTCGCTGGTGCCCATGACCCACAGCATGGCCAGCAGCATCAGGACGTTCTGGGTATAGTTGATCACCCCCGTCGTCGCGGCCTCGCGGATCAGGCCCGCGTCATAGAGCACCTGCGAGACGAAGGCGCCGGTGTGGGTGGCCTTGAGCCGGGCGAGGTCGGCGCGGACCATCCGGCCGAAAAGCTCCAGCTGGACGTCCCCGACGATACCGTGGCCGATCCGGTTGACCAGGGTCGATTGCAGCACCTGGGTGACAGTGCGGACCAGGGCGTAGGCGACGATGGTCAGCGGGATGACCACCAGGGCGCCGGGCTTGGGCTTGACCAGCAGGTCGTTCATCGCCGGTTCGAGCAGCTGGACCAGAAGGCCCGATAGGCCGGCCACGATCCCGGCGCAGACCAGAGCGACCGTCACCCCCTTCCAGCGCGGCTTGAGGTAGGTCCGCCAGACGCGGGCCGCCAGCTGGCGATCGGTCATTTCGGCTGGCGCGGCGACGGTCATGGAGTGGGGAATCGGCCTTGAAGACGTTTGCGTTCGACGCGCAGGCCACTACTTAGGACGCTCTTGCAAGGAGCGCCACTTGTCGAAGCGTTTCGACCTTTCCACGGGCTGGGGCCGCTTTCGGGCGTACTGGCACTCGATCTGGGGCGATCACGCCTTTCTGCGCGTCGGATTCTCCAACGCCCACTGGATCGGGCCGGACATGGTCCGCGCCGCCCAGCCCTGGCCGTTCCAGCTGCGCTGGTGGAAGCGCGACGGCATCCGGACCATCATCAACCTGCGCGGCGGCTTCGACACCGGCTTCTATGTGCTCGAGCGCGAGGCCTGCGAGCGGCTGGGCCTGAAGATGGTCGATTTCACCATCACCTCGCGCGAGGTCCCCCGTCGCGAGACGGTGCTGGGCGCCCGCGACCTGTTCGCCAGCATCGAGTACCCGGCCCTGATGCACTGCAAGTCCGGCGCGGACCGGGCCGGCATCATGAGCGTGTTCTACCGCCACTTTCACCTCGGCCATCCGATCCGCGAGGCCGTGAAGGAGCTCGGCCTGCGCACCCTGCATGTGAAGCAGGGCAAGACCGGCGTGCTGGACTATGTGTTCGAGCGCTACCTGGCCGAGGCCGAGCCGAAGGGGATCAGCTTCATCGACTGGGTCCAGAGCGACGCCTATGACCGGGCGAAGATCAAGGCCGACTTCCGCGCCAGTTGGTGGGGAACCCTGCTGACCGACAGGCTGCTGCGGCGGGAATAGGGTGCGTGGTTCGACACGCGCCCTGCGGGCGCTGCTCACCATGACGTGCACTGAGCCACGTCATCCTGAGCAGCCGCGAAGCGGCGTGTCGAAGGACGCACGCCCTCAGCGCCGGTCGTCGTCGGCGCTCGGGTCCAGCAGCTTGTGGGCGTGGATGATGAAGTAGCGGGCGTGGGCGTTGTCGACGGTCGCCTGGGCCTTGCCCTTCCAGGCTTTCCAGGCTTCGGCGTAGCTGGGGTAGGCGCCGACGAACTCGACCTTGGAAAGGTCGCGAAACGCGACGTCCTGGACGTCCTTCAGCTCGCCGCCGATGACGAGGTGCAGCAGTTGTCTGTCCGGCATGTGCGGGGCCTTACGCGGGGGAATCAGTTCGGCAGGTCGATATGCCGGACGCGCTCCAGGATCAACGGGTGCAACGCCGGCGCGGCCGAGATCAGGCTCGGCAGCCGGGGATTTGGCCGGTTGTAGGCGTAGGCCCGGCCCTGGTGGTCGGTGCAGACCGCGCTGGCCTCGGCGCAGATCAGGTCGGCCGCGGCCAGGTCCCACTCGCTCTTGCCACTGAGCGCCAGGGCCGCGTCGAACCGGCCGTCGGCGACCAGGCACATGCGATAGGCGATGGAGTTGCGCGTCTCGATGGTCATCGGCGGCCAGGGCTCGCGCCAGGCCGGATGGGCGAACATCTTGGCGTCGCCCAGCATGCGGCAGTCCTCGACCCGGTCCCGGGCGCTGGCGCGGATCGCCGTCTCGTTGAGGAAGGCCCCGCCGCCGACAGTGGCGGTGAAGGTCTCGTCCAGCTCCGGCGCGAACACCACGCCGGCCACCGGCAGGCCGTCCTCGACCACCGCGACCGACACCGACCACCAGGGCCGCCCCTTGAGGAAGGCCGCCGTGCCGTCGATCGGATCGACGACGAACAGCCGCCGCCGGTCCAGCCGGGCCGGATCGTCGGCCGTCTCTTCCGACAGCCAGCCGTAGTCGGGCCGCGCGGCCTCAAGCCGGGCCTTGAGCAGCTGATCGACGGCGATGTCGGCGTTGGTCACCGGCGAGCCGCCGGCCTTGGACCAGATCTTCAGCCCCTCGTCCTTCAGGCGTCGGGCGAGAGCGCCCGCCTCGCGCGCCGTCTCGAGGATCAGCGCCAGATCGTCCCTCATCGCCCGGCGATCGGCATGGCGTCGACCAGCAGCGACGGCGCGTTGGCCGCGCCGCGGATCTCCAGGTCCGAGCCGGGAACCAGCCGTCCCCAGATGTCGATCAGGTTGCCGGCCACGGTGATCTCGGTCACCGGCCAGGCGATCTCGCCCGCCTCGAACCAGAAGCCGGAACAGCCGACCGACCAGTCGCCCGTGTTGGCGTTGAGCGAGGGCCCGAACATCGAGGTGATCAGCAGCCCGTCGCCGGCGTCGGCCATCAGCCCGGCCAGGTCGCGCTCGCCGGGGCGGACCGTCAGGTTGGTGGTCGACACGCCCGGCGGACCGGCGAGACCGCGCGAGGCGTGGCCCGTGGTCTGCATCCCCAGCTGCTTCGCCGTGGCCGTGTTGAGCAGCCAGGTCGTCAGCACCCCGTCCTCGATGATCGCCGTGCGCCGGTTGGCCACGCCCTCGTCGTCGAACGGCGAGGAACCCAGGCCGCGCACCCTGTGCGGGTCGTCGATGATGTCGATGCCGCCGGCGAACAGCGGCTGACCCAGGCGGTCCTTGAGGAAGCTGACGCCGCGGGCGACGGCCGGGCCCGAGATGGCCCCGATCAGCGGCCCGATCAGCGAGATGGCCAGGCGGCTCTCGAAGATCACCGGGGCGGTCGTCGAGTCGATCTTGCGCGCGCCAAGGCGCTGGACGGCCCGCTTGCCGGCCTCGGCGCCGATGGCCGTCGGCGAGGGCAGGTCCGCGCCGTGACGGACCGTGCGGCCCTCCCCGCCCCGCTCCATGCCCGAGCCCTCGCCAGCGACCGCCGAGGCGGACAGCGAGAAGCCCGAGGCCCGGTGCAGGCCGGAGAAGCCGGCGCTGGTCACCAGCCGCCATTGCGCGGCCGACCAGGCCGACGACCCGCCGTCGGAGTTGGTCACGCCCTCGACGCCCCGGGCGGCGGCCTCGGCCTCGCGCGCCTGGTCCTCAAGCGTCTCGGGCGATGGCTCGTCGGCGTCGAACAGGTCCAGGTCCGGAAACGGCCCCTGGGCCAGGCGATCTACCGGCGCGAAGCCGGCGTAGGGGTCTTCCGGGGCCAGCCGGGCCATGGCCACGGCTCGCTCGATCAGCTTGCGGCGGCCCTCGGCGGAGACGTCGGAGCCGGACACCACCGCCTGGCGCTGGCCGACGAACACGCGGACGCCCAGGTCGCGCGCTTCCTCGCGCTCGACCTCTTCGAGCTTGCCCGTCCGCACATTGACCGACAGGGACTGGCGCTCGGCGAAGACAGCCTCGGCCGCGTCCGCGCCGGCCTTCAGCGCGGCGGCGACCGCCTCATGCAACTGGTTTTCGTCCATGCCCGGGTTATGGGGACGAGAAGGCGTCGGGGCAACCCGGGGACATGCACTTCAGTGCGTGTCCCCTCTGGCCGGAAAGGGACACGCACTGAAGTGCATGTCCCTGTTTCACCAGACCGCCGAAATCAGCGTCGCGGCGATGAGGAAGACGTAGGCGCACCAGGTCATGGTCATGCCCAGCGCCCGCGGGACCGAGGTGCCGACGCTGTTGGACAGGCCCACGGCGTGGACGATGCGGCCGGCCAGCAACAGGAAGCCGGCGATATGGATCAGCAGCGGCGTTGCGCCGGTCATGTCCAACACGATCAGCCCGACCAGGCCCGGCGGCACGTACTCACTGGCGTTGCCGAAGGCGCGAATGGCCTGGGCCAGTTCCGGGATGCCCTCATCGCCGAGGAACACCTTGTGCTTGTTGCGCAGGCGGACGACCAGCAGCGACAGCACCAGCATCAGCAGGATGTGCAGCCCGACCCAGAGGGCCGAGGCATGTCCCGGATTGACTACGTCCATCCCGCGTCCCTCTTCGAAAAGCACCGTTTCAGCGGGCCGGGATTAACCGTGCTTTCCCCATCGAGGGCAAGACCGGTCAGCGGCCCGCTTCCCGGCCCACCGGGTAGAGCAGGTAATGATCGTCGAAATAGGGCGTCCGCTCGTAGAACCAGCCGAGCCGCGCGTCGGGATCGGCGGCGAAGGCAGGGTCGGCGGCCAGCTTCGCCTCGAACGCCACCTTCAGCGCCGGGTCGGCCGCCAGCATGCGGTCGGCCAGCGGCGCGATGGCGTAGCCCTCGATATACTCGACCCGGTTCAGCACCTCCGGGACCATGCCCCAGGCGAAGAAGCTCTCCGACGACTGCGGCTCAAGCAGCAGCACGACCACGTCGCCGAGCGGCTGGTCGGTCGATACCCGCGCCGAGCCGGGGGCGTAGGTCCAGTCGCGCGGCTCGGGCGTCACCGTGTCCACGGTGATCTGGACGTGGCCCTCGTTGGTCCGCGGCGCGATCTTCGGATCGTGCAGGCGCAGCATCTCGACCTGGACGGTGCGGGGCGCGGTCAGGGTCTCCATGACCACCCCGTGGATTCGCAGCCGCTCGATCAGGTCGGTGCGGTAGGCGGGGATCCAGTAAGCGGTCGGGCGATTCAGCGTCAGCGTCGGCCGCGAGCCGTAGAACGGCATCATCCACGGCTGTGGGTCCGGCTTGCCAAGCCAGCGGATCTCCGGCCCGCCCGATGCGGCGCTGTCATAACGCTCGAACAGGATACCCTTGAACGCGCGGGTCGCGACCGGCTGGTCGGTGGACACGAAGTTGGCCGGGATCTCGGCCGGGCGCAGCGCGCTGTCCGCGCCGATCGCGGCCCGCAGGTCGCCGCCCCGCGCGGCCAGCAGGCGCAGCGCCGCCTCAAGGAAGACGTAGGTCCCCAGCACCCGCTGTTCGTGCGGCTTGAGGCTGTGGTTCTCGATCAGGATAGTCGGGACGTGGGCCGCCGAGCCCCAGCCGTTGGAGAACCGCTCGCCCAGCCCGCCGTCGCTGAGCCCCTTCTTCGGGTCGCGGTCGTCGATCGCGAACACCAGTTCGCCGGGGATATGGCCCTGGGCCTCAAGCGCCGCGTTGACCGTCGGCTTGAAGGCCCGGTCGAGCCAGCCCGCGATCGCCGGCGAGCGCGACCAGGCGTCATCCTCGCCATTGTAGCCCCAGGTCACGTCGTACTGGTAGTCGATGCCGTCGGTGACATGGACATCGACGTAGAGGTCCGGCCGGTATTTCACGATCAGCGACCGCACCGCCCGCATCTCGGGCTGGTCGAGCTTCATGTAGTCGCGGTTGAGGTTCTGGTTGGTCCCCGTATTGCGCCAGCCCTGGATGCGCGGCCCGCGCTGGTTGGGCCGGGAATACGGACTGGCCCGCTCGTGGCCGTCGACCGACAGGATCGGGATCAGGATCAGATTGACCCGGTCGAGCAGGTCATCCTTGCCGTAAAAGGCGATGTCGCGCAGCAGCATCATGCCCGCGTCCTTGCCGTCGATCTCGCCCGGATGGATGCCGGCCTGGACCATCAGCACGGGCTTGTCCGGGTCGAAGGCCTTGCCGTCCTTGCTGGCGATGACCGCGTAGATCGGCCGGCCTTCGGGCGAGACGCCGAACTGTTCCAGCCGGATCAGCTTCGAGGCCTTGTCCAGCCGGTCGAACCAGGCGCGCGTGTCGGCGTAATCGGGGCTGAAGTCATGCGCCGGATCCTGCTCGAAGGCGCTGGCCCAGGGGTCGGTCGCCGGCCGCAGCAGCGCCTTGCTGGCCCCGTCCCAGGCCGGCGCGGGCGGCAGGAACGGCTGGTCCCAGGGACGGGCGTTGGGGATGGCGGACGAGGGTTCGGACATGGCGGGACTCGACAGCGACAGAACGGCGGCGATGGCGGCGAACAGGGAGGAGCGCATGGTTATTTCCAGATCGGCTTGCCGTCGCCCGGCAATCCGAGCTTGCCCCAGATCTCGCTGACCCGGTCGACCACGGCCTGGTCCATGCGGATTTGCTGGCCCCATTCGCGGTGGGTTTCCGGCGGCAGCTTGTTGGTCGCGTCCAGGCCGATCTTGCTGCCCAGACCGCTCTGCGGGCTGGCGAAGTCGAGGTAGTCGATCGGGGTGTTCTCGATCACCGTGATGTCCCGCGCCGGGTCCATCCGCGTGCTGACGGCCCACATGACGTCTTTCCAGTCGCGGGCGTCGATGTCGTCGTCCACGACGATCACCCACTTGGTGTACATGAACTGGCGCAGATAGCTCCAGACGCCGAGCATCACCCGCTTGGCGTGGCCGGGGTAGGCCTTCTTCATCGACACCACGGCGATGCGGTAGCTGCAGCCTTCCGGCGGCAGCCAGAAGTCGACCACCTCCGGGAACTGTTGCTGGAACAGGGGAATGAACACCTCGTTCAGCGCCTCGCCCAGCACCGACGGCTCGTCCGGCGGCCGGCCGGTGAAGGTGGTGTGATAGATGGCGTCCTTGCGCATGGTGATGGCGCTGACCCTGAACACCGGGAAGCGCTCGACGCTGTTGTAGTAGCCGGTGTGGTCGCCGTAGGGGCCCTCGTCCTCGTACTCGTCGAGCATCACGTGACCCTCGATGACGATCTCGGCCTGAGCCGGGACCATCAGCGGCACGGTCTTGGCCGGCACGAGATCGACCTTGGACCCACGCAGCAGGCCGGCGAACTGGTATTCCGACAGGGTGTCGGGCACCGGGGTCACGGCGGCCAGGATGACGCCCGGATCGGCCCCGATCACCGCGCAGGCGGGCAGCGGCTCGGGCCGTCCGGCCTTTTTGTGGCGGGCGTAGTGCTGGGCCCCCCCGCGATGGGCCAGCCAGCGCATGATCGCCCGGTCCTTGCCCAGCAGCTGCATGCGGTAGATGCCGAGGTTGAAGTCGTCCTCGCGGCTGTCCGACGGCCCCTTGGTGACCACCAGCGGCCAGGTGATCAGCGGCGCGGGCTCGCCCGGCCAGCAGGTCTGGACCGGCAGTTTGGTCAGGTCGATCTGGTCGCCTTTGAGGACCACCTGCTGCACCGGCGCGGACTTCACCACCTTGGGCCGCATCGACATCACGGTCTGCGCCAGCGGCAGCAGGTCCATGGCGTCCTTGATATCCTTCGGCGGCTCGGGCTGGCGCAGGAAGGCCAGCAGCTCGCCGACCTCGCGCAGCTCGCCCGCCGTGGTGCGCGGCTCGCCGCCCAGCGTGACGCCCAAGGCCACCCGCCTGACCGTGCCGAACAGATTGGCCAGGCAGGGCATCGGCGAGATCGTGCCGTCTTCCATCACCGGCTTTTCGAACAGCACCGCCGGCCCGCCGGTCGCTAGCAGCCGGGTGCAGATCTCGGTCATCTCCAGCACGGTCGATACGGGCTCGTTGACCCGCACCAGTTCGCCATCGGCTTCGAGTTTGGCGATGAAGTCCCGCAGCGACCGATAGGCCAAGGTGATGCTCCTGTTACCCGCGGCGGAAGCTAGGGCGGGAGGGCGTCCGTGTGAAGTGTTGGCGTGCTGCGCCGGGTGGACTAGGTTAGTCCACATGAAACAGGTCAACGTCCATCAGGCCAAGACTCAGCTGTCGCAACTGCTCGCCGACGTCGAGAACGGCGAAGTGATCGTCATCGCCAGGGCCGGCAAGCCCATCGCGCGGCTGACGGCCGAGCCCGTTGAACGGAAGGTGCTTCGTCGGCCCGGCGCGATGAAGGGTGAGTTCGCCTGGGATGAAGAGGCCTGGAAGGCCGGCGACGCGGAAATCCTCGAAATGTTCGAGGAGTCGATCAACGCGCCGCTGTTTCCGCCAGAGGACGACGCGGCGTCTTGAGCGGCCTGATCCTCGACAGCAACGCCCTGATCTGGTGGCTTGAAGATGCGCCGCGGATCAGACGATCCCGCGCGGCCGACCGGATCGCCACCGATCCGCTGGTGATGGTCAGCATCGTCACGCCCTGGGAAATGTGGATCAAGGCCGCCTCGGGCCGCATCGGACTGCCCGGACGGTTCAACGAGCGGCTGCCAGACCTCGGACTTGAGATCATCTCGCCGACCCTGCGCGACGCGCGCCTCGCCACGGCCCTGCCGCCGATCCACAAGGACCCCTTCGACCGCATGATCGTAGCCCAGGCGCTGAACCGGGGCGCGGTCGTCGTCACGAGCGACAGAACGCTGGCCGAGTATGGGGTCGAGGTGATTCTGGTTTAACGGCGTGTTGGTGGCGCTTCCCTGCGTCCTTCGACACGCGCCTTCGGCGCTGCTCAGGATGACGTATTCATTTGTACGTCATGGTGAGCAGGCCCGAAGGGCCGTGTCGAACCACGCAACGACCCATCAGCCCCGGGCCGCGTCCCAGGCCTTCACCTCGGCCTTCTTCGCCGACTTGCGCCAGCGCCGTTCGAGGAAGCCCTTCAGCTGGTCGGGATTCAGCGTCTTCAGCCGGGCGAGCACACAGGGGTAGTCCTTGTAGTGGGCGGTGAAATGGAACGTCTGCGGCTCGACCTCCAGCAGCAGGTCGCGCTCGTCGAACGACACCTCCATGATCACCGCGCTGGCGTCGTCCTTGCGCACGCGGGTGAGGAACTTGCCGTTCACCTTGTAGGCGGGTTGGCCGTAGCTTGGCCCCTCCTCGACGCCGGGGAAGGCCATGACGATGGCGTGGAACTCCTCGCGGGTCACCGCTCCCTCCGTCAGTAGGCCAGCGCCACCCCGTCCTTGCGCATCTCGGTGGCGGCGGCGTAGCGGCCGGGCCAGCGCTCGATCGCCTGGTAGCCGCCGAAGCCGCCGGGGTTGGGGCCGAGCTTCCAGCCGATCGCTTGCAGCGCCGCCTGCGTCGCCGCCGGCACGCCGCTCTCCAGATGCAGTTCGCCGGGCTGGCCCAGCAGCTCGCCGGTCGGCTCCGTGCCGCCCTCGTGATGCCAGCGCGGGCTGTCGCCGGCCGCCTGCAGGTCGAGGCCGAAGTCGACCATGTTGCTGATGATCTGGGCCTGGCCCTGGGGCTGCATGTCGCCGCCCATGACGCCGAAGCTGAGCCAGGGCGCGCCGTCCCGGACCGCGAAGCCGGGGATGATGGTCTGGAACGGCCGCTTGCCCGGCGCATAGACGTTGGGGTGGCCATCGGTCAGGGAGAACAGCTCGCCCCGGTCCTGGAACATGAAGCCCAGGCCGTCCGGCGACAGGCCGCTGCCCATGCCGCGATAGTTGGACTGGATGATCGAGACCATCATGCCGTCGGCGTCGGCGGTGGTGAAATAGGTGGTGTCACCGTGGCTGGGCGCCTGTCCCGGATAGATGGGGCTGAGGATGGCGTCCGGCCGGATCAGCTTCGCCCGTTCGGCGGCATAGGCCTTGGAGTTGAGCCACTCGACGGGGATCTTGCCGAACGCCGGATCGGCGAAGTAGCGGGCGCGGTCCTCGTAGGCCAGACGCTTGGCCTCGACCGCATGGTGGATCGCCTGGGCCGACTGGAAGCCCATCGCCTTGACGTCGAAGTTTTCCAGGATGTTCAGCAGCTGCAGGGTCGACAGGCCCTGGCTGTTGGGCGCGAGGCCATAGACGTCGACGCCGCGATAGCCGGTGACCAACGGCGTGGTCCATTCGCTGTGGTGGGCGGCGAGGTCGGCGCGGGTCATCCAGCCGCCGATGCGCTTGAAGTAGCGCTCGATCTGGTCGGCGATCTCGCCGTCATAGAAGGCGTCGCGGCCGTCGGCGGCGATCTTGCGGTAGGTCTCGGCCAGGCCCGGATTGCGGAACAGCTCGCCCTCGCGCGGCGTGCGGCCCGTCGGCGCCCAGACCGCGTTGAAGTTGGCCACCTCCTCGATGTTCGAGGTCGGGTTGTTGAACCGGCGGAACGAGGCACCGTAGTAGTAGGCGACGTTCTGGGTGACCGGCGTCCCCTCCTCGGCATAGGCGATGGCCGGGTCGAACAGGCTCTTCCACGGCAGCTTGCCGAATTTCTGGTGCAGGTCCCACCAGGCCTGGACCGCGCCCGGGACACTGACCGCGATCGCGCCGAAGCTGGCGATGCGGCCGTTCTTCGAGCGGGCGCGCTGGGTCGCCAGGGTCAGGGCGCGCGGCGAGCGGCCCGAGCCGTTCAGGCCGACGACCTTCTTCGTCTTCGGGTCCCACAGCATGACGAAACAGTCGCCGCCGACGCCACAGGAGATGGGCTCGAGGAAGCCCAGGCAGGCGTTGGCCGCGATGGCCGCATCGACGGCCGAGCCGCCGCGCCGCAGGGTGTCGATGGCCGCCAGCGTCGCCAGCGGATGGGCCGTGGCCGCCGCGCCATGGACGCCCCAGGCCGCCGAACGGCTGGCGAAGGTGGCGCCATCGACGCGGTCGCCGCCATGCACGTCGGGCCGGTTCAGATTGGCATTGGTCGGCCGACTCTGGGCCAGCGCCTGGCCGGCCAGGGCGGCGGCCGGCAGGGCGGCGAGAAAGGTGCGACGGCGCATGGGCGGGACTCCCCGGGGACTGAGGGTGGGGACTATAGGCCGGTGGGCCGGAGGGGCTAGGGCGTTCCTGAACCCCTCCTCCTCGATGGAGGAGGGGCAGGGGTGGTGGTGTGGCCGACGGGTTTGGCGATGGGCTCGGCATGGCGCTGGCGCCCTATGGTGATCTCACCGCACCACCGTGGCCACACCTCCATCCCCGACCCTTCCTCCATCAAGGAGGAAGGGAGAAGAAGGCTCTACCTCTCGCTCCACACCGCCAGTTCGTTGCCCGACGGGTCGGTGAAGTGGAAGCGGCGGCCGCCCGGGAAGGGGAAGATCGGCTTGACGACCACGCCGCCGGCCGACGTCACCTTCGCCAACATGCCTTCGATGTCGTGGGCGTAGAGCACCACCAGCGGCTTGGCCGGCGCCTCGACCGCGTCGCCGTTGAAGCCGCCATCGACCGCCGCGTCACCGAACGCCGCGTAGTCGGGTCCGTAGTCGACGAAGGTCCAGCCGAAGGCCGCCGAATAGAACGCCTTCACCGCCGGAATGCCGGTCGCGGGGAATTCCACATAGTCGATCTTGCCGTCTTCGCGCATCGGGCGAACTCCAGTTGTTCTGTTTTTGTTCTATATCGCGGGCGTCAGGGCAGAGTCCAGACGCTGGTCTTCTTGACCTCGAAATCCTCGAGCTCGCGGGTCGTGGCGACCTGATATTCGGCCAGCTTGATCAGGCCTGTTTTGGGAAAGTAGGTGCGCCCCGGATCGCCGATCAGCACCGTCGCCCCGGCCGCCCGCGCCGCCGTCAGCCAGACCATGACCCGCTCGGCCAGCGGTTTTTCGTAACAGATGTCGCCGGCCAGGATGACGTCGGCGTCGCTCGGCGGCGGGGCGTCGAGCAGGTCGGCGTCGGTGAACTCGACCGCCACGCCGTTGGCCGCCGCGTTCAGGGCCACCGCCGCGCCGCAGTAGCCGTCGATGTCGGCGGCCAGCACCGACGCGGCGCCCGCCCGTTTGGCCGCGATGGCGACGATGCCCGAACCCGAGGCGAAATCGACCACCCGCCTGCCGGCGACGACGGCAGAGTTGTCGAGCACATAGCGCGCCAGCGCCTGGCCGCCGGCCCAGGCGAAGGCCCAGAACGGCGGCGGCAGGCCGATCTCGGCCAGCGCCTCCTCGGTCAGCTTCCAGATCGGCGTGATCTCGTCGGCCAGGTGCAGCACCAGCTCCGGCGCATGCGGCGGCGCCTGCAGGCGGGTGTTGGCGACGATGAAGGCGCGACGGTCGGTGATCATGGCGTGCTTCTGAGGGGCGCCGCTGCGCATGGCAACCGTACTGCGAAATGCCGTCGATCCTGCGCTGGCGACCGGCGCGGACCATTCCCTCAGCGCCGTGAGAAATGTCGGTGCACGAACCACTGCACCACCAGAGGCGTCATATTGCAGAGACCGGCAGCCACGCTGCAGCCAACGAAGATGCCAGAGAAGACGAATACTGGTTCGACCGGGTTTATCGCCACCTGCATCGAGCGGATCGCGAGGACCAGCATCGGTACGAACAATGACACAGCGACGGCCGCGAACCCTTGATAGAAGGCGGCTCGAAAGCTTGTTGGTCGCTGAACCAGCCTTCTCATGCAGGCACGCTTACACCTCGGCAAATCAATTGGGAATTTCCGTACCTGCGCTGGCCGGGAGAGGTGACTGACAACCCTCGACTCGTCGGACTGAACTATGCCGCCGCCACCACCGGCCCCTTGCTCGACGCCTCCCGCAGCACCGTCAGATACCCCGGCGCCGTCAGCATCCGCTCCATCACGCCCTTCTGCTTCAGCAGCCTGTGCACCTTCGGCAGGTTCCAGCAGGGCACATGCATGAACATGTGATGTTCGCAGTGATAGTTGACGTAGTAGGGCGCCATCAGCAGCCGCTCGACCGGGCCGGCCAGCGTCGTGCGGGCGTGGCGCAGGGGGTCGGGCTGGTCCTTGCCGACCAGGGCGTGCTCGGCGATGTTCCGCAGGCGGGTGATCAGCGGATACCAGGTCGCCATCGGCAGCAGCCACAGCACCGGCCAGGCCCACCACAGGCCGAAGGCTGACAGCACCACGATCACCGGGACGTGGAAGATCAGGAACGGCGACCAGAAGGTCAGCACGCCCTTGAAGATCTTGCCGAACGGGACGTTCTGCCGCTTGCCGGACTTGAAGGCGTCGATGCTCGGCTGGATGCGCTGTTTGTAGAAGGTCTGGCCGGTCAGGTCGCGGACCGCCTTGCGCCACAGCGACTGTCGCGTGATCGGAAAGGGCGCGGACAGGCCGAGGTCCGGGTCCTCTTCCTGCTGGGCGAACTTGTGGTGTTGCAGGTGGTAGTCGCGGTAGCGCCGCAGGTCGCCGTTGGTCGGGGCGCCGGCCAGCCAGTGGCCGATCCAGTCATTGACCGCCTGGTTCGGGTGCAGGCAGCCGTGGGCCCCGTCATGCATCAGGATGGCCAGGCCCAGCTGCCGCGCGCCGATGATCATCACGGCCAGGATGAGGGTCAGCGGGTTGGGCCAGATGATGAACAACGCCCCGGCCGCCAGGATCGTCAGCCAGGCGTGGGCGACCAGCCACAGCCCCTTCCACGACGAGCGGGCGGCCAGCGGCGCCCATTCGGCGTCGGTGAAGAAGTCCTTCGGTTTCACGCGTGCGGCGACGGCCATGGCGTGACTATCTCACTTCGGCGCCGGGATGTGTAGGATGACCAAGCGTCACCTTTCGGAGGGTTCAATGCGACCTCGCCTGTTCGCCGCCGTGCTCGCGGCCGGCCCGCTGACCGCCGGGCCGTTTTGAGCGTGACCGGAGAGAGTCCGCCGCCCGGCCGGTCGGTCTGGCCTTTTCTGCTGCTGCTGTTCGGGCTGTCGCTGCCGTTCTGGGTCGTCGGGGCCTTCGCGGACCGGTTCCTGCCGCCGTCCATGCCGATCAGCCTTCCGCCGAGCGCCCTGATGGCCTTTGTCCCGATGGTCGCCGCCTTGATCCTGGCGACGAGACAGGGCGGCGCGGCCGGCTTTCGCGCCCTGCTGGCCCGGGTGGTGGACGGCCGGCGGGTGCGCGGCGCGGGCTGGTGGCTGGTCGCCGTGCTGCTGATGCCGACGGCGATGCTGCTGGAGTATGGCCTGATCCTGCTGCGCGACGGGCCGATCAGCGACCCGGTGTTTCCGCTGGCCCGCCTGCCGGTGTTCTTCCTGATGTTCCTGGCCGCCGGGATCGGCGAGGAGCTGGGGTGGCAGGGCTATCTCTATGAGCGGCTGGTCCCGGGCATGAGTGCTCTGGGCGCGGCCCTGGCCATAGGCCTGGTCTGGGTGGTCTGGCACATTATTCCGATGGCGCAGACCGGACACGACGCCGTCTGGTCGGCCTGGCAGCTGGCCGCGATGGTTCCTCTGCGGGTCATCACTGTCTGGCTGTTCGTCGCCAGCGGGCGCAGCGTCCTGCTGGTGGCGGTGTTCCACGCCATGACCAACGTCGCGGAGTTCTCGTTCCCCAACTACGGCTCGCACTACGACCCATTCGTGACAGTCGTGATCCTGTCGGTCGTGGCAGCGGGGATCGTGATGCTGTGGGGACCGCGAACCCTCGCGGGTCGAGACCCCGTTGGCGCCTAGAACACCCCGCCCGGCTTCCAAACGCCCGCCGCCAGCGCCACAACCAGCAGCACCCCCGCCCAGCTGTTGGACTTGAACAGCGCCAGCGCGCCGGCCGGGTCGGCCACGTCGAGCCTGGACGCCTGGCGCGACAGATGCAGCGCGAACAGGGCCGCCGGCACGAGGAACAGCGGTCCCAGTCCGCCGATCCAGGCCGCCGTCAGGACCAGGCCGAAACAGACGCCGTAGAAGGCCAGCACCGCCCGTGGGGCCTGGCCGCCCAGCCGGCGGGCCGAGGACTTGACCCCGGCCAGGGCGTCGTCCTCGAGATCCTGCACCGCGTAGATGGTGTCGTAGCCGAGGGTCCAAAACACCAGGCCCGCATAGAGCAGCACGGCCGGCCAGCCGGGCGCTCCCCCAGCCGCCGCGAAGCCCATCAGGGCGCCCCAGTTGAAGGTCAGGCCCAGCCAGGCCTGCGGCCACCAGGTGATCCGCTTCATGAACGGATAGGCCGCCACCAGCGCCAGCGAGGCGACGCCCAGACCGATGGTCCAGAGGTTCATCGCCAGCAGGATCACCAGGCTGACCAGGCAGCAGCCGATGACGAAGGCCCAGGCCTGTTTCACGCTGATCTGGCCGGACGGGATCGGCCGGCCGGCCGTGCGGGCGACCTTCGCGTCGATGTCGCGATCGACGATGTCGTTGTAGGCGCAGCCCGCCGCCCGCATCAGCGCCGCCCCGACGAAGAACAGCAGCAGCAGGACAAGGTCGGGCGCCTTGCCGCGCATCGCCGCCGCCAGGGCTAGCCCCATCCAGCCGGGCAGCATCAGCAGCCAGATGCCCGTCGGCCGGTCGAACCGCCCCAGTTTCAGCCACGGCCGCAGCCCCACGGGCGCATACCGGTCCACCCAGTTGCTCGGCGCGGCGTCGGGAAGGATCGAGGTCATAAGGCCGTGGTGGCGCAAAGCGGCCGAACCCGCAATAGTCGCCGCCATGGAGAGTCCGCCACCACACCGTCGCCGGTCACCCGCCGCCCGCGCCGCGCTCGACGGACTGGGCGCGACGTTCGTGGCCGTGGGCGCGGTCGGGGTGGTCACGCCCGGTCTGCCGACGACGGTCTTCTGGATCGGGGCGGTGGTCTGTTTTCTGAAGACCCGGCCGCACGCCGTGCGCCCGCTCCTGCGCACGCCCGTGGTCGGGCCGGCGATCATCGGCTTCCTGCGCTGGCGGCCGTTTGGCGGTGGCCGCACTCGCCGGCGCTGACCGTCGCCGGACAGGCCGGGCCATGACGGTGATTGTGATTGCCCCGTCGGCGAGGTTAGGGTCGCGGCCTTCCCGGAGTCCGGGTCCGTAAGCGATGGGGGCGTTGATGCGTATCTTCGGTGTGATCGGTCTGGCGACCGCGTTGGCCCTCGGCGCCCTGGGCTCGGCCGGCGCCGCCGACAAGCCGGCCGAGGTCGCCGCCGGCAAGGCCCCCGACGCGGACCTGCCGCCCTTCCCCGCCGACGCGAAGGTCAAACAGATCACCCATGTCGCCGGCAAGACGCTGAACTACACCGTCACGGTCGGCGCGCTGCCGGTGCGCGACGACAAGGGCAAGATCACCGCCGAGGTGGTGTTCACGTCCTATGTGCTCGACGGCCCACGCAACCCCAACCGGCCGGTGACCTTCGCCTTCAATGGCGGACCCGGCGCGGCCAGCGTCTATCTGAACCTTGGCGCGATCGGGCCCAAGCGGGTGCAGTTCGGCGCCCAGGGCGACGCGCCGTCCGACTCGGCGGCGCTGCAGGACAATCCCTACACCTGGCTGGACTTCACCGACCTGGTGTTCATCGATCCTGTCGGCACGGGCTTCTCGCGCTCGCGGACCACGCCGGAGGAAAGCAAGAAGGCCTTCTTCGGCGTCAAGCAGGACATCGCCTACCTCTCGCGCATCGTCTACGACTGGCTGCTCAAGAACGAGCGGATGACCTCGCCGAAATACATCACCGGCGAGAGCTATGGCGGCTTCCGCGGCCCGCGCCTGACCCACTATCTGCAGACCGAGCTGGGCGTGGGCGTCAATGGCGTGGTGCTGGTCTCGCCGTTCTTCGACGGGACCAGCTGGTCGGGCGGCGACTTCTCGCCGATGCCCTGGGTGGTGACGCTGCCCTCGATGGCCGCGGCCCACTATGAGCGCCAGGGCAAGACCCTGTCGCCCGAGCTGATGGCCGAGGTGGAAAACTACGTCCGCACCGAGTTCCTGACCGACTTCATGGCCGGGCGGACCAACCAGCCGGCGCTGGAGCGGATCATCAAGCGCGTGACCGCCTACACCGGCCTGCGCGAGTCCGTGGTGCGCCAGATGGGCGGTCGCATCGACAGCCGCGCCTTCCTGCGCGAGCTCTATCGTGACGAAGGCCGCATCGGCAGCTGGTACGATTCCAACGTCACGGCCTGGGACCCCTACCCCTTCTCGCCGAACCAGCGCAGCGGCGACCCGATCCTCGACGCCCTGATCGCCCCGACCACCAGCGCCATGGTCGATTTCGTCACCCGCGTCGTCGGCTGGAAGGTCGAGGCCCGCTACAACGCCCTCAGCGGCGAGGTGAACGAGGCCTGGGAGGATGAGCTGCCGACCATCGAGGCCGTGTCGTCGTTCCGCAAGGCGCTGGCCAACGACCCGAAGATGAAGGTGCTGATCGTCCACGGCTACGACGACCTCAGCTGCCCCTATTTCGCCTCGCGCATCGTGATCGACCAGCTGCCGCCGATGGGCAATCCGGGCCGCGTCCAGCTGAAGGTCTATCCGGGCGGCCACATGTTCTACAGTCGCCCCGACAGCGGCGCGTCGATGCGCCGCGACGTGATGGCGATGTACGGGGCGGGGTAGGGAAACCGGGGACATGCACTTCAGTGCGTGTCCCCCTCAGCTTCGAGGCGGCGAGGGACACGCACTGAAGTGCATGTCCCTGACTGTCGCTAGACCCCCGCGAACAGCAGGCGGCCGGCGTCCATGTCGGGGCGCAGGGCGTTCAGATCCTTTTGGGACACGGCGAAACAGCCGAACGACCGGCCGAGCTTGCCGTGGGCGGACAGGTAGGAAGGTTCGCAGTAGTCGGCCCCGTGGACGATGATCGCCCGGTCGCGGACTTCCGAATTGGTCGGGTCCAGCCCGTCCAGCAGGACGTTGGGGCCGTGCTTGGCGCCCATCCCGGGTCCAGCCGTCAGATAGGCCCCGACGGACGAGGCGTTCGACTCCGGCACGTTCGAAAAGCGCTGGGCGAAGCCGGTGTGCGCCGGGTCGGAGCCCCGGCCGTGAGCGGTGTGGTAGGCCGTCGCCTCACCGGTGACGAGGTCCAGCCGGAACAGACGCGGACGGCTGGAATGAGCCTGGAAGTCGACGATGTAGATGCGATCCTGGCGTTCCACCCGGTCGCCATGGCGCTTCAGCGCGTCGAGCGCCGCGTGCATCAGCGGCCGGCGGATCAGGCCCCCGGGATCGAGCTCGGGGCCGAGGACCGGCGCGACCGCGGGCGGAACGACCAGCGGCGGCGGCGCGGCCGGAGGCGGGGTCAAGGCGGCCTGGGCGACCAGCGCCGGCTTCGGCGTCGAGGTGGCGCAGGAGGCGGTCAGGGCCGCCAGGCCGACGATCAGGCCGCGCCGCGAGAGGCGCTCATCCAGTTTACGCAAGATCGGGTCTCCCCCTTCGCGCCCCCGCGCGGCCACTCAGGCAGGGTGGATACCCCAGGCCACGGCCGCCGCGAACTATGTTTAATGTCGCACCCGCTCACATTCCCGACAGGGATCAGATCGCGGGCGATCGCAGCGCTGACTGCAAGCGGCCTGCCAGATCGCCCTTTCCGGCGACCTCGACGCGGTCCAGCCCGAGCCAGCCGGCCATGCGCGCGAGCTCCATGGCCAGCGCGGCCGGGGTGGCCGGGCCGGCCTCGGGCTCGGCGTGGGCGGCCTGCACCCGCAGCACGGCGGCCTGCCGGTCGGCCTTCAGATCGACGCGCGCGGTGATCGCCTCGCCCTCGAGGAACGGCAGCACATAGTAGCCGTGCACGCGCTTTTCGGCCGGGGTGTAGATCTCCAGCCGGACCTTGATCCCGAACAGCCGCTCGGTCCGGTCGCGGAACCAGATCAGGTTGTCGAACGGCGACAGCAGCGCGTGCGCCCCGATCCGCCGGGGTTTCGCCTCCGGGTGCAGATAGGCCGGCTTGCCCCAGCCCTGGACGGTGACCGGCGTCAGGGCGCCGGCCTCGACCAGTTCGCCGACGGCGCGGCGGGCGCCCGCCAGGGGCAGGCGGTAGTAGTCGCGCAGGTCGGCCTCGGTCGCAACGCCCATCGCCCCGGCCGAGCGCAGCACCAGCTCGCGCAGGGCGTCGGCCTCGGTCGGCGTGGGCAGATCAACGATCGCCGCCGGCAGCGCCCGTTCGGTCAGGTCGTAGACCCGCTCGAAGCCGCGCCGCGTGGCGGTGGTGATCTGGCCGGTCCAGAACAGCCATTCCAGGGCCCGCTTGCCGTCGGACCATGACCACCAGCCCGCCTCGCCCCGGCGTCCGGGGACGTCCTGGCCCGGCGCGAAGTCGCCGCCCGTGACGGGGCCGCGCGTCTCGATCTCGGCCAGAACATTGTCGATGTAGTCGCGCCTCTCGCGGCCGAAGCGGGCCAGGCCCGTCCACAGCTCGCCGTCGTGGGCCCGGGCCATGCGCCAGCGCAGCAGCGGCTGCATCTCCAGCGGCAGCAGGGAGGCTTCGTGGCCCCAGTATTCGAACAGGCTGCGCTTCCTGCCCCAGGCCTCGGCCTCCAGCACGGCCTGTGGATAGTCGCCCAGCCGCGAGAAGGCCGGCAGATAGTGGGTGCGGGTCAGGACGTTGACGCTGTCGATCTGGATCACGCCCAGCCGCCCGGCCACCTTGCCGAAATGGCTGCGCCCCGGCGCGGCGTGGCGGCGCGACCCGGCGAAACCCTGGGCCGTCAGGGCGATGCGGCGGGCCTGTTTGAGGGAGAGATCGAATTTCGGGGTCATTGCGTCCTTCGACACGGCCGCTGCGCGGCCTGCTCAGGATGACGTGCAGGGGTGGGGCTGAAACTCCACGTCATGGTGAGCAGCGATCCCGAAGGGATCGCGTGTCGAACCACGCACCCTGGAGCCGCCGACGCCTTCACGCGTGGTCCAGCACCGGCTTGGGCTTGTAGGGCCTCTCCAGCGTCGCGACCTCGTCGCCGCCGAGCGCGACGTCCAGCGCCGACAGGGCCTCGGTCAGGTGGCTCAGTTTCGAGGCGCCGACGATCGGCGCGGTGATCGCCGGATTGCGCAGCACCCAGGCCAGGGCGACCTGCATGTTCGACAGGCCGCGCGCGCCGGCGATGGCCTCGACCGCATCGACCACCGCGAAGTCGGCGTCCTGGTAGTAGAGGCGCGGCGCGAATTCATCGGTGCGGGCGCGCTCGGTATCGCCCTCGCCGACCTTGCTGCGGCCGCCGGCCAGGAAGCCCCGGGCCAGTGGCGACCAGGGGATCACGCCAATCCCCTCGGCCTTGCATAGCGGCAGCATCTCCCGCTCTTCCTCGCGATAGACCAGATTGTACTGCGGCTGCATCGAGACGAAGCGGGTCCAGCCGTGCAGGTCGCTGACGCTGAGCATCTTCGCGAACTGCCAGGCGTACATCGACGAGGCCCCGATGTAGCGGGCCTTGCCGGCCTTCACCACGTCATGCAGCGCCTCGAGCGTCTCCTCGATCGGCGTGTCGGGGTCGAAGCGGTGGATCTGGAACAGATCGACATGGTCCACGCCCAGCCGCGTCAGGCTGGCGTCGATCGAACTCATGATGTGCTTGCGCGACAGGCCTTTGTCGTTAGGGCCGGGGCCCATCGGGAAGTTGACCTTGGTGGCGATGACCACCTCGTCCCGGCCGGCGGCGAACTCCTTCAGCAGCTTGCCGGTGACGACCTCGCTCTGGCCGAGCGAGTACATGTTGGCCGTGTCGAAGAAGTTGATCCCGCCCTCGATGGCGGCGCGGAAGAACGGCCGGGCCTCGTCCTCCTCCAGCACCCAGGGCCGCCAGGATTTGCTGCCATAGGTCATGCAGCCGAGGCACAGGCGCGAGACCTTCAGGCCGGTCTTGCCGAGGCGGACGTATTCCATGGCTCTCTCCAGAGCGCGATCCGCCGAAATGGATGCCGGTTCGGCGATCAGATCGCGCTCAACTTTTGAATCGAGCCTGTTTCATCCGATCAGGTCAATCGACCTGATTGGAACAGGCTCGCGGCCGTCGTGACACGCCGCCCGTTCCTGTCACATATAGACCCCGGGGACTGCCCACGCCGGGCGGTGGGGAGAGTGACGACCTTGACGGCTTTGACAAGCGGCGACGTTCCGCAAATCCAGCGCGGCGGGCCAGCGGCCGACCGGGCCTTCCGCCTGCACTGCCTCAACCGCGACAGCACCAACGGCGCCCTGCTGAAGTACCGCGACTGGCAGGGCTACATGGTCACCGGCCAGCATTCCGGGACCCACTGGATCAAGTGGATGCTGAGCCACGCCATCGCCGCCCAGTACGGCGTCGAACCGCCGCGCTATTTCAACAACGCCTCATCCAACGAGATCATCGGACATCCGAAGCACAGGCGCATCCACGGGACGCTGCCGCGCATCGCCAGCTCGCACTCGATCCCGCCCTACGCCCTGGACCGGCGGTGGGTCCGGGCCCTGATGCCCCTGCCGCCCTATGGCGTGGTGGTGCGCGACATCCGCGACGTGATGGTCTCGAACTACGAGAAGTGGCGCGAAACCTACGCCGTGCCGTTCTCGCGCTATGTCGCCGGCGACCCGACCGGCAAGGCCTATGTCTGCGATGTCTGGTGGTACGTCCACTTCCTCAACCGCTGGGGCGAGGTGGCCAGCCGGTTCCCGGCCGAGACCCTGGTGATCCGCTACGAGGACTTCCAGGCCGACCGCCGCGCGGCGCTGGAGACGCTGGCGAAGCATCTTGGCCTGACGCTGTCAGCCACCGCCCTCGACGCCGGCGCTGCGGCGGGGGCCAAGGAGGTCATGGCCAACCACCAGGATCCGGCGGTGGACGAAAAGCCCCTGCGCATGGACGGCGTCCCGGCCGCCACCTTCTCCGAGGCCGACGAGGCGATGCTGCGCGGCATCCTCGACCGCAACCTGAAGCACGACTTCGGCTACGGCTATTGTGGCGCGCCGAGGGGGTTTCAGGCGTAGCGCGCTAGTGGGGGGATGGAGCGGCCCCTACCGGTGCAGCCGCCCGTCGGTCAGGGCTTCCGGATCGAAGCGGAAGATCACCTCGGGATCGGGCGCCTCCACGCCCTTGCGCACCTTGTCCGGCGCGGCCGTTCGCAGCAGCCAGCGCAGGACGTTCAGCCGGGCCGGCTTCTTGTGGTCGGCCCGCACGCAGATCCAGGGCGCCGCGTCGCAGTCGGTCCGGCGCAGCATCTCGTCCCGGGCGGCCGTGTAGTCGTCCCACTTCTGCTCGGCGACGTCGTCCAGAGGGCTGGTCTTGAACACCTTGAGCGGATCGGTGCGGCGCGCCTTGAGTCGCCTGGCCTGCTCCTGCGGGCTGATGTCGAGCCAGAACTTGAGCAGCTTCACGCCACTGGCGACCAGCACGCGCTCGAAATTGGGGACTTCGCGCAGGAACTCTTCCTGTTCATCCGGGCTGCTGAAACCCATCACCCGCTCGACCCCGGCGCGGTTGTACCAGGAGCGATTGAACAGCACGAACTCGCCGGCCGACGGCAGGTGGGCGACGTAGCGCTGGAAATACCACTGCGTCCGCTCGCGGTCCGAGGGCTTGGGCAGGGCCACCACCCGCGTCTCGCGGCGCGACAGGGGCGCGGTCACGCGGGCGATCGCGCCGTCCTTGCCGGCGGCGTCGCGGCCCTCGAAGATCACGAGGATCTTCCAGCCCTCCTTGATCGCCAGCTGCTGGGTGCGGATCATGGCGATCTGCAGGTCGCGAAGTTCGGCGTCGTAGGCGTCGTTGTCCATGACGAGACCCTACCGCCGGACCCCGCCGGGCGGCTAGAAGAGTCCGCATGATCCGTCTTCATGTTCCCGATGACCTCGCCGCCGGCGCCGACCTGATCCCGGCGCCCGAGCAGAGCCGCTATCTGACCACCGTCATGCGGCTGGCGGTCGGGGCCGAGGTGCTGCTGTTCAATGGCCGCGACGGCGAGTGGCGGGCGACGCTGGTCGAGGCGGGCAAGCGCGGTTGCCGGCTGGCGGTCGGCGCGCGCGTGCGGCCCCAGACCGACGGGCCCGACCTCGATCTGGTGGTGGCCCTGGTCAAGCGGGCCCGGCTGGAGACGATCATCGAGAAGGCCGCCGAACTGGGCGCGCGGCGGGTGCGGCTGGCCGTGACCCGGCGGACCAACGCCGACCACACCAATGTCGCGCGACTGCGGGCCATCGCGGTCGAGGCCGCCGAACAGACCGGCCGGCTGGACGTGCCGCAGATCGTCGCGCCGGAGAAACTCGAACGCCTGCTGGACGGCTGGGACGCCACGCGTCCGCTGATGTTCTGCGACGAGGGCGGCGGCGTCCCGCCGGCGCTGGAGGCCCTGCGCGCCGTTGCTCCCGGGCCGGGGGCGGTGCTGATCGGCCCCGAGGGCGGCTTCGCCCCGGAAGAGGGCGAGCGGCTGCGCGCCCTGCCCTTCGTCACGGCCGTTTCGCTGGGCCCCAGGATCCTGCGCGCCGACACCGCCGCCATCGCGGCCCTGACCCTGTGGCAGGCGGCGCTGGGGGATTGGCGCGGCTAGGCCCTACCGACATCCGTCATGGCCCGGCCTGTCCGGGCCACCCAGGAACACGGACTTCACCGGCTGGAGCGACCGCCTGTTCCATCCTGATTTCGACGCCGCGCATAGGTGGCCCGGACAAGCCGGGCCATGACGGCGGGAAAATGGTCGATGGGGATTGAACGGTTCTGCTGACACGACGCCGTCACGAAGCCTTGCATCGAGTGTGATTGTCTCCCACCTGCACTTGAGCGTATTGATCGCGCCCGGTGGGGGAAGGGGCCTCCCCAGCCACTCGAAAATGCCTGGGGAGGCGAAAATAAATGGCCACGACCGTCCGTGACGACAGGCCCCTGACTCTTGATGATCTGACCGGCTGGTTCGCCTCCGGCAGCAAGCCCGCCAGCGAATGGCGGGTCGGGGCCGAACATGAGAAGTTCGGCTTCCACCTGAAATCCCATGCGCCCGTCCAGTACGGCGGCCCCGACGGCATCGAGGCGATGCTCAAGGGCCTGATGCGGTTCGGCTGGGAAGGCGTCTACGAGGATCGCGCCGACGGCGGCCGGACCCTGATCGCGCTGGAACGCAACGGCGCCAGCGTCAGCCTGGAGCCCGGCGGCCAGTTCGAGCTCAGCGGCGCGCCGCTGAACTCGATGCACGAGATCTGCGAGGAGACCGGCAGTCACCTGCAGGAGGTCAAACAGGTCGCCGACGAGCTGGGCCTCGGTTTCCTGGGCCTGGGCTTCCACCCGACCCTGAAGCGCGAAGACGCCGCCATCATGCCCAAGGGCCGCTATGTGATCATGCGGCGCTACATGCCCAAGGTCGGCGGCCTGGGCCTGGACATGATGTTCCGCACCTGCACCGTGCAGGCCAATCTCGACTTCAGCTCCGAAGCCGACATGGCGGCCAAGTTCCGCGCCAGCCTGGCGCTGCAGCCGATCGCCACGGCCCTGTTCGCCAATTCACCGTTCACGGAAGGCCGGCCCAACGGCTTTCTGTCGGCCCGGGCCAACGTCTGGACCGACACCGATCCCGACCGCACCGGCATGCTGAACTTCGTGTTCGAGGACGGCTTCGGCTTCGAACGCTACGCGCGCTACGCCCTCGACGTGCCGATGTATTTCGCCAAGCGGAAGGGCCTGTACATCGACCTGGCCGGCAAGTCGTTCCGCGACTTCATCGACGGCCGGCTGGACGAGGTTCCCGGCGAGCGGGCGACGATCAAGGACTGGGTCGATCACACCAGCACCATCTTCCCGGAAGTGCGGCTGAAGACCTATCTGGAGATGCGCGGCGCCGACGGGGGGCCGTGGAGCCGGCTGTGCGCCCTGCCCGCCCTGTGGACCGGCATCTTCTATGATGGCGCCGCCCTCGCCGCCGCCTGGGACCTGTGCAAGCACTGGACGCCGGAGGACCGCGAAAACGTCCGCCGCGACGTCAACCGGCTGGGCCTCAAGGCCGTGGTCGGTGGCCGCACGGTGCAGGACGTGGCCAGGGACATGATCGCCATCAGCAAGGAAGGCCTCAAACGCCGCGCCCGGCTCGACGGCGGTTTCGTCGATGAGTCCACCTATCTGGGCGAGCTCGAGGCGATCGCCGACAGCGGGATCACGCCCGCCGAACGGCTGCTGGAGAAGTTCCACGGCGCGTGGAACGGTGACATCAGCCGCGTCTTCGAAGACTGCGCCTATTAGCCGGCGCGGGGACATGCACTTCGGTGCGTGTCCCCGCCCGCGCTCCCTCCGCCGGCCGTTTTGCCGCCGCCGCGAACGCGGCCCGGCCCGCAACCGCCGCGATTGTCAGGCCGGAACCGGAAACCGCGTCGGACATGGTCGATCCTTCCGCGGAGGATAACGCGGCGGCCACAGGTCGGCTTCCGAATAACCGGCACGGCAAGCCGTTGCTTGTGAAACCGGCCCGCGCGTGATTTTCTCGCCTGCAAATCGCGGAGGTTCGGGGGGATCTTGCCGCTTCTCCTCCGCACAGGGCCAAGAGTCACAGGGTAGGCAGTATGAATATCGTTATCGCGCTGGGGATCCTCGTGACCCTGGCCACGGGCATCCCGGTGCTTCTGCAGATGCGGAATCACCCGAAGGGCCTCTTCATTCTCTTCTTCGCGGAGATGTGGGAGCGCTTCTCCTACTACGGGATGCGCGGCATCCTCATCTTCTACCTGACCCAGCATTTCCTGTTCAAAGACGACTACGCCAGCGGCCTCTACGGTTCCTACACCTCACTGGTCTACCTGCTGCCCCTGCTCGGCGGCATCCTCGCCGACCGCTACATCGGCACCCGCAAGGCCATCGCCTTCGGCGCCCTGCTGTTGGTGGCCGGTCACGGGATGATGGCCATCGAGGGCGCGCCCGCGCAGCAGACCCTGAACTACCAGGGCCAGGCCTACGCCATGCAGGTCGAGGGCCGCGGGTCCGAGCGCGAGGTCTGCATCAAGGTTGGCGAAGGCTGCTACGGCTTCGGCGCCGGCGAGAACGGCGCCCTGCAGATCAAGGACCTGCCGGCCGCCTCGCCGCTGCCCGCCAGCCTGGCGCAGGGCTCCTACGAGATGAAGGAGACGCGCAATTCGACCTATGTGAACATCTTCTTCCTGGCCATTTCGCTGATCATCATGGGCGTCGGCTTCCTCAAGCCGAACATCTCGACCATCGTCGGCCAGCTCTATCCGGAAGGCGATCCGCGCCGGGATCCGGGCTTCACCCTCTACTACTACGGCATCAACATGGGGGCCTTCTGGGCCTCGGTTCTCTGCGGCTATCTCGGCCAGACCTACGGCTGGGGCTGGGGCTTCGGCCTGGCCGGCGCGGGCATGCTGCTCGGCTATCTGGCCTTCGTGCTCGGCAAGCCCCTGCTTGAGGGCCATGGCGAGCCGCCGAACCCCGAGAAGCTGGCCAAGCCGATCTTTGGCCCGATCAACCAGGAAGGCCTGATCTACATCCTCGGCATCGCCGGCATCGCCGTCGTCTGGTTGCTGGTCCAGCGGAACGCCATCGTCGGCCTGGTGCTGATCGCCAGCATCATCGCCTCGCTGGTGGCGGTCGTCTTCATCATCGCCGTCGTCTGCAAGACCTGGGTCCAGCGGCAACGCATGATGCTGGCCATGATCCTGATCTTCGGCGCGGTGGTGTTCTTCACCCTGTTCGAACAGGCCGGCACCTCGCTCAACCTGTTCGCCGACCGCAACGTCGATCTGTCGCTGATCAGCTCGCCCTTCACGCTGGACCTGTTCGGCCAGAGCTTCTTCTTCGGCACCCGGGACATGATCATGGCCGCCGGCGTGCCGGCGAACGTGCGCTGGATCGACATGGGCATCACCGCCGCCCAGACCCAGTCGTTCAACGCCGGCTTCATCCTGATCTTCGCCCCGGTGTTCGCGGCGATGTGGCTGTTCCTGGGCAAGCATAACCGCGACCCCAATCCGGTGATGAAGTTCGGCCTGGGCCTGGTCCAGGTCGGCCTGGGCTTCATGATCATCGTCTGGGGCGCCAGCGCCGGGATGGCCAATTCGGCCTTCCAGATGCCGCTGATCATGCTCGGCGCGCTGTATCTGCTGCACACCACCGGTGAGCTGTTCCTGTCGCCAGTCGGCCTGTCGGAGATCACCAAGCTGTCGATGCCCACCGTGGTGTCCTTCATGATGGCCGTCTGGTTCCTGTCCAGCTCGATCGCCCAGTACGTCGGCGGGATCATCGCCGGCGCCATGGGAACCGAGACGGTCGGCGGTCAGGTTCTGGATCCGGCCGGCGCCCTGGCCACCTCGCTGAGCGGCTTCGGCAAGCTCGGCTGGGCCGGCATCGGCGTGGGCGTGTTCTTCATCCTCATCAGCTTCCTGGTGAAGAAATGGGGCCACGTCGGCATCGACGGAACGCCGCATGCCGAGATCGATGGCGACCGGCAGTCCATGCCGCACTGAACGACCGGACATCGCTGAAACAACAAAGGGCCCCGGGAGCGATCCCGGGGCCCTTCTTCGTCGGCCGCCGCCCAGGGGCTCGGAGGGCGGCCGGCGAGCGCCGAGCGTCAGCCGAACTGTTTGCGCAGGCGGATATAGATCAGCGGCTGGTTGTCGTACTGGCGCACCTCGCGGCCGCTGAGCGGGGTCAGGTTACGCGGGCCGGCGTAGACCGCCTGCTGGCGCTGCAGGTCGCGCGAGGTGGCGTTCTGGATCTGCAGCAGCCAGCTGACGCCGGGACTGGGCTTCCACTCGATGTAGGGCGCCACGAAGGTGCGCAGCTTGACCGTCTCGATCCGGTTGAAGCGGTAGTAGGTCTCGCGCCAGCCGCCGTAGGCCTCGACGCCCCAGTTGATCTTCCAGGCCGGGATGTCCTGGGTGAAGGTCAGGCCCCAGTCCTGGGGGTGCTCGCCGGAGATGCGGCGCGTCTCGCCGGTGGTCGGATCCTCGACCTCCGACACGCGGATCGAGGCGTCGCCCCGCAGCAGGCCGCCGGGGATGCCGAACCGGTCCAGCGGCAGGGTGAAGTCGATCAGGGCGGCGTTGCGCGTGCCCTCGCCGATGTTGCCGGGGTGGTCGAACCGCACGCAGGACGGCGAATTCAGGTCCGGCTGGCCGCCGGGCAGCAGCGGGCAGGTCGCGGCGACCACCTCCGGCGTGCGGTCGATGACGTCGGTGAACTCGAAATGGCGCAAGGTCAGCGTCACCGACCCCTTCTTCCAGAACCGCCGCTCGTAGGCGATTTCGGCGATCAGCGACTGCTGCGGATCGAGGTCGGGATTGCCCGTGGCGATGCCGCCGCCGGAATTGATCTGCGAGCTGGCGACGAAGTCGTTGAAGTCGAGCTGGCCGACCTCGCGCTCGAGGCGCAGGCGGATCTGGTTGGCTGGATTGGGCGACCAGGTCGCCACCAGGCGGGGCTTGGCGAAGACCAGGGTCTTTTCCAGCGTGACGTCGCCCTCGGAGGAAATGCGCGATCCCTCGATACGCAGGCCGCCCTCAAGCGTCAGGGTCGTGTAGGGCTTCCAGGTCGCCTGGCCGAACACCTCGCCGCGGCGCTCCTCGACCGTCACATTGGCGGCCGGCAGGGCCACCGGGGCGCCGTTGGAGACATAGCTGGTCTCGCTCTCCAGCCAGTTGAAGGCCGCCTCGCCGCCGGTTTCGAACGACAGCTTGTCCGACTTCGTGAAGCTCAGCACGCCTCGGCCGATCGTCTCGCCCAGCGTGCGGCTGTTGGAAAACAGGTCCTCGTCCGGCGCGATACGGAAGACCAGGTCGAAGTCGCTGCTCTTGAGCTGCTGGATGAACAGCGCCTCGACCTTGGTGCGCGGGCCCAGGTCCTTGCCGTAGCGCAGCCCCAGCTCGCTCTCGAGCCGCTCCTCGAACTCGCGGTCGGTCGCGATGGCCGGGCTGGTCGTGTAGTCGTCGCGCTCGCCGTAATAGAAGCGCTGGAAGAACAGGCGGCCGTTGACGCGGAACTTGCCGCCGGCCAGCGGCGTCTCATAGGCGGCCGTGCCAACGGCCTGCTCGCCGTCGCCCTCGGAATGCATCTCGGCCCGGTCGGTGATGACGCCCGCCGGGTCGCGGCCAATCAGCGGTCCGTCGCCGGAGCCGTCGTCGGTGAAGCCGGCGATGACGAACGAGCCCTCCAGCGTGCGGCCGGCGCCGCGCCGCACGCCCTCCAGCCGCAGGGCCGGAGCCTGGCGGCCGTCCCAGACGAAGGTGTTGGCCACCCCGACCAGGCCGGTGACCGAGTCGCCGGACTTGACCACAACGTTGGCCAGGATGGTCTTGCCCTGCATGTCGATGCCGGGCGCGCCGCCGCGGATGACATCGACCCGTTCGACCTGGCTGGCCGGGATCCGCCGCAGGATGCTCTGCAGGTCGTCGCTCTTGGTCGTCGGCCGCTGGCCATCGACCAGCACGTTGCCGGCCGCCCCGGCGAAGCCGCGCACGCTGTCGCCCTGGTCGAACACGAACCCCGGGATGCGGGTGATCATGTCGAAGGCCGTGGTCGGCTGGGCCTCGGAGAAGAAGGCCGGGGGATAGGAGATGACGCCTTCCCGCCCCGCGCCCGCCACCGTGGGCGAACTGGCCGCCACCTCCGGCGACGCGGCCAGCAGCGCGAGCAAAAGCACCTGACTCATAAGACCTCCCCCAGTGGGCCCCCCGGCCCGGAACTGACGGGGAAGGTGACCGGCGTTCGCCGCCGGAGCACGTTACAAGCCTGAAATGTGGATTAAATCGGTGTCAGGTTGGGCGTTAGGTAGCAAATGCCACAGGTGGGATGACCGCGCGGTGCTCGTCTCGCCGTTCTCAATTTGTACTTCAGATTGGGAATTGCGGGCTTCCGTCCGAAATCGGGCGAACAGAAGCCAATTTGGCTTGCGTCTTCTGATTAGCCTGTGTGATAAGATTGCATGGTTAACCTGACCCCAGAATCGATCTTGGCCCGCGAAGCGGAGCTGCGGCGGATAATCCAAGAGGCCACGGCGGAACTGGAAGAGATTCCCGCCGTCAAACGCTACATGGCGAGGCTAGAGGCGAACGCGCCCAAGCCAGATGAGCCGCCGCCTGATCCACCCCCCGAAGCGGAGGAGTCTCCGCAAGAGGCCGATCAGCCCAAGCCAGCGGGCAGCCGCGGACGGCTTACGGGCCTTTCGAGGGCCATCATGAACATTCTCTCAACCGCCGCAGACCCCTGGATGACAGCGAAGCAGATTCAGACAGCGGCCTCGACGCTCCTTGGAACGGAAGTCCCGATGTCCTCGATTTCACCCAAGCTGAGCGACATGAAAAAGAGCGGCGTCATTCGGCGGGATGACATGCACGTCGCACTCACGTCGCGCGCCAATACCATCGACGATTTGCTGGGGTAAGGGATGCGAGTGCGTATCAGACTAGACGTCCGATGTAGTCGGCTGGACCAGCGGGGGTAGTTACTAGCTTCCCCAACTGGTCCAGCCGAACCTAGGTCTCAACCCCGGTCGGAGTTCAACACCAGGCAGCCCTGAAAGGCTCGAAAGAGTCGCATGCTTGGCGTTGGACTTCAAGGCCGGACCCGTTTCCCGCTCTTGAAAGCTCTCCAAACATGACCCCTCCCAACCAATACCCCTGCGACTTCCGCTTGGCCTGTAACGTCCTCTGGGCCGTCTGCATCATGGGTTGGACCCAGACTAAGGCGGCTATCGTTATCGGCCTCAACATCGGCACAGTAAATCACATCGTTCACCGCCGCCGCTACCCTACGGCTTATCCGATCCCGCTTCCGGGCTTCTGAGCCCACTCAACCCTAGCGGCCTGTCGTCATCCGTGATGACAAGCCGGAGCCCTGCGCTCTCGAAACCGAGCGCAGGGCTTCCAGGTTGTTCTTGATCGGCGCCCGGCACCCCTTATCGAAGTCCCGAACCGTGCTGAACGAAACGTTGGCGCGGCGCGACTTTCGACGTGCTACGGACGGCAGACGGGTCCATGACCGCCCGCGAGATCACCGTGCGCGCGCTGGACGCCCGTGGCGAGCCCTATGGCGCCGACATGCTGCGATCGGTCCGATGCTCGCTGTTAATGACGCTGAAGTGTCGGGCCAGAAACGGGGTTACGCGGCACCCTGACTATCCGCGTCGCTGGTCGCTGGGTTAGGTGAAACAAGACACGCTACGGGTAAGGCTCGCCCGTTCGGATGGCGAGCGCCTGTTCCGAAACCTCCAGGCGCCGGGCCATTTGGGCACGATTCAGCCCCTCCGCGCGCAGGCGGGCGATTAGGTCAAAGGGCATGAGCAGGTTCGCCGCAAAGCGATTGGCATCCGACTCTTCGCGCGCGCCAATCCGCGTACTTGGGAAGCGGTGCCCGTCAGAACGTCTGTAGGCCTTGTTATCGTCCACGCCCTCACCGATCAGTTCGCGGTGATAGAGGTAGTGCCCGAGTTCATGGGCGATGGTGAATCGCTGGCGAGTCGGTGGATGAAGCGCGTTCACGTTGATCTCAAACACGTCGCCGGACACGCGCTTAAGCTCGCCGGACACATCTTCGTCCAACCGCATGACGTTAACGCGCACGCCAAGGTCACCAGCTAGTCCCATCACATCAACGGGGGCCGTTCTTTGAGCACGCTTGATTGCCTCGATTACGGTCATTCTTTTCCACCACCGTCTTCTTGAGCAGCTGCGATCTGGTCGCCCAATTCGGCGCTAACGGCGTTCTGCGCCAATTTCATATACTCTTCCACCAATGTGGGGAGCATCTCCTCCAGTTTGGAGATGGCCGCTTTTTCTATTGCCTCTTCGGCCGTCCGCAGAACGTCGGCGACCGCCTCGCGGGCGACTTGCTCAGCGCGCGCCTTGAGAAAGTTGAACAACGGGAAGGCCGAAATCCCGATGAACAGCGCAAGAACGGCTAGGACGGCTGTCAGGAAGTCCAACCGACCTGTCTGGGCGGCGAACTGCACCGCATCTTGGAGCGCCTGCTCTCCCATGCCTACGAGCGTCGCATTGTCAGCGGCACACCGTCAACGCTGGGCGGAATCTCGTCGATTCGACTCTGTGGCGTTTGCGCCATAATACCGGTCAGGTTCGCGCCCGACGCCCCCTAAACCGCCGTCCCGCCCACCGTCAGGCCGGTGATCTTCAGCGACGGCTGGGCCACGCCGACCGGGACGCCCTGGCCGCCCTTGCCACAGACGCCGATGCCGGGGTCCATGGCGAAGTCGTCGCCGATCATGGTGATGCGGGTCAGGGCGCTGGGGCCGTCGCCGATCAGGCTGGCGCCCTTGACCGGATGGACCAGCTTGCCGTCCTCGATCAGCCAGGCCTCGGTGCACTGGAAGACGAACTTGCCGTTGGTGATGTCCACCTGGCCGCCGCCGAGGTGGGCGCAGAAGATGCCGCGCTTCGTCGAGGCGATCATTTCCGCCTGGCTGTCCTTGCCGCCGAGCATGCCGGTGTTGGTCATGCGCGGCAGGGGCATGTGGGCGTAGGACTCGCGCCGGGCGTTGCCGGTGGGGGCCATGCCCATCAGCCGCGCGCTCATCCGGTCGTGCATGTAGCCGACCAGGATGCCGTCCTCGATCAGGATGGTCCGTTCGGTCGGGGTGCCCTCGTCATCGACGGTCAGCGAGCCGCGGCGGCCGGGAATGCTGCCGTCGTCGAACACCGTGACGCCCGGGGCGGCGACGCGCTCCCCGATGCGGCCGGAGAAGGCGGAAAGGCCCTTGCGGTTGAAGTCGCCCTCCAGCCCGTGGCCGACGGCCTCGTGCAGCAGCACGCCGTTCCAGCCGGGGCCGAGCACCACGTCCATCTCGCCGGCCGGACAGTCCACGGCGTCCAGGTTGACCAGGGCCTGGGCCAGGGCCTGGTCAATCTGGCCCTGCCATTTGTCGGGGGAAATCCAGGCCTCGAAGCCGGCGCGGCCGCCAGCGCCGGCGACGCCCGTCTCGCGGCGGCCATCGCGTTCGACCGTGACCTGCACATCCACC
Organism: Caulobacter sp.; assembly: GCA_030645575.1. GTDB lineage: Bacteria > Pseudomonadota > Alphaproteobacteria > Caulobacterales > Caulobacteraceae > Caulobacter. The sequence continues at coordinate 47,997 of JAUSMJ010000004.1, read as the reverse complement.
CGCACCAGCGGACGGACGTCGCGGACCAGCCGGCCGTCGGCGCGCAGGATCTCGACCGTGCGGCGCTCGCCCGACAGACGGGCCATGACCTGGACGACGCGCGGGTCGCGGGCCCGGGCGAAGGCGTCGATCTCCTGCAGCAGGGCGACCTTGTCGGAGAAGCCGGGCGAGGCGACGGGGTCGTCCTCGCCGTAGAGCCGGGTGTTGGTGGCGCGGGGCCCCTCGGCCGCGACGCCGCTATAGCCGCGCCGGGCCAGCCGGGCCGAGTCGCCCGCGCGGCGGATGGCGGCCTCGGAAATCTCGCTGGCGTGGGCGTAGCCGGCCGTCTCGCCGGCCACCACCCGCAGGCCGAAGCCCTCGCCACTGTCGTAGGCGGCGCTCTTGAGCCGGCCGTCGTCGAACACGAAGGCCTCGCTCTCGCTGCGTTCGAGGAACAGCTCCCCGTCGTCGGCCCCGGCGAGGGCCTCGCCGAGGATGGCGCGCGCGCGCTCGGGATCGACGCCGGCGGAGTCGAGGAGGGAGGGAGCAAGGACTGAGGCGGTCATGGCCTACAGGTAGGCGCTTCGATCGCCTTCGTCATCTGGCGCGCCGAATTTGAAGGTCGAAAGCCGGACGCCCCTCGCTATGGCAGGTGAAGATCGCCCGATCCGTGGATATTGCTGTTCAGGCTGGCCGGCTTGGTCGTCAGGGTGACGTCGCCGCTGCCGGCGAGACTCACCTGCACCGCGCCCCGGGCCGACAGCTCGGCCTCGCCGCTGCCGGCGAGGCTGACGTTGGCGTCCTGGGCCTGGAGTTCGCCGAGGTTCGCGTCGCCCGAGCCGGCGATGGCCAGGGTGAGGGCCTGGGTCTTGCCGGTTCCGGACACTTCGCCCGAGCCGTTGATCTCGATGGCCAGCTCCGGCTGGTCATAGGCGGCCAGGCTGAGCGACGGCGAGCCGTTGAGCACGAAGCGCTTCACGGCCGGGGCGACGACGTCGATGCTAAGCCGCTCACGCACGAGACGGACGCGCATGCCCTCCCCGCCGTCGCCGTCGCGGAACCGCAGGCGGCCGTCCACGATCTCGACCCGGTCGACCAGGTCCTGGGGGCCGGAGACGGTGATCTTCGGCGCGGCGCCCTGGGTGAAGGTCACCTCGGCCGGCACGTCGATCTGCAGCAGCGGACCGCCGGCCCAGGCCAGGTCATGGGAGACATCGGGCCCTGAGTCCCGGTGGCGGCCGACGCTGATTCGGACGTCGCCGTCGTCGTCGAGGTTCTCGAAATAGGCCGGAGAGATGTTCCAGCCATGCTCGATCAGGTCGCGGCCGCCCGTGGCGACGGCGCCGGAGAAACAGGCCACGGCCAGCACGAAGCTCGCCACGGCGATGATGATCAGAACGCGGATCATGACGGGCCCCTCAGCCTTGCGGATCGATGGCCGGCTTGAGCAGCCGGTAGTGAAGTCGGGCGTACCAGACCAGGGCGTTGACCAGGCCGATGGTCGCCAGGGTCAGCAGGGCGCCGATCGAGGTGGCGATGGCCATCATGCCCAGGCCGCCGAGGATGGCGGTGACCGGGCCGCCCGGCGGATCGGCGAAGGGCCCCGCGGCGAACACGACGCCGCCGGCGAAGAACACCGCGATGACGGCGACGAAGAAGCCGAACATGGCTCCCAGCACGCCCATCAGGATCGGCAGCAGGACGATGATGTCGATCGCTCCCAGACCCAGCACCGCGAAGATGGCGGCGGCGGCGGCCGAGGGGTTCTTTTGCTCTTCCCACTTCTTCAGGCCGGCCTCGGCGCGCAGCTCGCGGGCGAGACGACCGGGGGCGCCGAGCGCGTCGGCCACCTCCTGCTCGCTGCGGCCGGCGGCCTGGGCGTCGGCGAAATGGGTCTCGTAGTCGGCGGCGATGTCCTCGATCGTGGCGGCGGGCAGGCCCGCCAGCCCACTCCTGAGTCTCGCCATGAAGTCCGCGCGGGTCATGCCCCTGCTCCCAGAATGTCATTAACGGCGCGGGTGAAGGCGGCCCACTCGGTCTTCTGCTGCGTGAAACTGCCGCGGCCGGCGTCGGTCAGCCGATAGTATTTCCGCGGCGGACCGCTCTGCGATTCCACCAGATAGGTCTCGACCAGCCCGTCCGCCTGCAGGCGGCGCATGAGCGGGTAGATGGTGCCTTCCCCCATGTCGATGTCCTTCGCGAGACGGCTGGCGATCTCGTAGGCATAGCTGTCGGCGCGCGACAGCAAGGCCAGAACGCAGAGCGCCAGCACCCCTTTTTTCAGTTGGATTTCGATAGTTTCGGTCACGATTTCCATTCCCAAACCTGACACCCTTCTACCGCATGATACTGACTAATGCAAGGTAGCTGTCGTGACATGGTAGCGGGTCAGATCAATGACAGCGGCCGGCCCAAGCCGGGCCAGCCCTTGAGCGGCTTGGCAAGCCCGGTTCCAGCGCGTATGCACCGGGCCTGAACAGGCGAAAGGGTCGGGGGGCCAAGCACGCGACAGCGGGCCGGACCATCCGCCGAGTAGCTCCAGTCTGCCGGCGGACTCCAGAGACCGGCGAAACGGACGTGAGGCGCATGAACGCGAAGGTTAAGGGGATGCGGGGGCTGTTCGCGGCTTTCGCCGCCGTCGTGATGACGGCGATGGCCGCGGGTGGGGTCCGCGCCAGTGAATTGATCGGGCAACCCAGCCCCGGGGGCATGGGCCTGCAGCCGGCGGGATCGCCGCTGAAACAGCAGGTCATCTTCTTCCACGACGCGATCCTGCTGCCGATCATCACGGTGATCTGCCTGTTCGTGCTGGGCCTGCTGCTGTGGATCCTGGTCCGCTACAACAAGCGGTCCAACCCGACCCCGGCCAAGTGGAGCCACAACACGCTGATCGAGGTGGTCTGGACGCTGGTGCCGGTGCTGATCCTGATGGTCATCGCCATCTTCTCGTTCCGGCTGCTGTTCGACTACCACAACATGCCCAAGCCCTACATGACGGTGAAGGCGGTCGGCTATCAGTGGAACTGGGGCTACGAATACCCCGACCAGAAGATCCCCGAATACATCTCGGCCATGCTGCCCGAGAAGGAAGTCGCCGCGCGGGGCCTGGACCACAGCCTGTTCCGCCTGGCCGCCACCGAGCCGATGGTCGTGCCGGTCGGCAAGGTCGTGCGGGTGCAGGTCACCGGCGCCGACGTGATCCACAACTTCGCCCTGCCGGCCTTCGGTCTGAAGACCGACGCCATCCCCGGCCGACTCAACGAGACCTGGTTCAAGGCCGACAAGATCGGCGCCTACTACGGCCAGTGCTCGGAGCTGTGCGGCGTGGACCACGCCTTCATGCCGATCGAGATCAAGGTGGTGAGCCAGGCCGATTTCGACGCCTGGGTGGCTTCCAAGGCTCCCGCCGCCGCGCCGGCGCCCGTCGCCGCTCCGGCGGCCGATGGCGCCACGCTCGCTCCGATCCCCACGGCGGCCCCCGCCGCGCCCGCCGCCGGCCCCGCGCCGGCGGCCGTGAACTGAATTCAGGATAAAGACCGATGGCTCACGCCGCCGCTCATGACGACCACGAGGCCGAGCACATTCCCGGCTTCTTCACCCGCTGGTTCTTCTCCACGAACCACAAGGACATCGGCACGCTGTACATCCTGTTCGCCATCATGGCGGGCCTGGTGGGCGGTGTGCTGTCGGGCCTGATCCGCTGGGAGCTCGCCGCTCCCGGCATCCAGATCTTCGGCCCGAACTCCTCGGTCAGCCTGCTGGGCCTGATCGAGCAGAGCAACCACGGCTACAACGCCATCGTCACCGCCCACGCCCTGATCATGATCTTCTTCATGGTCATGCCGGCGATGATCGGCGGCTTCGGCAACTGGTTCGTGCCGATCATGATCGGCGCGCCGGACATGGCCTTCCCGCGGATGAACAACATCTCGTTCTGGCTGCTGGTGGCCGCCTGGGTGCTGCTGTTGACCTCGATGTTCGTCGATGGCGGCCCGGGCAAGGGCTTCGGCGGCGGCTGGACGCTCTATCCGCCGCTCTCGACGACCGGCCACACCGGTCCGTCGATGGACCTGGCGATCTTCTCGGTCCACCTGGCCGGCGCCAGCTCGATCCTCGGCGCGATCAACTTCATCACCACCATCTTCAACATGCGCGCGCCGGGCATGACCCTGCACCGCATGCCGCTGTTCGTGTGGTCGATCCTGATCACCGTCTTCCTGCTGTTGCTGTCGCTGCCGGTTCTGGCGGGCGCCATCACCATGCTGCTGACGGACCGCAACTTCGGCACCCACTTCTTCGATCCTGCCGGCGGCGGCGATCCGGTGATGTTCCAGCACCTGTTCTGGTTCTTCGGCCACCCGGAAGTGTACATCCTGATCCTGCCGGGCTTCGGCATGATCAGCCACATCGTCTCGACCTTCTCGAAGAAGCCCGTGTTCGGCTACCTCGCCATGGCCTACGCCATGGTCGCCATCGGCTTCGTCGGCTTCATCGTCTGGGCCCACCACATGTACACCGTGGGCATGGGCATCAACCTGCGGGCCTATTTCGTCGCGGCCACGATGGTCATCGCCGTCCCCACGGGCGTGAAGATCTTCAGCTGGATCGCCACGATGTGGGGCGGGTCGCTCAGCTTCAAGACGCCGATGCTCTGGGCGATGGGCTTCATCTTCCTGTTCACCGTCGGCGGCGTGACGGGCGTGGTGCTGGCCAACGCCGGCATCGATTACAGCCTGCACGACACCTACTACGTCGTGGCCCACTTCCACTACGTGCTCAGCCTGGGCGCCGTGTTCGCGATCTTCGCCGGCTTCTTCTACTGGTTCGAGAAGATGTGGGGCGTGAAGTACAACGAGTTCCTCGGCGCGCTGCAGTTCTGGATCATGTTCGTCGGCGTGAACCTGGTGTTCTTCCCGCAGCACTTCCTGGGTCTGCAGGGCATGCCGCGCCGCTACGTCGACTATCCCGACGCCTTCACGCTGTGGAACCAGGTGTCGTCGTACGGCTACCTGATCACGGCCGCCAGCGTGGTGGTCTTCCTGGTCATCCTGCTGGAAGCGGCCATCCGCCGCCGTCCGGCCGAAGCCAACCCCTGGGGCGAAGGCGCCACGACGCTGGAGTGGACCCTGTCCTCGCCGCCGCCGTTCCACCAGTTCAACGAACCGCCGGTGATCGAGGCGGACCACCACTAGGTCCGCGTCCATCGGAAGCACTACCAGGGCGCGTCAGGGTTGGACCCGGGCGCGCCCTTCCCTTATGAAGCCTTCACCCATGACCCAGCCCGCCGCCATCAAGATCCGCGCCGCCGTTCCGGCGCTGTGGTCCGACTATCTGCAGCTGCTCAAGCCGCGGGTGATGTCGCTGGTGGTGTTCACGGCCCTGACCGGGCTGGTCTGCGCCGACACGGCGATGAACCCGGTGCTGGCCGGGGTGGCCATCCTGTGCATCGCCGTGGGCGCGGGCGCATCGGGCGCCCTGAACATGTGGTACGACGCCGACATCGACGCCCGCATGCGCCGCACTCGCGGCCGGCCGGTGCCCGCCGGCAAGGTGGCCGGCGCCGAGGCCCTGGCCCTGGGCGTCACCCTGTCGCTGTTCTCGGTCATGCTGATGGGCATGACGACCAACTGGCTGGCGGCCGGCCTGCTGGCCTTCACGATCCTGTTCTACGCCGTGGTCTACACGATGTGGCTCAAGCGCTCGACAGCGCAGAACATCGTCATCGGCGGACTGGCCGGCGCCCTGCCCCCGGCCATCGGCTGGGCCGCCGCCTCGGGCGACGCGCCGCTGAACGCCTGGCTGCTGGTGCTGATCATCTTCGTCTGGACCCCGCCGCACTTCTGGGCGCTGTCGCTCTACACGGCCGAGGACTACGCCAGGGCCGGGGTGCCGATGATGCCGGTGGTCAAGGGCGCGGCCTCCACCCGCCGGCAGATCTTCCTCTATTCGCTGGCCCTGATCCCGGTCTGCCTCGCCCCGGCCTTCACCGGCCTGGGCGGACCGGTCTACCTGGCGATCGCGGCGACCGGCGGCCTGGTCTTCCTGCTGCTGGCCTGGCGGGTGCTCCGCTCGAAGGCCGGCGACGCCCCCGACGAGCGCATCGAGGGCGAGGACCGGCTCTATGCCGTGCGCGCCGGAGCGAAGGACGCCCGCAACCTGTTCGCCGTGTCGATCCTGTATCTGGCCCTGCTGTTCGCCGCCCTGCTGGGCGAGCACCTGCTGGGCGTCGCGCCGCTGGAGCTGCTGTCATGATGCCCGAGACGATCGAACGCCCGCGGTACGACGCCGAGGCGTTCCGCAAGGCCCGCGCCGGCCGCAACATCGCCCTGGGCCTGGGCCTGATGGCTTTCGTCATCATCGTTTTCGTCGTCAGCGTGATCCGGATGGGCGCCAATGTTCAACCGCACTTCTGATCCCGCGCGGCGCAAGGCCGGCCGCAACGTCCGGCTGGCGCTGGTCTGCACGGCGGTGTTCGCCGGCATGGTCGGGGCGGCCTACGCCTCGGTGCCGCTGTACAAGGCCTTCTGCCAGCTGACCGGATTCGACGGCACGGTGCGCCAGGCGTCCGCGGCGCCCAGCCGGGTTCTCGACCGCAAGCTGACGATTCGCTTCGACGCCAATGTCCGCGACCTGCCCTGGACCTTCACCCCCGACCAGGTCAGCCAGGAGCTGAAGATCGGCGACACCGGGCTGGCCTTCTTCCGCGTGACCAATAACGGCGAGACGCCGCTGACCGGGCGGGCAAGCTACAACGTGGTGCCCGAATCAGCCGGTCTCTACTTCCAGAAGCTGGAATGCTTCTGCTTCTCCGACCAGACGATCGCGCCGGGCGCCACCGTCGAGTTCCCCGTCGTCTACTTCGTCGATCCCAAGTTCGCCGACGATTTCGAGACAAAGGGAGCCCAGGAGGTCACACTTTCCTACACCTTCTTCCCCTCGACGGAGAAGAAGACCCAAGCGGCTCTTGGCGGAAGCGCCGGGGCGAGGCTATAGCATCCTGAAGATGGGAGCGGCCCGCCGCTTCCGGGGGAAGAAGAGGTTCAGGCACGATCATGGCCCACGGCGCCGTCAAACACGACTATCACCTGGTCAGTCCCAGTCCCTGGCCGCTGGTCGGCTCCATCGCCGCCACGGTGTTGATGCTGGGCATGGTCATCTGGATGAAGGGCCTGTTCGGCCTTGAGAAGGGCACCGGCTGGGTCGCCCTCGGCGGTCTTGCCATGGTGCTGTTCACCATGGCGGGCTGGTGGATGGACGTGACCCGCGAGGCCAACGCCGGCGATCACACCCCGGTGGTGTCGATCGGCCTGCGCTACGGCATGATCCTGTTCATCGCATCGGAAGTGATGTTCTTCGTCGCCTGGTTCTGGATCTTCTTCGAGATGGTCCTGTTCTCGGGCCACCGCACGCTGACGCCGGAGATGGGAAACTTCGAGGGCGTCGCCGAGGCCTGGAAGACCTGGCCGCCCAAGGGCATCGAGCTGGTTCCGGCCTTCCACCTGCCGCTGGTCAACACCCTGACCCTGCTGCTGTCAGGCACCACGGGCACCTGGGCGCACCACGCGCTGCAGCAGGGCGACCGTAAGGCCGCCAAGATCGGCCTGTTCCTGACCATCGCGCTGGGCGTGCTGTTCACCTCGATCCAGGCGTTCGAGTACCAGCACATCCTGCACGAGAAGCTGTTCTATTCGGAGGAGGCGGCCAACGCCGGCCTCTATGGCTCGTCCTTCTTCATGGCCACGGGCTTCCACGGCTTCCACGTGCTGATCGGGACCATCTTCCTGACCGTCTGCTTCATCCGGCTGCTGGCCGGCGGGTTCACTCCCAAGCAGCACTTCGGCTTCGAGGCCGCCGCCTGGTACTGGCACTTCGTCGATGTGGTCTGGCTGTTCCTGTTCGCCTTCATCTACGTGATCTTCGGGACGGCCTGACGTGGTCAATCCGTACGTGGCGGGGGCGGCGGGTCGCTGCCCCAACTGCGGCGAAGGCCATCTGTTCGACGGCTTCCTGACGATCGCCCCGGTCTGCGAGGCTTGCGGATTTGATCTGAAGTCGGCCGACACCGGCGATGGTCCGGCCGTCTTCGTCATCCTGATCGGCGGCTTCCTGGTCGCCTTCGGGGCGGTGTTCACCGAGATCGCCTTCAGTCCCCCGATCTGGCTGCAGCTGCTGATCTGGCTGCCACTGACCGCGGTGGTCTGCGGCGCCCTGCTGCGGCCCTTCAAGGGCCTGCTGGTCGCCGCGCAGTTCACCAACAAGGCCCGGGAGGCCGGGCGGGATGACCGCTAGGCCGCATAAAATACCGCTCATCCCCGCGAAGGCGGGGACCCAGGTGTTTTTGGGCTGGGTCGGACAAGCTCAGCGGCTTCAGGAAAAAGCCTGGGTCCCCGCCTTCGCGGGGATGAGCGGATTATGAGAACACGCTTCCCGATCGGACTGACCATCGCCACCGCGATCTCGCTGGCGATCCTCTGCGGCTTGGGCGGGTGGCAGCTGAAGCGGCTGGCGTGGAAGACCGAGTTGCTGGCCAGCATCGCCTCGGCCCAGGCCGAGCCGCCGCGGCCAATCGCCCTCGTGCCGCTGACGCCGGCCTACCGCTTCCGGCGGGTCACGCTGGACTGTCCGGGCCTGGCCAGCGCCCCGTTCGTCGAACTTTACGCGATCAAGGACGGCGAGGCCGGCCATCGGCTGGTGTCGCTGTGCAGCCCCGTAGGCGCGCGGACCCAGATCATGGTCGACCGCGGCTTTGTCGCCGACACCGTCTCCGCCCGACCGGCCGTGACGCCCTCGACCGCCCTCGTCCACCTGACCGGCGTGCTGCGCGAGGGCGAGAAGCCCGGGACCTTCACGCCGCCGACGGTGCGTGACCTGTTCTATGTGCGGGACATCGACCAGATGGCCCTGGCGCTCGGCGCCCGGCGCCACCCCGATGTGATGATCCTGGCGGAGACCTCGAGCAATCCGGCCTGGAAGCCCCTGGTCCCGACGCCGCTGCCGCCCGACATCCCCAACCGTCACCTCGAATACGCCCTGACCTGGTTCGGCCTTGCGGGCGCGCTGGCCGCCGTCTATGCGGCGCTTCTCCGGCGCGGATTGAAAGCGGCATGAAATACGTCTCCACACGGACGGGGTCGGGCCCCGACGCGCCGGCCGTCGGCTTTCTCGAAGCGGTCCTGTCGGGTCTGGCGCCCGACGGCGGCCTGTATGTGCCGCAGACCTGGCCGGAGCTGACGGCTGAAGAGATCGCCGCCTTCGCCGGCCAGCCCTATCACCGGGTCGCCGCCGACATCCTCGGCCGATTTACGGGCGGCGAGATCCCGTACGACGCCCTAGAGGAGATGTGCGAGGAGGCCTATTCCACCTTCACCCACGCCGCCACCTGCCCTGTGAAGCAGCTGACGCCAGGCCTGTTCCTGGTCGAGCTGTTCCACGGCCCGTCCCTGGCCTTCAAGGACGTGGCGATGCAGCTGCTGGGGCGGCTGTACGACTACGCCCTGGCCCGCCACGGCCGCACCATGACCGTGGTCTGCGCCACCTCGGGCGACACCGGCGGCGCGGCGGTCGAGGCCTTCCGCGGCCGGGCCAACGCCCGCATCGTCGCCCTGTTTCCCGAGGGCCGGATCAGCGAGGTCCAGCGCCGGTTCATGACCACGGCCGGCGAGAGCAACGTCGCCTGCGTCTCGGTCGATGGCACGTTCGACGACTGTCAGGCGATCCTCAAGACCATGTTCGGCGACGACCAGTTCCGCAACGCGGTCGATCTGTCGGGCGTCAACTCGATCAACTTCGCCCGTATCGCCGCCCAGGCGGTCTACTACTTCACCGCCGCCGTGGCGCTCGGCGCGCCGCACCGGAGCGTGGCCTTCGCCGTGCCGACCGGCAATTTCGGCGACGCCTTCGCCGGCTGGGTCGCCCGCCGCATGGGCCTGCCGATCGCCGGCATCCTGGTGGCGACCAACAGCAACGACATCGTCTCGCGCGCCTTCGAGACGGGCCGCTACGCCCGCGGCGTGGTGGCGGCCACCCAGTCGCCGGCCATGGACATCCAGGTCGCCTCCAACTTCGAGCGGCTCTATTACGAGAGCGTGCGCCGCGACGGGGTCGAGACCGGCCGCGCCTTCCGCGCCTTCGCCGAGACGGGCGTCATCGACCTGCCGCCCCAGGCCCTGTCGGCGATGCGCGAAACCTTCACCGGCGCCTCGGTGACCGAGGACGACACGGCCCGCAGCATGCTGTCGACGCTGAACGAGACCGGCGAGTTGGTCGATCCGCACACCGCCGTGGCCCTGGCGGCGGCCCGGCGCGCGTCGCTGCCCGATCCGACAACGCCGATGGCCGTCCTGTCGACCGCCCATCCCGCCAAGTTCCCGGAGGCCGTCAGCGCGGCCACCGGGGCGACGCCCGAGATTCCGGCCGCCGCGCGAGGCCTGGCCGCCCGGCCGGAACGCTACGACCACCTGCCCGCGGACGCGGACGCCATCATGGCCTATGTCCGCGCCTTCGTGACCAGGTGACGGGCCGCCTCCACACCCTGTCCAACGGCGTGCGGGTGGTGTTCGACCCGATGCCCGGCCTTGAGACGCTGGCCCTGACCGTGGTGGCCGGGCGCGGCGCCCGCTATGAGGACGAAGCGCACAGCGGTTGGTCGCACCTGCTCGAACACATGGTGTTCAAGGGCGCCGGCAATCGGACCGCGCGGGCGATCGTCGAGGATATCGAGGCGGCCGGCGGCCACCTCAACGCGGCCACCGGTTACGAGCGAACCAGCTTCCAGACCCGCACCCTGGCTGGCGGCCTGCCGCTGGCCATGCGCATCACCGCCGACCTGGTTCTGCGCCCAACCCTCGATCCCGGCGACCTTGTGCGCGAGAAACAGGTGGTCGGCCAGGAGATCGCCGAGGCGCTCGACACCCCCGACGACCTGGTGTTCGAGCTGGCCCAGGAGCAGGCCTTCGCCGGCCAGTCGCTGGGCCGGCCGATCCTGGGCACCGTGAAGTCGCTGAAAAGCGCCACGCCGCAGGCCCTGTCCGACTGGCGCGCGGCCCTCTACGCCCCCGACCGGCTGATCGTCAGCGTCGCCGGGGCCGTGGACGAGGGCGACCTGTTGAAACTGGCCGAGGAGTCGTTCGGCCATCTGTCGATGACCGCCGGCGCCGCCCTGCCGCCGGCGCCCGCCTTCACCGGCGGATCGGCGGCCAGGCTGCGCAAGCTGGAGCAGGCGCATCTGGTGCTGCTGCTGCCGGCCGTCGGCGCCATGGACAGCGACTATTTCGTGCTGCGCCTGTTCGCCGAGGCGCTCGGCGGCGGCATGTCCTCACGCCTGTTCCAGGAAGCGCGCGAGAAGCGGGGACTAGCCTACGCCATCGACGCCTATGCCGACACCTACGCCGACGTCGGCATGCTGGGCGTCTATGCCGGCTGCGCCGCGGGCGACGCGGCGGAACTGGCGAGGATCGCCGCCGCCGAGGTCCGCGCCCTGGCGTCATCGGTCGGCGAGGCCGAGCTGGCCCGCGCCAGGGCCCAGCTCAAGGCCAGCCTGTTCATGGGCCGCGAACAGCCGCTGAACCGCGCCGAACAGGCCGCCGGCCAAACCCTGATGTTCGGACACCTCTACGCGCCCGCCGACATCTCGCGGGCCATCGACCAGGTGACGGCGGCCGACTTCGCGCGGCTGGGCGAGCGGATGATCGCCGACCGACGCTGCGTGGTCTCGGTGCTCGGCTCGAAGACCGCGCTGGGGGCCCCGGAGGCGTTCGAGCGGGCCGTGTTCAGCTAAACCGCATTGCGGACTCTTGTTTGCCGATCCACACTTTTGGCATGGCTAACCGGGGCTGGATTAAACGATTGGCACTATTGGTGGCAGTGACTGCCACCGTCTTGGCGTCTGGCTACCTCTGGCTGGTTGGGTCGGTCGTGGTGGTGGACGAGACAAATGGCGTGGAAGCCGCCTTCATCACCACCAGTGACGGCAGAGAGCAGCCAATCCACCGGCTATGGCGCGGCTATTTCTACACCGTGCCTCAGATAGAGGGCTCTATCGAGCTGCGTTGCAGTTCTGGTAGGAGCAGGGGCTGGAGCTACGTTACGCCGAATGCCCATACGAAGATCAGAGTGTTGGGCAACACCCCCTGCGCTCGCGTGGTCTACGAATAGAGGCACAAGCGGTCTTGGATGTGCGCCTGCTACCACCCGCAACTGTCATTCGATCCACGCACTTGCCCCCTTCCCCAACACGCGCGACCCTCCATCCATGTCGCTCCTTGAATGGATCTCGCCGGAGACCGGTCCCAGCCTGCGCGGCCAGGGCGTGGTGCTGCGTCCGCCGCGCAAGCGGGACTATCCGGAGTGGCAGGCGCTGCGGCAGACCTCGCGACCGTTCCTGCAGCCGTGGGAGCCGGTCTGGGCGCCGGACGAGCTGAGCCTGGCGGCCTATTCGCGGCGACTGTCGGCCTGGCGCAACGGCCGCGACCTGGACCAGATGTACGCCTTCTTCGTCTTCCGCGAGGACGACGAGGCGCTGGTCGGCGGCATCACGCTGAACGGCGTGCGGCGCGGCGTCGCCCAGATGGGCACGGTCGGCTACTGGTCCGGCCAGCCGTTCGCCCGGCAGGGCCACACCCTGGCGGCGCTGCGGGCCCTGATCGGCTTCGCGTTCGGCCCGCTGGGTCTGCACCGGCTCGAGGCCGCCTGCCTGCCGACCAACGACGCCTCGGCCGCCCTGCTGCTGAAGGCGGGCTTCTCCGAGGAGGGATACGCCAGGGCTTATCTGAAAATTAACGGCGATTGGCGAGATCATCGTCTGTTCGGGTTGGTCTCGCGCGAAGGCGCGCATGGACGCCCGTAAGGAGAAGCCGGCGTGAACCGGTCATGAGGCTCACCGCCCAGGATCGACGAGTGTGGGACGCCGCGGCCACGATGGAGGCGCTCGGAGGCGCCCATGTGGCCCTGTGGGTCTGGGAGCCGGAGGAGGACCGTTTCCGGCTTTACGGCGCCGCGCGGCAGCTGGGCCTGGGCCCGCTCGCGCCGGAATGCTCCTCCGCCGCCTTCCGCGCGCTGGCCCTGCCGCAGGACCGCGCCTCGGCCGAAGACCTGCTGCGCGTTCAGTGCCCCGGCGCCGAGATCGCCCTGCGCATCCGCATGCGGGGCGGAGAGACTTGCCTGTGGCGCGGTGTCTGGCTCGAGGAGGGTGTCCGGGCGTCCGGCGTCGTCGCGCCCGAGACCCGCTTCGCCGCCTCCGAGTTCGACGCTCTGACCGGCCTGCTCGACCGGCCCAGCTTCATCGCCCAGGCCCGGGAGCGGCTGACCCAGCCCAGCCGCCAGACGCTGGTGGTGGCCGACCTCGACCGGCTGCGCCGGCTCAACGAGGCGCTGGGCCACGACCGGGCTGACCTGGTGCTGGCCGCGCTGGGCTCGCGCCTGGCCGCCGCCTTCGGGGCCGGGGCCATCATGGCCCGGGTCGGCGAGGACGAGTTCGCCGTGATGATCTCCGGCGACAACGATCCGGCCGAGCGCCTGCGCCGGGCGCTGGAGCAGCCGCTGCGCATCGCCGGCTTCGACATCCTGCCGACCCTGGCCATCGGCGCCGTGGAGGCCGAGGGCGGCGAGGACGCGCCCGACGCCGCCGAACTGCTGCGCCGCGCCGAACTGGCCGTCGAGGCGGCCAAGGGCGCCGGACGCGGGGGCGGCGCGGCCTATGGCCGGTCGATGGAAAGCGACGGCCTCTCGCAGCTGGCCCTCGAATCGGATCTGCGCGGCGCGGTCGGCCGCGGCGAGATCGTGCCCTTCTTCCAGCCCGTCGTGCGGCTGTCCGACGGCGCCCTGTCGGGCTTCGAGGCGTTGTGCCGCTGGCGCCACCCGCGGCGCGGCCTGATCCCGCCCGACGACTTCCTGCCGATGGCCGAGGAGCTGGGCATGATGGCCGAGCTGGGGGCGCATATGCTGCGCGCCTCGGCCCGCCAGCTGGCCACCTGGCGCCAGAGCCACCCGGCCGCCGGCAACATGACCGTCAGCGTCAACCTGTCGACCGGCGAGATCCACCGCGAGGGCCTGGTCTCGGACGTCACCGGCCTGATCGCCAAACATCGCCTGCCGCCGGGCTCGCTGAAGCTGGAGATCACCGAGAGCGACATCATGCGCGACCCGGAGGGCGCGGCGACGATCCTGCGGGCCCTGCGCGGCGGCGGCGCCGGCCTGGCGCTGGACGACTTCGGCACGGGATTCTCGTCGCTCAGCTACCTCACGCGCCTGCCCTTCGACACGCTGAAGATCGACCGCTACTTCGTGCGCACCATGGGCGCCAACGAGGGGTCGGCCAAGATCGTGCGGTCGGTGATCAAGCTGGGCCAGGACCTGAACCTCGAGGTCGTCGCCGAGGGCGTCGAGAACGCCATCATGGCCCGCCAGCTGATGGAACTGGGCTGCGACTTCGGCCAGGGCTTCGGCTACGCTCCGGCCCTCTCGCCGCAGGAGGCGGAGGTCTATCTCAACGAAAGCTATGTCGATGGGGCCGCCCCGGTGCGACGGCAGGGGTAGTTTCCTCATTCCTCCCCGCGTGGCGGGGAGGACAGGCCGTTACGCCCGTCCCCCGCTCTCCGACAGCATGGCCGCCGAAATCCCCAGCTTCTCCAGCGCCCGCGACCACTTGTGGTCGAAGTCGTCGCCGAAGATCAGCGCTTCGTCCGGGTCGCAGACCAGCCAGACGTTCTCGCGCACCTCGCGCTCCAGCTGGCCGGGGCCCCAGCCGGAATAGCCGAGCGCCAGCAGCGCGCGGCGGGGAGCCGCCTCGCCGCCCAGCGCCTCGAGCACGTCGCGGGTCGTGGTCAGCGCCAGACCGTCCTTCACCGGCAGGCTGACGCCGTCCAGCAGATAGTCGTCGGTGTGCAGCACGAAGCCGCGCTCGCGCTCGACCGGTCCGCCCATCAGCACCGCCTCGTCCGCGACCCGACGCACGGGCGGGTCGATGCCGATCCGTTCGAACAGCGATTCCAGGGTCAGGCCGTCCACCGGACGGTTCACGGCCAGGCCGATGGCGTGCTCGGCGTCGTGCGCGCAAAGAAACACCACGGCCCGCTCGAACCGGGTGTCGCCGATGCCGGGCATGGCGATCAGGAGACGGCCGGAAAGGAAGTCTGCGTCCGATGGCTCGGTCATGCGTTGATGATTGGCCTTCGGGACGACGGTTTCAAGGTCGCGCGCTTGGCGAACCGGTCCGTCGCCTCTATTTGCACCAGCAACCGCGGTTCCGCGACAGGGAGAGACCCAATGACCATCAAAGCCGGCGACAAACTGCCCGACGCCACCTTCATGACTTCCGGCCCCGAGGGTCCCCGCCCGATCACCAGCGACGAGCTGTTCAAGGGCAAGACCGTCGCCGTGCTGGCCTTGCCGGGCGCCTTCACCCCGACCTGCTCGGCCAAACACCTGCCGGGCTTCAAGGAGCATGCCGCCGAGTTCCGCGCCAAGGGCGTCGATTCCATCGTCTGCATCTCGGTCAACGACGTGTTCGTGATGAAGGCCTGGGGCCTCGACCAGGGCGTGGGCGACGACATCATCATGCTGGCCGACGGCAACGGCGACTTCACCAAGGCCATCGGCCTGGAGATGGACGGCAGCAAGTTCGGCATGGGCCTGCGCTCGCAACGCTATTCGATGCTGGTCAAGAACGGCGTCGTCGATACCCTGAACGTCGAAGCCGGCGGCGAGTTCAAGGTCTCGTCGGCGGACTACATGCTGGCGCAGCTGTAGGTTCTGAGGGGACATGTACCGAAGGTACGTGTCCCCTAAACCCCGCGACCGCTCGATTGGGGGACACGTACCTGCGGTGCATGTCCCCTATTCCGTTTCCAGCACCGCCGCGCCCTGGACCACCCCGGCCACCTGGCCAGGGACCGTCGCCAGGACCTGTTCGGCGTAGAAGCGCCAGACGCCGGCATAGGCCGCGTCGGCGTGGGCCATCCTGGCCAGCATCCAGCCGCCGACCACATCTCCCGCCAGCTTCAGGAACGCCGTGGCCCCCGCCAGCGCGTCGGGCGTGCCGCGCCGCGCGATCAACCAGGTGGCAGCCTCCTCCAGCGCCTCGACACCGGCCGCCAGCCGCGGTTCGTCCACCGCCGCCTCGCGGATGTCGGCCAGCAGGGACGCCAGCGCCGCGCCGTCGCCCAGCGTCAGCTTGCGGCCCACCAGGTCGATGGCCTGGATGCCGTTGGTCCCCTCGTAGATCGGCAGGATGCGGGCGTCGCGGTAGTGCTGCGCCGCGCCGGTTTCCTCGATGAAGCCCATGCCGCCATGGATCTGCACGCCCAGGCTGGCCGCCTCGACGCCGAGGTCGGTCGACCAGGCCTTGGCGATCGGCGTCAGCAACTCCTCGCGCAGTTTGGCCGCCGTGCGGTCGGCCTCCGCGGCCGCGTGGCGCGACAGGTCCGCCGCCACCGCCGTCGACAGGCAGATGGCCCGGGCGGCGAGAATCTTCGCCCGCATCAGCATCAGCATGCGGCGCACGTCGGGATGGTCGTGGATCGGCGCGTTGGTCTCGCCGGTCCAGGCCGAGCGGCCCTGGCGGCGCTCCAGCGAAAAGGCCAGCGCCTGCTGGTAGGCGCGCTCGGCGATGCCGACGCCCTGGGCGCCGACCTGCAGCCGGGCGGCGTTCATCATCGTGAACATCGCCGCCAGACCCTGGTGTTCGGCCCCGACCAGCTCGGCCCGCGCGCCCTCGAAGGCCATCACGCAGGTCGGCGAGCCGTGGATGCCCAGCTTATGCTCGATGCCGACCGGCCGCGCGTCGTTGGGCGCGCCCGCCGATCCGTCGGCGTTCAGCAGCCGTTTGGGACAGACGAACAACGAGATGCCGCGGCTGCCCTCCGGCGCGCCGGGCAGGCGGGCCAGCACGAGGTGGACGATGTTGTCGGCGACGTCGTGGTCGCCCCAGGTGATGAAGATCTTCTGACCGGTCAGGCGCCAGCCGCCCTCGCCGTCCGGCTCCGCCCGGGTGGTCAGGGCGGCAAGGTCCGAACCGGCCTGCGGCTCGGTCAGGTTCATCGTGCCGGTCCATTCGCCGCTGACCAGTTTCGGCAGGAACCGTTCCTTCTGGCTGTCCGTGCCATGCGCGGCGAGCGCCTCGATGGCCCCCTGGGTCAGCATCGGGCACAGGCCGAAGGCCAGGCTGGCCGCCTGGATCATTTCGAACACGGCGATCTCGAGCGTCCTGGGCAGGCCCTGGCCGCCGAACTCAGGCTCGGCTGAAAGACTGTTCCAGCCCCCTTGCGCGAACTGGCGGTAGGCGTCGGCGAAGCCGGGGGCCGCCGTGACGCGGCCATTGGCGTAGCGGGCGCCGGTCAGGTCGCCCTGGCGGTTCAGGGGCGCGATCACCCCCGCGGCGAACTCGCCGGCCGCCTCGAGCACCGCCCAGGCCGTTTCGGCGTCAGCGTCCGGGAAGGCCTCGCCCAGCCGGTCGAACCCGGCCGCCTTCAGCGCGGCGGTCATGTCTCGAAGCGGCGGACGATAGGTCATGGAGCGTCTCCTTGTGGTCGCGCGTTTTAGGCTGCGGATCGCCATTTCGTGAAGCCTCGGCCTTTCCTCCGACGCGGTTCGGCCCTATGTGTTACTGCAACACGTACAGTCACAATCGAGGTCGTCATGTTCCGCCCGCTCGCCGCCGCCCTGGCCCTCATGCTGTTGACCGCCCCGATGGCGATGGCCGCCCCGTCCACCGACCCCGCCGACATGCCCGCCGGGACCTATGAGGTGGACAAGACCCATGCGAGCCTGATCGCCCGGGTCCAGCACATGGGCCTGGCGGCCTATACGGTCCGCTTCACCGGCTTCGACGCCACCTACGCCTGGGACCCGAAGTCGCCGCAGACGGCCCGGGTCGAGGCCACCTTGCAGGCCGCGTCCCTCGACACCGGCGAGCCGAAGTTCAACGGCGAGTTCGCCGAGAAATTTCTCGACGCCAAGGCCAACCCGACCATCCGCTTCATCTCCACCTCGATCGTCCAGACCAGCCCCGGTAAGGGAACCATGACCGGCGACCTGACCCTGCGCGGCGTAACGAAGCCGGTGACCCTGGATGTCACGTTCGACGGCTATGCCGCCGGCATGGGCGGCCAGCGCTCGGGCTTTTCGGCGCGCGGGGTGATCAAGCGGTCCGAGTTCGGCTCGACCTTCCTGCTCAATCCGCCGATGGCCATGGTCGGCGACGAGGTGGAATTGATCCTCGAACTGGAATTCGTGAAGAAGTAGGGTCAGCCAAGGACCCGGAGCGCCCATGACCCAGACCCGCTATTCGACCGTCGCCATCCTGTTGCATTGGACCATCGCGGCCCTGCTGGTCTGGACCGTCCTGCTGGCCTGGCAGGCGGAGGACCTGAAGGGCGCGGCCAAGGTCGCCGTCCTGCAGCTGCACAAGCCGCTGGGCATCACGATCATGCTGCTGACGCTGTTGCGTATCGTCTGGCGGTTCGTCAGACCGGCCCCGCCGATGGGCGACCACCTCAAGCCCTGGGAGAAGACTCTCGCCAAGTCGGTCTACGGGCTGTTCTACATCTCCATGATCGCCGTACCGCTCGCCGGCTGGGCGGCGGTCTCGGCCAGCGCCCTGATCCAGCAGTACCCGATCAACATGTTCGGCCTGTTCAACTGGCCGGCGATCACGCCCCTGTACGAGCTGCCCGCCGAACTGCGGCACACCCGGCACGAGCAGCTGGAGGATGTCCACAAACTGCTGGCCAAGGTGATCATCTATGGCCTGATCCCGCTGCACATTCTGGGCGCCCTCAAGCACCAGTTCCTCGACAAGGACAACGAGCTGGCCAGGATGATCCCGTTCCTGGCCCGCAAGGACGCCGCCGCGTGAGACCCTTCGTCCCCGTCCTGGCCGTCGCCGTCGTTCTGGCCTCCCCGGTCTGGGCCGCCCCGGCGCCAGCCTGGACGGTGGACAAGCCCGCCTCGAAGGTGGCCTTCAGCTCCAGCTTCGATGGCGGCGCCTTCACCGGTTCATTTCGCCGCTGGGATGCGGCCATCCGCTTCGATCCGGCCAATCTGGCGGGTTCTTCGGTAACGGCTGCGTTCGACATGACCTCGGCCGTGACCGGCGATTCTGGTCGCGACGAGGCCCTGCCGCAGGACGAGTGGTTCGCCGCCGGCAAGTTCCCCAAGGCAACCTTCACGGCCAGGACGTTCAAGGCGCTTGGCGGCAACCGCTATCAGGCGGTGGGGGCCCTGACGATCCGCGGCGTCACGAAGCCGTTGACCCTGCCCTTCACCCTCGTCATCACCGGCGGCGTGGCCAAGATGAACGCCAGCGTGGGCCTGAACCGACTGGCCTTCGGCGTGGGACAGAACGAGTGGAAGACGACCGAGGTCGTGCCGGCGACGGTGACGGTCAATATCAGCCTGACGGCGAAGCGCGCGGGATAGGCCGCGCGGTCGTGGCCCTGTGCGCCGGCGACCTCGTCATCCTGCCAACCGAGACGGTCTATGGCCTGGCCGCCGACGCCGCCAATCCCCGGGCCGTGGCCGCCGTCTACGCCGCCAAGGGCCGGCCGGCCTTCAATCCCCTGATCGCCCACGTCGCCGATCTGGACGCCGCGCGGCGTATCGCCGTGCTCGACGCGCGGGCCGAGCGGCTGGCGGCGGCCTTCTGGCCCGGCCCGCTGACGATCGTCGCCCCGGCGC
The DNA here is from genome assembly GCA_030645575.1 of Caulobacter sp. Lineage (GTDB taxonomy): Bacteria > Pseudomonadota > Alphaproteobacteria > Caulobacterales > Caulobacteraceae > Caulobacter. The sequence goes on along the minus strand of JAUSMJ010000004.1, from coordinate 28,347 downwards.
GGGACGCGGCGGCCGTCTGCGACCTGGCCCGGGCGGGCCTCGACACCGTGGCCGTGCGCGTTCCAGGCCACCCCCTGTCCCGGGCTTTGCTGCAGGCTTTCGGCGGCCCGCTGGTCGCGCCCTCGGCCAACCGTTCGGGACGCCCCAGCCCGACCACCTTCGCCGACGCGCTCGAGGAGACGGGGCCGTCGGCCGCCGAGGCGCTGGACGGCGGCCCCTGCGCGGTGGGTCTGGAGTCGACGGTGGTCGCGGTTCTGCCGGGCGGTCCCGCCCGGCTGCTGCGCCCCGGGGCCGTGACCCGGGCGCAGATCGAGGCGCTGATCGGCCCGCTGGCCGAGGCGGACGGGGACGCCAAACGCTCGCCCGGCCGGCTGGCCCTGCACTACGCGCCGGACGCGCCGGTGCGGATCAACGTGACCCGGCCCGAACCGGGCGAGGCCTTCCTGGCGTTCGGGCCGGGCGACAGTCCGTTCAACCTGAGCCCAACCGGCGATCTGGTCGAGGCGGCGGCCAGGCTGTTCGCCCTGTTGCGCGCGGCGGACCGGACGAAGCCAACCGCCATCGCCGTGGCGCCGATCCCGGCCGAGGGCCTGGGCGAGGCGATCAACGACCGGCTAAAACGCGCCGCTGGCTACGTCGGCTGAAGCGCCGAGCGGACGTCAGTGAGCGCGAAGTCATCGCCCTTGTAGAGCAGCGGCGCGTCGAGGTGCTTGGCCAGAGCGTAGGCGAAGGCATCAGCAATGTTCAACCGCGCGGGATGAAAACCCTTGCCGAAACGGAAGTAGGCCGCCATTGCCGCCTCCGACGACACGCCCTCGTGCTCTTTCACACGGAGAGACCTGATCCAGGCGGCGATGGCCTCGGCGTTCGGCTCATGGCCACGCTTCACGAGAACAATCGCGGTCTCAAGAAGATTGATCGGCGCGGCGAGAATTTCGTCTGCTTCCGCCAGAACGCGCCGCAGATCGCCGGCGTCCGGTTCCCCGATCGCCACCGAAACGAGCGCCGAAGCATCGACGACAATCAGTCCTCCCATAGCGCGTCGAATTCTTCGCGCAGCACGGGAGGCTGCGGCTTGCGGTCCAGTCCGAGAGCCGCGCGCAATTGTACAGATGCGGCTTCGATATCGTCGGCACTCGGGCGGGCGGGTGTTTTGGCCCGCTCTTCGACAAGCGCGTCGTCCAACGCCGCATCGATGACTGCCGTCAGGCTGTCGCCGCGCAATCTCGCCAGTTCGCGCGCCTTGCGCTCCGTCTCGGGGTTCTTGATGAAGATGCCCATGGCCGCCTCTCAGTATATACCTAAGTATATACTCGTCAGGCCGCCGCGAAAAGCATAGGCTCCTCCCATGACCATCTCCGTGCCCGCAGACGTCATATCCCGCCTGAAGGCCGTGCTTGGCGAGGGCGGCTGGAGTCAGAACGCTGACCGCATCGCGCCCAAGCTCGTCGAATGGCGCGGCCGCTGGGAGGGGACCACGCCGCTGCTGGCGCTGCCGAAAACCACGGCCGAGGTCGCCGCCGTGGTCGGCGTCTGCGCCGAGTCCGGCACGGCGATCACCCCCCAGGGCGGCAACACGGGCCTGGTCTCCGGCCAGATTCCGCAGGGCGAAATCCTGCTGTCCACCGAGCGGCTTAACCGCATTCGCGACATCGACGGCTTCGACGACGTGATCGTCGCCGAGGCCGGGGTGACTCTGGCGGCCGTGCATGAGGCGGCGGCGGCGCTGGATCGACGCTTCCCGCTTGGCCTGGCGTCGGAGGGCTCGGCCACGGTCGGCGGCGTGGTCTCGACCAATGCCGGCGGCACCCAGGTGCTGCGCTACGGCACGACGCGCAACCTGGTGCTTGGCCTTGAGGCCGTGCTGCCCAACGGGGAGATCTGGAACGGCCTCAAGCGGCTGCGCAAGGACAACACCGGCTATGACCTCAAGCAGCTGCTTATCGGCGCCGAGGGCACGCTGGGCGTGATCACGGCCGCCAGCCTGAAACTGTTCCCGGTCCTGAACTCACGCGCCACCGCCGTGGTCGGCCTGGCCTCGCCGGCCGATGCGATCCGGCTGCTGGCCCGCGCCAGAGAAGAGACCGGCGGCGCCGTCGAGGCGTTCGAGCTGATGAGCCGGCTGGGCGTGCGGTTCGCCATCGACCACATCCCCGGCATCCGCGAACCGCTGGACACCGTCCATCCCTGGTACGTGCTGGTCGAGACGGCCAGCGGCGAGCCGGGCGCCGCCGAGGGGGCGATGGAGCGGCTGCTCGGCCGCGCGCTCGAGGACGGCCTGATCACCGACGCCGCCATCGCCCAGACCCACGCCCAGGCCAAGGCCTTCTGGGCCGTGCGCGAGAACCAGTCCGGCGCCCAGAAACCCGAGGGCGCGGCCTGGAAGCACGACATCTCGGTGCCGGTCTCGCGCATCGCCGACTTCATCGAGCAGGCGACGGCGGCGGTGCTGAAGCACGCCCCCGCCGTCCGGGTCGTCGCTTTCGGTCACGTCGGCGACGGCAATGTCCACTACGACGTGCTGCGCCCCGAAGGCGGGTCCGACGCGGCGCACAACGCGGGCCGCGACGCCGGCGCGCGCATCGTCCACGACATTGTCGATTCCATGGACGGCGCGATCTCCGCCGAACATGGCCTGGGCGCGATGAAGACCGTCGATGCCCTGCGCTACAAGTCGCCGGTCGAGGTCGAGGCGCTGAGGGCCATTCGCGCGGCGCTGGACCCGAAGCGGATCATGAACCCGCGGGTGCTGTTCTAGGGCCTCGCACCCGGCCTCCTCAGGTCGCCACGGGTGGCTTGGTCACCGTCACGGCGCCGCCGGCCTCCGGCGCGCCGGACGGGCCCTCGAAGGTCACGTGGAAGCCGATGATCAGCCAGGCGCCGGCCTTGTCCTTCCGCAGCACCGTCTCGGCCAGCACGGTCTGGGAGGGATAGCTGTAGGCGTGGACCAGGGTCGCGGTGGTCCCGCCCGTCCCGGCGTTGATCGACCAGCGGCGGTTGGCGGTAGCTGTCGGCGCGCCAGGCGGCAGCGAGGCCCTGACCGCCGCCAGCTGGGCCAGGGTGGCCGGCCGGCGCAGGTCGGGCGCCAGGTTCGGATTGGCGCTCAGATCGGCGCCCGTGCGGATCTGCTCGTAGAGCGTCCGCGCCTCGGCGTCGGCCTGTTTGTCGATGGTCGGCAGGCTGCAGGCCGCGACGGCCAGACAGGCCGTGATCATCGCCAGAAAGGTCCGCATGTCGGTCACACTCCGTCTCGATCAGGCCGGGATGATGGCCCCGGCCGCGCGAGGGGAGCAAGCCCTTCGTCAGACCCCGGGGCCCGCGCTGGCGATCAGGGTGTTCAACGCCGCCAGATGGCCCTTGAGCGCCTTGCGGCCCGCGGCCGTCAGCGCCAGCCAGGTCCGCACCCGGCCGCCCGACGGCCTCTTGCTGACCGACAGATAGCCCGCCTCCTCCAGCAGCTTCACATGCTTGCTGAGCACGGACTCGCTCACGTCCAGCGACTCGCGGATGGTGGCGAAGTCGATGGTGTCGGCCGCCGCCAGCATGCAACAGATCTGCAGGCGGTTCGGGGCGTGGATGACGGGGTCGAGGACGCCGGTCACACGTGGGCCCCGTCCCGCAGGTCCCGGCGATAGGCGATCTCCCACAGGAAGCCGCCAGCGGTCGTGACGAGGGCGGCGAGGACGCCTGCAACGAACGGCGCCACGGTCAGTCCGTGGGCGCGGACCAGCCATGTGCTGCCGATCATGATGGCCACGAACAACGCCGCCAGGCCCAGCGAAACGATCATCGTCCGTCCTTTTCGGTAGCCGTTGACCCACATGCCGGTCCGCGCCCGATAGACCCGAGCCAGCCCGGCGAGGCCAAGGACGAAGACCAGATAGTAGGGGCCGAGAATCCACAGGGGCTGACCCTGGACGGCGACGAGGCCGCCGATCAGCAGGCCCAGGGCCGGGTGATACCAGACCGGCGCCACGGCGCGGCGCGCCATCTCGGTCCGGGCGGCGTTGACCTCGGCCAGCATGCGGGCGGCGTCGGCGGGGGAAGGCGGGGCCATCGGCGGCTCTTTAGTTTCCATAGCGGAAAGTTACGGATTACTTTCCATAACGTCAAGTGATAACTTTCCAGGTCGGAAAGCCGATACCCGGGAGCGCGGCCATGGGGGCTGGCCTTCCCTGCCCGCGCGCTCTATCCCCGCCCCCATGCTGATGGTGATCTCGCCGGCCAAGGCCATGAACTTCGCGGCGCCGGACCGCGCCCTGCCGCTGACCACGCCGGTGCTGAAGGACGACATCGCCGAACTCGACGCCGTCACCCGCAAGCTGCGGCCGCGCGACCTGCGCAAGCTGATGGATATTTCCGAGACGCTGGCCGACCTGAACTACGAGCGCTTCCAGGCCTTCGATCCTTCGGTCGAGGAGGGTCTCCAGGCGGCCATCGCGTTCAACGGCGACGTCTATGCGGGCCTGAACGCCCGCACGCTCGACGCCAAGGCGTTCGGCTGGGCCCAGAGCCGGCTGCGCATCCTGTCGGGCCTCTACGGCATGCTGCGGCCGGCCGACGCCATCCAGCCCTACCGGCTGGAAATGGGCGTGCGGCTGAAGACCGGCCGCGGCAAGACCCTGTGCCAGTTCTGGGGCGATCGCATCGCCCTCGGCCTCAATGCGGCGGCCGAGGATCACAAGGAAAAGACCCTCGTGAACCTCGCCAGCCTCGAATATTTCGCGGCCGTCGATCTGAAGGCCCTGACCCTGCCCGTGGTCACCTGCAAGTTCTTCGAGGACCGTGGCGCGGTAACCAAACAGATCAGCTTCATGGCCAAGAAGGCCCGCGGGATGATGGCCCGCTACGCCATCGACCATCGCATCGACCGCGCCGAGGACCTCAAGGCCTTCGACAGGGAGGGTTATGCGTTCCGCGGGGACCTGTCCTCGGACGCCGAATGGATCTTCCAGCGCTGAGCATCGCGCGCGCTGTTTTCCGCTCGCCCCGGCCGCCGCGACCCTCTATGCTGCAGCGCAACATAAACTAGGCGGAGCGCTATCGCCCATGACCTCCGAACTGCGCGGCCAGGTCGCCATCATCACCGGATCGACCAGCGGCATCGGCCTGGGTCTCGCCGAAGCGCTGGCCGCCGCCGGGGTGAACCTCGTGCTCAACGGCCTGGGCGACGCGGCGACCATCGAGGCGACGCGCGCCGGTCTGGCCGCGCGCCACGGCGTCCAGGTGCGCTACCATGACGCCGACATGACCCGTCCGGCCGAGATCGCCGACCTGGTGACCTCGACCGTCGCGGCCTTCGGCCGGCTGGACATCCTGGTCAACAACGCCGGGGTCCAGCACGTCTCGCCGATCGAGGACTTCCCCCTCGACGCCTGGGACCGGATCATCGCCATCAACCTGTCGAGCGTGTTCCACGCCACTCGCGCGGCGATTCCGGCGATGAAGGCGGCCGGCCGTGGCCGGATCGTCAACATCGCCTCGGCCCACGCCCTGGTCGCCTCGCCGTTCAAGAGCGCCTACGTCTCCGCCAAACATGGCGTCGCGGGCTTCACCAAGACGGCGGCCCTTGAGCTGGCCACCGACGGCGTGACCGTCAACGCCATCTGCCCCGGCTATGTGAAGACGCCGCTGGTCGAGGCCCAGATCGCCGACCAGGCCAAGACGCGCGGCATCAGCGAGGAGGCCGTCATGCGCGACGTGATCCTCGCCGCCCAGCCGACCAAGGCGTTCGTCACCGTCGAGCAGCTGGCCGGCATGCTGCTGTACCTTTGCGCCGACGCCGGCGCCTCGGTGAACGGCGCCATCCTGTCGATCGACGGCGGCTGGACGGCCGCGTGACGGGCCATCCCAGGCCCACCGCCGGCGTCGCCTGCCTCCGGGGCCGGGAGATCCTGCTGATCAAGCGCGGCACCCCGCCCAGGCAGGGCCAGTGGAGTCTGCCCGGCGGCCGCATCGAATGGGGCGAGACCAGCGAGGCCGCCGCCCTGCGCGAACTGCGGGAAGAGACCGGCGTCGAGGCCGAGCCGCTGGGCCTGATCGACGTGGTCGATGGCATCATGACCTCGCGCGAGACCGGCCTCGTCACCCGCCACTACATCATGGTCGATTACGCGGCCCGCTGGCTGTCGGGCGAACCCGTCGCCGGGGACGACGCGGTCGAGGCCGCCTTCTTCCCGCTCAAGGAAGCCCTGGCCGCCGTCGAGTGGGAGGAAACCCGCCGGGTGATCCAGGAGGCTTTCGACCGTTTCGGCGCTTGACCGCCGCCGCGTCACCCGCCTTTTGTGACGTCAAACAGATGTTCACGGGGAGTGACGGACCATGGCCTACAAGCCCTTCGACCTGACCGGAAAGGTCGCCCTGGTCACCGGCGGCAATGGCGGCATCGGCCTGGGTATGGCCGAAGCGATGGCCCAGGCTGGGTCGGACATCGTCATCTGGGGCTCCAACCCCGACAAGACGCTGGCCGCCGAAGGCAAGCTGACCGGCTACGGCGTGCGGGTGAAGGCCCAGATCATCGACTGCGCCGACGAGGCCCAGGTGGTCGCCGGCATGCGGGAAGCCGTCACGGCCATGGGCCGGGTCGATACCGTGATCGCCAACGCCGGCCGGGGCCGGGGCGCCGCCTCCTTCTCCGAGATGTCCACCGAGGTGTGGAACTACAACATGGCCCTGAACCTCGACGGCGTGTTCTGGACTCTGCGCGAGGCGGCCAAGCACATGGTCGAGCGCGCCAGGACCGGCGACGCCGGCGGCTCGCTGATCGGCATCGCCTCCCTCGCCGCCGTCGAAGGCGCCGCCCGCAACGAGGCCTATGCCGCCACCAAGGGCGCGGTCGTCTCGATGATGAAATCGATCGCCGTCGAGCACGCCCGCTATGGCGTCCGCGCCAACTCGATCCTGCCCGGCTGGATCGCCACCGACATGACCGCCGGGGCCCAGGGCAATGACAAGTTCACCACCAACGTCATCAGCCGCGTGCCGATGCGCCGTTGGGGCACGCCCGAGGACTTCGGCGGCATGGCCGTCTACCTGGCGTCCGACGCCTCCCGTTTCCACACCGGCGATTCCTTCCTGATCGACGGCGGCTACGCGATCTTTTAGCGTTCTCAGCCGGTCCGAGCAGTAGCCGGCGATGAAAGCGACAAGGACGCCATGACCCAGCCGATCCTGGCCCTGAGTTTTGTAATCGCTGCCCTCTCGCTGCCGCTCCATCCCATCGCGCCCGATCAGCTCGCTCGTGAGCTCCTGTCCGGCCGGTTGAACGCACGATCGTATGAGTATGGCGCGCTGGCCGGAGAGGCGGACTCCGCCGAATACCTCGCCAAGCTGGAGGTCGCGGTAACGGCCGGCATTCTGCGGAGCCACGGCGTCGCCACCCTGCCGACCTGCAAGTCCGACCGGGAAGAGCGGGTCCTCAGCGGCGTCTGGTCGGCCATGGCGGCCAGGTCGCCAGCCGAGTGGCGTGAAGCCGTGCGCCAGGCCCGCGACGCCGACGAGCGTCGCCGGTCGCTGATCAAGGCCCTTGTCGCCGGCAAGCCGTCCCCCTTCAAGGAATTCCGGGCCGCCGAACGACTGATGGCCGCCTCGACGAAGGCGACCGATCCGGTGCTGCGCGAACTCTTCCAGAGGGCCGCCCTCGACCAGGCGACGGTAACGGCGATCGCCGCCGGTCCGCGCACGTTCGGGCGAGGTATATCACCGGCCGCGGACAGCCTGCTGGGCGGTGAGGCGGTCATCCATCAGTGCAAGGTCGGTCGCGACAACACGGCCTGGCTCAAGAACGTTTTGGCTCGACGCGGCTGGTTCAGCATCGCCGCCGATGGCGCGGAGGCGGATCTGGCCGCATGGATCATTGTCCAGCATGCAGACCACGATCCGGGTTTTCAGGAACGGGTCCTTGGCATGCTTGGCCCGCTCGTCCCCACGAAGGACACGCGCGGTGAGTCCTACGGCCTCCTGTTTGACCGGGTGGCGATCAGTCGTGGTCGGCCACAGCGCTACGGAACGCAGGGCGGCTGCACCGAGGCCGGCGCGTGGGAACCCTTCCCGATTGAGGACCCGGGCCGGATCGACGCCTATCGCGCCGAGCTCGGGATGAAGCCACACGCGGAGTATCTGACGTTGGCGAACCGGTTCCTGTGCGGTCGCTCGCCCAAGCCCAATTAGACCAAACGCCAGATTGCTTGACGCGAGGTCACGGTTGAGGCGCGGCGCGGGCTGGCCGATGATGGGCCAACAAGACCAAGGAAACGCGCCATGTCCCTCCGCACCCCCCTCTGCGACATGCTCGACATCGAGCATCCGATCATGCTCGCCGGCATGGGCGGCGTGTCCTACGCCGAGCTGGCGGCCGCGGTCAGCAACGCCGGCGGCTACGGCGTGCTGGGCATGGCCGGAACCAGCCCCGAGTTCATCCGCGAACAGATGCGCAAGGTCCGCTCGCTGACCGACAGGCCGTTCGGCGTCGATCTGCTGGCCGCCAGCCCGGAAAGCCTTACCGCCGCCGTCGAGATCATCATCGAGGAAGGCGCCAGTTCCTTCATCGCCGGCCTGGGCGTGCCCATGCCGATCATGGAGAAGCTGAAGAAGGCCGGCCTCAAGGTCATGGTCGTGTGCGGCGCGGTGAAACACGCGGTCAAGGCCGAGCAGGCCGGCTGCGACGCGGTCATCTGCCAGGGCGGCGAAGGCGGCGGGCACACGGGTCTGGTCGGCACCCTGCCGCTGCTGGCCCAGGCCGTCGAGGCGGTGAAGATCCCCGTGGTCGGCGCCGGCGGCCTGTATGACGGCCGCGGCGTGGCGGCCTGCCTGGCTCTGGGCGCCCAGGGCGTCTGGATGGGCACCCGCTTCATCGCCAGCGTCGAGGCCCACGCCGGCGACCTCTATCGCCAGACCATTCTCCAGGCGTCCGACGAGGATACGGTCCGCACGCGCTGCTACAGTGGCAAGCCGATGCGGGTGCAGAAGAACCCCTATGTCGCCGACTGGGAGAGCCGCCCGGGCGACATCCAGGGCTTCCCGATGCAGGCGGGGATCAGCATCCAGAACAACGCCATGGGCGGCATCGGCGGGCAGGTCGAGGGCCTCGATCCGGACAAGTCCTGTTTCGCCATGGGCCAGAGCGCTGGCGGCGTCCACGACGTCATGCCGGCCGGCGACATCGTCCGCCGCCTGATGGCCGAGACCCACGCGGCGATCGGCCGCCTGACGGCGCTGAACGCCGCCAGCCCGGCCGTGGCGCGGGAGACGGCGGCCTGACGCAATGACGGTCTACGCCCTGGCCCAGATCTCGATCACCGATCGGGCGGCCTACGAACGCTATCAGGCGCGGTTCATGGAGGTCTTCCAGCGGTTCAGCGGCCGGCTCCTGGCGGCCGACGAGTCGCCGTCGGTCGAGGAAGGTCGCTGGGATCGCGACAAGGTCATCCTGATGAGCTTTCCGGACGAGGCGGCCTTCCGCGCCTGGGCCGATTCGCCCGCCTACCAGGAGATCGCCAGGGACCGCCACGCCGGCTCGGACGGCGTGGTGCTGTTGGTGAAGGGGTTGGGCGGTCTCTAGACGCCCTCGACGATCAGCACGCGGTACTCGGCGCCCTTGAGCCGGTGCTGCAGGGCCTCCTGATACGCCGGGCTGCGGTACCAGGCCTGGGCCTCGGCAAAGCTGGGGAATGACAGGATCACCGCCCCCTCCACCTGCGGCCCCTCCAGCACCTCCTGCCGGCCGTAGGCGGCCAGCGGCGTCACCGCATGGCCCTCGCGCGCCTTGCGGGCCATCTGGCCATAGGTAGCGAACTCGGCGGCGTCGATCATCCGGTCGCGGACCAGGATCACATAGGCGGGTTTGGCGGCGTCGGTCATGGCGAATCTCCGGTCTGGCGGGCGCTCCTTGGTTTAGCCATCCACGGAGCCGGTGGCGATGTGCCGAGGCGTTGATTCAGGTCACGGTCCGCCCCGCGACCGGACGATAGGCGTTCGGGACCGACCGCAGGAGCTTCCCGCCATGACCGACACCCCCGCCGACCTCGGCCAGATCGCCCGCCTGGGAGACCAGGTCCAGGTGACGCTGACCCGCCGGTTCGACCATGCCGTGGCCACGGTCTGGACCCTGCTGACCGATCCGGCCCGACTGCCCGAGTGGCTGGCGCCGGGCGAGATCGAGCTACACCCGGGCGGACGGGCGCGGCTGGATTTCGTCGACTCCGGTACGATGATCGACAGCGTCGTCAGCGCCTTCAAGCCCGGCGCCCTGCTGGAATACAGCTGGAGCGAACCGGGCGAGCCGCCGCGGCCCGTTCGCTGGGAACTGCAGGCCGACGGGCCGGCGGCGACCCGCCTGACCCTGACCCTCACGACCCCTGCCGCCGAGGACGCCGGCCGCGCCGCCGCCGGCTGGGAGGCCCATCTGGAGATGCTGGCCGCGGCGCTGGAGGACGTGCCGATCAAGTTCCCGTTCGAACGGTTCAAGGCGGCGCGGGACGCCTATCGCGCCCTGCTGGCCTGACCCTAACCCGCCATCAGGATCCACAGGCCGATGCCCGCGAAGGCCGCCGCCGCGGTCCAGCGGATGACTTTCATCGGCAGGCGCGTGGCCGCCGTCTCGCCCAGCCAGACGGCCGGACCGTTGGCCAGCATCATCCCGAGCGTCGTGCCAGCGGCGACCAGCAGGATCGCGTGGAACCGCGCGGCCAGCGCCACGGTGGCGATCTGGGTCTTGTCGCCCATCTCGACGAAGAAGAAGGCGATGGCGGTGGTCAGGAACACCGACCCGGCCCGGACCGCCGACGGCGCCTCGTCGTCCTCGAACTTGTCCGGAATCAGCGCCCAGACCCCGAAGGCGATGAACAGCAGGCCCAGCACCCAGTGCACCCACGGCCCGCGCAGGGCGTGCCCGGCGACGGAGCCGAGCGTCGCGGCCAGGCCGTGGTTGGCCAGGGTCGCGACGAGGATGCCGGCCAGGATCGGCCAGGGCTTGCGGAACCGCGCCGCCAGCACGACGGCCAGCAGCATGGTCTTGTCGCCGATCTCGGCGATGGCCACGAGGCCGGTGGAGACGAGGAAGGCTTCCATGAACTTGTCCTGGCGGGACCGGCAGACAGACCATTGGCGTTCCGCGCCCCGGTCCCGCTCGACCACGCGCGAAAGCCAAAGGTCTCGCCAAGCCTTTTCAGGCTGGATGCGCCATGGAACCGCGGCTCCAAGTGTGTTGACGCACCCGCTGCTGAACGCGCAGCCGGCTACTCCCCAGTGACGGGGCCGCAGATACGGTCCCGGGGGCTGGTTGGCAAGCCTAGAGGCTGCCGTCCGCCTTGGCCGCGGCCGTCAGCTCGTCGCGGAACTTCGGATGGGCCAGGCCGATCAGCGCCCTGGCGCGTTCGAACGCCGACAGCCCCTTGAGGTCCGCCTGGCCGAACTCGGTGACCACGATATGGGTGTCGTTGCGCGGCGTGGTCACGGGTCCGTCGAGACGGGGGGTGATGCGCGAGACCGTCCCCGCCCTGGCCGTCGAATGGCAGGCGATGATCGAGCGGCCGCCCGCCGAGGCGTAGGCCCCGCGAACGAAGTCCAGCTGGCCGCCGGCCGCGCTGAACTGGCGGCCAGCGAGGTGTTCGGAATTGCAGGCCCCGGACAGATCGATCTGCAGGGTGGCGTTGACCGACACCACCCGGTCGTTGCGGGCGATCACCGCCGGATCGTTGACATAGGCCACCGGCCGGCTCTCGATGGCGGCGTTGTCGTCGATGAAGTCGTACAGCGCCTGGTCGCCGAGGACGAAGGTGAAGATGGCCAGACCCGGGTCCGTGGTCTTGCGCGCGTTGGTCACCGCGCCCGCCTTCATCAGGGCCGCCAGTCCAGGCGTCAGCAGCTCGGTGTGGATCCCCAGGTCGCGATGCTGGACCAGGGCCGCGCAGATCTCGTCCGGCAGGGCGCCGATGCCCATCTGCAGGCAGGCGCCGTCGTCCACCAGGCCGGCGACGATCCGGCCGATGGCGGCGTCCTCGGGGGCTGGCGGCCGGTTGGGATATTCGAGCAGCGGCAGGTCGTTCTCGACGATGCCATCGACCTCGCTGACATGGATCATGCCGCCGCGGACCCGCGGCATGTGTTTGTTGACCTCGACGATCACCTGACGGGCCGACCGGGCCACGGTCGAGCCATAGTCGTTGTTGGTCCCCAGGCTGAAGAAGCCGTGCCGGTCCATCGGCGAAACGGTGGCGACATAGGCGTCGATCGGCGCCTGCGCGGTCATCAGCCGCGGGGCCTGGCTGAAGGCGCCCGGGACGAAGGCGACGGTCCGTTTTCCCTCGGCCGCGCCCCGCTCGAGCAACGCCCGTTCGATCGGTCCAAGGAAGAAGCAGTGCGGCCGGATGCGGTCCATCAGGTCGTAGCGCAGGACGGTCGCCCCCGCGTGCGGCGTGGAGTGGAAATAGTAGAGCTTGACCTCGTCGATCTCGTCGGCCTCGGCGCGGGCGGCGATGGCCGCGAGGATGGCCGGCGGCTCGGCCAGGGCCATGCCCATGCAAACGCGCGAGCCGGACTCGATACGGTTAGCCGCTTCGGTCGCCGTCAAGCGCCTCGCGGCGTATATTTCCTGCCATGTCATCGCGGAGACCTTGCCACGGGCGGGCGTCCGCGACGAGGGGTCGCGGCAGGTGTCTGAAATGGTTGCCAAACCCTTGCGAAAGCGCGGCCCACGGAGGGCTTCTCAACATGTTGTTAACGAAAAAGTCGCCCCTGAGGCGTTTCTCCCCGTTGACGAGTCATTAGCCCTCGTGGCCCCATATAGTGGGTTCAGGGGGCGCGTCGCCCACAAGATGTAGCGTCTTCCGGGCGGTGCGTTCGTTCTGGAAGCCGCTGTGGATTACGGGTTTTAGGGTCATGATGGGCGAAGCGGCAAGGCAGATTCCCCTCGGCGAGGCGGCCGGCGACACGGCCTGGCTCGGGGGCGACAAACCCCAGCTGGCGCTGGTGCGGAAGGTCGAGGTTGATCGCAGCCGCGACGCTCTTCTGACCGAGTTCGGCAAGACCACGCTCGAAGACCGCTATCTGCTGGCCGGCGAGTCCTATCAGGACATGTTCGCCCGCGTCGCCACGGCCTTCGCCGACGACGCTGAACACGCCCAGCGGGTCTACGACTACATGAGCCGGCTGTGGTTCATGCCGGCCACGCCGGTGCTGAGCAACGGCGGCGCCGACCGCGGCCTGCCGATCAGCTGCTTCCTCAACGCCGTGGGCGACAGCCTCGACGGCATCGTCGGGACCTGGAACGAGAACGTCTGGCTGGCCGCCAACGGCGGCGGCATCGGCACCTACTGGGGCGGCGTCCGCAGCATCGGCGAGAAGGTCAAGGGCGCCGGCCAGACCAGCGGCATCATCCCCTTCATCCGCGTGATGGACTCCCTCACGCTCGCCATCAGCCAGGGCAGCCTGCGCCGGGGCTCGGCCGCGGTCTATCTCGACATCCACCATCCCGAGATCGACGAATTCCTGGAAATCCGGAAACCTTCGGGCGACTTCAACCGCAAGTCCCTGAACCTGCACCACGGCATCTCGATCACCGACGAGTTCATGTTCGCAGTCCGCGACGGCGCGAAGTTCGGCCTGCGCTCGCCCAAGACCGGCGAAGTGCTGCGCGAGGTCGATGCCCGCGCCCTGTGGCAGAAGGTGCTCGAACTGCGGCTGCAGACCGGCGAGCCCTATCTGATCTTCGCCGACCACGTGAACAAGGCCATGCCGGCGCACCAGAAGGCGCTCGGGTTCAAGGTCCGCCAGTCCAACCTGTGCAGCGAGATCATGCTGCACACGGGCAAGGACCACCTGGGCAATGAGCGCACCGCCGTCTGCTGCCTCTCCAGCGTCAACGCCGAGACTTTCCTCGAATGGCGCGACGAGCCGCGGTTCATCGAGGACGTCATGCGCTTCCTCGACAACGTACTGGAGGACTTCATCCAGCGCGCGCCGCAGGACGCCAGGCACGCCATCTACGCCGCCCAGCGCGAACGCTCGGTCGGCCTGGGCCTGATGGGCTTCCACACCTTCCTGCAGGCCCAGAACGTGCCGTTCGAGAGCGCGCTGGCCAAGTCGTGGAACATGCGGCTGTTCAAACACCTGCGCCGCGAGGCCGACAAGGCGTCGGTCAAGCTGGCCGAGGAGAAGGGCCCCTGCCCCGACGCGGCCGAGCGCGGCGTGATGGAGCGGTTCAGCCACAAGCTGGCCATCGCCCCGACCGCCAGCATCAGCATCATCTGCGGCGGCACCAGCGCCGGCATCGAGCCGATCCCGGCCAACATCTACACCCACAAGACCCTCTCGGGCAGCTTCGCGGTGCGCAACCCCTACCTTGAGCGCCTGCTCGAGACCAAGGGCGCCAACACCCCGCCGGTGTGGGACAGCATCCTGGCCAACGAGGGCTCTGTGCAGCATCTCGACTGCCTGAGCGACGACGAGAAGGACATCTACAAGACCGCCTTCGAGATCGACCAGCGCTGGGTGGTCGAGCTGGCCGCCGACCGCACCCCGGACATCTGCCAGAGCCAGTCGGTCAACCTGTTCATCCCCGGCGACGTCGATAAGTGGGACCTGCACATGCTGCACTGGCAGGCGTGGGAGCGGGGCATGAAGAGCCTCTACTACCTGCGCTCCAAGTCGGTGCAGCGCGCCAGCCACGCCGGCGCCGAAACGCTCGACACCTACAGCTTCGAAGCCGGCGAAAAGACCGACTACGACGAGTGCCTGGCCTGCCAGTAGACACGCGGTCAGGACTGCTTCGCGAAGCGTAGCTGTCCCGGCGTGAGCGGGCGAGGCGCCGACCGAAGTCAGCGGTACAGAATCTTCGTGGCGCCGGGCGTGTGAGCGCATATTGCGGGCTGCCTGGCCACGCGAAGCGGCGGGCGCCACGAGGAAGGCCTTCATGACGGTGGCGGACCGGGATCGTGCGGCGGCCTGGGTGAGGCTCGCGCCAGGCTATGCCGCCGCCCTCGGCCTGGTCGCGGCGGCGGTCGGCGTCGCCTGGATGGCGGGCCCACGGCTGGCCGGCGCCAATCTGGCGATGCTGTTCCTGGCGCCGGTGCTGGTCAGCGCCGTCGGCTTCGGCCTGGGACCGGCCCTGGTCGCCGCCCTGGCGGCCGCGGTCAGCTTCAACTTCCTGTTCATCGAGCCCAGGTTCACCTTCTGGATCGGTCACCCGGCGGATCTGCTGACCTTCACCATGTTCTTCGCCGTGGCGATGGCGACCGGCTGGCTGGCCGGTCGGGAGCGGGACCAGGCGCACATGACGCGCCGCCATGCCGCGACGGTGGGGACGCTGCTGGCCGCCAGTCGGGCGCTGGCCGCGGCCACGACCCCGGACGAGGTGGCCCAGGCCCTGGCGCTGCAGCTGATGTCCGCCGGCGCCGGCGCCGCCGTGGTGGTCCTGCCCTCACCCGCCGGACCACGCATCGCCGGGGGGCCGACCGGACTGGACCGGCTGAGCCCCGCCGCCGCCGAAGCGGCGCGCCAGATGCTGGAGACCGGGCGCGCGACCGATGGCGAGGACGCGTCCGACGAGGCGGCGACGGGGTATCGCTTCCGGTCGCTGGAGGGGGCCAACGGGCGGGTCGGGGTGGTCGGGCTGCGCGGCCAGGCGCTCAAGACCGACACGGCGGCCGAGAACCTGATCGCCGGCCTGCTACGGCAGGGGACGATAGCGCTGGAGCGGGCGGAGCTGGCGGCCGCGACGGTCGAGAACCGGGCCCTGCGCCGCGCCGACGACCTGCGCTCGGCCCTGCTCAACTCGATCAGCCACGATTTCCGCACGCCGTTATCGACCGTGCTGGGCTCGGCCACCACCCTGCTGGACTATGGCGACCAGCTGAAGCCCGCCGTGCGGCGCGACCTGCTCGAGAGCATCCGCGAGGAGGCGCAACGGCTGAACCGCTACGTCGGCGATCTGCTCGACATGGCCCGGCTGGAGGCCGGGGCCCTGACCCCGAAGCGGGAATGGGTCGATGTGCGAGAGGTGGTCGCCTCGGCCCTGGCGCGGATCGGCGAACGGACGGGCGGGCGGCGGATCACGCGCGACTTCGCCCCGGACCTGTCGCGGGTGAAGCTGGACCGCACCCTGCTGGAACAGGCGATCCTGAACATCCTGGAAAACGCCGTCGCCTACAGCGCCGACGGCTCGGGGATCGAGGTGGCCGCCTACGAGGACGCCGGTCGCGTGGTGATCGCCATCGAGGACGAGGGGCCGGGCATCGCGCCGGAGGCCCTGAAGGTCATCTTCGACCGGTTTCGCCGTCTCGAACGAGCCAGCGACCGCGGCGAGGGCCTGGGGCTGGGGCTGTCGATCGCCAGGGGGTTCGTGGAGGCCATGGGCGGGCGCATCGCGGCGACCAGTCCGGTGACCGGCGGTCGGGGCACGCGGTTCCTGATCTCCCTGCCAAAATCCACCCGCACGCCGAAGGGGCTGCTGTGACCGTCCATCGCCCGCGCATCCTGGTCATTGACGACGAGCCGCAGATCCACCGCTTCCTGACCCCGGCGCTGGAGGCGGCCGGCTACGAGCCGATCCGCGCCGACACCGGCGAGGCCGGGCTGCGCGAGCTCGCCCGGCGGGCGCCCGACGCGGTGGTGCTGGACCTTGGCCTGCCGGACATGGACGGCAAGGAGGCGCTGGAGCGGGCGCGGCGGTTCTACGAGGGGCCGGTCCTGATCCTGTCGGCCCGTCATCGCGAGATGGAGAAGATCGACGCCTTCGACCTGGGCGCCGACGACTATGTGGAAAAGCCGTTCAGCGTTGGCGAGTTGCTGGCCCGGCTGCGGGCGGTACTGCGGCGCGGTCCGCATGTGGAGGCCGCGCCGCGGATGGTCGAGGCCGGCGACCTGCGGATCGACATCGCCATGCGTATCGTGCGTCGGGACGGGGCGGTGGTTCGGCTGTCGCCGAAGGAGTTCGAGCTGCTGAGCAGCCTGGTCGAGGCCGGTGGCCGGGTGGTGACCCACCGCCAGCTGCTGACCGCCGTCTGGGGGCCGGCCCATGCCCAGGACGTGCAGTACCTGCGCGTGTTCGTCAGCCAGCTGCGCCAGAAGCTGGAGGCCGATCCCGCCGCGCCCCGCCACTTCGTCACCGAGCCGGGGGTCGGCTACCGCTTCCTGGCCGGCTAGGGCCATTCGAAATTCAGACCTGCGATGGCCGATGCGCGGCGCCGCACGAATCAAATGGACCCGTCATGGCCCGACTTGTTCGGGCCACCCATGCACACGGTCGCTTCGACGGTGAACTGCTGACCTTCGGCGGGCCAAGTTCTGACCTCGGTGCGCTTGGGTGGCCCGAACAAGTCGGGCCATGACGCCAAATTTGGATGAACGTCGATTGAACCTATTCGGGCGCCCGCAGCAGCGCGGCCGCGCGGTTGAGGAAGCGCTCGGCGGGGGTCTCGGGATGGTCCAGCGGCGTCGACAGGGCCGCCGCCAGCTCGACCCCCGCGATGATCGCGGCCAGGTCTCCTCTCCGCCGGGCCTGGGCGCGGATGTCCCTTGCCAGGCTCTCAAGCGCCGGAGCCACGTCCACTCCGGCCTCGACGAGGGCCAACAGTCCGTCGAGGCGGGCGATGCAGTCGGCGACGACGCCGGGCGCGGCCATGGTCCTGCTCCTGTCGCTCGGGGGGCCGCTAGACGGACACCTGGGTTCCCATCTCGACCACGCGGCCGGGGGGAATGGTGAAGAAGTCGGTCGGGTTGGCGGCGTTGCGCATCAGGAAGATGAACAACTTGTCCTGCCAAAGGGGCATGCCGCTGTGGGCCGAGGCGATCACCGAGCGGCGGCCGAGGAAGAAGCTGGTGGCCATGATGTCGAACTTCATCCCCTTCTGGCGGCAGAGCCCCAGCGCCTTGGGCACGTTGGGCGTCTCCATGAAGCCGTAGCGCAGCGTCACCCGGCGGAAGTCCTCGTTGATCGCGGAGATCTCGACCCGGTCCTCGGGCGGCACGCGGGGGACGTCGGCGGTCTGGACGGTCAGGATCACGTTCTGCCGGTGCAGCACGCGGTTGTGCTTGAGATTGTGCATCAGGGCGACCGGCGCGACGTCCGGATCGGAGGTCAGGAACATGGCCGTGCCCTCGACCCGGTGCGGCGGGCGGGCCTTGAGGGTCTCGGCCAGGTCGGCCATCGGGATGGAGTCCCGATGGGCCTTGGCGGAGAGGATCCGCGCGCCGCTGGTCCAGGTCCACATGATCAGCATCAGGCCGGCGCCGAGCAGGACCGGGAACCAGCCGCCCTGGGCGAACTTCAGGGTGTTGGCCCCGAAGAAGGTCAGGTCGATCAGCAGGAAGGGCGCGCACAGGGCCGCCGCGGCCCACAACGGCCACTTCCAGTACCGGCGCGCGATGGCGAACAGCAGCAGGACGGTGATCACCATGGTGGCGGTGATGGCGATGCCATAGGCGGCGGCCAGATTGGAGGAGTTGCGGAATATGACCAGCAGGGCCAGCACCCCGACCATCAGCAGGTTGTTGATCCCCGGCACGAAGATCTGTCCGGCGATGGTTTCGCTGGTCCGCTTGATGGTCATCCGCGGCAGCAGGCCCAGCTGCACCGCCTGCTGGGTGACCGAGAAGGCGCCGGTGATCACCGCCTGGCTGGCGATGACCGTCGCGGCCGTGGTCAGGGCCAGCACTGGCCAGTAGGCGAACGACGGGATCATCTTGAAGAACGGATTGGCCGCCGCCGCCGGATCGGCCAGCACCAGGGCGCCCTGGCCCAGGTAGTTGAGCATCAGGCAGGGAAAGGCCACGGCCAGCCAGGCCGTGCGGATCGGGCCTTTGCCAAAATGGCCGACGTCGGCGTAGAGCGCCTCCGCCCCTGTCACCACCAGGAACACGCTGCCCAGCACCGCGACCCCGATCACCCAGTTATGGATGAACAGGTTGACCCCGTACTGGGGGCTGAGGCCCAGCAGGATCGAGGGCTCGCGAACGATGTGGTGCAGGCCCATGGCCGCCAGCACGAGGAACCAGACCATGGTGATCGGGCCGAAGTAGCGACCGACGCTGGCCGTGCCGCGCGACTGAACCATGAACAGCGCCACCAGAATGACGGCGGCGGTGGGCAGGACGAAGGGCCGGAAGGCCTCGCCGACGCCGGGGGCGTCGACCACCCCCTCGGCCGCCGACAGCACCGAGATGGCCGGGGTGATCAGGCCGTCGCCGTAGAACAGCGCCGCCCCGACGATGCCCAGCAGGAAGACCAGGCCTGACCGGCGGCCCATGGCGTGCTGCGCCAGGGCCATCATCGCCAGGGTTCCGCCCTCGCCCTTGTTGTCGGCGCGCAGCACCACGACCAGGTATTTGATCGTCACGATCAGGGTCAGGGCCCAGAACACCAGCGACACCACCCCCAGGGCGGCCATGTCGGTGGGAATCCCCTTCGTATGGGCCAGCGCCTCGCGCATGGCGTAGAGCGGGCTGGTGCCGATATCGCCGAACACCACCCCCACCGAGCCGAGCGTCAGGGCCCAGAAGCCGGAATGGCGGGCGGCCGCCGTCGCGGGGCCGGCCGTGGTGGACGTGTTCATCGCGGACTCCGTCTGCCCCCGGGGTCGGGGTTCGGTTCGCGCTGATCTAGCGCCGGGCCGCGTTGGGTTTCGATAGCGAAAGGGGGCGGGGGCATAAGGGAGGTATAAGGATCGCGGTCGGCGCGGCGGCGGCTGTGTCCGGCCGCGGAATGTTGTAGAAGGCCCCATCACCGCCGGCAGACCCTCGCCCGGCGTCTTGCCGGGCCCCGGGGCGCCGCGAACCGGAGCCGGTCATGGCCAAGGGTCAGAAGAAGTCCAACAAGGAAGTCCGCAAGCCCAAGGCGGACAAGAAGCCCGCCGCCGCGCCCACCAGCCGGTTCATCGAGGTGGCCGGGAAGAAGTAGGGTTTGAGGGGCTAGGGGCTAGGGGCCAGCAAGTTCCCGCACCTGGCCGGTCCCGCGACTCAGCCAATCCCTAGCCCCTAATCCCTGGCCCCTCACGTCAGGTCTCGCGCCAGTTCCGCGCGCGTGGCCGGGCCGAGCATGGCCAGGTGGGCGTAGTGCTCGTGGTCGCAGCCGATGGCGATGCTCATGGCCGGGTCGCGGAATACGGTCTTCATCGCCTCGTCGAGCGGGAAGCGCAGGAAATGCACGGCCGAGGTCTTGCCGTCCTCGCGCGTGCGCTCGATGTCGTCGTCGTCGGGCACGCCGTCGGCGCGGAAGTCGGCCCCGAACTGCAGAAAGAAGCGCTGCTCGACCCCGCCCAGCCGGGCCAGCTCGCGGGCGCGGCGCGCCGGCTCGTCGATCTCGAACATCACCGTGGCGACCAGCTCGCTGCCCTGCGGGATCAGCGGATTGTAGGCGGCCAGCTCGTCGGGGACCTGGGCCGCGCCGCCCTTCTCGGTCAGCAGCATCTCCTGCACCTGGAACAACATGTTCTCGTAGCTCTCGAAGATCACCGTGCAGTACGGCCCCAGCGCCACCCGCCGCAGCCGCTTGACCGGCATCAGGGCGGCGCGGCGCGCCGAGCGCTCCAGCGCGTACTGCGCATCGGAAATCAGGTCGGCGGGGGTGATGCGGTGTTCAGAGAGGGGCATGGAAACCTCTTACCTCTCCCTCTTGGGAGAGGGGGACCAGCCGAAGGCTGGTGGAGTGGGACGCGGAGGCATTGGCAGGGCCATTCGGGACGAGGTAGACGACGGCGGGAGAACGGCCCACAGCGGCGCATCCCACTCCACCATGCTGCGCATGGCCCCCCTCTCCCAAGAGGGAGAGTTCAGTCATATTCCATAGCTCCGCGCCATGATCTCGATCGGGTGGCCGGTGTGGACCTGGGTCCCGCCGGTCTCGGCGGCGACCATCTGGCCCAGGTGGGTGCAGGCCAGCGGGCAGTCGGAGCAGAGCGCTTCGGTCTTCTTCGCCGCCACCTGCTTCGCGGCCGGCTTGCCGACCTTGACCGCCATCGGTCGAGTGGCCTTCATCACCCCGAAGGTGCCGCCGTGGCCGCTGCAGCGCTCGACCAGCTCGATGCGGGTGTCGGGGATCAGCCGCAGCATCTGGGCCGACTGGGCGCCCATGTTCTGGGCCCGGGCGTGGCAGGCGTGGTGCACGGTGACGCCGCCCGGGATGGGACTCAGCCCCGGGGCCAGGCCGAACGCCTTGTTCAGGCTCACGACGTATTGCGACACGTCCTTCGTCGCCCGGGCCAGCGCCTGGACCGCCGCGCTGTCGGGCAGCAGCAGCGGCCATTCGAACTTCATCATCAGGCCGCAGGAGGCGGTCAGGGCGACCACGTCGTAACCCTGGGCGATGTACGGCGCGAAGGCCGCCGCCGTCCGCTCGGCGCGGCCGGCGACGTCGGCCAGGTCGCCGGCCTCCAGCTGGGGCATGCCGCAGCATTCGGGGTAGCAGAAGGCCGTCTCGACCCCCTGGCGGGCCAGCACCGCGGCGGCCGCCTCCGCCGTCGCGGGGTCGTTGTAGTTGCTGAAACAGGTGGCGTAGATCACCGCCTTGCGCTGGCCGAAGGCCGGGCCAGCGGGGTCGGCCGGGGGCATGGTCTTGAGCCGGTCCTTCGCGGTCCTGCCATGGAACTTCGGCAGTTCGGCCTCGCGGTCGATGCCGGCGATGGCCTCGAGCAGGCCGCGCAGGGGGGTGTTCTCGCGCGCCGTGGCCCAGTTGGCCAGGCCCGCCACGGGCTTGGCCAGCTTGCCGTTGCGGTCGGTCTCGCCCAGCTGTTCGCGCACGAACTCGCCGCCCGAGGCTTTCCGCTTGGCCGCCCGGTAGCGCAGGATCAGGTGCGGGAAGTCGAGGTCGAACTCGTGCGGCGGCACATAGGGGCATTTGGTCAGGAAGCACATGTCGCAGAGGGTGCAAGCCTCGGCGACCTGGGCGTACTTCTCCTTCGGCACGCCGTCGAGCTCGCCGGTCGGCCCCTCGTCGATCATGTCGAACAGCTTGGGGAAGCTGTCGCACAGATTGAAGCAGCGCCGGCAGCCGTGACAGATGTCGAAGACCCGCTCCATCTCCTTTTCGACGGCCGCCAGGTCGTAATAGCTGTCGTCCCGCCAGGCGATCGGATGCCGCATCGGCGCGTCGAGGCTGCCTTCGGTTTTGGGAGCCGGCGGGGGAGCGGGGGGTTGGTCGGTCATGCGGGGCGGCCTGCGAAGCAGCGGTGACAGAGTGCGTGGTTCGACACGCGCCCGCCGGGCGCTGCTCACCATGACGTATGCAAAATGCCCGTCATCCTGAGCAGCCCCGGACACCGTCCGGGGCGTGTCGAAGGACGCAGGGAAGCCCTAGTCCAGCGTATCCAGCGCGCGCTGGAACCGGCCGGCGTGGGACTTCTCGGCCTTGGCCAGGGTCTCGAACCAGTCGGCGATCTCGTCGAAGCCTTCCTCGCGGGCCGTCCGCGCCATGCCCGGGTACATGTCGGTGTACTCGTGGGTCTCGCCGGCGATGGCGGCCTTGAGGTTGTCGCCGGTCGCGCCGATCGGCAGGCCGGTGGCCGGGTCGCCGACGGCTTCCATGAATTCCAGATGACCGTGCGCGTGGCCGGTCTCGCCCTCGGCGGTCGAGCGGAACACGGCGGCCACGTCGTTGTAGCCTTCGACGTCGGCCTTCTGCGCGAAATAGAGGTAGCGGCGGTTCGCCTGGCTCTCGCCGGCGAAGGCGGCCTTGAGGTTGTCGAGGGTCTTGCTGGATGCGAGGGCCATGGTCGTTGAGTCTCCGATGGATGGGGTGGGGCCGGGAGTCACGCCACGGGAGCGGACCCCCGCCCGCCGACGACCGGCAGGGTAGTCCCGCGCGGCGGGGGCGGGACAATCAATTGTTTCTTGCGGCGGGATAGAGGCGGGCTATGGGGGAGAACGCGTCGAATCCCGGAGCCGACCCGACATGAAAAAGCCGCGGGCGAAGGCCGGGTCCATGACCGAACAACACTCGTCCTTCTTCTGGTGGGAGGCGGACACGCTCGTGGTCAACATCCTGGGCAAGCCCAGCGCCAGCCGTGACGCCATCGGCAAGCCCAAGGGGCTTCAGCTCAAGGTCAGCGTGACGGCGGCGCCCCAGCTGGGTCGGGCGACGGACCATATGGTGCGGTTTCTGGCCGGCGAGTTCGGCGTTTCCCCCTCGGCGATCGAGGTCGTCTTCGGGCGCTTCAACGTCAACAAACAGCTGAGGATCAAGGCGCCGCAAAAGCTCCCGGCCGTGTTCCAGCAGCAGACGCTCCTCTAGAGACATTCGATGTCCCTGACCCTCACCTCCGTGACCAAGGCGTTCGGCCGGTTCCTGGCCCTTGACGACGTTTCGCTCGAGGTGCGCCAGGGCGAGTTCCTGGCGCTGCTCGGCCCGTCGGGTTCGGGCAAGACCACCCTGCTGCGCATCCTCGCGGGCCTGGAGGTTCCCGACGCCGGCTCTGCCGCCTTCGCCGGCGAGGACCTGCTGGCCCTGTCGGCGGCCGAGCGGCGGGTCGGCATGGTGTTCCAGCACTACGCCCTGTTCCGGCACATGACCGTGGCCCGGAACGTCGCCTTTGGCCTGAGCGTGCGCCCGCGCGCCACGCGACCGCCCAGCGCCGAGATCGCGCGGCGGGTCGCCGACCTGCTGCGGCTGGTCCAGCTGGAGGGGCTGGAGAAGCGCTATCCCTCGCAGCTGTCCGGCGGCCAGCGGCAGCGGGTGGCCCTGGCCCGCGCCCTGGCCATCGAACCGCGCATGCTGCTGCTCGACGAGCCGTTCGGGGCGCTCGACGCCCGGGTCCGCCGCGACCTGCGCCGCTGGCTGCGCACGGTGCATGACGAGACCGGGGTGACGACCATCTTCGTCACCCACGACCAGGAGGAGGCCCTCGATCTGGCCGACCGGGTGGCCATCCTGAAGGACGGCCGGCTGGTCCAGGTCGGCGAGCCGCAGGCGATCTACGACGGGCCGGCCGACGCCTTCGTCTACGACTTCCTCGGCGGCGCCGTCCGCCTGCGGGGCCAGGTGACGGGGGCGATGCTGATGATCGACGACTGGCGCATGGCGGCGCCCGACGGCGCGCCGCGGGGTCCGGTCGAGGTGTTCTTCCGCCATGAGGACGCGATCATCGCCGACGGCGACGGCGAGGGCGTCCCGGCGACGGTCGCCGCCATCGCCCGGCGCGGCGGCGTCGCGCGGCTGGAACTGGTGATCCGCGGCGAGGCCATCGACCTGCTGCTGGCCGCCGGCGAGGTTCCGGCCTTCGCCAGGGTCGGCGGCGCGGTGCGCGTCTCGGCCCGGCGGATCCGGGTGTTTCCGGCGGGGTAGCGCGGACGCAGCGAGCCGTCATCCGCCCACGGTTTCCGCCCCTGATCATCCCCCGGAAGGGAGCCCTGCCGGTCCGTCGCCGGGCGCGTGCAGACCCTGGACCGGCGCGCCGAGCAGCGCCATCCGCTGGTCGCCAGCTTCGCGCATGAACGGCTGAACGCGGGCGAAATAGGCGCGCGGCGTCATGCCCAGATAGTTGTGAAACTCGCGAATAAAGTGGGACTGATCGACATAGTGGCTGTCGATCAGACCACTCCAGGCCCCCGGCGCGGCGTCCCTCATCGCCGCCAGGGTGCGCAGGAAGCGCTGGCGGCGCAGCAGGCGCTTTGGCGACATGCCGAAGTAGCGCAGACAGAGCCGCTCCAGCTGGCGCACCGACACGGACAGGTCGCTGGCCCAGGCCTCGACGGAGCGGGGCTGGGCCGTCACCAGGGCGGTGTGGGCGCGCGTGACGATCGGCGGCGCCGGCGGGCGGTCGGCGATCAGGGCGATGAAGAAGGCGTCCAGCATCGCCAGGGCCTGGGCATCCGTCTCCGCCCCGCGCAGCCGCGTCAGCAGATCCTCGACACCCGGGCCGAAGGCGTCGGACAGCGGGCGAAGGCGATCGGCGAAGGCGGCGGCGGCCTGGCCCGTCAGCCGCACCCAGCCCTCGGGCAACACGCCCATGCCGATCAGGACGCCGGGCGAGCCCCGCACGACCGCGCCGCGTTCGAGCATGCCGGTCAGGGCGGCGTCGGGCAGGGTCTCGAAGTCGTCCTTGCCGGCGAACCGCACTTGCCACTGGCCGGTCAGGACCAGTCGGGGGTTGGCCCACTCCGGATGAATGATGTCCTCGACGACGTCGGGCCCGTGAATTCGCAGGATGTAGTAGGTCGAGATGGAGCCGCGCAGAGCCGGGGCCGGAAGATGAAAACGCACCGTCGCGGTCGCCATGGCGCTCCTTCGCGGGAGCCTGCATCACGTCGCCCCACGGCGGAATGTCGCAATCCTACAATTGCAACGCAAGCGGCAGTCCTAGAAGGGACCGCCCCCCGAATTGGGTCGGGGCCAGGCGCTCCAGGTCCCGGCCGGAGTCCGAGGGGGGCTGCCTCGAACCCATAGAAACGGCACGAGGAAACGCAGTCATGAAAGCCATTCTCGCCACGACCGCCGGGGTATTCACCCTGATGGGCGGGGTCGTTCAGGCCGCCGAGGCGCCGATCGGATACATCGGCGCTTCGGGCGGCGGCGCCAGTATCGACGCGGGCGCGGCGGGTTCCGCGGACGCGGACCTGACCAATCTTCAGGGCCTTCTGGTCCTGCCGCTCAGCCCGGGCCTTGGATTCGAGCTCGCGGCCGAGGGCACGCAGTTCGACGGCGAAACGGTGACATCGCCCACGGCGCGGCTGATGTTCGATGTCGGACCGGGGCGGCTGGGCGGCTTCGTCGGCGGCGTCAGCGGGGACAACTTCGACCTTGCCGGCGGCGGCGTCGAGGGACGGTTCAACCTGTCGCCCGACTGGCGGCTGGACGCCTCCGCCGGGGCCGCGTCCGGCGATGCCGACGCCTGGGCGGCGCGCGGGGAACTGAGATTCTTCGTCTCCGACAACACCCGGCTCGACGGCTTCGCCAATTTCGTCAGCTTCGACGCGGGCGGCGGCAGCGACGACGGCTGGGTCTTCGGCTTCGGCGCCGAGCACCAGTTCGGCGGCGCGCCGGTTTCGCTGTTCGGCCGGGTCGAGCATGGCGAACTGAACGACATCGACATCGCCTCGGACTCGTTCCGGGTCGGGCTGCGCTGGAATTTCGGCGGCGGGACGCTGCGTGACCGCGACATGGATGGCCAGTCCTCGCCGGGCTTCGCCGATCTGTTCGGCGGCGATCTGCTGCGCGGACTGGCCGCCGCGTTGAACGCGCCCCCGCCCTCGCCGCCGCCCCCGCCGCCGTCACCGCCGCCGTCTGGAGATAGCTAGGCCGCGATCACGGCATCCCTTCCTCGCCCGGGAGGGATTGTCGCGTCTATCGCTCCCAGCCCTCCGCGAACGGAAACCGTCGCGCCCAGAAGTCCGCCAGGCGCGGGTCGGCATCGACGCGGCGGACCACCGGCGCCATCCCCGGCGCCTCGCGGTAGAAGCGGTTGCGGCCCGGCCCCCAGCGGCTGACCACGGCGACGTAGAGGTCGAGCACCGACAGGTCGTCGCCGAGCAGATAGTCGCCGGCCGGGGTGATCTGCCGGTCCATCATGCGCCAGCAATCGGCGATACGCTCGGCCGTGGCCTGCTTGATCCGCTCGCCCTGGGCCGGATCGGGGCCAGCCAGGCGCGAGGGGACGTCGCGGACCCAGAACAGCGAATAGATCGAGGCCGGAATGTAGGTCATCCAGCGCAGGAACTGGCCCCGGCGCGGGTCGCCCACGGCCGGACCCAGCCTCGCCTCCGGATAGCCGTCGGCCAGCCAGATGAGGATGGCCGCGCTCTCGGTCAGCATCTCCCCCGACGGCAGGGCCAGGGCCGGGATCTGGACCAGCGGATTGACCGCCCGGACCCGGGCCAACACCGCCGGGTCATGCTCCCAGGTGGCCCCCTCGACCACCGCGTAGGGCAGGCCGATCAGCGTCAGCGCCGCCTCGACGGGCACGCTGCCCGAGCCCAGGGCGCCATAGACGGTCAACGGTTGGTTCATGATCTTATCCACAATCTCACAACATCTTGTGGGTTGCGTCAGCATGGCCACTAGATGTGTCGTGGCAGTTTGATACGGTCGTCCATCCTAACGCGCCTGCCTCGATTCTCGTCCGCCCCCGTCCGGAGTTCGTCACCGTGACCGCCTCGTCCAAGTTGATCCTGCCCGGCCTGCTCACCCCCTCGGCGGCCTACAAGCCGTTCCGCTATCCGTGGGCCTACGACATGTGGAAGCGCCAGCAGCAGGTCCACTGGATGCCGGAAGAGGTGCCGCTGGGCGAGGACTGCAAGGACTGGGCGGCCAATCTGAACGACCGCGAGCGCAACCTGCTGACGCAGATCTTCCGCTTCTTCACGCAAGGCGACATCGAGGTCCAGGACAACTACATGGACCGCTACGGCCGCGTGTTCCGGCCGACCGAAGTGAAGATGATGCTCTCCAGCTTCGCCAACATGGAGACCATCCACATCGCCGCCTACGCCCTGCTGCTCGAGACCATCGGCATGCCGGAGAGCGAGTTCGGCGCCTTCATGGAATTCGAGGCCATGCGGGCCAAGCACGACTACATGCAGGAGTTCGGCGTCGAGAATAACGCCGACATTGCCCGCACCCTGGCCATGTTCGGCGGCTTCACCGAGGGGCTGCAGCTGTTCGCCAGCTTCGCCATGCTGATGAACTTCCCGCGCTTCAACAAGATGAAGGGCATGGGCCAGATCGTCAGCTGGAGCGTGCGCGACGAGAGCCTGCATTGCGAGGGCATCACCCGCCTGTTCCACGCCTTCGTCAAGGAACGCGACTGCCTCACCCCCGCGGTCCAGGACGACATCATCGACGCCTGCCAGAAGACCGTGCGGCTGGAAGATGCGTTCATCGACCTGGCGTTCGAGCATGGCCCGGTCGAGGGGATGACCCCCAATTCGATCAAGAAATACATCCGCTACATCGCCGACTGGCGGCTGGGCCAGCTCGGCCTGAAGCCGATGTACATGGTCGACGAACATCCCTTGCCGTGGCTCGCGCCTTTGCTGAACGGCGTCGAGCACGCCAATTTCTTCGAACAGCGCGCCACCGAATATTCCAAGGGCGCGACGGGCGGCGAATGGCACGGCTCGGACGGCGTGTGGACGCAGTTCGACAAGATGAAGAAGCCGGTCGCGGCGGAGTAGCGGCGGAGCCGTTTTCCGTCAGGGATCTGCCGTCAGAGATAGAGGCCGATCTGCTGCTCGACTGCAGGGATCCACGTCAGGATTTCCCCGATGCCGAAGAAGGCCAGTGTCGCAACGAAGGCCACGACGTAAGGTCTTGCGACATTCAGCATGATGGCGCCGAGCGAGACGACAGCGGTCAGGCTGGCGCAGACTGCGGCGACGAGGAAGGTGTCGTCCGACGCCGTCCACCCGAGCTGCTTGCCGGCGATC
>JAUSMJ010000078.1 GCA_030645575.1 Caulobacter sp. | reverse complement strand
CAGGGTGACGTTCACCCCGCCCCAGAAGTCGAGCATTTTCACCGGGATCAGGGCCTGGTCGTGATACAGGCACAGGGCCGCGTCATAGGTCGCGCGGGCCTCGGCGTGAAACAGGCTGTCGGCGGGCCGGGGCCCCCGGATGGACACCCCCAGATCGGCCAGCGCGCGGGCGGCGGGTTCAAGGATGTCGATCTCCTCGCGGCCGATGGTTCCGGATTCGCCGGCGTGCGGATTGAGTCCCGCCAGCACCAGCCGGGGGTGCTCGATGCCGAAG
This sequence comes from Caulobacter sp., assembly GCA_030645575.1. GTDB lineage: Bacteria > Pseudomonadota > Alphaproteobacteria > Caulobacterales > Caulobacteraceae > Caulobacter. Next base: position 5,694 of record JAUSMJ010000078.1, on the reverse strand, counting down.
TCGCGCTTCAGCGCCTGGGCGGTCACCAGGCCGGCGTTGACCACCCCCTCGATGGTCAGCAAGCCGGGCACGGCCGCCAGCGGCGAATGGATGGTCACCAGCGCCACCCGCAGGTCCGCCGCGATCAACATCATCACCGGGCCGTGCGGACCATCCCTGCGACCGGCGTCGGTCAGGTCGGCGAGGAATTCGGTGTGGCCGGGGAAGCGGAAGCCGGCGGCGTAGAGCGGGGCCTTGGCGATCGGGGCGGTGACCAGGCCGCTGACCGCGCCTGACAGCGCCAGGCCGGCGCCGGTCTCGATCCAGCGGATCACCGCGCCGCCGTTGGCCGGGTTCGGCTGGCCCGCGACCACCGGGGCGGCCAGCGGGAGGTCGAGCACCGGAATGGCGGCGGGAAACACCCGCAGGGCCTCCTCGGGCCCGGTCACGGCGCGGATGGGGGCGGGGGTTCCGGGGGCCGAGGCCAGGGCCTGGGCGTCGCCAACGACCATGAAGGCCGGCCCCTGCTCGCGCAGGGCTCGCCAGGCCTTGACCGTGATTTCAGGACCGATCCCGGCGGGATCGCCCAGACTCAGAGCCAGTGGCGCCGTCGTCACCGCGTCTCGATGGTCGCGCTGGTGCGCAGGTCACGCAGGATGCGCTTGGAGATGTTCGACAGCTGCAGGCTGATCAGCCGGCCCTCGACCTGTTCGGGCGTCGGCAGCTGGGCGCCGCTGGAGCGGCGGCCGCAGACCATGATCAGGTGCAGTCCCATCTGGGTGCGGATGGGTTGCGACAGCTGACCGTCGGGGGTGTTGGCGACCGCCTGCTGGAAGCCGTCGGCCAAGCCGGTGATCTCGGCCTCGCCCAGATCGCCGGCCAGTACGCCCGGGTCGAGTGCGGCCTTGGCTTCGAGATCGGCGCAACCGGTGACCGTCGGCCGCAGGGCCTCCAGTTCGACAGCGGCGGCCTGGATCTGTTCGGCCGTGGCGTCCTCGGCCAGCGGCACGGCGACCTGCTTGAGCGACACCAGGGTCACGTTCGACCCGGCGCGCTTGTCCCGCAGGTAGATGATGTAGACGCCGTCCTGGGTGGCGATCGGCGGAGACAGATTTCCCGCCGGCATCTGGTCGAGCACGCTCTCGACCTCGGCCGGCATTTCGCCAGCGCTGATCCAGCCGGCGTCGCCGCCGTTGGCCGCGGTCGGCGAGGCGGAGAACTGCCGCGCCACGGCCGCGAAGGGCGCGCCCTGGGTCATCTGCTCGATCAGCGACTGCGCGCCCTGATAGGCGATCTGCATGCCGCCGACGCGGGCGGCCTCGATATAGACTTCGCTGATCTGGTATTGCGGCTTGGTCGCCTGGGCGGCCAGGCGGTCGAGGGTGGCCTTGATCTGGTCGCGGCCGATGCGCAGGCGCGAGCGGAAGCGGCCGCTGATGTAGCCCTGCCAGCTGATCTCGGCGCGAAGCTGGGCGCGCAGCGTCTCCTGACCGATGCCGGCGGCGCGCAGCTGGGCCAGCAGCTGGTCGGCGGTCATGTTGTTGGCCCCTCGGGCCATGTCGGCGATCGCCCCATCGACCTCGGCGTCGTCGGCGACAATGTTGATCTTGTTCTCGCGTTCGACGCGGCGGAGCTCCTGGATCTGCAGCCGCTCCTCGATCAGGCCGCGCAGCGCCTCGCGCTGGAGCTGCGGCAGGTTCTCCTGGGTGGGCTGGATCCCGGCGGTGAGCACCAGCAGCCGCATGCGCTGCACGAGGTCGTAGGTGGAAACGATATCGTCGTTAACGATCGCCGCCACGCTCTCCGACACCGTCGGCAGCGGCGCTTCCGGGGTCGACAGAACCGGCGCGGGGGCCGGGGCCGGGGGCGGCGGCGCATCCTGAGCGGACGCCACGGGAGCGAGACCAAGGCTCACGACGGACGCAGCCGCCATGGCCAAGCCCGTCAATCTACGCGCCGACGTCATCAATCTGGTCATTCCCTTGAGAGTTAGGCTCGGCGGAGACGCCAGGGTCCGGCCGATCGTCATTGCCTGTAGCCTTTATCGCCCAATGTGGCGAGCGTTAGGCGCAGGATCACCGAGTCCGACGGGCCCAGCGAACGATTGTAGGTTTCCTCGTGCACCCAGACGACGGCCAGGTCGAGGCAGTCGTCGCGGTAGACGCCGCCGAACTCCTGCCGCCGCCACACGTCGCTCTCGACATCGCGCACCCCGGCGAAGGTCACGCCCCAGTTGCCGGCGATCATCACGCGGCCGGCGAAATCGACATCCTCGCGCTGCACCCCGGTGATGTCCTGGTTGTCGCGCAGATAGCGCACGAAGCCCTGGGCCCGGTCGAAATCGACATTGACCCCGACCTCCATGCGCCGAACGTTGCCGTTGTTGGCGTCGAACCGGGCGCGCGTGAAGAAGTCGAGGCCATCGACCGGCGCGCCCTCGGCCGCCACGATCCAGTCGGACGCCTTGGGCTGCAGGCCGCTGCGGGCCGGGAACTGCGGGTCCGGCTCGGCGCGGAAGCTGCGCCCGACCATGACGCTGAGATTGCGGCCATCGTCGTACAGCAGGCTCGCCCGGGCGCCGACGTTGATCCGCTGACCTCCCTCGTAGAGGTCGAAGCCCGGAAACTTGTTGGCCCGCAGCAGGTTGGTCTCGTCGAACTCGAGGACCGAGCTGTCCTCGTTGGCGACCAGCGGCTCGGGGTCGCTGTCGGGCGACAGGGCCACCTGCAGCAGCGGCTCGAGGATGATCGTCCGGTCGCCGTCGCGGCGGTACAGCGGATAGCTGACATCGACCCCGGCCACGCCGACCGCGCGGGTGAGCGTGTCCTCCTGCCCCAGGTTGGGCGGCGGCAGGTCGCTGACATTGAACAGGTCGGCGCGGGCCTCGGCGAACGGCGACACCCGCAGGCCGCCGCCGAAGGTGTGGGTCGTCCGCCAGTCGACGCCGATCGACGCGCGGCGACTGTCGGCCCCGGGCTGGGCCGCCACGAACTGCGACTGCTCGCGGGTCAGGCCGACGGCGCGTCCGCGCACGCGCAGCCGGCCGCCGAACACCGGCCCTTCCGGTTCCCAGTAGCCTTCGACCAGCGGCGCGATGGTCGGGAAGGTGCGGTCGTTGTCGCCTGGCCGCAGCCCCTGGATGCTGACCGCGGCGACGCTGAAATAGGACCGCTCGTCCTGCCGCACGGCATAGACCTGCGAGGTCAGGCGCTTGTCGTCGGTCGGGACCAGGCCGCGCTGGGCGTAGACGTCGCTGATGTCGTACTTGTCGAACAGCAGGTCTTCAGACGTCCGCTCGGCCGCGAAACCCCACTTCCAGTGATCGGCCAGGTCGAACGCCCCGTCGGCCAGGATATAGCTGCGCGAGGTCAGGTCGCCGATGCGGTCGCCGTCGCTGTCGAGGTCGTGCTCGTAGGTGTAGCCGAAGCGGGCGTTGATCTGGCCCGACTGGAAGCGTCGCCGCCACTGGAAGTTCACGAACGGATTGACGCTGGTGTTCAGCTGCGGGCTGATCACCAGGTCTTCCGACGGCGAGATGATCCAGGCGTAGGGTTGCTCGTACGACAGGCCGCGGCGTTCGGAGGCGACGATCTTGGGCGGCAGCAGGCCGGACTTGCGCTCGGCGTTCGGGTCCGGGTGCCAGAATACCGGGGTGTAGAACACCGGCACGCCGAACAGTTCGATCACCGCGTTGCGGTAGTAGATGATCTGCTTGTCGCGGTCCTGGATCACCTTGTCGGCGCGGATCGACCAGGTCGGCGGGCGGGTCGGGTCGGCCGCGCAGATCTCGCAGGGCGTATAGATCGCCTTGTCGAGCTCGTTGACCGCCTCGCTGCGGCGGACGGCCGTGGCCGCGGCGATCTTGACGTTGTTGGCCAGCCGGGCGGAGAAACCCTGGGCGACGCCGGCGCGCAGCTCCTCGTCGAGGATCATCACGTCGGCGAAGGTCACCGCGCCCGATGGATCGACGACCACGACCTTGTCGCGGGCCGTGATCACCCCGCTCTTGATGTCATAGGTCAGCTCGCCGGCGCGCAGGGTGCGGCCGCGATAGCGGATCTCGACCTCGCCCCTGGCCGTGACCATCTGGCTGGCGTCGTCCTGGATCAGCAGGTCCGATTCCAGATAGAAGCCGCGATCGCCCAGGCCGTCGTCCTCGGCGGCGGCGACCGGCGCGGTCACGGGCGCGGCGGGCGACGCGGCGTCCTGGGCGCGGGCGGGCGCGGTCCAGGCCAGCGCCATCATCGCGCCGCTCGCGAGCAGGCCGGCGCCGCCGGCGTAACGTCGAGCCTGGCTCATGTGGCGTTCTTTCTCCTGGCCGGGCGGCCCCGAACGATTCCCCCGTCCTCCGTATAGCAAAGCAGGGTCAGGCCCGATAACAGCGCCAGCATCGGCGGCGCCCAGGCGGCGGCGAAGGCCGGCAGGATGTCCGCCTTGCCGAGCGCGCCGCAGAACTGGTTGAAGAAGAAGAAGATGAACCCGAGCGCCACGCCGGATGCGGCCAGCGCCGCCAGGCCGCCCAGCCGCATCAGGCGCAGGGAGAAAGCCGCCGCCAGAACCGACAGCGCTGCATAGAGCAGGGGCGTCGCCAGCAGCTGGTGCAGGCGCAGCCGGTAGGGCAGGGCGGAGAAGCCGGCCGCCTCTGAGGCGCGGATCGTCGCCGGAAGCCGCCAGAAGGCGATCGCGTCGGGAGTCGTGAAACGCTCGATCGCCGCCTGTTCGTCGAGGGTCGAGGGAATCGACAGGGTCTCGGACCGCACCGATCCCGCGCCCGGGGCCGCCTCGCGCACGCCGCTCAGGCGCCAGTAGCCGGGCATCAGACGCGCCTCCTCAGCCTCGAGACGGCGCGAAAACTCCAGCCCGCCGTTGGGCGTGACCCGGTAGATGAACATCGAGACGTCTTTGAGGCGCACCGTTCCGTTGACCTCGTCGTGCGAGCGGGCGCGGATGACCACCTGCGACGTCGCATCGCCCTGCCGCAGCCAGGTGTTCTTGGCCGTGGAAGTCTGGAACTCCGAGGTAATCGCGGTGCGGGACTGTTCGAACGCCGCTCCGAGCATGGCCGCCAGGGGGTTCAGCGCCGAGACGGTCACCGCGCCGACCACGAAGGCCGCCGCCGCCGCCGGCAGGATGAACCGCCAGGCCGACACGCCGGCGGCGCGCATTGCGATCAGCTCGCTGCGCCGGTTGAGCCCGACGAAGGCCGCCAGGGTGCCGAACAGGAAGGCGAACGGCAGCAGGGTCAGGATGGTCGACGGCGCCTTCAGCAGGGTCAGCCAGAGCAGGACGACAAAGCCGGCGTCGGCCCGTCCGCCGACGTTGCGCGATACATCCACGAAGTCGATCAGCAGGATGACAGCGGCGATGACCGCCAGGGCGCCGGCAACCGACACCAGGGTGCGGTTCAGGACATAGCGTTCGAGGCGGCCGGGCATCAGCCTCATGCGGCGGCTCCAATGGGAGGGCGCGGCATGCGCATGAAGGGGATCCAGGCCTGCCATCCGTGGCGGCTCTCGACCGGCCTGAACACCTGGTCGAGGCCCCAGATCATCGCCCCGATGGGAATCGAGTACTGCAGGACGTTGAAGGCCACATTGTCCTCGCACGCCGCCTGGACCGCAAAGCCGATGATCCGCACCAGGGCGGCGGCGGCGCCGATCAGGGCGATGCGCCGGGCGTAGCCCATGCGGTTGAAGCCGGCCCCGACCACGGCCG
>JAUSMJ010000065.1 GCA_030645575.1 Caulobacter sp. | reverse complement strand
TGTAGCTGTAGGTCCGCTGGCGGGTCGGATAGACGATGATGTTCTCGCCCAGCCCCTTCCAGTGCCAGCCGGGGCGCAACTCGGTCAGCTGGACGCCGGGGTTCTCGCCGAAACGGGTGGTCTTGATGCCGGCCTCGCCGCTCTCGACGGTGGTGCTGCAGGCGGTCACCGTGCAGCCGGCCCCGGCCAGCAGAATCACCAAAGCCCCGATCATCAGGATGGTGCGGCCGATATTGCCGGCGCCGCCGCTGAATCGCGACAGCCTGGAATCGTTCATGCTCATGGGACGCCCCTCCTGGATGCAAAATCCGAAGGGTCAGGCTCGCCCGCCGCTGGGCTGAGGGCAAGCCGTTTGCTATGTCAGGCCTTGCGACCCTCGACCAACAGGCGAAGGCTCACGCCCAAGCCGCGACAGCGTCTGCCGCCGTGAACTTCCCAGGCTTCGATCCTGTCCCGCGTATCGACCGCCACACGGAGCTGACAGCCGCCGCCAACCCAGTCATAGGCCCGGCGCCCGTCGATGATCCGCTCCGCATTCGGCTGGCCGATGCTGCCCACGAGGGTTGATATCGGTTCGCCCTGGAGGGTCGCCATGCTCGCCTCAATGGCCGCCTGGGTCTCGGAGCCCGCCAGCGCCACGGCGAACATCGCGGCGATCACCATCGATCCCATCGTCGGCCGGCCTAGTCCTTCGCCGCTTCGCGGGCCTTGAAGTCGACCATGGCGGCGCGCACCCATTTGCAGGCGCGCGGCCCGCCGACCAGGGTCGATTCCTCGACCATGCCCTGAAGGTCGGTCTGGACCAGCACGTCGCAGCGGGTCTTGTTCCAGACAAACATCATCTTCTTGCCGACCGTCTCCTTGCGGTCCGGCAGGCCGAGGGTGCGGTAGACCACCGCCACGTCCCGGCCCTTCATGGCGTCGAGCCCCTCGCGGATCGGCTCATAGACCCGGTTGCGGTTCATCACGCAGCCGCTCATCGCCAGGCCGATGGCCACAACCGCCACCGCTCGCATCACCACAGACGTCTTCACGCTATTCCCCCTCAGGCCCGGCGACCGGCCGTGGCCACATTGTCCAGGCCAAGGGCGCTCAGGGCGCCGCCGGCGATGCCGGCCGCGTCGAGGCCGGCCTGGGCGTACATCAGATCGGGCTTGTCCTGGTCCTGGAACACATCGGGCAGCGTCAGGGTGCGCACCTTCAGGCCACGATCGAGCGCGCCGTGCTCGGCCAGGGCCTGCAGCACGAAGGCGCCGAAGCCGCCCATCGCGCCCTCTTCCACCGTGATCAGGGCCTCGTGCTCGCGGGCCAGGCGCAGAATCAGGTCGATGTCGAGGGGCTTGGCGAAGCGCGCGTCGACGACCGTGGCGGTCAGACCGCGCGCGGCCAGCAGGTCGGCCGCCTTGAGGCTCTCGGCCAGACGCGTGCCGAACGAGACTATGGCCACGGCCGAACCCTCGCGGACGACGCGGCCCCGTCCGATCTCCAGCGGCTCGTTGGCCGCCGGCATGTCCAGGCCCAGCCCCTCGCCGCGCGGATAGCGGAAGGCGCTGGGGCGATCGTCGATCGCCGCGGCGGTGGCGACCATGCGGGCCAGCTCGACCTCGTCGGCGGCGGCCATCAGCACCATGCCCGGCAGGGCGCCCATGAAGCCGACATCGAAGCTGCCGGCATGGGTCGGGCCGTCGGCGCCGACCAGGCCCGCGCGGTCCATGGCGAACCGCACCGGCAGCCGCTGGATGGCCACGTCGTGGACCACCTGGTCGTAGCCGCGTTGCAGGAAGGTCGAATAGATGGCGCAGAACGGCTTCATGCCGTCGGCGGCCATGCCGGCGGCGAAGGTCACCGCGTGCTGCTCGGCGATGCCGACGTCGAACATGCGGTCGGGGAAGGCGTTGCCGAAGATGTCCAGGCCCGTGCCCGACGGCATGGCGGCCGTCACGGCGACGATGCGGTCGTCCTTCTCCGCCTCCTTGACCAGGGCCTGGGCGAACACCTTGGTGTAGCTGGGCGGGCCGGCGGCGGCCTTGGCCTGCTCGCCGGTGACGACGTTGAACTTGACCACTCCGTGGTACTTGTCGGCCGCGTTCTCGGCCGGGGCGTAGCCCTTGCCCTTCTGGGTCACGACGTGGACCAGCACCGGCTTGCCCTCGAAGTCGCGGGCGTTCTTCAGCACCGGCGCCAGGGCGTCCATGTCATGGCCGTCGATCGGGCCGACATAGTGGAAGCCCAGCTCCTCGAAGAAGGTGCCGCCGGTGACCATGCCGCGCGCGTATTCCTCGGCCTTGCCGATGGCCTTCTGCAGCGGCTTGGGGAAGGCGCCGGCGACGTGCTTGCCCAGCTTGCGCAGCGACTGGTAGCCGCCGCTGGAGACCATCCGGGCCAGGTAGGCGCTCATCCCGCCGACGGGCGGGGCGATCGACATGTCGTTGTCGTTCAGGATGACGATGAGCTGTTTGGTCGTCTCGGCCGCGTTGTTCATGGCCTCGTAGGCCATGCCCGCGCTCATCGAGCCGTCGCCGATCACGGCCACGACCTTGTTGTGCTCGCCCTTGGCGTCGCGGGCGGCGCAGAAGCCGAGCGCGGCCGAGATCGAGGTGGCGGCATGGGCCGCGCCGAACGGGTCGTACTCGCTCTCCGCCCGCTTGGTGAAGCCCGACAGTCCGCCCCCCGTGCGCAGGGTGCGGATGCGGTCGCGGCGGCCGGTGAGGATCTTGTGCGGATAGGCCTGGTGGCCGACGTCCCAGATGACGATGTCCCGGGGCGTCTCGAACACATGGTGCAGGGCGACGGTCAGCTCGACGACGCCCAGGCCCGCGCCCAGGTGTCCGCCGGTCACCGACACCGCGTCGATCATCTCGGCGCGAACCTCGTCCGCCAGCTGCTTCAGATCGGTGATGGAGAAGCCGCGAATGTCGGCGGGCGAGGAAACCTTGTCGAGCAACGGCGTAACGGGGGGCATGAAAATTCCGTCGATTACGAATGTCCGCGACGAAAGCGCGGTTATGAGTTCCGGTCCAGCACGAAATCGACGGACGCCCGCAAGGTCGCGGCCCGTTCGCCGAACATATCGAGGTGGGCGCGGGTCTGGCCGGCCAGATGGGCCACCCGTTCCTTCGCCGCGTCGATCCCCAGCAGAGTCACATAGTTGGCCTTGCCGCGGGCCGCATCCTTGCCGCCGGCGGCCTTGCCCAGATGGTCGGGATCACCTTCGGCGTCCAGCAGATCATCGACGATCTGGTAGGCCAGGCCCAGATCCTGTGCAAAGGCCATCAAGGCGTGCCGCTCGGCGTCCTGGGCGTGGGCGATGATCAGCGGGATCTCGAAGGCGAAGGCGATCAGGGCCCCGGTCTTGAGCCGCTGCATGCGCGCCACCCCGCCCAGATCCTCGCGCACGCCCAGCAGGTCGATCATCTGGCCGCCGGCCATGCCCTGGGCGCCCGAGGCGTGGGCCAGCCTGCGCACCAGCTCGGCCCGCACATTGCCGTCCGGATGGGTGTCCGGGTGGGCCATGATCTCGAACGCCGCCGTCTGCAGGGCGTCGCCGGCGAGAATGGCCGTCGCCTCGTCATACTGTTTGTGCACCGTCGGCCGGCCGCGGCGCACGTCATCGTCGTCCATCGCCGGCAGGTCGTCGTGCACCAGGCTGTAGGCGTGGATGCATTCCAGGGCGCAGGCCGCCCGCAGCACCGGCCGCTCGGGCAGGTCGAACATCTTGCCGGTCTCGAGGGCGAAGAACGGCCGCAGCCGCTTGCCGGGCCCCAGCGCCGCATAGCGCATGGCCTCAGTCAGCCGCGTCTCGGGCCCGTCGGCGCGCGGCAGCAGCGCGTCCAGGGCCACCGTCACGACATCGGCCGTCTCGGCGATGCGGCGGGCCAGGCTCACGTGAAATCAGCCGGCTCGACGCCGCTCGCATGGCCCTGGCTGAGCACGACCTTCTCGACCCGCAGCCGCGCCTGCTCCAGCCGCGCCTCGCAATGGGCCTTCAGCGCCGCGCCGCGCTCGTAAATCGAGATCGACTCCTCCAGCGGGGCCGATCCCGATTCCAGCCGCTGGACGATCTTTTCCAGCTCGGCGAGCGCTTCCTCGAAGCTCATGGCGGCGGTGGCGGGATCGATGGCGGGGGCGTTCGTCATTTCGTGTTCCAGGAGAGTGCGGTCAGCCTAAAGGCGCGCGACCACCGGAGCAATCGAGCGATTCCGCGGCAGGGTTAAAACCGCTCGAAGCGGCGGGCGCGCCAGTAGCGGAAGCCCTGGTCCTCGGTGCAGCGCCAGCCGTCACGCTTGAGCGCCTCGCCGACCATGGTGTTGAAAAAGCCGTGCGCCACGACCAGCACGTCCTGGCCGTCGCGGGCCAGGTCGGCCACCAGCCGGGCGGCCTGGGCGGCGCGAGTCTCGGCCTGGGCCCGGCTCTCCTGGCCGGCGTGGTGATCGAAGAACCACCACCAGAACCGCGCGATAAAGCCCCACAGTCGCGGCGACATCCGCACCCAGCCGGGAAACGGCGGCGGCGGCAGCGGCGCCTCGATGAACATCGGATCCTGGGCGAAGGCCCGACCGCAGCACACCGCCATGGCCGTTTCCATCGACCGCGGCCGGGTCGAGGCGATCACGGCCCCGGCCTTGCCGGCGATGGCCTTCAGCCCCTCCGGCGGCGTCTGGCCCTGACGCAGGCCCTTGCCCTCGTAGGTTCCCCACCAGAGACGATAACCCTCGGCGTTCAGCAGAATCTTCCGCGACAGGTCCGGTTCGCCGTGACGGGCGAGAATCACCGCGCCCGGCCGGGCGACGTCCGAGGTCGTCAAAGCACCGTCGGTGGCGAGCACCTCGACCATGATCCCTCGGGGCTGGTGGAAGGAACGCCGCGTCTGACGCGGACCGTTCCCCCGGCGCCCCGTCAACCCTCCTGCAACGCCTGCACATGCGCCAGGGCCGAACGCCCCAGCGCCTCCAAGTCGTAGCCACCCTCGAGGGAGGACACAACCCGGCCCTTCGCGCGGCCGTTGGCGACAGAGACGATGGCGCGGGTCGCCCAGGCGAAGTCCTCGGCCTCCAGTGACTGGCTGGCCAGGGGGTCGCGGGCGTGGGCGTCGAACCCGGCCGAGACCAGGATCAGGTCGGGGGCGAAGGCGTCGACCTGGCTCATCAGCCCCTCGAACACCTTGCGCCAGCGCTCGCGCGGCGCATGCGGCCCGACCACGCCGTTGGCGATGTTGCCGACGCCGGTCTCGCTGGCGTCGCCCGTGCCCGGATAGAGCGGTCGCTGGTGAATCGAGGCCAGGAACAGGGTCGGATCATGCTCGAAAGCGGCCTGGGTGCCGTTGCCGTGATGCACGTCGAAATCGACCACCGCCACCCGCGCCAGCCCGGCCGCCTGGGCCACGCGGGCGGCCACGGCGATGTTCGAGAAGACGCAAAAGCCCATCGCCCGGCCGGGCTCGGCATGATGACCCGGCGGCCGCACGGCGCAGAAGGCGCGGTCAATGCCGCCGCCGGCGACCGCGTTGACCGCCGCGACCGCCGCCCCGGCCGCCCGCAGCGCCGCCTGCAGGCTGCCCGGGCCCAGCGCCGTATCCGGATCGAGCTGGACCCGGCCGGGCCTGTGGCCGGCGGCGTAGATCGCGGCCAGATAGGCCTCCGGATGGACCCGCAGCAGGTCCCCATGCTCGGCCAGCGGGGCTTCGCGCGGTTCCAGGTCGAGAGTCGCGTCGTCCCGCAATGCATCGATCACCGCCCCCAGCCGCTCCGGCCGCTCGGCATGGCCGGCGCCGGGGTGGTGGTCGAACATGGCCGTGTGCGTGTAGAGGGCGAGGGTCATCATCCGAAAGACTAACGCGCCAGACCCTATGTCCACACCCTTGATCCGCCGCGCCAGTCCCGACGACGCGCGAGCCCTCAGCCGTATCGGCGCCGAGACCTTCGTCGAGACCTTCGGCCACCTGTATCCGCCGGAGGACCTGGCGGCCTTCCTGGACGCCGCCTACGGCCTGGACAAGACCCGACGCGACTTGGCCGATCCGGCCAAGGCAGCCTGGCTTGTCGAGGTCGATGGCGAGGTGGTCGGTCACGCCCTGGCCGGCCCCTGTGACCTGCCTCACGACGAGGTCACGCCGGATTGCGGCGAGCTGAAGCGCCTCTATGTGCTCAGGCGCCTGCAGGGCGACGGGACCGGCTCACGGCTGCTGGCCGAGACCCTCGCCTGGCTGGAGCGGAACGGCCCGCGCCGTCTGTGGATCGGCGTCTGGTCCGAGAACCTCGGCGCGCAGCGGCTCTACGGCCGGATGGGCTTCGAGAAGGTCGGGGAGTACGAGTTCGCCGTCGGCCGGGTGCTCGACCGGGAGTTCATCCTGCGGCGGGGATAGGGTGCGTGGTGCGTGGTTCGTGCGTCCTTCGACACGGCCCTGCGGGCCTGCTCAGGATGACGTGCATTTGCTCCACGTCATGGTGAGCAGCGGGCGTAGCCCGCGTGTCGAACCACGCAATCCATCGCCGCGAAACTGGACAAGCCGCTCCCGCCCCCCCATCCTCTGTCAAACAACCGTTCGACCGAGAGTCCGCCATGTTCATGCGCTTCTTCACCGAGCTGCGGGAGGCCAAGGTCCCCGTGACGCTGAAGGAATACCTGATGCTCATGGAGGCGATGGACAAGGACGTCATCGACCGCCGGGTCGAGGATTTCTACTACCTGTCGCGCTCGGCCCTGGTGAAGGACGAGAAGAACCTCGACAAGTTCGACCAGGTGTTCGGCCATGTGTTCAAGGGCCTGGAAATGGTCGGCGACGCGGCCAATCCCGACATCCCGGCCGAGTGGCTCAAGGCCCTGACCGAGAAGTTCCTGACCGACGAGGAGAAGGCCCAGATCGAGGCCATGGGCGGCTTCGACAAGCTGATGGAGATGCTCCAGGAGCGGCTGCGCGAGCAGAAGAAACGCCACGAGGGCGGCAACAAGATGATCGGCACGGGCGGCACCAGCCCGTTCGGCGCCAACGGCTACAATCCCGAAGGCGTGCGCATCGGCCAGGACAAGGGCCGCCACGGCAAGGCCGTGAAGGTCTGGGACAAGCGCGAGTACAAGAACCTCGATGACAGCGTCGAACTGGGCACCCGCAACATCAAGGTCGCCCTGCGCCGGCTGCGCAAGTTCGCCCGCGAGGGCTCTCCCGACGAGCTCGATCTCGACGGCACGATCAAGAACACCTCGCGCAAGGGCTATCTCGACATCACCATGCGCCCCGAGCGGCGCAACAAGATCAAGGTGCTGATCTTCTTCGACATCGGCGGCTCGATGGACAGCCACATCAAGCTCTGCGAGGAGCTGTTCAGCGCGGCGCGGACCGAGTTCAAGAACCTGGAGTTCTTCTACTTCCACAACTGCCTGTACGAGAGCGTGTGGAAGGACAACCGCCGTCGCCAGACGGAAAAGCAGAACACCTGGGACGTGCTGCACAAGTTCCCCAGCGACTACAAGGTGATCTTCGTCGGCGACGCGACCATGAGCCCCTACGAGATCACCTATCCGGGTGGCAGCGTCGAGCACTGGAACGAGGAGCCCGGGGCCATCTGGGTCGATCGCGTGACCCAGATCTACAACAGCGTGGTCTGGCTCAATCCCACCGCCGAGCGTCACTGGGACTACACCCAGTCGATCGGGGTAATGAAACAGCTGGTCAATGACCGGATGTATCCGCTGACCATCGACGGCCTGGACAAGGCCATGCGGGAGCTGGTCCGTGCCTGACGGCGCGCCCGACGCCAACGCCGACCAGGTCGCCTATTGGAACGCGGCCGCGGGCGAGACCTGGGTCGCGCAGCAGGACCGGCTCGACCGCCAGCTCGATCCGCTGGGACGAACGGCCATGGCCGCCCTCGACCCGGCCGCCGACGAGCGGCTGATCGACATCGGCTGCGGCTGCGGCCAGACCAGCCTGGAACTGGCTGGCGAGGTCGGGCCGGACGGAACCGTGCTGGGGGCGGACATCTCCGCCCCGATGCTGGCCGTCGCGCGCCGCCGGGCCGCCGAGGCCGGACTGACCAATGTGCGGTTCCTCGAGGCCGACGCCCAGACCCATCCGTTCGCGCCGGGCGGGGCCGACGCGGTCTTCTCCCGTTTCGGGGTGATGTTCTTCGCCGATCCGCCGGCCGCCTTCGCCAACATCCACCGCGCGGTGCGGCCGGGCGGGCGGCTGGCCTTCGTCTGCTGGCGGCCGCTGATGCTCAACGAGTGGATGCTGCTGCCGATGCGCGCGGCGCTGCCGCACATCGCCGCGCCGCCGCCCCCGCCGGACCCACTGGCGCCCGGGCCGTTCGCCTTCGCCGACGCCGACCGGGTGCGCGGCATCCTGGCCGCCGGAGGCTTCTCCGGGATCGAGATCGACGCCCACGACAGCCTGATCGGCGGCAACAGCCTGGAGGACACGGTGGCCCTGTCGCTGCGGGTCGGCCCGCTGGGCATGCTGCTGCGCGAGAATCCCGGCCAGCGCGACAAGGTCGTCGATGCCCTGCGCCAGGCGCTCGAACCCCACGCCGGCCCCAGCGGGGTGTTCCTGCCCGCCTCGGTGTGGATCGTGACCGCGCGGGCCTGACGCGCCCACCGTTCCAAACAACTGTTCAACGCCCCTTGCGCGGAGGCCGAACGCCCGTAAAGCTCCCCCTACGGAATGGAAGGGCTGCGTCTTGAGTCACACCGACGATCCCGGCGCGGAGTCGCAAACTCCCGAGGCCGAGGCCGCCACCAAACAGCTGGTGTTCAACGCCGCCGAGCGGCTGTTCGCCCTGCATGGCTTCCAGAACGTCTCGGTGCGCGACATCACCGCCGAGGCGGGGGTCAATCTGGCCAGCGTGAACTACCACTTCGGCTCCAAGGACGCCCTGCTGTTCGAGATATTCCGCCGCCGGACCCAGGAGCTGAACCGCGACCGCGCGCGCATGCTGCACGAGGCCACCGATCGCCACGGCGGCAAGCCGCCGGTGCGCGAGATCCTCACCGCCCTGTTCGCCCCGCCGCTGAAGTGGCTCGACCCGACTGGCGACCGGCGCATCTCGCTGCAGTTCCTGATCCGCGCGCGCAGCGAGGGCACGGCAGAGATCCGCGACGTGCTGGGCAGCGACGTCAGCCACCTCAAGCGCTTCGCCGACGCCCTGCTGGCCGCCAGGCCCGAACTGGCGCCGGAAGAGGTCTACTGGCGGCTGCACTTCGTGCTGGGGATGATCCACCAGAACCGCTTCATGGAGCTGGACCGCCTGCACGTCCTCTCCGGCGGCCAGACCCGCGAGGGCGAGGTCGATGCGCTGCTGGAGCGGATGCTGGATTTCGCCGAGGCGGGGTTTTTGGCGTAGGGGACATGTTTCGGCGATAGCCGGTACGTGTCCCCTGCCCCGTTTACGCCTCTACGCCGCCGCAGCCGCCGACCGGGGCTCGCCCCAGGCGAAGTCCGGATAGAAGCGGGCCATTCCCCGGGCCGCATAGGCGACCAGGGTTGGATAGGTCATCGCCGCCCGGCGCAGCGCCGTATCGAAATAGGGCGTCATCACCCCGATCAGCATCGCCAGGGCCGTGGCGTCAACGCCGCTGGGCTCGTCGCCGAACAGCCAGGTCTTGTCGCCCAGCAGCCTGTCCAGCGCGTCGAGGGTGCGGGTTCCCAGCCACAGCACCTCCTCGTCGCTGTGCCGGCCGACGCCGACCGAAAGAATGTTGCCGGCCACCCTGGCCTGCACCTCGGCGCGCACCTTCTCGCGGAAAGCCTCGGGCACGGTGTCGAAGAAGTGGGCCGGACCCTTGGCGAAGTTCTCCGGGACCAGCCAGCGGTCACGCACCCAGGTCCAGGCGAACTGGTTTTCCAGCATCCGCTCGATGGCCCAGGCCTGAGCGCGTTGGACGGGGGTGAGGTGGGCGTCGAGATCGAAGTCGTACTTCCGCTCCAGATGAGCGCGGATGAAGGTGGAGTCGGCCACCGCCTCGCCGTCGTCATCGATCCAGGGCAGCTGGCCCTTGGGCGAGGTGTCGGGGGCGGCGGGGACCTTCTGATAGTCCAGGCCCGCCATCTTCAGCTGAACCTCGGTCTTGGTGACATAAGGGCTGACTTCGGGCAGTCCGAAATTCTCGCCGCCGGCGTACAGGGTAATCATCGTGGCTCTCCTTGGCTCAACGGCCCGAGAGTGCGACACCCCTGTTGTCAGCGTGCTGTCAGCATGCTGACAACAGGAACGGGCCACCTGCTTTTCAGGTACATGAACAACCGCCGCGTCCGGAGCGGGGAGAGACGGGGAGACGGGGACACGCACTTTTCAGCTACATGAACGCCCTGCCTGGCCTTGAAACCGACGATCTTAGGTGTCATTTTGCCACCTGTAGCTGGAGTTGCAGTCATGGCCGCCGGAAATTTCGCTTCCGTGAAACTGAAAGCCGACCTCGTCGAGGAGGCCCGTCGGGAAGCAGAGACCTTCAACCGCTCCCTCGGTGGCCAGATCGAGCACTGGGCCAGACTGGGCAAAGCGCTCGAAAGCGCGCCCGGCATGCCGGTGGAGCGTGTGCGGGAGACACTGGCGGGCAAAGTGACGCTGCGCACCCTTTCGCTCAAGGAGCAGGAAGCGGTGCTCGACCAGCTGCATGACCGGTTCAAGACCCCGGCGGATGACGAGATCGCCGCCTACGCGGCTCTGGCGGACCTGCCCGGCGCCGTCGGGCTCGACGAAAAGGGCAGGCTCGTCCAACGCCCGCTCAAGCCGCGACTTCGCAAGGCGAGCTGAGTTTCGCGATGGCCGCTTCCGCGCCGCCACCGACGATGTTCGTCCTCGCTGGACCCAACGGTGCGGGCAAGACCACCTTCTACAGACACCGGCTTGCTGGAAGGCTGGATGCGGAATTCGTCAATGCCGACGAATTGGCCCTCAAGACCTTCGGGCATGTGGCCAAGACCATCGAAGAGTCCGCCGAGGGCCAACGTCTGGCGGACCTGCGGCGACAGGAACTGATTGAAGCGGGTGAGGATATCGTGGTGGAGACGACCTTCTCGCACCCCTCCAAGCTTGACCTTCTTCAGGCCGCCAGGAAGCGGGGTTATCGGATCGTCGTCTACCATCTCAATGTCGAGGACGCGGACATGGCGGTCCGCCGGGTCCGGGGCCGAGTGAGGCAAGGCGGCCATCCGGCGCCGGAAGATCGCGTTCGGGCGCGCTACGACCGCAACCAGCCGCTGATACGGAGCGCGGTGCTGAGCGCTGAGCGCGCCGAAGTCTTCGACAGCAGCGGATTTGGCCAGGCGCCAAGGCTCCTGATCACCTTCTCCGCCGGCAAGGCCGCCGAGGTCGCAGACAACCTCCCCGACTGGGCGATCAGCCTTTACGGCGGCGACCTGCCTTAGCCGGTCCCGCTGACGGGGACACGTACCGGCTATCGCCGGAACATGTCCCCTGCAACTACCCCCCGCGCTTCATCGTCTCGCGCGCGATGACGATCTGCTGCACCTGGCTGGTGCCCTCGTAGATGCGGAAGATGCGCACGTCTCGGTACAGGCGTTCGATGCCATAGTCGGCGACATAGCCGGCGCCGCCGAAGATCTGCACGGCCTTGTCGGCGACGCGGCCGACCATCTCCGAGGCGAAATACTTGGCCGCCGCCGCCTCCAGCACGATGGTCTGGCCGGCGTCGCGCTTGCGGGCGCCTTCGAGGACCAGGGCGCGGGCGGCCATGGCCTCGGTCTTCATGTCGGCGATCATGCCCTGGATCAGCTGGAAGCCGCTGAGGGCCTGGCCGAACTGCTTGCGCTCGCCGGCATAGGCCACGCAGTCGGCGATGAGCCGCTCGGCCACGCCCACGCAGAGGGCGGCGATGTGCAGGCGGCCCTTATCGAGCACCTGCATGGCCACCTTGAAGCCCTCGCCCTCGCCGCCCAGGCGGTTTTCGACCGGCACGCGGACGTTGTCGAAGGTGATGTCGTGGATCTGGGCGCCGTGCTGGCCCATCTTCTTTTCCGGCTTGCCGACGGTGATGCCCGGCAGGTCGCTGGGCACGAGGAAGGCCGAGACGCCGCCGCCGCCCTTCACGTCCGGATTGGACCGGGCCATGACCGTGAACAGCCCGGCCTTGCCGGCGTTGGTGATGAAGCGCTTGGAGCCGTTCAGGACATAGTCGGCGCCGTCGAGGATGGCGCGGGTCTGCACCGCGGCGCTGTCGGAGCCGGCCTCGGGCTCGGTCAGGGCGAACGAGGTCACCGTCTCGCCCGTCGCGATGCCGGGCAGCCACCTGGCCTTCTGTTCGTCGGTGCCGAACATCACCAGCCCCTGGCTGCCGATGCCGACATTGGTGCCGAACTCCGAGCGGAAGGCCGGGCTGGTGCGGCCCATCTCGAAGATCACCAGGCACTCGTCCTCCATCGAGAGATCGAGGCCGCCGTAGGCCTCGGGGATGGAGAGGCCGTAGAGGCCCAGGTCGCGCATCTCCTCGATCACGCCGTCGGGCACGCGGTCGGCCTCGGCCACCTGCGCCTCCAGCGGCCGCAGCCGCTCGGTCACGAACCGGCGCAACGTGTCGATGAACTGGTCCCGGGTCTCGGCGTCGAGGGCCATGCGGTGGTTCCCTTTTGGAGCGTTTGTTTTGAGGATGCAGTACGGGAGGGGAAGCGGAAGGGGAAGCCCAATCCAGGGTCCGCGTTGCTTGAGCCAGCAATGGACAAAACGCGCAAAATGTGTAATTTACGCGCCACACGAGGATCGAAGATGGCCGGTGAAACGACTGTACGGGCGACCGAGTTCTCTCGCAATTTCGCCCACTATCAGGACGAGGCCATTCGAAAGAAGGTCATCATCGTCACCAGCCACGACCGGGTCGTCGGCGGCTATCTGTCGGCCGACGAACTGGCGCACTATGAAAAACTCAGGGCGCGCGAACGAGAGGTGCTCCTTGTGGGCGAGCTCGGCGACGATGTCATCGCCGACATTCAGGGCGCCGAGTACGGCGTCGAGCCGCGGTGAGCTTCCCGGCTCCAAGGCCGGGTCTCGTCATTCGCTATAGCTTTCTCTGGAGTCATGAACAGGACGCGGGCGCCAGCGAAGCATCGAAGGACAGACCTTGCGCTATCGTCGTCGCGGCGGTTGCGAGCAAGACCGGCGAGGTTCGCACCATCGTCGCCCCGATAACCCATCGGCCGCCCGATGAGCCGCTGGATTCCATCGAGATTCCAGCGGCGGTCTGCTCCCGCCTGGGCCTGGACAGCGATCGACACTGGCTTCGGCTTGACGAGTTGAACCGGTTCGTCTGGCCGGGGTTCGACCTGCGCCCCATTCCCGGCAAGGCGGGACAGTATGCCTATGGCATGCTTCCCCCCGGGCTGTTCGAGGATCTTCGCCAGGCCATCCTGGCCCGCCAGCAAGCCAGACGAGTGCGCCTTCAATCGCGCGACGCGTAAGCGCAAGTGCATGTCTCCAGCAGGGACAGACACCAGAGATGTCTGTCCCTATCCCGTATTCCTCAGCCCCGCCGCGACGCCGGCCACGGTCAGCTGGATGGCCAGGCGCAGCTGCTCGTCCTCGTCGCCGGCGCGGCGGCGCGAGAGCAGTTCGAGCTGGAGGTAGTTCAGCGGATCCACGGCCTGGGCCGCCAGTTCGACGGACTCGGCCAGGTCCGGCCGGTCGTCGAGCAGCCGGGTCCCGCCGCGGATGGCCAGGGCCAGGGCCACGGCCCGCTCGTGCTCGGCGCGGATGGCGTCCATGATCGCCCCGGCGCCGGCGACGCCGTCGGCCAGCTTCGCGTAGCGGCCGGCGATGGCCATGTCGCTCTGGGCCAGGGCCAGCTCCATGTTCGACAGCAGGGCCGCGAAGACGTCGAACTCGCCGGCCAGGTCGGCCAGCCGCGGCACGGTCAGGCCGGCGCGCGCGACGCCGCCGGCGAAGCCGAACCAGCCGGGCAGCATGAAGCGCGCCTGCGACCAGCTGAACACCCAGGGAATGGCGCGCAGGTCCTCGATGCGGCGGCTGGCGGTGCGCGAGGCGGGCCGGCTGCCGATGTTGAGCTGGACGATCTCGCCGATCGGCGTGGCGCCCCAGAAGAAGTCGGTGAACCCCGGCGTTTCGTAGACCAGCGCCCGGTAGGCCGCGAACGACCCGGCGGCCAGGGCGTCCATCGCGGCCTGGGCGGCGTCCGACGGCCCGTCCGCGCGGCGGTCGTTGCTGGCGATCAGCGCCGCGGCGACGAGGCTTTCCAGATTGCGCCGGGCGGTCGGCTGGTCGCCGTAGCGGCGGGCGATCATCTCGCCCTGCTCGGTCATGCGCAGGCGGCCCTGCACCGTGCCCGCGGGCTGGGCCAGCACGGCCTCGGCGGCGGGACCCCCGCCCCTGCCGACCGACCCGCCCCGGCCGTGGAAGATGCGCAGGCCGACGCCCAGCGCATCACACTCCGCCGCCAGCGCCGACGCCGCCCGGGCCACGCCCCGCCGCGACGCGACATAGCCGCCGTCCTTGTTGGAGTCGGAATAGCCGACCATGACCTCCTGAACCGGCCGGGCGCCGAGCAGGGCGCGCGCGATCGGCAGCTCCAGCCACTGGCGCAGCACGGCCGGACCGTTTTCCAGGTCCTCGATGGTCTCGAACAGGGGCGAGACCTGCACCAGCGCCTTCGGCCGCGCCCCGCCGCGCACCAGACCCACCTGGGCCAGCAAAACCAGCGGCTCGAGAATATCGGACAGGGTCGCGGTCTTTGAGACGACATAGCCGCCGATGGCCGCCGCGCCGTAGCGCGTCACCGCCTCGGCGGCGGCCTCAAGCGTGGCCAGCTCGCGGGTCGTCTCCTCGCTGTACTCGGCGAACGGCGAGCGCAGGGGCCGCTGGTGGGCCATCTCGGCCAGCAGCAGGGCGACCTTGCCGTCCTCGTCGAGCGCCAGATAGTCGATGTCCTGGCCCGACTGCGTGACCAGTTCGGCGATCAGCCGCTCATGCACGTCGGCGTTCTGGCGCATGTCGATGGCCAGCAGATGGAAGCCGCAGACCCGCGCCACCTGCAGCAGGGTGACCAGGCGCGGCCCGACCAGCCGTTCACCGCCATGGCTGGCCAATGAGGCGCGGATCGTCTCCAGATCGGCGACGAAGCGTTCGGGACCGGAATAGGGCTGCGACGTCGAGGGGTCGGTGGCGAAGGCGACCGGCGCGCCGGTCAGCAGCTGCGACGTCGCGCAGAGCCGGTCGAAGATCACCTCCAGCGCCAACCGGTAGGGCTCGTCCGCCCGGTGCACCGAGGCGTC
>JAUSMJ010000061.1 GCA_030645575.1 Caulobacter sp. | reverse complement strand
CGGCGATGCGCTGGAGGTTGCGCAGGTAGGAGCCCGTGCCCGCCGGGATCAGGCGACCCACGATCACGTTCTCCTTCAGACCTTCGAGCGTGTCGGTCTTGCCCTGCACCGAAGCCTCGGTCAGCACGCGGGTCGTTTCCTGGAACGACGCCGCGGAGATGAAGCTGCGGGTCTGCAGGGACGCCTTGGTGATGCCCAGCAGGACCGGCTGGGTGATCGCCGGACGGCCGCCGCGGGCTTGCGCCTTGGCGTTCTCCTCATTCACGTCCGTCATATCGAGGTGATCGCCCTTGAGCAGGCCCGTGTCTCCGGGCTCGAGGATCTCGCCCTTTTGCAGCATCTGACGGACGATGGTCTCGATGTGCTTGTCGTTAATCGGCACGCCCTGCAGGCGGTAGACTTCCTGGATTTCGTTGACCAGGAAGTTGGCCAGCTCCTCGATGCCCAGGATGCGCAGGATGTCGTGCGGATCCGGGTTGCCGTCGATCAGGTACTCGCCGCGGCGGATCACGTCACCGTCGTGGACGGCGATGTGCTTGCCCTTGGGGATCAGGAACTCGACCGCCTCGCCACCATCTTCCGGGGTGATCTTGATGCGGCGCTTGTTCTTGTAGTCGCGACCGAATTCGACGCGGCCGTCCATCTCGGCGATGACCGCGCAATCCTTCGGACGGCGGGCTTCGAAGAGTTCGGCCACGCGCGGTAGACCCCCGGTGATGTCCCGGGTCTTGGCGCCTTCCGTGGACATCCGGGCGATGACTTCACCCGGCTTGATCTCGTCGCCGTCGCCGACCGAGAGGATCGCGCCCACCGGCAGGAGGTAACGGGCCTCGCCGCCGTTGGAGATCCGCATATAGGCGCCGTCGGCGTCCAGGACCGCCATGGCCGGACGCAGGTCCGAACCCTTGGTGGAGGTGCGCCAGTCGATGACCACGCGGTTGGAAATGCCGGTGGCTTCGTCGGCCTCTTCGCGGACGGAGAAGTTCTCCACCAGATCCTCGAAGCGGATCTTGCCGCCGACCTCGGTGATGATCGGGACCGAGTAGGGGTCCCACTCGGCCAGACGCTGGCCGCGCTTGACCTTCTCGCCGTCACGGACCTTCAGGCGCGCGCCATAGGGCGGCTTGTAGGTCTCGCGATCCTTGCCGTCGACCTGCACGCTCATCTGCAGGTTCCGGGAAAGGCAGATCAGCTCGCCGTCGGGGGCGATGACGGTGTTGCCCCCGGCCAGCTTCACGGTGCCGGTGTTGGTGCTCTCGTAGAAGGACTGCTCAGCCACCTGGGCGGTGCCGCCGATGTGGAAGGTCCGCATCGTCAGCTGGGTGCCGGGTTCGCCGATGGACTGGGCGGCGATGACGCCGACCGCTTCACCGATGTTCACCGGGGTGCCGCGGGCCAGGTCGCGGCCGTAGCAGGTCGCGCAGACGCCGTTGGCGGCCTCGCAGGTCAGGACCGAGCGCACCTTCACCGACGGGACGCCGGCGTTGTCGATCAGGTCGCAGATGTTCTCGTCCATATAGGTGTCGGCCGGAACGATGACCTCGCCGGTGCCCGGATCCTTGATGTCCTCGGCGGTGGAACGGCCCAGGATGCGCAGACCCAGCGAGACCAGGACGTCACCGCCCTCGATCACGGCGCGCAGGGTGATGCCCCGCGTGGTGCCACAGTCTTCCTCGTTGATGATGCAGTCCTGCGCCACGTCCACCAGACGACGGGTCAGGTAGCCGGAGTTGGCGGTCTTCAGGGCGGTGTCGGCCAGGCCCTTACGGGCGCCGTGGGTGGAGTTGAAGTACTCCTGGACGGTCAGGCCTTCCTTGAAGTTCGAGATGATCGGCGTCTCGATGATCTCGCCGGAGGGCTTGGCCATCAGGCCGCGCATCCCGCCGAGCTGCTTCATCTGGGCCTGCGAACCGCGGGCGCCGGAGTTGGCCATCATGAAGATCGAGTTGATCTCCAGCTCGCGGCCGTTCTCGTCCTTCGGCTGGGTCGAGATCTCGGCCATCATTTCGTCGGCGACGCGGTCGGTGGCTTTCGCCCAGGCGTCGACGACCTTGTTGTACTTCTCGCCCTTGGTGATCAGGCCGTCGGCGTATTGCTGCTCGTACTCTTCCACCAGCTTGCGGGTCTGGCTGACGATCGGCTTCTTCCGTTCGGGGATGATGATGTCATCCTTGCCGAAGGAGATGCCGGCCTTAGCCGCTTCCTTGAAGCCCAGCCCCATGATCTGGTCGGCGAAGATGACCGTCGCCTTCTGACCGCAGTGGCGGTAGACGATGTCGATCAGGTTGCCGATTTCCTTCTTGGTGAGGTTCTTTTCCAAGAGCCGGTGACCGACCGCAGGGTGGTGCGGGAACAGGGCCGAAATCTTCATCCGGCCCGGCGTCGTATCGATCAGCTTACGCTCCAGCACGCCGTCGGCGTTCATCTCGCTGTGGCGGGCCTTGATCTTGGAGTGGATGCTGACCACGCCGTGGTCGAGCGCGGCTTCGATCTCGCCCAGGTCGGAGAAGATCTTGCCTTCGCCCGGTTCGCCTTCACGGGCCAGGGACAGGTAGTAGAGCCCCAGGACGATGTCCTGCGACGGCACGATGATCGGTCGGCCGTTGGCCGGCGACAGGATGTTGTTCGTGCTCATCATCAGCACGCGGGCTTCCAGCTGGGCTTCCAGCGAAAGCGGCACGTGGACGGCCATCTGGTCGCCGTCGAAGTCGGCGTTGAAGGCCGCGCAGACCAGCGGATGAAGCTGGATGGCCTTGCCCTCGATCAGCTTGGGTTCGAAGGCCTGGATGCCCAGACGGTGCAGGGTCGGCGCGCGGTTCAGCATCACCGGGTGTTCCCGGATCACCTCTTCCAGCACGTCCCAGACGGCCGGCTGTTCGCGCTCGACCATGCGCTTGGACTGTTTGACGGTGCCCGACAGGCCCTTGGCGTCCAGCCGCGCGTAGATGAACGGCTTGAACAGCTCGAGCGCCATCTTCTTGGGCAGGCCGCACTCATGCAGCTTCAGGTCGGGACCGACCACGATGACCGAACGGCCCGAGTAATCGACGCGCTTGCCGAGCAGGTTCTGGCGGAACCGGCCCTGCTTGCCCTTCAGCATGTCGGCGAGGGACTTCAGCGGGCGCTTGTTGGCGCCGGTGATGACCCGGCCGCGACGGCCGTTGTCGAACAGGGCATCGACCGATTCCTGCAGCATCCGCTTTTCATTGCGGATGATGATGTCCGGCGCGCGCAGCTCGATCAGGCGCTTGAGGCGGTTGTTGCGGTTGATGACCCGGCGATAGAGATCGTTCAGGTCGGAGGTGGCGAAGCGGCCGCCGTCCAGCGGCACCAGCGGGCGCAGCTCGGGCGGGATGACCGGGACCACCGTGAGGATCATCCATTCCGGCTTGTTGCCGGACTCGATGAAGGCCTCGATGATCTTCAGACGCTTGCTGTATTTCTTCTGCTTGATCTCGGACGGGGTGCCGGCCAGCTCCTCGCGCAGATGGTCGGCTTCCTTGGGCAGGTCGATGGCCTTGAGTAGGCCAAAGATCGCCTCGGCGCCGATCTCGGCGGTGAAGCTGTCATCGCCGAACTCGTCCTGGAAGCGCATGTATTCGTCTTCCGACAGCAGCTGGTGCTGCTTCAGCGCGGTCAGGCCGGGCTCGGTGACGATGTAGTGCTCGAAGTAGAGGACCCGCTCGATGTCCTTCAGCGGCATGTCGAGCATCATGGCGATGCGCGAGGGCAGCGACTTCAGAAACCAGATGTGGGCGACCGGGCTGGCCAGTTCGATGTGGCCCATCCGCTCGCGCCGCACGCGGGCGAGGGTCACTTCCACGCCGCACTTTTCGCAGATGATGCCCTTGTACTTCATCCGCTTGTACTTGCCGCACAGGCATTCGTAGTCCTTGGTCGGACCAAAGATGCGCGCGCAGAACAGGCCGTCGCGTTCGGGCTTGAACGTGCGGTAGTTGATGGTTTCCGGCTTCTTGATCTCGCCGAACGACCACGAACGGATCTTCTCGGGCGAGGCCAGGGCGATGCGGATGCGGTCGAAGGTCGGAGCGGCCTGGACCGGATTGAAGATGTTCAGGACTTCCTGGTTCATCTTGGTTCCTTCAGTGCGGCGAGCGCCGCGATAAATCTTCGTCGGGAGAGGATGCGGTCGTGATTCGTGAGTGGTGAATCGTGAGGAGGTCGAAACCACTCACGACTCACGCGTCACGATTCACGCCTCACGAGTTCTCCAGCTCCACGTTCAGACCGAGCGAACGCATTTCCTTGACCAGCACGTTGAAGCTTTCCGGGATACCGGCCTCGAACGTGTCGTCGCCGCGCACGATGGACTCGTAGACCTTCGTACGGCCGGCCACGTCGTCCGACTTCACCGTCAGCATTTCCTGCAGGGTGTAGGCGGCGCCGTAGGCTTCCAGCGCCCACACTTCCATGTCCCCGAAGCGCTGGCCGCCGAACTGCGCCTTGCCGCCCAGCGGTTGCTGGGTGACGAGCGAGTAGGGGCCGATCGAGCGGGCGTGGATCTTGTCGTCCACCAGGTGGTGCAGCTTCAGCATGTAGATGTAGCCGACCGTGACCGGGCGCCGGAACTGCTCGCCGGTCTGGCCGTCGAACAGCACCGACTGGCCCGAGCGGGCCAGACCGGCCGACTCGAGAAGGTTCTCGATGTCGGGGATGTGCGCGCCGTCGAAGACCGGGGTCGCGAAGGGCACGCCCTTGGACAGGTTGCGGGCCAGTTCGATCAGCTCGCCCTCGTCGTCCGGCAGCTCTTCATCCGGCCCGTAGATCTCGCGCAGGCGATCCTGGAGGGCCTTCTTCTGCCCGCCGTTCTGCCAGGCCTCGAGCAGGTTAGCGATCTGCTTGCCCAGACCCGCCGCGGCCCAGCCGAGGTGGGTTTCGAAGATCTGCCCGACGTTCATGCGCGAGGGCACGCCCAGCGGGTTGAGCACGACATCGACGGCGGTGCCGTCGGCCAGGTGCGGCATGTCCTCGATCGGCAGGATCTTGGAGATGACGCCCTTGTTGCCGTGACGGCCGGCCATCTTGTCGCCCGGCTGAAGCTTGCGCTTCACGGCCACGAAGACCTTGACCATCTTCATCACGCCCGGAGGCAGTTCGTCGCCGCGCTGCAGCTTGTCGACCTTGTCCTCGAAGCGGCGATCAAGACGCTTGCGGGCCTCGTCGAACTGGCGGCGCAGGGCCTCCAGCTCGCCCATGGCCTTCTCGTCGTCGAGCGCGATCTGCCACCACAGGCCCGGCGCGATCTCCTCAAGCTTTTCGGCCGAGACTTCGCCGCGGCCCAGGCCCTTGGGACCGGAGACGGCGACCTTGCCGACGATCAGCTCGCGCAGGCGCGCGGTCATGTTGCGGTTCAGGATGGCGAACTCGTCGTCGCGGTCCTTGCCCAGACGTTCGATTTCGGCGCGTTCGATGGCCAGGGCGCGTTCGTCCTTGTCGACGCCGTGCCGGTTGAACACCCGCACCTCGACGACCGTGCCGGCGACGCCCGGAGGCAGACGCAGGGAGGTGTCGCGGACGTCCGAAGCCTTCTCGCCGAAGATGGCGCGCAGCAGCTTCTCTTCCGGGGTCATGGGCGATTCGCCCTTGGGCGTGACCTTGCCGACCAGGATGTCGCCCGGCAGAACCTCGGCGCCGATCGCCACGATGCCCGCCTCGTCGAGGTTGCGCAGGGCTTCCTCGCCGACGTTGGGGATGTCGCGGGTGATCTCTTCCGGGCCCAGCTTGGTGTCGCGGGCCATGACCTCGAATTCCTCGATGTGGATCGAGGTGAAGACGTCATCGCGCACGATGCGCTCGGAGATCAGGATCGAGTCCTCGAAGTTGTAGCCGTTCCACGGCATGAACGCGACCAGGGCGTTGCGGCCCAGGGCCAGTTCGCCAAGGTCGGTCGAGGGGCCGTCGGCGACGATGTCGCCGGCGTTGATCCGGTCACCCACGCGCACCAGCGGACGCTGGTTGATGCAGGTGTTCTGGTTGGACCGCTGGAACTTCGACAGGCGGTAGATATCGACGCCCGACTTGGTGGGGTCGGTCTCTTCCGTGGCGCGGATGACGATCCGGGTGCCGTCGATCTGCTCGACCACGCCCTTGCGGCGGGCGATCACGACGGCGCCGGAGTCCCGGGCCACCACGTCTTCCATGCCGGTGCCGACCAGCGGCGCGTCCGACTGGATCAGCGGCACGGCCTGACGCTGCATGTTCGAGCCCATCAGGGCGCGGTTGGCGTCATCGTTTTCCAGGAAGGGGATCAGGGCGGCGGCGACCGAGACGACCTGCTTGGGCGACACGTCCATCAGATCGACCTGCTCGCGCTGGAGCAGGCCCGGCTCGCCATTCACACGGCCCGGGACCAGATCTTCGGCGATCGAGCCGTTTTCCATCCGGATGTTGGCCTGGGCGATGACGTGCTTCGCCTCCTCCATGGCCGACATATAGACGACCTCGGCCTGCGGCTTGCCGTCCGTCACGCGGCGATACGGGCTCTCGATGAAGCCGTACTTGTTGACCCGCGCGTGGGTGGCCAGCGAGTTGATCAGGCCGATGTTCGGGCCTTCCGGCGTCTCGATCGGGCAGATCCGGCCGTAGTGGGTCGGGTGCACGTCGCGGACTTCGAAGCCGGCCCGTTCGCGGGTCAGACCGCCCGGGCCAAGGGCCGAGAGGCGGCGCTTGTGGGTGATTTCCGACAGCGGGTTGGTCTGGTCCATGAACTGCGACAGCTGCGAGGAGCCGAAGAATTCGCGGACCGCGGCGGCGGCCGGCTTGGCGTTGATCAGGTCGTGCGGCATGACCGTGTCGATATCGACGCTGCTCATGCGCTCCTTGATCGCCCGCTCCATGCGCAGCAGACCGACGCGGTACTGGTTCTCCAGCAGCTCGCCGACCGACCGCACACGGCGGTTGCCGAGGTTGTCGATGTCATCGATCTCGCCGCGGCCGTCGCGCAGACCGACCAGGACCTTCAGTACCGCCAGGACGTCTTCCTTGCGCAGCACGCGGACGTCGTCGGCGACGTCCTGTTCCAGGCGCATGTTCATCTTCACGCGGCCGACCGAGGAGAGGTCGTAGCGCTCCTGGTCGAAGAACAGCGACTTGAACATCGCCTCGGCGGCTTCGACGGTGGGCGGCTCGCCCGGACGCATCACGCGGTAGATGTCGAACAGCGCGTCCTCGCGGACAGCGTTCTTGTCGACCCGCAGGGTGTTGCGCATGTAGGCGCCGACCGTGACGTGGTCGATGTCGAGCACGTCGATGGTGGTGAAGCCCTTCTCTTCGAGAACCTCGATGATCGCCGTGTCGAGCTCGTCGCCGGCCTCGGCGTAGATTTCGCCGGTCTCGGGATTGACCTCGTCGCGGGCCAGATAACGGCCGACCAGGGCGTCGGGCGACAGCAGCAGGGTCTTCAGACCGTTGTCGGCGAGCTTCTTGGCCGCGCGGGCGCTGATCTTCTGGCCGGCCGGCGCCACTTCCTCGCCGGTGTCGGCGTCGATCAGGGCGAACTCAGGCTTCACGCCGCGCCAGCGCTCGGGCTTGTAGGGAGTGGCCCAGCCGCCCGGCTTGCCCTTCTTTTCCTCGCGCTTCTCGAACGGCACGACGTCGTAGAAGGTGGTCAGGATCTCTTCGCCGTCCATGCCCAGACCGTAGAGGAAGGTCGTGGCCGGCAGCTTGCGGCGGCGGTCGATGCGGACGTAGACGATGTCCTTGGCGTCGAACTCGAAGTCGAGCCAGGAGCCGCGGTAGGGAATGACGCGGGCGGCGAACAGCAGCTTGCCCGAGCTGTGCGTCTTGCCCTTGTCGTGATCGAAGAACACGCCGGGCGAACGGTGCATCTGCGAGACGATCACCCGCTCGGTGCCGTTGACGATGAAGGTGCCCTTGTCGGTCATGAGCGGGATGTCGCCCATGTAGACGTCCTGCTCCTTGATGTCCTTGACGGACCGGGCGCCGGTTTCCTCTTCCATCTCGAACACGATGAGACGGAGCTTCACCTTCAGCGGCGCGGCATAGGTCATGTCGCGCTGGATGCATTCCTCGACGTCGTACTTCGGCTCCTCGAACTCGTAGGAGACGTATTCGAGCACCGCGCGCTCGTTGAAGTCCTTGATCGGGAAGACCGACTTGAAGACGGCCTCGATGCCGTCGTCGCGGCGCTCGCCGCTGCGCACTTCGCGCTGCAGGAACTGTTCGTAGGACGAGCGCTGAACCTCGATGAGGTTCGGCATCTGCACAGCTTCGGGGATGCGGCCGAAAGACTTCCGGATCCGCTTCTTGCCGGTGAACGATTGCGCCATGTTTTTCCCTGCGTGCGCGGGGGGAGTCCGCGCGTAAAGTGTCTTGTCGCGTCCACCCTCGTGACTCCCGGCATGGCCGGAAGCGGACGCAAGACGATGCTCCTGGCGTTACAGGAGCGCCCCTTCGCCACGGTCGGAGGGCTATGACCGGGCCGTCGGGCTACGCGCGCGAAAAATCGCCTCTCAGTTGAACGGTTTTTCCGCGAGGGAGCGGATATAGGGGAAAGCCGGACGGAAGGGAAGGGCCGTCTTCAGACTTTTGTAAGGCGCGCGGGACGCCCGCCTCAGCCCCTGTTCAGCGCCTTCATGATCAGCGAGCCGGCGAAACCGATCAGGCAGATGAAGAAGGCGATCTTGGCGATCCCTCCGGCCACGTCGATGACGAAGCCGAAGATGCCGGCGATGATCATGACGACGAGAAACACGCCTGCGAGCTTGAGCATGATGGGTGAACGCCGGCCCCCGGGGCCGGTTCCTGTGTCAGATGACGTGCAGCGCCTGGTCGCCGCCGATGACCGGTAGGGCTGATAGCCGGCGATCCAGGGTCGCGAGTTTTCCGCCATGGCGGACAGCCAGCCCCAGCAGGTAAGCATCCGTCACCTGGGCGGGGGTCCGCAATCGCTCAACGATGAACAGGCTGCTGTCCGTAAGGCTGACATCGTCGGCCCATCGTACGTGACCATCAAGTTTGGTCATCCGGGCCAGGATATCCACAATGGCGCCCGGGGACCGATCAGAATTGCGGTACTTTGGATTGCCGACGATCCGCACCAGTCCGTTTTCGGTGATCGGACAACTCGCCCAGTCTTGCCGCCCTTCCCGCGAGAACCAGTCGTGGGCCACAGTGTGGTGGACGTGATCGGTATCGACGAGCGCAATGAGGACGTTGACGTCCAGCAGGAAGGTCATGGGAACTCATCGCGCAGGGCGTTGACCATCTCCAGCGTCACCGGCACGCCGTCCGGGCGTCTCGGCAGCAGCGGAATGCCGTTGCGGGTTTCGAAGACCTGCTCGGGCGGGCGCAACGCCTGGCGCATCAGGTCGGACACGACCGCGCCCAGGGTTTCCTCGCGACGCTCCGCGAGCGCCCTGGCCGCCGCCAGAACGTCATCGTCGATGGTCAGGGTCGTGCGCATGCATCAAGCATCACGCATCAGATGCCAAACGTCAAGTGAGGGCTTGCCGCTGCTCCCGCGCCCCGCTCATATGTGGCCAACTCCGGTTCAATCGAGCTCCCCGTGATCAGACACACCCTTACCGCCCTCGCCCTGCTGGGCCTGGCCTCCATTCCCGCCCTGGCCCGCGAGAGCGCCGGCCCCCGGCCGATCCCCATGCCGGCCGACATCCCGGCGGCGCGGGATATCCCCTACCCCGGCCAGCTGACCCTGGCGGTGGACGCCACCGACCTGGACCGCCGCATCTTCCGGGTGAAGGAGACCATCCCGGTGGACAAGGCCGGGCCGATGGTCCTGCTCTATCCCGAATGGCTGCCGGGCAACCACGCGCCGCGCGGCCAGATCGAGAAGATGGCCGGCCTGACCATCACCGCCGGCGGCAAGCCGGTGCGGTGGTTCCGCGACCCGGTCGAGATCTACGCCTTCCACGTCGTGGTTCCGGAGGGCGCGGCGGCGCTGGACCTCGACTTCCAGTTCCTGTCGGCCACGGCCGGCGACCAGGGCCGGGTGGTCGTCACCCGCGAGATGCTGAACCTGCAATGGAACTCGACGGCCTTTTATCCGGCCGGCTGGTACACGCGGCAGATTCCGGTCGAGGCCAGCGTCACCCTGCCGCCGGGCTGGAAGTTCGGCGTGGCGCTCGATGTCGCCGCCCAGGCGGGGGACACCACCACCTTCAAGCCGGTCAGTTTCGAGACCCTGGTCGATTCCCCGATGTTCGCCGGGCGCCACTTCCGGCAGGTCGACCTCGACCCGGGCGGCCGCTCGCCGGTGCGGCTGAACATCGTCGCCGACCGGGCCGAGCTGCTGGAGATGACCGACGAGCAGATCCAGAAGCACCGAAACCTGGTCGTCCAGGCCGATCGTCTGTTCGGCGCGCGACACTATGACCGCTACGACTTCCTGCTGGCCCTGACCGATCGGATGGGCGGCATCGGGCTGGAGCACCACCGCTCGTCGGAAAACCAGGTGGAGCCGGAATACTTCACCGACTGGGACAGGATGGCGCCGGAGCGCAACCTGCTGCCGCACGAGTACAGCCACAGCTGGGACGGCAAGTTCCGCCGCGGGGCCGACCTGTGGACCCCGGACTTCATGACCCCCATGCGCGACAGCCTGCTGTGGGTCTATGAGGGCCAGGACCAGTACTGGGGCTATGTGCTGGGCGCCCGGTCGGGGCTGGCCAGCCGGCAGGACACCCTGGACGCCATCGCCCTGACCGCCGCGTCCTTCGACTACCGGGTCGGCCGCCAGTGGCGGGCGCTGGAGGACACCACCAACGACCCGGTGATCTCGGCTCGCAAGCCCAAGGGCTGGCTCAGCTGGCAGCGCAACGAGGACTACTATTCCGAGGGCCAGCTGATCTGGCTCGACGCCGACACCCTGATCCGCGAGCGGACCGGCGGGAAAAAGTCGCTCGACGACTTCGCCAAGGCCTTCTTCGGCGTGGACGACGGCGTCTGGACGCCCCTTACCTACCAGTTCGACGATGTGGTGGCCGCGCTCAACGCGGTGACACCCTACGACTGGGCCGGTTTCCTCAAGACCCGGCTCGAGGGGCACGGCCCGGCGCCGCTCGACGGCCTGGCCCGCGGCGGTTACCGGCTGGTCTGGAGGGACAGGCCCAACGCCTACGCCAAGGCGGCCGAGAGCCTCTACAAGCGCACCGACCTGACCTGGTCGGTCGGGCTGCTGCTGAACGCGGGCGGCAATGTCACGGGCGTGCAATGGGACGGACCGGCCTTCAAGGCGGGCCTCGCGACGGGCGCGCAGCTGGTGGCGGTCAACGGCGAGAGCTACAGCGCCGACCGCCTGAAGGCCGCCATCGCGACGGCGAAGGACGGGACCACGCCGATCGAACTGATCGTCAAGACCGGCGACCAGTACCGGGTCGTCCGCGTCGCCTGGACCGGCGGCCTGCGCTACCCGCATCTGGAGCGGATCGAGGGGACGCCGGATCGGCTCGGCGACATTCTCGCCGCCCGCAAGAAGTAGCGGCCAATGAAAACGGGCCCGGAGGTTTCCCTCCGGGCCCGTTCCCTGTTCCGTCATCCCCGGAACCCGTCCGGGGATAGGTCGCGGGCGCGCTGAGGCGCGCGCCCAGCGAACTACTTGATCTGGACGGTCGCGCCGGCTTCGGTCAGCTTCTTGGCGACTTCTTCGGCGTTCTGCTTCGAGACGTTCTCGACGACGTTCTGCGGAGCGCCTTCGACCAGGTCCTTGGCTTCCTTCAGGCCGAGGTCCGGACGGACGCCGCGGACTTCCTTGATCACGTTGATCTTCTTGTCGCCACCGGCGGTCAGAACAACGGTGAACTCGGTTTGCTCTTCGGCGGCTTCAGCCGGAGCGGCGGCG
>JAUSMJ010000055.1 GCA_030645575.1 Caulobacter sp. | reverse complement strand
CCCGCGCCGCCGACGCCGCCGCCGCCGAGGCCCGCGAACAGCGCGCCGGCCTGGCCGCCCGCCTCGACGCCGCCCGCGAGCGGTTCGGCGAGATCGCCGGCAATATCCGCGAGACGGCCAGGATGGAGCCCGAGGAGCTGGGCCGGCGCATCGCCGACGAGGCCATCGCCGTTCCCTCCGACGCCGGCGGGGTCGAGGCTCACCTCTACGCTTTGGAGCGCGACCGTGACGCCATCGGCCTGGTCAATCTGCGGGCCGAGGAGGAGGCGACCGAACAGGCCGCCCGGGTGCTGATCCTCAAGACCGAGCGCGCCGACCTGACCGGCGCCGTGGCCAAGCTGCGCGAGGGCATCGAGGAGCTGAACGCCGAGGGCCGCGCCCGGCTGCTGGCCGCGTTCGAGATCATCAACGGCCACTTCCAGGCCCTGTTCCAGGCCCTGTTCGGCGGCGGCCAGGCCGAGCTGCGCCTGATCGAGTCCGACGATCCGCTGGAAGCCGGCCTGGAGATCTTCGCCTGCCCACCCGGCAAGCGGCTGTCGACCATGAGCCTGATGAGCGGCGGCGAGCAGGCGTTGACGGCCTCGGCGCTGATCTTCGGCGTGTTCCTGGCCAACCCCTCGCCGATCTGCGTGCTCGACGAGGTCGACGCCCCGCTCGACGACGCCAACGTCGATCGCTTCTGCTCAATGCTCGACGAAATGCGCCGCCGCACCCAGACCCGCTTCATCGCCATCACCCACAACCCGGTGACCATGAGCCGCATGGAACGCCTGTTCGGCGTGACCATGGCCGAGCAGGGGGTGTCGCAATTGGTGTCGGTGGACCTGCGCGAGGCGGAGGCGCTGGTGGCGTAGAGGGCTAGCGGCGCCTCACGATGTCTCCGAAGAGGACGGCGTTCAGATCGTCCAAACCCACCTCATTCCGGCGCGTGCCGATGTCCCGACGCATGGCGCTGAGTAGATTCAGGACAATTTGACGTTCGGATTCGGAATGAGTCGTCGCGCCAGCGCGCTCGAAATCAGCCAAACGAGAGATGACCCTCGGAGAGCCATAGATGCAGACCCGGGTCTTTGCATCGGCATTGACCGCCAGTGCGTCCTTCGATGATCCAGACCGAGCAATCGTTGCAAACGACCGAAAATAGTCAGCGTAGGCGAGACTCTTCTGCGCAACCAACTGCCGACGCCCCTCCAGCGAGCGGTTGAATAGATACTGGAGCCCGGCTCCAAGGAGGACGCCCAGCAACGGCAACAACAACGTCATTGAGGTGCTCCATTGTGGGCCTTACCTGAGCACATTTGAAACGCCCCACCACGTCCTTCATCTCTCGGCGAGACTATGGCCGGACGAGACAGTTTGCTCAAGAATATTTCCTCTCCCGGAGGGAGAGGTGGCCCGGCGGAGCCGGGTCGGAGAGGGAGACGCCAATGTCTTCAATGTTGCACTTCCAGACAATGCGCGCTTAACCTGTATAAATGCAACATGCACCCCGTTCACCGGCGCGGGCGCGGGCCCACCGCCAGACGATGACGCCCTCCGAGGTCGCCCTCTGGCGCGTGCTCAGGGCCAACCGGTTCAAGGGCCTGCGTTTCCGGCGGCAGCACCCTTTCGGGCCCTACATCCTCGATTTCTACTGCGACCGGGCCAAGCTGGCTGTCGAGGTCGATGGCGGGGTTCACCAGCACGAAGCGCAAATGATGCAGGACGCCGCCCGCGACGCCTGGGTCGCCCAGCACGGCGTCCGTACGCTTCGGCTGCCGGCCCGCTTGGTGCTGGAGAACATCGACGCGGCGCTTGGACTGATCAGCGCCGAATTGGGGTGGCGGGGACCGGGCTATCCTTTCGGATAGATCAGTTCATCCCTCTCCGACCTGGCTCCGCCAGGCCACCTCTCCCTCCGGGAGAGGAAGGTCCGATGGATAGTTTCAGATTTCAACGCCTAACCCGCTGAAAACACTATGCTTTGCGCGCGTTACCCGACCGCGCGAAACAATCTGTCCATCACCCCCTCAACCGTCCCCCATACTCATGCCATCCCCGCCGCACGGGGAGGGCGTATGGCCATGCGACCTTGCGGCGGCGGGGACGATGTTCGAGCGGAGTTCATCGGGACCGGCATCCGTGCGCCGGCCCGCCCGCCGGGCCCGCGTCGGCTAAGCCAGAAACGGCTGCCTACCGGCGCCCCCGAAAAAACGGACATCGCGGAGCGTTCCACTGCCGCGAGCCTGCACCACCCTACCGTCTTGCACCCGGCGACAGCCGGGGCGCTCCGCGCCACCTCCCCACCTTCAGCCCGCATGGGCGTGAAGCGGCGAAGCCGTGCCTGGCCGGCGCCGAACACGCCACCGTCTTGCATGCGCGCGCGTCCGGTCACAGTGTCGCCGGACATCGCCCAGAGGCCCCGCCATGATCCCGACCTTCGCCGCCGCCCTGCTGCTCGCCGCCGCCTCGCCGGCCCCACCGGCTCACCGCTGCGCGGCCGACGCCATCGAGCGGGCGACGCCCCTGCTGACGCTGCATTTCAGCGACGGCCAGCCGACGGCGATCGAGAACCTGTCGATCGACGACACCGTCAAGGTGCAGCCGCCGCTCAGGGCCCTCCGCGGCAAGGGTCAGTTCGACGTGCTGGAGGTCTGGGGCTTCATCTACAAGGGCCAGTACCGCATGCGCTTCATCTACGCCCGGATCCCGGGCAGCTGCGTGCTGATGGGCCAGGAGATCCTCGAGGCGGCTGACCCGTACTGACCCGCGAGGGGACATGCACTTCAGTGCGTGTCCCCTCCGTCAGGCAAGGGACACGTACTGAAGTACATGTCCCTGCTCTCAAACCTTCGGAAACACCCCCGCTCGCGCCACCGACGAGGCCGGGGCCTTGCCGATCAGGCCGCCGACCCATTGGGCCGCCTCGATCAGCCGGCCGATGTCGAGGCCCGTATCGAACCCGGCGCGGTCGAGCATCCAGGCCAGGTCCTCGGTGCCAATGTTGCCCGTGGCCGCCGGGGCGAACGGGCAGCCGCCCAGGCCGCCGACCGAGGCGTCGAGGATCGTCACGCCCGACTCGACGCTGGCGAAGGCGTTGGCGATGCCGGTGTTGCGGGTGTCGTGGAAATGCATGCGCAGCGGGATGTCGCCGATCACCGTCCGCACGGCCTCGATCCGCCGGCGCACGACCCAGGGGTCGGCCACGCCGATGGTGTCGGCCAGGGCGATCTCGTCGACCCGGGCGGCGACCGCCTCGCGGACGATGGCCACGACCTGGTCCTCGGAAACCTCGCCGTCGAACGGGCAGCCGAAGGCCACCGAGACGGTCACCGTGATCGGCGGCCCGCCCTGCGCATGTTTGCGGGCGGCGATGGCGGCCATGGCGGCGACCTGTTCGGCCACCGAGGCGCCCTGGTTGCGGATGCCGAAGCCGTCGCTGGCGCAGACCACCACGTTGGCCTCGTCGCAGGCGGCCGCGACGCAGCGGTCCCAGCCGCGCATGTTCAGCACCAGGCCGATGCGCGAGCGGGCGTCATCGTGCGGCAGGGCGGCCATCATCTCTTCCGCGCCGGCCATCTGCGGCACGCGGGCGGGATTGACGAAGCTGACCACCTCCTGGCGGCGCACGCCGGCGGCTTCCAGCCGGTGGACCAGCTCCAGCTTCTGGCCGACGTCGAGGACCGTCTTCTCGTTCTGCAGGCCGTCGCGGGCGCCGACCTCGACGATGTCGATGAAACCGCTCACCGGACCACCTGCGGGGCCGGGGCCGGCTGGGGTTCGCCGCGATAGAGGGTCAGGGTCATGTCGTCGCCGTTGGAATAGTCCACGCCAGAAATGGTCCCGGCCGGGCGCGGAGACAAGCCGGCGGCGGCGAGCGCGGCGAGGAAGGCGCCCTGCTCGCGCTTCTCGACCACGGCCGGGCGGCCAGCGGCGATGGCGGCCGCAGCCTCCTTCGGCCCGCCCAGGCCCGTGTCGGTGCCCAGCGCGAAGACCAGGCTGGGCTCGGCGTAGCCGGCCACCTCGACCGGCCCCGGCACGACCCCGGCGCGGGGGGCCAGGCCCGTGCGCTCGAGCGCCATGGCCAGACGCTGCGAGACCCACAGGGGCTCGAGCCGCGGGGCCAGCTGGCCGAAGAAGGCGGCGTGGGCCAGCACCCCGACGACCCCGGCCGCGACCAGCGCCATGCCGGCGGCCTTGCGGAAGATCAGCACCCCGCCGGTGATGGCCGTGACGATGAACAGTCCCGCCGTGACGGCCGCCCAGGTCAGGTCGCTGTCGTCGCCGTATTCCGACAGGGCGACGATGCTCAGCGCGGCGAACACCAGGCTGGCGAAGCCCAGCGCGACGACGCCGGCGACGCGGCTGATCCGGCCCAGCGGCTCGCGCAGGGCGGCGGCCATCAGGCTGAACAGCGCGCCCTGCGCGGGCAGGCTGTAGTGGGCCAGCTTGGTCGGCAGCAGTTCGAACATCAGCCAGGTCGGGATCAGCCAGCACAGGGCGAAACGCACGCCCGGCTCGGCCCGGGCCTTCCAGCCCAGCACCAGTCCGGCCGGCAGCAGCAGGCTGCCCGGAAAGGTCAGCATCGGCGACAGCAGCAGGTGGTAGCCGAACAGGCCGCCATGCCGCTCGTGACCGCCGACCAGCTTGGGCGCGAGGTCGCCGCCAATGGCCGCGCCCCAGAAGGCCCCGTCGCTGGCCACGGTGATCGCCCAGGCCCACGGCCCGACGATAGCCAGCACCAGCAGCGGACCCCAGCTCCAGCCCAGCGACCGGGCCCAGTCGATCCTGCGCTCCGAGACCCACAGCGCCAGGGCCGCCATCAGCGCCACCAGCGGTCCGACCGGCCCCTTGACCAGGGTCGCCAGACCGATCCCCAGCCAGAACAGCAGCTTCGTCCGCCAGCCGACCGGCGGACCGCCCCGCTGGGCGAACCAGATCCGCCCCATGGCGGCCAGGGCCAGGGTCGTGGTTCCGGCCAGAACGGCGTCGGTCTTGGCGATGCCCGCCTCGGTCGACAGCAGGAAGCTGGCCCCCATCATCGCCCCGGCCAGCAGCCCGGCCCTGGGTCCGAAGAACACCGCCGCGCCCCAGGCGCAGGCCGCCGCCGCCAGCATCGCCCCCAGCAGGGAGGGAAGGCGGTAGGGCCAGATGTCCCGGTCGGCGGCGTCCGACAGGGCCGCCACGCTGATCGCCTGCAGCCAGTGGATGCCGACCGGCTTCTTGTCGCGCGGCTGGTCCTGGTAGTTGATCGAGACATAGTCGTCGGCCTCGAGCATCTGGGCCGTGGCCTGGGCGAAGCGCGACTCGTCGCGGTCCAGCGGCGGCACGGCCAGCAGGCCGGGCAGGCCGGCCGCCAGAGCCACCAGCGCGGCCAGCAGCGGACCGCGCCAGCCGCGGCTCCATTGGTCGAGGCGGGATTCGAGCGTCATGGAACGCCTGATAGCACGATCCTCCCCTGCGCCGTCTTTTCAGCTATAGGGGGCCATGACCGAAAAGACCTCCGCGCCGCGCCGCAAGGCGCCCGCCGCCGCCAAAGCCGCCCCGAAGGCCGTGACCGCGACGCCCGACTATTCCATCGTCGTACCCGTGTTCGACGAGGGCGGCGCGGCGCCGGCCCTCGCCCGCGAGATCGCCGCCGCCTTCAAGGGCAAGGCCTTCGAGATGGTGTTCGTCAACGACGCCAGCCGAGACGACACCCAGGCCCTGCTGGTCGCGCTGAAGGCCGAGCTGCCGATGCTGCGGGTGCTGTCGCACCGCAGGAACGCCGGCCAGAGCCGCTCGATCCGCACCGGCATCCTGGCCGCGCGGGCGCCAATCGTGGTGACCCTCGACGGCGACGGCCAGAACGACCCGGCCGACGCCCCGCGCCTGGCCGAGGCGCTGAAAGCCGGCCCGCCGGCGCTGGCGATGATCGGCGGCGAGCGGGTCAAGCGCCAGGACAGCGCGGCCAAGAAGATCGCCTCGCGCTTTGGCAACGGCGTGCGCAGCTGGCTGCTGAAGGATGGCGCGACCGACACCGGCTGCGGCCTGAAGGCCTTCCGCCGCGAGGCCTTCCTGCGCCTGCCCTACTTCGATCACATCCACCGCTACCTGCCGGCGCTGATGATCCGCGAGGGCTTCCAGATCGCGTTCCAGCCGGTGAACCACCGCCACCGCGAGACCGGCGTGTCGAAATACACCAACTTCGGCCGGCTCAAGGCCTCGGTCAGCGACCTGCTGGGCGTGATGTGGCTGCAGTCCCGCGCCCGCAACCCGGGCGGCGCCGACGAGGTTTGACAGCCACTGGTTGTTCTGGTTATGTTCCGCGGGGAGGCGGGACATGGTCTTTGCGGAATTCGACCGACGTCAACGGAAGTCTCGGGCACAGAGGACGAAGCTTTTCGTCCAGATGCTGACAACCTTCGCCTACGGTTCGCTTGGACTGGCCGTCGCCGAACCAATCATCAGGTTTCCGGAGTTCGGCTTAGGCCACCTGATTGCGCTTGCCTTCGGTCTGGTTTGCGCCGTCGCAGCGGTTTATCTTGTGCCGGAAGGAGAGCGCTATGGACCAGATTGATCCCAAATTCGCCGCCGTGCTGATCCTGCTGATGTCCCTCATCGTCGGCTATACCTTCTATCTCAAGTTCAGCATCCGCCGGCTCGACCGCATCATCGCCGAGAAGGAAGCGGCGCTGAACGCGCCTGACCAGCCGGCCTCCACACCCACCGCCACGCCCCGCTGAGGCGAGCCCGCTTCACCCCACGGCCGAAAGGCGTTAACCGTTGCGAACCGGGGTTATCCCGGGTTGGGGAGATCTGCCCATGTTCGCCGCGTTTCCGCTGCTGGCCCTGCCCATCCTGGTTTACAACCTCGTCGCCCTGACGCTGCAGGGCGGGTTCGGATCCCAGGCGGCCAGCGCCCGGTTCTCCGAGCCGCTGTTCACCGTCGCCATGACCTCGGGCTCGCCCTGGCCGGTCAGCCTGTCGGACCTGTTGCTGGCCGGCGCGCTGGTGGTGCTGTTCATCGAGCTGCTGAAGTCCACGACCAGCCGGCGGATCGCCATCATCAACCACTCGCTGTCGATGATCCTGTTCATCGTCTGCCTGGTCGAGTTCCTGCTGGCGCCGGCCTTCGCCACCTCCGCCTTCTTCCTGATGACGGTGATGGTGCTGCTGGACGTGCTGGCCGGCTTCATCGTGACCATCGTCGCCGCCCGCCGCGATATCGACCTGGCCGGCGGCGGCGGCGACCTGAATTGAGCCGTCAGGTCAGGACGGTGAAGATCAGGGTGACGACGGCGACGTCCAGAAGGCGGATGGCGAAGAAGGACACGGGCGGCTCCGGTGTTGGATTCACCTCCGGTTAAGCAAGACCCGCGCCAGTTCGCCGCCCATGGCCTTGTTCTTCGATCAGTCCTGGTTTGACGCCCGCCTCGCCGGGCGAGGCCTGACGCGCGGGGTGCTGGCCGCCGTCGCCGGGATGAGCGAGGCGGACCTGGCCCTGGTCTGGAAGGATCAGCGGGAACTGTCGGCCGGCGAGGTCGCCGCCTTCGCCGAACTGCTGGGGGTCAGCGGCGCCGAGGTGGCCCGCCGGGCCGGAATTTCCACCCCGGTTCCCGGCGCCGACCCGTTGGCGCGCATCGCGGCGCTGGAACGGCGCGTGGCGGCCCTGGAGGCGGAGATCGCGCGACTGAAGGGGTAGCGCCTTTTTTTACCTCTCCAGGAGGGAGAGGGGGACCATGCGGAGCATGGTGGAGAGGGAGGCGCGGTGGGGGTCGTAGATGCGCGATCGATCCGAACGTCCCTTCCACCACCCTCGCCTCCCTCTCCACCAGCCTCCGGCTGGTCCCCCTCTCCCTCTGTTCAGACCGGAGACATCGGTGACGGGTGTTCGGGGACATCCGTGACGGGTTGAGATTGTCTGTTTTGGGCTCGCAGGTCGATGGCCGCGATGTCGGTTGTTCTGAAGACGACGTCGTAGAGGCCGTCGGTTGGTGTGGG
>JAUSMJ010000042.1 GCA_030645575.1 Caulobacter sp. | reverse complement strand
CTGTTCAGACCGGAGACATCGGTGACGGGTGTTCGGGGACATCCGTGACACCTTTGGGCCTCGCAGGGAGGTCTGGAGATGCCGTTCACGGGAGTCTCGGCGATGGATCGCAAGCAGGAGTTTGTCCGCCTGGCGCTGGCGGAGGGGGCCAACAGGCGCGAGCTGTGTCGCCGGTTCTCGGTGAGCCAGACGCTTGGCTACCGGTTGCTCGGCCGATACGCGGCCGAGGGCCTCGCGGGTCTTGAGGAGCGGTCTCGCCGGCCGCTCACCTCGCCGGATCGAACGGCCGAGGATGTGGAGGCGGCGGTGCTGGCGGTGCGGGCCGAGCATCCGGCCTGGGGCGGGCGCAAGATCGCCGCGGTGCTGAAGCGCCGGGGCCTGGCGGCGCCGTCGCCGTCAACGATCACCCAGATCCTGCGCCGCCACGGCGTGGAGCTGGGCGCCCTGGGCGGCGGCGAGGCCGGCTTCATCCGCTTCGAACACGCCGCGCCCAACGACCTGTGGCAGATGGACTTCAAGGGCCATGTGGCGATGCGCTCTGGCCGGCTGCATCCGCTGACGGTGCTCGACGACCACTCGCGCTTCTGCCTGGTCCTGGCCGCGTGCGACAACGAGAAAACCCAGACGGTGAAAGGCCATCTGACCCAGGCCTTCGAGCGCTACGGCCTGCCCTGGCGCATGACCATGGACAACGGCTCGCCCTGGGGCAACGGACCGGGCGATCCCTTCACTCCGCTCGGCGTGTGGTTGATGGAGCAGAACATCCGCGTCGGCCACTCGCGGCCCTACCATCCCCAGACCCAGGGCAAGGACGAGCGCTTCCACCGCAGCCTCAAGGCCGAGGCCATGACCGGGCCGCCGTTCGAGGATCTCGACCACGCCGCCCGTCACCTCGCGCGTTGGCGCGGCGTCTACAACACCCAGCGGCCCCACGAGGCGCTGGGCATGCTCACCCCCATCGATCGCTACGCCGCCAGTCCAAGGGCCTACAGGCCGACCGTCGAGCCCTTCGACTACGGACCCGACGACCAGCTGCGACGGGTTCCCGAGCAGGCGCGCATCAGCTTCAAGGGCCAACGCTGGCGCGTCCCAAAGGCCTTCAAGGGCAAGCTCGTCGCCGTCCGCCCCACACCAACCGACGGCCTCTACGACGTCGTCTTCAGAACAACCGACATCGCGGCCATCGACCTGCGAGCCCAAAACAGACAATCTCAACCCGTCACGGATGTCCCCGAACACCCGTCACGGATGTCTCCGGTCTGAACACCCTGCGGGAGGAGGATAGGCAGGCTGTTCGGTCAGTGGCCAGTGACATGCGTCTTCTCCAACGTCCACCGCATCGGCCTGCCGGGCAACTTCACGACGCCCTGCTTGAGCTTCAACGTATTGAGCAGCGACGCTTGGACATTCCTGACTGTAGCCCGGTCGTACGGCCGCTCTAGGACCGCGAGAACCCGTACGGCGATCTCATGGGCGGTCATCGGCTCATTGGCCTGCCGCAGCACCCTGACGGCGGTTCTAGTCCACAGAGCGCCGTGTGCGCCCCTGCGGTTCACATA
This sequence comes from Caulobacter sp., assembly GCA_030645575.1. Lineage (GTDB taxonomy): Bacteria > Pseudomonadota > Alphaproteobacteria > Caulobacterales > Caulobacteraceae > Caulobacter. The sequence goes on along the minus strand of JAUSMJ010000042.1, from coordinate 6,188 downwards.
GCGCCGAATAGGCTGGATCGAGGCCACGTCCTCGGCGGCGTTGAACATGCGGAGGACCGCGCCGACGTGCGCCAGGTTTTCGGAGGAGCCGTCGCGCCCCAGCAACTCGCCGTAGCGGCGACGCAGGGCAAAGAGGACGTGGGAGTCGGCCATGACGCCGAAAATACCCCCGGACCCCCGAAGAGGGAGGCGGCTATCTAGGTGTGTTTCCTACATAATGCCGCTCACGACACACCTTAAACCCTCATCCTCCCATGCCTGCGGCACGGGCCCCTCCTTCTCCCTCCGGGAGAAGGGAATTAAGCCGCCGCCCCCACCGCCCCCGCCTGCGCCTTCCGCACCTCGTCCGGCGTCGGGACCAGCACCGACGCCCGCACCGGCTCCCCCGTCGCCATGGCGATCAACTCCTGGGTCCGCGTCTCGACGACGTGCTCCAGCTGCTCCAGGAAGGCCCCGCGCTCAAGGCCCGTCTCGATCGGGTCGAGGAACTCGATGGTCGCCACGCCCGGGCGCTTGATCTTCGAGGTCTGTTCCCAGAACAGGCCGAGGTTGGTCGCCACCGGCACGACCGGCAGGTTGAAGTCGCGGCTCATGTAGTAGACGCCCGTGCGGTAGCGGAACCGCTCGCCCGGTCTGGCCAGGTTGCCTTCCGGATAGATCAGGATGCGGCGGCCCTCGGCGGCGACCTGGGCGGCGCTTTCCGACAGGGCGCGGCGCGCTTCCGGGCCGCCGCAGTTATCAACGATGATCGCGCCGAACTTGCGCAGGATGGCCCCGACCAGCGGGAACCGCTCCATATGGTCGCCCGTGACGAAGCTCAGGTTATCGACGTTGGCGAACATGACGAAGCCGTCGCCCCAGCTGTGGTGCTTGGCGGCGATGATGAAGGCGCCCCGCGGCAGCTTCTCCTGGCCCTTCAGCTCGACCTTGATGCCGGCCAGGGCGTCCATCGCCCACAGCATGCGGCGGGTGTAGCGGCGGATCGCCCAGGTCATGGGGCCGCGGCCTGGCGCCAGCGCCAGGATCGCGGCGGTGAGGCCGTAGAAGATCGACAGCACCCAGTAGTAGCCGTTGAACAGCCGGTTGCGGAAGGTCATGGAAGCCTTGTCCTAGCGGGCAAAGAGGAGCGCCTGCACGCCGGCCGTCATCAACGGGGCGTGGGCGGAGAGGGGGTCGGCGCCCAGGCGGCCGTAGACCCGGTTCTGGGCGGTCTGGGTGATCACGCCGATGGCCATGGCGGCCAGCACGCGCGGGTCGGCCGGCGGGATCTCGGCGGCGATCATCGCCTGTTTGATGACGTTTTCGGTCACCGTCACCGGGTCGCGTCCGTCCTCCTGGTAATAGGGGATGAAACGGTGGATCTGGGTCAGGTGGAAGCTGAAGGTCAGCCAGTCCTCGTCGGCCACCTCGCAATAGGCGGCGACGATGGCGGCGGCCTTGGCGCGGATGCCGACGGCCCGGGCCGAGCTTTCCTCGATCAGCGAGGACAGGCGCCGATGGGTGGTCATGAACAGGCTGATCGCCAGCTCGTCCTTGCCCTTGTAATGGCGATAGAGGGCGCCTTCGGACACGCCGGCGGTGGTGGCGATGGCGCGGGTGGTGGCCGCGTCGACGCCATCGCGAACGAAGACTTCCAGCGCGGCGCGCTCGATGCGAGGCTTGGCGGACATGGTGGGCGACTCCTTGTGTGAGCATTTGCTCACATGCTTGCGAGGCCCGCAAGTGAACAAATGATCACGGAGGCTGTTCATGGCCGTCAGCGCGGAGTTTCTCGACCATCTGTCCGAGCTGCTGGCCGGCCTTGGGCCGCTGACGGTGAAGAAGATGTTCGGCGGGGCCAGCCTGCAGGTCGATGGCGTGGCCTTCGCCCTGGTGTTCGGCGAGACGCTGTATCTGAAGGTCGATGACGAGACCCGCGCGGCCTTCGCGGCGGCGGGCTCAGGCCCGTTCGTCTACGCCATGAAAGACGGGCGGACCGCGTCGCTCGGCTACTGGAGCCTGCCCGAAAGCGGGCTGGACGACCCGGACGAGGCCGTGCGCTGGGCCCGGCTGGGCGTCGCGGCGGCGTTCCGCGCGAAAAAGCCGAAAACGAAGAAGGGCCGGGCGACGCGCGACGACATCGGGCCGGGGCCGTGGGACGGGTGAGGGAAGGGGACTGGATTAGCTGTCTCTTGGGACTGCTTATCCTGTCCCCGGACTGCAGCAAGGGGACAGGCTATCCAGTCCCAAGGGACAGGAAAGCCAGCCCCCACGGACCTACCGCCCCTTGAACGCCGCGATGCGCTTTTGCAGGAAGGCGCTGACGCCCTCGATGAAGTCCTCGGACTTGCCGGCGATGCGCTGGGCCTTGCGCTCGGTGGTCAGTTGGCCGGCCCAGTCGGCGTCGAGGCTTTCCCACATCATCTTGCGGATCTGGCCCAGCGAGGCCGGGCCGTTGGCCAGTTCCTTCGCGATCGCCAGCGCGGTGGGCAGCAGGTCGGCGTCGGGGGTGACGCGGTTGACCAGGCCCCATTCCAGCGCCTTGGCGGCGCCGATCTTCTCGCCCAGCAGCGCCATCTCCATGGCCCGGGCCCGGCCGATGGCGCGCGGCAGCAGGTAGGTCGAACCGCCGTCCGGCACCAGGCCGATGCGACGGAAGGCCTGCAGGAAGTAGGCGCTCTCGGCGGCGACGATGATGTCGCCCATCAGGGCCAGGGAACAGCCGACGCCGGCGGCGACGCCGTTCACCGCCGTGACGATGGGGACCGGATAGTCCCGCAGGCCCTTCATGAAAGGGTTGTAGACACTCTCCAGGGCCGCCCCCGCGTCGGGGCCCTCGGGATCAGGCGCCGGCGCCTGCGGACCGCCACGGCCCGAGAGGTTGGCGCCGGAGCAGAAGCCGCGGCCCTCGCCGGTCAGCACCACGCAGCGGACGCCGGAATCGGGCTTGGCGAAGGCGTCGAAGGTCTGCTGCAGCTCATCCATGAGATCCAGGCCGGCCGCGTTCAGCGTACCGGGATCGGTCATGGTGATCAGGCCGATACCGTCCTGCACGGACGTCTTGAGCTTGGAATAGGCCATGGTTTCCTCCCGGGCGTCGTTGCGCACGATCTAAGGGAGGATACCCCCGCGTCAGGCTAGGGGAAAAGCGTCCTGGACCGGAAGCTTACGCCGCCACGGCCACGGATTCGGCTCGGCTGACCCTGTTGCGGCCGCCGCGCTTGGAGGAATAGAGGGCCCCGTCGGCGCGTTCCATGAAGTTGTGGGCGCTCTCGCCGGGCAGGCGTTCGGCCAGGCCGGCCGAGACGGTGATGGTCCCCAGGTCCTCGTTGGTGGAGCGGCGCTTGAGCATGCGCGACGACACTTCCTCGCGGATCTCCTCCAGGGTGGCCAGGGCCAGCTTGCCGCCTTCCCGCGGGAAGATCAGCGCGAACTCCTCGCCACCGTAGCGGGCGGCGAAGCGGGGCGGCGCGCCGCGACCGCCAATGACGCTGGCGACGTAGCGGATCACCTGGTCGCCGGTCTGATGGCCCCAGGTGTCGTTGAAGTTCTTGAAGTGGTCGATGTCGATGACCGCCAGCGCCAGGCTCTCGCCCTTGGCGTCGGCCTCGGCGCAGGCCCGCTCCAGCTCGTCGTCGAAGGCTTTGCGGTTGGCCAGGTTGGTGAGGCCGTCGGTGGTGGCGTCGCGGCGGACCTGCTCCAGGTGCTCGCGCAGGCGGGCGACCTCGGCGGTGGAGTCCGTCAGGCGCTTCTCCAGCGACCGGTTTTCCTTCTGCACGCGCTTGGTGGCGGTGGCCAGGGTGTCGATCATCGACTTCACGTGGCCGGCGTCGTCGCGCTCGCTCAGGGACTTCGAGGCGGTGGCCAGGGTCTGGCCGTAGGCGACGCTGGACTTCTGGGCCGTCTCGATGGCTTCGGAGACGTTGGCCAGTTCCTTGGTCAGGGCGTCCCCGGCGTCGCGAATCTGTTCGTTCAGGCGGGCCTTGGGCAGATAGACCGCCGCCAGCTCGTCACTGAGGTTGTCGGTGAAGGCTTCACCGGTGGAGATGATTCGGGTGATCTCCCGGGCCAGGTCGCCCTCCGGATCGCCGACGCAGTGGGTCCACAGTTCGAAATTGACCGCCGTCGGCCAAATCTGATGCTGCTCCATGGCCGAAAGCGCCTTGCGCGCCAGGATATAGGCATCCGGCCCGCGCAGCTTGACTTCGATCCCACCGCTCATCGTACACGTTCCCCGATCTCCAGGCCGGACCCGCGCACATTGCGGTCCACCTGAGCTTGGGAGAGACGATAGGCCGCATAGCCAAACGAGCCGTTAAAGCGACGCTCGTTTCGGCCGTTTGCGTCGCTTAATCTTCGCTCGGAGGTCGGGTGGGGGCGATCTTCAAGAACGCCGGCATGTCGTTGCCAAAGCCCACCACGCGGTCTCCGTCGTCGCGCTCCTCGCGGCGGGGCCGATCGCGATCGCGTTCCCGCGAGGGACGGGCCTCGGTCGAGGCGGCGTCGCGGCGGGGACGGTCCTCGCGTTCCCGGGGCGTGCGCGCCTCGGTCGGAGCCGCATCGCGGCGAGGGCGATCTTCGCGTTCGCGGCGCGGACGTTCGCCACGCTCCGAGCGCTCACTGCGTTCGGGACGCGGGGCGCGATCCTCGACGGGCTCGGCCACGGCTTCCGCCGGGACCGGGGCGGGGGCGGTCTCTGTCTCTGTGGAACGAACACGTCCACGGGCGCGTCCGCGCGGCTTGGCCTCGGCCTCGGCCTTGGGCGCTTCGGCGACGGGTTCGGGCTTGGGCGCGCGGACGGCGTCGGGATCGGCCACGAAGGGATCGAGGGAGGCGACCTCACCATGCGGGGTGCGCGGACGGGAGCGTTCGCGATCACGGTCGCCGCGGCCCGACGAGCGCTCGCCGCCGCGGCCACGATCGCGACCGCCGCTACGGCCCTCGGAGCGCTTTTCGTCCTTGATGGCGGCGAAGTCGACGCCCTCCAGGGTGATCTCTTCGGGCGCCTTGCCGATCAGCTTGAGCACCTTGTCGATGTTCTTGGCGTCGGCCGGCGTGACGATCATGTAGGTCTTGCCGAGCTTGCCGGCGCGGCCGGTGCGGCCGATCCGGTGCACATAGTCGTCGGCGTGGTGCGGCACGTCGTAGTTGAACACGTGGCTGACGTCGGGGACGTCCAGGCCGCGGGCCGCCACGTCGGAGGCGCAGAGCAGCTTCAGCTCGCCCTTTCGGAAGGCCTCCAGGGTGCGCATCCGGGTCGCCTGGTCCAGGTCGCCGTGGATCGGCGCGGCGTCGAAGCCGTGCGTCTTCAGGGACTTGGCGACGATATCGACCTCGGACTTGCGGTTGCAGAAGACGATGCCGTTCCGCACGTCGTCGGCGCCGATCAGCATGCGCAGCGCCGTGCGCTTGGCCTTGGGATCGGAGGTGGGAAGGCGGACGATGTGCTGGGTGATGGTCTCGGCCGTCGTGGCCGGGCGAGTCGCCTCGATCCGCACCGGATCATTGAGGAACTGCTTGGTCAGCCGGGTGATCTCCGGCGGCATGGTGGCCGAGAAGAACAGAGTCTGCTTCTTGGCCGGCGTCAGCTTGAAGATGCGCTCGATGTCGGGGATGAACCCCATGTCGAGCATGCGGTCGGCTTCGTCGACCACCATGATCTGCACCCCGGTCATCAGCAGCTTGCCGCGCTCGAAGTGGTCCAGCAGGCGGCCCGGCGTGGCGATCACGACGTCGACGCCCCGGTCCAGCTTGGACTCCTGGTCGCCGAAGGAGACGCCGCCGATCAGCAGGGCCCAGGAGAGTTTTTGCCTTTGGCCCTTGGAATATTTCTCGAAGGACAGCGAAACCTGGTCGGCCAGTTCGCGGGTAGGGGCGATGACCAGGGCGCGCGGCATGCGCGCCTTGGACCGGCCGGCGGCCAGTCGATCGATCATCGGCAATGTGAAGGCGGCGGTCTTGCCGGTGCCCGTCTGGGCGATGCCCAGCACGTCGCGGCCTTGCAGCGCGACGGGGATGGCCTCGGCCTGGATCGGCGTGGCGGTGGTGTAGCCGGTGTCGGCCACGGCCTGGAGCGTAGCGGGCGATAGGCCCAGTTCAGAAAATTCGGTCATCAGTTGCAATGTGGGCGGGAACGCGCCCGAAAAGGAGGCATGCGAAACCCGGGCGGCGCGGACGGCGATCGTTGCGCGCGGCGGAAGATAGGGGCT
>JAUSMJ010000034.1 GCA_030645575.1 Caulobacter sp. | reverse complement strand
CATCGCCTTGGCCCCGCCGGCCTTGGCCAGCGTCATCGTGATCGCCGCCGTCAGCGTCGTCTTGCCGTGGTCGACGTGCCCGATCGTGCCGATGTTGCAGTGAGGCTTGTTACGTTCGAACTTTTCCTTGGCCATTTTCTTAGCTCCTCAAGTCCCCGAACCGGGGGCTCCTCTTGTTTCGGGGTTTGGGCCCGGCCGAAACCGGCCGGTCTTTTGTTGAGCTTTTCCCTGTCGGGAAAAGCTTAGGCGTACTTCTTGATCACTTCGTCGGCGACGTGTTGCGGCACCGGCTCGTAGTGGTCGTATTGCATCGTGAACTGCGCGCGGCCCTGCGACATGCCGCGCAGGTTGCCGATGTAGCCGAACATGTTGGCCAGCGGCACGAAGGCGGTCACGACCTGGGCGTTGCCGCGCTGGTCGGTGCCCTGGATCTGGCCACGACGGCTGTTCAGGTCGCCGATGACGTCGCCCAGATACTCGTCGGGCACGAGCACCTCGACCTTCATGATCGGCTCGAGCAGCTTGGGCGCGCCCTTTTCCTTCAGTTCGCGGAAGGCGGCGCGGGCCGCGATTTCGAACGCCAGCACGCTGGAGTCGACGTCGTGGTACTTGCCGTCCGTCAGGGTCGCCTTGAAGTCGATCAGCGGGAAGCCGGCCAGCAGACCGTTGTCCTTGATGCTCTCGAGGCCCTTTTCCACGCCCGGAATGAATTCCTTGGGAATGGCGCCGCCGACGATCTTGGACTCGAACACGAAGCCCGAGGCGGGCTCGCCCGGCTCGAAGGTGATCATCACGCGGGCGAACTGGCCCGTACCGCCGGTCTGCTTCTTGTGCGTGTAGTCGATATCGACCTTGCGGCCGAGGCTTTCACGATAGGCCACCTGCGGCGCGCCGATGTTGGCATCGACCTTGTAGGTGCGCTTGAGGATATCGACCTTGATGTCGAGGTGCAGCTCGCCCATGCCCTTCATGATCGTCTGGCCCGACTCCTGGTCGGTGAAGACGGTGAAGGACGGGTCCTCGGCGACCATCTTGCCGAGCGCGACGCCCAGCTTTTCCTGGTCGGCCTTGGACTTGGGTTCAATGGCGATCTCGATGACCGGCTCCGGGAACGTCATGCGCTCCAGGATCACGGGCGACTTCAGCGGATCGCACAGGGTGTCCCCGGTGCGGGTGTCCTTGAGGCCGGCCAGGGCGATGATGTCGCCGGCGTAGGCTTCCTTGATGTCCTCGCGGTTGTTCGAGTGCATCAGCAGCATGCGGCCGACCCGCTCGCGCTTGTCGCGCGAGGAGTTGAGCAGGCCCATGCCGGTCTCGATCTTGCCCGAGTAGACGCGGCAGAAGGTCAGCGAGCCGACGAACGGGTCGTCCATGATCTTGAACGCCAGCACCGACAGGGGCTCGTCGTCCGAGGCCTTGCGCACGGTCGGTTCGTCGGTCTTGAAGTCGATGCCCGGGGTCGGGGGGATGTCCACCGGCGAGGGCAGGTAGTCGACCACCGCGTCGAGCAGGGGCTGGACGCCCTTGTTCTTGAAGGCCGAGCCGCAGAGGATCGGATAGAAGGCGCCGCTCAGCACGGCCTTGCGGATGCACTTCTTGAGCACCTCTTCCGAGGGCTGTTCGCCGCCGAGGTAGGCTTCCATCGCCTCGTCGTCGAGTTCGACGGCGTTCTCGACCAGATAGTGGCGGGCCTCCTCGGCCTTGGCCAGCAGGTCGGCGGGGATCTCTTCGTCGTGATAGTTGGCGCCCAGGCCTTCGCTGTCCCAGACCACCGCCTTCATGCGGATCAGGTCGATCACGCCCCGCAGGGTCAGCTCCGAACCGATCGGCAGCTGGATCGGCACGGCCTTGACGCCGAGGCGGTCGCGGATGGTGGCCAGGCACATGTCGAAGTCGGCGCCGGTCTTGTCCATCTTGTTGACGAACACGATGCGCGGCACGTCGTACCGGTCGGCCTGACGCCAGACGGTCTCGGTCTGCGGCTCGACGCCCTGGTTGCCATCGAGAACGGCCACGCAGCCGTCGAGGACGCGCAAGGAACGGTCGACCTCGATGGTGAAGTCGACGTGCCCGGGGGTGTCGATGATGTTCAGGCGCTTGCCATTCCACATGGCGGTCGTCGCGGCCGACGTGATCGTGATGCCGCGCTCCTGCTCCTGCTCCATCCAGTCCATGGTCGCGGCGCCGTCGTGGACTTCGCCGATCTTATGGGACTTGCCGGTGTAGTAGAGGATGCGTTCCGTCGTCGTCGTCTTGCCCGCGTCGATGTGGGCCATGATTCCGAAGTTGCGGTAGTCTTCGATCGGGGTTGTGCGGGGCATGTCAGTCTGCCTGTCGGCCTATAAAACTGAGCGCGGGCGGTCTTGGAAAACCGCCCGCGCCCTGGAAGGTTGTGGGCTGGTGGTTACCAGCGGTAGTGCGAGAAGGCCCGGTTGGCTTCGGCCATCTTGTGCGTGTCTTCGCGCTTCTTGACCGCGGTGCCGCGGTTGTTCGAGGCGTCCAGCAGCTCGGCGGCCAGCTTTTCGGTCATGGTGTTTTCGCCACGCTTGCGCGCGGCGGTCACCAGCCAGCGGATGGCCAGGGCGCGGCGGCGGTCCGGACGGACTTCCACGGGCACCTGATAGGTGGCGCCACCGACCCGGCGGGACCGGACTTCGATGGCGGGCGCGACGTTGTCGAGGGCCGAGTGGAAGGTTTCCAGGGGACCCTGGTCCTTGCGCTTGGCTTCCAGGATATCGAAGGCGCCGTAGATGATGTTTTCGGCGACGGCCTTCTTACCTTCGTACATCACGTAGTTCATGAATTTCGTGACGATCAGGTCCCCGAACTTGGGATCGGGCAGAACCTGACGCTTCTCTGCGCGGCGGCGGCGGGACATTCTTGCTCTTCCTTACTTCGGACGCTTCGCGCCGTACTTCGAACGGCGTTGGCGACGGTCCTTGACGCCTTGCGTGTCGAGCACGCCGCGCAGGATGTGATAACGGACGCCGGGAAGGTCCTTCACGCGGCCGCCGCGGATGAGCACCACCGAGTGCTCCTGCAGATTGTGGCCTTCGCCCGGGATGTAGCACACGGCTTCGATGCCGGTGGTCAGACGGACCTTGGCGACCTTACGCAGAGCCGAGTTCGGCTTCTTCGGGGTCGTCGTGTAGACGCGCGTGCAGACGCCGCGACGCTGGGGGCAGCCCTTCAGGGCCGGCACCTTGTTCCGCGTGGGCTTCGGCTGGCGAGGCTTGCGGATGAGCTGATTGACTGTAGGCATTCGTTCTTTTCGTGCTCGTGGAGACGTGTGCCTTTCGGCCGAAGCGTCTCAGGGTCCTTGTTGATCTTTCCGGCTTTCCGGACGCCCCTTTCGAACGCGAAAACTCGCCGGCACGCGATCTTGTGCGTTCCGGCGGGCCTGACGGTCCTTGGCGGGACATCCGCTGATCGGGACAGGCCCTGATGGACCGGCCCCGAAAGAGGGGCGCTAAATACTGGCGAAGGGCCCCAAGGTCAAGGCTTTGGAAAGGGTTGCGCCGCGCCGGCCGTTCACGGGGCGACCGGCAGGTGACGGTCGAGGAAGGCGAACAGCGACTCCAGCATCTTCGTGCGGCTGGCCGTGCTCGACAGGTGGTGGTCGTCGGCCTCCAGGACCACCAGATCGGACGGTTTACCGATGGCCTTCAGGGCGCGCTGCATCGAGCGCGACTGCTGAATCGGCACGGTGGTGTCGTTCTCGCCATGGATCAGCAGGATCGGCGCGGTGCGGGACGTGACGCGGGACACCGGCGAGGCGAGCCGATAGGCCTCCGCATCGTTTCGCGGATCGCCCATCATCGTGATCAGCGAATTGACCAGGGCGGCGTCGCGGCCATAGGCGCGGGATTTCGAGCCGTAGAACAGGCCCAGGTCCGAAACCCCGTTGACCGACACCGCGCACCTGTAGGCGCTGGGATAGACCGTGGCGCCGAACAGCGCCGCATACCCGCCGTAACTGGCCCCGACGATGCAAACGCGCGCCGGATCGATGACGCCCTTGCCGGCCATCGCCATCACGCCGTCGATCAGGTCCTCCTGCATCTTGCCGCCCCATTGCCGGTATCCAGCCCGCTGGAAGGCGGCGCCGAAGCCGGCGGAGCCGCGGAACTGGGGTTGCAGGACCGCATAGCCTCGTGTCGCCAAAGCCTGCGCCCACCAGTCGAACTCGAAGTGGTCCCGGGCCGCCGGACCGCCGTGCGGCATGACGATCAGCGGCGGCTTCGTCCCTTCGACATGGCCGGGGGGCAGTGTCAGGTAGGCCGCGATCTCCAGCCCGTCGCGCGCCTTGTAGGTCAGCCAGGTCGTCGATCCGAACGCGGCTTCGGCCAACTCCGGATAGGCCTCGCCGAGCGACGAAGCCTGGTTGGACCTGGCGTCGAACAGGAAGAAGCTTGGCGGGCTGGCCGGCGAGGTCACGCGAATGACCACACGACCGCGGTCCTTCGACCAGCTGACCAGTTCAACGTCACGACCCGCGAAAGCGCGCGCCAGCTTGGCCTGCACCTTGCCGAGGTCGGGATCGAGCCACTGGTGCGAGGGGCGTTCGGCCTCGGTAACCACCGCGACCGGGGCGATCCGGTAAGGGTCCCACGTCAACGACAGGTCGCGCGAGGCCTTGTCCAGCGTCACCGGCGTCGTTTCGCCAGTGGCCAGGCCGCAGCGAAAAAGCCGGACCTCCGCGCCTTCCTGGCCGACCAGATAGACCGAATCGTCGGGGTCGGAGTAGCCGAGGATTTCCAGCTCTCCGCCGTTTTCGTCGGCGAGGGCGATCTTCGACCAGGCGGCCCTTCCCTTGGGACGGCCGTAATATGTGTTCAGCTCAAGATCGCCATCGTAGTCCCAGCGCAGACGCGGCTGGCCCGACGCGTCGAGGTCCCAGGACTGGGTGTAGGGGCCGCCCTTCTCGGCGATGCTGGCGTCGCCGGTGGCGACATCCACCCGCCAGAGCACCCAGGTCATCTCGTCGGCGGTGGGCTGGATAAGGGTTCCCGCGCCGCCGGTGCGAACGCCGAGGGAAAGATCGAGCCCCAGGATCAGGGCCGAGGGCCTGGGTCCGTCGATCACCCCCAGCACAGGCTGGGAAACGGCATAGCGCGACCACTCGGTGTTCGCCAGAAGCGAGGCGACGAGCTTGCCCTCCTTGCTGATGACGACATTGCGGTTCAGGGCGTAGGCCCACTCGCGGCCGCTGCTGTAGTCGGTGCCCTTGTCCAGCATCGAGAAATTGACGATCAGGTAGTCGTCGCTGACCCAGCGCAGGCTGCGCACCCAGGCTTGGCCGAGCTTGACGGTCACCGCCTGCTGTCCGTCCACCGGCGCCAGGAAGATGGTCCGCTCTCCGGGCGGTCCGCCCAGCAGCGCGATCCGCGAGCCGTCGGGCGAGATCACCGCCTGTTCAATGGCCGGCAACCGGGCGAAGGCCGATACTGGCGGGACCGCCGCCCGAGCGGGCGCGAGATTGACCAGGCCCAGCGCCAACAGGCCCAGCACCGTCGAAAGCACGACTTTCACGCGATATCTCCCCCGAACCCGCGTCAGGCTAGCACGGCGGTTTGTGGCGAAGGAACCCGGGTTTTGTCGTAGGACCGCCATGCCCCCGCCTCGTTTTCGCCGCCGCGGGGGAAAACCCTGCCGGCCTTGCAGGGGAAACGGGGTGTCCGGACTCACCGCCAGTCGTGGCCGACTCCGGCGCATCGCCGTCGTCGTGGCGTCCGTGCTGGGCCACGGGCTGGCCCTGGCGCTGCTGGGGCTGACCGCGCCCGGCCCGCGCGAGGTGCGGCTGGTCGATCCGTTCGTGGTTCCGCTGGAGATCTGGACCCCGCCGCCGGCCGCGAAAGCCCGCCACCGGACCCGCGCCGCCGCGCCGCCGCCGTCCCCGGTCATGCCCCGCCGGGCGGCCGTGGCCGGGCCGACCGACGACATCGCGCCCCTGCCCCTCCCCGTGGCCCCGGGGCCGGCTAGACCGGCGGCGACGGCGACGGCGGGTCTTCACCCCGGCCCCCTGCCCGGCGAGGCGCGCGGCGGAGACCTGCGCGGCGCCCTGCGGGGCTCGCCGGTGGGCTGCGCCAACCGCGACACGGTCGGGCTGACCCGGCGCGAGCGCGAGGCCTGCGACGACGCCTGGGGTAAGGGCAGGGATCAGGCCGACATCGCCGCCCCGATCGACCGGGACAAGCGTGAGGCCTGGGACGCGGTCGCCGCGCGCAAGGCCCGGGCGCGCCGGCGCAAGGAAGCGCCGCCCCCGCCCGGCATCGACCCGACCGACAACGCCGGTGGCACGCGGACCAACGGCATCGGGATCCTGGGCTACTGAGGCGCCGTGACCCGTGGGCGACTACTGCAGGCGGGCGATGCTGACTCCGTCGCCATCCAGCAGGGACTGCAACCTGTCGGGCCCCACGAGGTGGCCCGCGCCGACGGCCACGAAGCTGACGCCGGGGTCATCAAGCCGCCGCTCGATCTGCTCGGCCCAGCGCCGGTTCCGGTCCACGACCAGGGCCTGGTAGAGATCCGCCGAGTCGGTCTTGAGCTCGTCGACCAGAATGGCCTCCATCTCCCTCAGGTCGCCGGTCGCCCAGGCGGTCGCCATGCGCTCGACGATCGCCGGCCCGGCGGCGATGTCCTCCATCCCCTCGCGGAGCATCCGCATCTGAACCTCGTCCGGAAGCCCGGCGAGGTAGCGGATTTGCTGTTCGGCGGTTTCCAGGGAACGCACCGGGATCCCGCGCTCGACGGCGACGGCCTGGACCGCCTTGTCCACGCCCTTGGCCGGGTCGAAGCCGGCCTTCATCGCCGGTACGACGCTCAAGATCAGCGACGCCAGCCAAGGACGCATCGGATCGAGCCCGTTGGCCGGCATGCCCAGACCGGTGGCGATGGTGGACAGCCGCGCCCGCTCCTCCTCGGTCAGGCGACCGGAAAGCGGGTGGGCCAGATCGACGCCCAGTTCCGCGATAAGCGCCTGCAGCGCCGCCGGGCTCGGCTCCTCCGCCTCTATCCACAGCTCCCCGGTCGCGGCGAGCGCGTCATCCAGGGCCGGCGTCCGCCAGACCGTCTCCGGCCGCAGCAGATGCATGGTGCCGAACAGATAGATCGTCGTATCCGCGTCGCGCACGACCCACAGCGCGGGCGCCGAGGCCTTCGCCGGAGCGACCGCCGCGCCAGCCTCCGCTCGCGCAAGGGCGTGCCCGCCGAACAGCAGGGCGGAGACGAGACACAGCGCGAGGGCGCCACGGGCTGTTGGGGTGGGTTTCATTGGTAGCCTTCAGGGAAACTGAGATGAAAATCGAAGGTCGAGGGGTTGTGCTTCAGCCGCATTCCCCGCCGCCACTCCACACCCCAACCCTCGCGTAGCGTGGAGCGATGGCTTCAGTCAGCCTTGTGGAGAAGCTCTCCAATTACGGCGTAAAATAGCATTGCCGCAAAGAAGCCCACAACCACCGAAGTCATGGATAGTTCAAGATACGACTTCAGCCAAAGTAAGGAAATACCAACCGCGACGACCCCAATTACGTATGATTTCTTGCTCATATTCTTCACCCGTGAATTACCACCCGCGGGCGGAGGCACGCCCATTATATTTACCGAGAGGCGGAATAGAGTGTGCGTCCCCATTTTATCAAATCTTTACCAGCCAGATTTGCGAAGGTGTTTTTCGATGAACACATATAGAAACATCGCAAAGACGAACGCTATGATTACGGAGGTAATGGAGGAATCGAGATATGATTTCAACCATAGTAGAAAAATGGCGACTACGATTATCCCAGAAATGTATAATATCCTGGTCATTTTTCCACCCAGTGAATTTCCGGTCGCCGGCAGAGGCACATTCGCACTATTGCCGCGAGCCCGAAAATGGGTGCGCGACCCCATTTGGGGACATAGTCAGTGCAAGTGGGTACAAGTTGCTCATTCGCGAAAATGCTTCATTATTTTTGTCGCTAGCCCAAACATAAGAAAAACACTGATAAGGGCCGATACGAGGAAATACCCCTCGTTCCAAAAATGGAATGTTACTGCAATTCCCACTGGGAAATAGATATAGAATCCATTCTCTAGAGCTTCCCTCTGCAGTCGTTTCTTTGAGCGCATAGTCACTCTTTCATCCCAGACAGCTATAGGTGGCTTATACAGAAGGCGTCGTGAATCCGCGCTCCAACGTCGATGACCAAGTTCGCGCTGACGGCCACCAACAGGATGGCAGGTGAACCAAGAAGGGTGGGAATGGTTGGCCCTTTCATGGCGAAAGCCGTCATGCCCTTTCTTCAGCTGAACGTTGACGCGCGCGATCCGGTCCACAATGGGAGATTGCAAGCGTTCCGCGGGTTGAGTCAAGGCCAGGTCTTGCGGACTTCTCCCGCACGAGACAGGACCCATCCGTGCTTTCGGCATTCCGCCACGGGGCCGTCAGCCACGCCCCCCCGCCGCCTGAAACGAAAACGGCCCGGGATCGCTCCCGGGCCGTCTCGATAGTCAGGTTCCGGGGCCGATCAGGCGCCGGTGGTCTCCGCGTCGAGGGCGATCTCGACCGGCAGCGGCTCCATCGTCTCCTCGCGGGAGGCCGAGAGGGCTTCGTCGCGCTTGGTGGCGATGCGTTGCAGGCCGCGCAGGTACGAGCCCGTGCCCGCCGGGATCAGCCGGCCGACGATGACGTTCTCCTTGAGGCCTTCGAGGGTATCGACCTTGCCGTGGACCGAGGCGTCGGTGAGGACGCGGGTGGTCTCCTGGAACGACGCCGCCGAGATGAAGCTGCGGGTTTGCAGGCTGGCCTTGGTGATGCCGAGCAGCACGGGCTGGACCAGGGCCGGACGACCGCCGCGAGCTTGCGCCTTGGTGTTCTCGATATCCAGGTCGGGCTTGTCGAGGTGGTCGCCCCGGATCAGGCCCGTGTCGCCCGGCTCGAGGATTTCGACCTTCTGCAGCATCTGCCGGACAATCACCTCGATGTGCTTGTCGTTGATCGGCACGCCCTGCAGTCGATAGACCTCCTGGATCTCGTCGACGAGGAAGTTGGCCAGCGCCTCGACGCCCAGGATGCGCAGGATGTCGTGCGGATCGGGGTTGCCGTCGATGATGTATTCGCCGCGCAGGATCACGTCGCCGTCGTGGACGGTGATGTGCTTGCCCTTCGGGATCAGGAACTCGACCGCGTCACCACCATCTTCCGGCGTGATCTTGATGCGGCGCTTGTTCTTGTAGTCCCGACCGAATTCGACGCGGCCGTCCATCTCGGCGATGACCGCGCAGTCCTTCGGACGGCGGGCCTCGAAGAGTTCGGCCACCCGCGGCAGACCGCCGGTGATGTCCCGAGTCTTGGCGCCTTCGGTGGGCATGCGGGCGATGACCTCGCCGGGCTTGACCTCGTCGCCGTCGTTGACCGACAGAACCGCGCCGACCGGCAGCAGGTACCGGGCTTCACCGCCGTTCGACAGGCGCTTGTAGGCGCCGTCGGCGTCGATGACGGCCAGGGCCGGACGCAGGTCCGAACCGCGGGTCGAGGTCCGCCAGTCGGTGATCACCCGGTTGGCGATACCCGTGGCCTCGTCGGTTTCCTCGCGGACCGAGAAGCCGTCCACCAGGTCCTCGTTGCGGATCTTGCCGGCCACTTCGGTGATGATCGGGGCGGTGTAGGGGTCCCACTCGGCGAGACGATCGCCGCGCTTGACCGTCGCGCCGTCCTTGACCTTCAGGCGCGCGCCGTAGGGCGGCTTGTAGGCCTCGCGATCCTTGCCATCGACCTGGACGGTGATGGTGGTGTTGCGGCTCATGACGACGAATTCGCCGTTGGAGGCCTTCACCGTCGGACCGACGATGCGCACCGTGCCGATGTTGCTGCTTTCGAAGAACGACTGCTCGGCCACCTGGGCCGCGCCGCCGATGTGGAAGGTCCGCATCGTCAGCTGGGTGCCCGGCTCGCCGATCGACTGGGCGGCGATGACGCCCACGGCTTCACCGATGTTGACCGGCGTGCCACGCGCCAGGTCGCGGCCGTAGCAGGCGCCGCAGACGCCGGTGTTGGCCTCGCAGGTCAGCACCGAGCGCACCTTGACGCTCTGGACGCCGGTCTTGTCGATCAGGTCGGCGAAATCCTCGACCAGGTAGGTGTCGGCCGGGATCAGCACTTCGCCGGTCGCCGGGTCCTTGATGTCCTCGGCCGAGAAGCGGCCCAGGACCCGCAGGCCCAGCGAGACCAGCACGTCGCCGCCCTCGACCACGGCCTTCAGGGTGATGCCCCGGGTGGTGCCGCAGTCTTCCTCGGTGATGATGCTGTCCTGCGCCACGTCGACCAGACGACGGGTCAGGTAACCGGAGTTGGCCGTCTTCAGCGCGGTGTCGGCCAGGCCCTTGCGGGCGCCGTGGGTGGAGTTGAAGTACTCCTGAACGGTCAGGCCTTCCTTGAAGTTCGAGACGATCGGGGTCTCGATGATCTCGCCGGACGGCTTGGCCATCAGGCCGCGCATCCCGCCGAGTTGCTTCATCTGGGCCTGTGAACCGCGGGCGCCGGAGTGGGCCATCATGTAGATGGCGTTGATTTCCTTCTCGCGGCCGTCCTCGCCGATCTTCTTGGTGGAGATCTCCAGCATCATCTCATCGGCGATCCGGTCCGTGGCCTTGGACCAGGCATCGACGACCTTGTTGTACTTCTCGCCCTTGGTGATCAGGCCGTCGGCGTACTGCTGCTCGTATTCCTCGGCCAGCTTGCGCGTTTCGGCGACGATCGGCTGCTTGCGCTCGGGGATGACGATGTCGTCCTTGCCGAAGGAGATGCCGGCGCGGGCCGCTTCCTTGAAGCCCAGGGCCATCATCTGGTCGGCGAAGATGACCGTCGCCTTCTGACCGCAGTGGCGGTAGACGATGTCGATCAGGTTGCCGATTTCCTTCTTGGTCAGCGCCTTCTCGATCAGGCGGTGGCCGACCTGCGGGTGATGCGGCAGCAGCGAGGCGATCTTCATCCGCCCCGGCGTCGTGTCGATCACCTTGCGGACCAGCACGCCGTTCTCATCCATCTCGGTGAAGCGAGCCTTGATCTTGGCGTGCAGGGTCACGAAGCCGGCGTCCATGGCCGCTTCGATCTCGCCCAGGTCGGCGAACAGCTTGCCTTCGCCCGGTTCCTTGTCGCGCGCGCCGGACAGGTAGTAGAGGCCCAGCACGATATCCTGCGACGGCACGATGATCGGCCGGCCGTTGGCGGGCGAGAGGATGTTGTTGGTCGACATCATCAGCACGCGCGCTTCCAGCTGGGCCTCGAGGCTCAGCGGGACGTGCACGGCCATCTGGTCGCCGTCGAAGTCGGCGTTGAACGCGGCGCAGACCAGCGGGTGCAGCTGGATGGCCTTGCCCTCGATCAGCTTGGGCTCGAACGCCTGGATGCCCAGACGGTGCAGGGTCGGCGCGCGGTTCAGCAGAACCGGGTGCTCGCGGATCACCTCGTCCAGGATGTCCCAGACGGCGGGCTGCTCGCGTTCCACCATGCGCTTGGACTGCTTGACGGTGCCCGACAGGCCCTTGGCGTCGAGACGCGCATAGATGAAGGGCTTGAAGAGCTCGAGCGCCATCTTCTTGGGCAGGCCGCACTCGTGCAGCTTCAGTTCCGGACCCACGACGATGACCGAACGGCCGGAATAGTCGACGCGCTTGCCGAGCAGGTTCTGGCGGAACCGGCCCTGCTTGCCCTTCAGCATGTCGGCCAGCGACTTCAGGGGCCGCTTGTTGGCGCCGGTGATGACCCGGCCGCGACGGCCGTTGTCGAACAGGGCATCGACCGATTCCTGCAGCATCCGCTTTTCATTGCGGATGATGATG
>JAUSMJ010000033.1 GCA_030645575.1 Caulobacter sp. | reverse complement strand
CCCGCTGACCCGGCTGGCGCCCGACCATGCCGGCCGCAGCGGCGACCCGCGCACGGCCGACCGCCTGGGCCTGCTTCTGCGGCGCATGGCGGCGCTCAACCCGGCGCTCGACGTGCGCATCCTGGCCTGGGACATGCCCTTTCCGATCAACGCCTCGCAGCTGTTCGCGCCGCAGCGGGCGATGGCCGAGTTCATGGGCTCGAAGGTCGATTTCCGCCTCGACTCGACCCTGCCGGCCAGCGCCTGCCACCACCAGAAGGTGCTGGTCATCGACGGGCGGCTGGCCTTCGTCAGCGGCGGGGACCTGGGCGCCGACCGCTGGGACACCTGCGACCATGTCGACAACGATCCGCGCCGCCGGCTGCCCAACCTGCGCAGCTATCCGGCCCGGCACGACGTCTCGGTCATGCTGGAGGGCCCGGCGGCGCGGGACTGCGCCCGGCTGTTCGCCGACCGCTGGGCCAGCGCCGGGGCCGGCCATCTGGACGTGCCCGAAGCGGACTTTTCCGTGGAGTCGCCCTGGCCCGCCTCGGTGACGCCGGACCTGATCGGCCACGCCGTCAGCCTGGTGCGCACCCATCCGGGCTGGAAGGCCGAGCCCGAGGTGATGGAGGGCCTGCGCCTGCATCTGGCCGCCATCGCCTCGGCCCGACGCTGCATCTATCTGGAGAACCAGTATCTGACCGCGCCGACCATCGTGGCGGCCCTGTCCCGCCGGCTGGCCGAGGTGGACGGGCCGGAGGTCGTCGTCATCGGGCCGGCCAACAGCGCCAGCTTCTTCGACCGGCTGGCCATGGACAGCGCCCGGATGGCCGCCATCGACGCCCTGACGGCCGCCGATGTCCACGGCCGCTTCCGCGCCTTCAGCGCCCACACCTCGGCCGGCGAGGCGATCATCGTCCATTCCAAGGTGACCATCGTCGACGACCGCTTCCTGCGGGTCGGCTCGGCCAACCTCAACAACCGCTCGGCCGGCCTCGACACCGAGCTGGACCTGGCCTTCGAGGCAGAACCCGGCCCGGCGGGCGAGGCGGCGCGGGAAACCATCGAGACCTTCCGCAACCTGCTGGTCGGCCACTACCTCGGCCGCAGCCTGCCGGAGACCGAGGCGGCCATCGCGCGCACCACCAGCCTGGCCGCGGCCATCGACCTGCTCGATCTCGCGTCGCGCCGGCTCAAGCCGGTCGAGGCCCGGCCGCTGGGACCGATCGAGCGGTTCATCAGCGCCTGGAGCCTGGGCGACCCGGTCGCGCCGTCCGACGCCTGGCGGCCCTGGGTGCGCCGCCGCCGGCTCAGGACTCAGCTGGAGATGATCCCGCCGGCGACGGAACCGTCACCTCCAGCTCCACCACCAGCGGCAGATGGTCCGACGCCGTCCGGGCGCGCGGGTCGAAGGGCGATTCGATCGCCGTCGTCCTGATCTCGCCGGCAAGAAAGACATGGTCGATGCGCAGCATCGGAAAGCCCGACGGAAAGGTCGCCGTCGGCGCCCGGCCGGTCCCGTTCTGGGCGTCGCGCAGCACGGCGGCCAGCATGCGGTAGGTCTGCGAGAACGGCGTGGCGTTGAAATCGCCCAGCAGCACGGCCGGGTTGTTGAAGCCCTCGGCGCCCATCCAGCGCTGGCCCAGCAGCTCGGCCGCCTGCACCTGCTGTTCGCGCGGAACCAGCCCCAGGTGGGTGTTGATCACCTGCAGCTCGACGCCGCCCAGGTCGACCGCCACCCACAGCGCGCCGCGCGGCTCCAGGCCCCGCAGCCGTGGCAGGCCGGGCAGCGCGCCGGTCTTGACCAGCCGCTCGGGCAGGGCCGTCAGGATGGCGTCGCCATAGCGCTCCTCCTCGACGGTCAGGGCGGCATGGAAGTGCGAGCGCATCTCCAGCAACTCGGCCAGCCGGTGGGCCTGATCGACGCCGCCGGTGCGGCGCCGGCCGACGTCCAGCTCCTGCAGGGCGACGATGTCCGGCCGGCAGGCGGCGATGACCTCGGCCACCCGCTCGACATTGAGCTTCCGGTCCCCGCCCACGCAGCGGTGGACGTTCCAGGTCATGAGACGCAGCTTCATCCGCCGAAGAGATCGCGGGGAACGCCCTCGGGTTCCACCGGATCGGTGCTTCGCCGCGCCAGCAGGAACAGCGCCGCCTCGGCCCGCCAGTTCTCCAGCGTGCTGTTTGGGTCCATCGGACGGGCGGGCCGGCCCTCCGACAGGGCGGCGCAGGCCTCGATCCGCACGTCGAGATCGGCCACCAGGGCGTTGAAGTCGGCCAGGGTGCACAGGTGGATGTTCGGCGTCGACCACCACGGCTCGGGCAGGGAGCGGGTCTCCGGCATCCGGCCGCGCCTGAGCAGCGACCAGCGCACGCGCCAGTGGCCGAAGTTGGGAAAGCTGACCACGGCCCGGTCGGCGATGCGCAGCAGCTCGCCCAGCACCTGGCGCGGGTTGCGGGTCGCCTGCAGCGTCTGGGACAGCACCGCGTAGTCGAAGGCGCCGGTCGGGAACTGGTCGAGGTCGCGGTCCGCGTCCCCCTGCATCACGGCCAGCCCGCGCGCGAGACAGGCCGACACGCCCTGGGGGCTGATCTCGACGCCGCGGCCATCGACCTGTTTCTCGCGGGCCAGCAGCTCCAGCAGCTCACCGCCGCCGCAGCCCACGTCCAGCACCCGCGCGCCGGGCCGCACCAGGCGCAGGATCTCGCGGAAGTCCTCGCGCACGCCGGTCATTTGAGGCCTCGCGCGGTGCAGACCGAGTCGAGGAAGCCGGCCAGGGCCGCGTCCATCACCGGCTCGTCGAGCAGGAAGGCGTCGTGGCCCTTGTCGCTCTCGATCTCGACGAAGCTGGCGCGGGCCCCGGCGGCGTTCAGCGCGCGCACGATGTGGCGGCTCTCCGGCGTCGGATAGAGCCAGTCGGAGGTGAACGACAGGATGCAGAAGCGGATGTCGCGCGCGCCGCTGAAGGCCTCGGCCAGCACCCCGCCATGGGCCGCGGCGAGGTCGAAATAGTCCATCGCCCGGGTGATGTAGAGGTAGCTGTTGGCGTCAAAGCGGTCGACGAACGACGCCCCCTGGTGGCGCAGATAGCTCTCGACCTGGAAGTCGGCGTCGAAGCCCCAGCTCAGGCCGTCGCGCTGCAGCTCGCGGCCGAACTTCCGCTGCAGGGCCATCTCGGACAGATAGGTGATGTGCGCGGCCATGCGGGCCACGGCCAGACCTTTCTCGGGCCGCGTGCCGTGCAGGGCGTAGTCGCCACCGCGCCAGTCTGGGTCGGCCATGATCGCCTGGCGGCCGACCTCGTGGAAGGCGATGTTCTGGGCGCTGTGGCGGGCGGCGCCGGCGACGCAGACGGCGCTGAATATCCGCTCGGGATAGCTGGCCGCCCACTGCAGCACCTGCATGCCGCCCATCGAGCCGCCGACCACGGCCAGCAGGGTCTCCACGCCCATGGCCTCGACCAGCATGGCCTGGGCCCGGACCATGTCGGCGATGGTGATGACCGGGAAGGTCAGGCCCCAGGGCCGGCCCGTCGCCGGGTTGACCGAGCCGGGGCCGGTCGAGCCCTGGCACCCGCCGACGACGTTGGCGCACAGGATGAAGTGGCGGGCCGGGTCCAGCGGCTTGCCCGGGCCGACCAGCCGGGTCCACCAGCCGGGCTTGCCGGTCACCGGGTGGGTCGCGGCCACATGCTGGTCGAGGGTCAGGGCGTGGCAGATCAGGACGGCGTTGGACCGGTCGGCGTTGAGCCGGCCATAGCTGGCCCAGGCGATCTCCAGTCCCTCGATCCGGCCGCCGGAATCGAGCCGCAGCGGCTGGTCGGCGGGAAACCGCCAGACGCCGCCCCGCTGTTCGATCTCGCTCGTCGCCTCGAGGGTCATGGGCGCGTTGGACCGCCGCCGACGGCCAGTGTCAACCGGCGCCTTCCGGCGCAAGGCGACGGCGGGTATGAGAGGCGCGATGAAACGCCTGATCCTCATGCGCCACGGCAAGGCCGAACGGTCCAGCCCCGGCGGCGACTTCGAGCGCGCCCTGACCGACCGCGGCCGGTTCGACGCCGCCCTGATGGGCCGCATCCTGCTGGACGAGGGGCTGGTCCCCGACATCGGCCTGGTCTCGACCGCCCGCCGCGCGCGCCAGACCTGGGACGAGGCGTCGGCCGCCTTCGCCGCGACCGCCACCAAGGCGCTGGCCGGGCTCTACCACGCCGACGCCAGCCGCATCCTGTTCGAGGCCGAGGCCGCCGGCGTGGAGCATGAGGCGGTCATGGTGGTGGGCCACAACCCCGGCCTCCACGCCCTGACCGTGGCCCTGCTGCGCGAGGGCGGCGCCGGCTCGTCGCTGGTGTCCCGGGCCGAGAGCCGGTTCCCCACCTCGACGGTCGCGGCCTTCACCTTCGATCCCGCCGGCCGGCCGGTCTACGACGGCCTGTTCTACGCCGCCGATCACGGCGGGGGCGGCGGCGAGTGACACGGATCTACAAGCTGCTGACCCGTCCCGAATGGCTGGCCGCCTCGGACGCAGGCGTGTTCACGGGATCGGCGGTCGATGTCGCCGACGGCTTCATCCACTTTTCCACGGCCGCCCAGGCCCAGGAGACGGGGCGCCGCTACTTCTCCGGACAGGCCGGACTCGTGGCCGTGGCCTTCGAGGCGGAGGCCCTGGGCGAGGGCCTGAAATGGGAGCCGTCGCGCGGCGGCGACCTGTTTCCGCATCTGTACGGCCCGCTGCCGACGGCCCTGGCCGTGGAGGCCATGCCGGTGGAGCTGGATGCCGATGGCGTTCCGATGTTGACGGGGCTGAAGGCGTGACCGCCCTCCAACTTTCCTCTCCCTCTTGGGAGAGGGGGACCACCCAAAGGGTGGTGGAGAGGGAAGCGCCGACGTTGGCCATCAATGCTCGGCCAGGCCAGCGATTGACCGACTCCCACTGGCGTCTCCCTCTCCACCATGCGCCGCATGGTCCCCCTCTCCCAAGAGGGAGAGGATAGTGGCTCTCCACGACACCCTCGCCCGCGCGCTGCACATCCTCGACCCCGAGGACGCCCACCGCGCCACCGTCATCGGCCTGAAACTGGGTCTGGGTCCGGTCGATCGCACGCCCGCCGATCCGATCCTCGCCACCGGCCTGGCCGGCATTCCCCTCGCCTCGCCGATCGGCCTGGCCGCCGGGTTCGACAAGAACGCCGAGGTTCCGGCGGCCATGCTGCGGGCCGGGTTCGGCTTCGTCGAGTGCGGCACGGTCACGCCCCTGCCCCAGGCCGGCAATCCCCGCCCGCGCCTGTTCCGGCTGACCGAGGACCGCGCGGTGATCAACCGGATGGGCTTCAACAACGCGGGCCTGGGCCCCTTCGCGAACCGCCTCGCCCGCCGCCGCGCGGCCGGACCGGTCGGGGCCAACATCGGGGCCAACAAGGAGTCCGCCGACCGCATCAGCGACTACGTCCAGGGCCTGTCGCGCCTGTGGGGCCTGGCCGACTGGTTCACGGTCAACATCTCCTCGCCCAACACGCCCGGCCTGCGCGCGCTGCAGACCCGGGCCGCGCTGGAGGAGCTGCTGGGCCGGCTGGCCGAGGCCCGGCGGACCCTGACCGGCGATTGTCCGGTGTTCCTCAAGGTCGCGCCCGATCTCGAGGACGGCGAGGTCGAGACCATCGTCGAGACGGTCGCCGCCTTCGGCCTGCAGGGGATCATCGTCGCCAACACCACCGTCTCGCGCCCCGACGGCCTGCGTTCGCCGCTGAAGGCCCAGGCCGGCGGCCTGTCGGGCCCGCCGTTGATGGCGCTGTCGACGCGGGTGCTGGCCCGCTTCCACCAGGCCAACGACCGCGGCCTGGTCCTGATCGGCGCGGGCGGGATCGCCTCGGGGGCCGACGCCCTGGCCAAGATCCGCGCCGGGGCCAGCGCGGTGCAGCTCTATTCGGCCATGGTGTTCGAGGGGCCGGGCCTGGTCGTCCGCATCAAACGGGACCTGGCCGCCCGCCTGCGGGCCGAGGGCTTCGCCTCCGTCGCCGAGGCGGTGGGCGCGGGATGACCGCCTTTTTCGCCCGATCGGCGGGCTTTGCGCCCTCGAACGGCCACGCGGCCTTGCTCTTTTCGCGTTGCGCGCGAATTGTCCTCGCGTTGCTCAGCCGTCGCACGTGAAGTAACGCATGGCCATGGTCGACGCCCCGCCGCCTGAGACGGAGACGTCCGCACCGCAAGTCCAGCCGACGCGCCGCTGGCTGTGGCCGGGCGGCCTGTCCGCGCGCCTGCTGGTGCTCACCGCCCTGTTCGTGGCGGGCGCGGCGCTGTTCGTCTTCCCGGCGACCCTGGCGGCCTATGAAGAGCAGTGGCTGCTCGACCGTATCCGGGCCGCCGAACTGGCCAGCACCATCGCCGAGGCCGACCCCGCCCGCCGCGTCACCGCCCCCGTGCGCCAGCAGCTGCTGGAGCAGGCCGGCGTGGTCTCCGTGGCGATCCAGACCGACGGCATGCGGCGGCTGATCCTGGCCGCCCCCCGCGACCTGCGCACGCCCTACATGGTCGATATGCGCAACCAGAACCCGCTGGCCTGGATGATGGCGCCGTTCCAGACGCTGTTCGGCGGCCAGGGCCGGATGGTGCGGGTGATCGCCGAGCCGCGCTTCCGCTCGGGCGAGTTCGTCGAGATCGTCACCCCGGACGCGCCGCTGCGCGCGGCGCTGCTGGGCTACCTGGGCCGGCTGATGCTGGTGACCCTGTTCGTCGCCCTGCTGGCGGGCCTGGCCGTCTATCTGGCGCTGAACGCCTTCCTCGTGCGGCCGATGCAGAAGATCACCCTGGCCATGGAGCGGTTCCGCGCCGATCCGGCCGACCCCGCCGCTCGGGTCAAGCCGTCCCGCCGCCGCGACGAGATCGGCCGGGCCGAGGTCGAGCTGGAGCGGATGCAGGTGGACCTGGTGGCGGCCCTGTCGTCCCGCGCCCGGCTGGCGCAGCTGGGCGAGGCCGTGGCCAAGATCAATCACGACCTGCGCAACATGCTGACCAGCGCCCAGATCGCCTCGGACCGGCTGGCGGCGATCGGCGATCCCAAGGTCGCCCAGGCCCTGCCGCGCCTGGAGCGGGCGCTGGACCGGGCCATCACCCTGGCCACCGACGTGCTGGCCTATGGCAAGTCGGCCGAGGCCGCGCCGGACGTGCGGCCGACGCCCCTGCGGCCGGCGCTCGACGCGGCCGCCGAGGACGCGGGCCTCAGCGAGAGCGGCGTGCGACTGGAGACGGAGATCGGCGAGGCCGAGGCCATGGTCGCCGACCCCGACCAGCTGCACCGGATTCTCGTCAATCTGCTGCGCAACGCCCGCGAGGCGATCCAGGACAAGGGGGAGGACCGGGCCGGATGCGTCCAGGCGACCCTGACGCGGCGCGACGACCTGAGCGTGCTGCGGCTCTCCGACGATGGTCCGGGCCTGCCCGACCGCGCCATGGCCAACCTGTTCCAGCCGTTCTCGGGATCGGCCCGGCGCGGCGGCACGGGCCTAGGCCTGGCCATTTCCCGTGAACTGGCCCAGGCGCACGGCGGCGACCTGACCCTGGTCAGCTCCTCGGCGACTGGGTCGGTGTTCGACCTGACCCTGCCGGGCGTGGTCGACACGCCGGCGCCGAAGCCGCGGCGGCCGCGCCGGAAGAAGACGGAAGCCTGAAGATGCTCCCCATCGGGGGAGGATCAGAACCCCTTCGCCAGGCCCTCGCGGCGCGGATCGGCGCCGCCGACCAGGCCGCCGGGCGTGACCAGCACGCCGTGCAGGCCGGAATTCTCGCCGGCGGTGTTGGTGAACACCACACCCCGCGCCTTGAGCCCCTCGACCACGCCGGGCGGATAGCGGGCCGGTTCGCTGCTGAACCGGTCGCCCCGGGCCACCAGATTGGGCAGGCCGAAGGCCTCCGCCGGGGCCAGCTTCCAGTCGAGGATCCCGACCAGGGCCTTGAGATTGTAGGAGATGATCGAGTTGCCGCCGGGCGAGCCCAGCGCGGCCACGAGCCTGCCCTGGCGGTCCAGCACGATGACCGGCGACATCGACGAGCGCGGCCGCTTGCCCGGCGCCACCGCGTTGGCCGCCGGGGCGCCGTCCCTGTCGGTCGGCGAGAAGCTGAAGTCGGTCAGCTGGTTGTTGAGGAAGAAGCCGCCGACCATCCGGCCAGAACCGAAGATGCTCTCGACCGTGGTGGTCATCGAGACCACGTTGCCCCTGGCGTCGACGACGACGAAGTGGGATGTGCCGCCCGGCTCGACCGTGCGGTCGGGGCCGCGCACGCCGGCGCCGTCCGGCTTGCCGAAGGTCGGGACCGGCCCGGCCCGGTCGCCGATCAGGGCCGCGCGCGCATCGACATAGGCCGGCTTGAGCAGACCCGCGACCGGGACTTCGACGTCGCCGACATAGCGGTCGCGGTCGGCGTACATCAGCCGCTCGGCCTCGGCCAGCTGGACCCAGGCGACCGGATCGGCCGGGCCGCGTTCGGCGATGTCGGTCCGCGCGAGCAGCATCAGCCCCTGCAACAGCCCCACGCCGCTCGACGGCGGATTGGCCGTGCAGACCACATAGATGCGGTAGGGCCGGCAAAGCGCCGCCGCCGAGCGCGGCCGGTAGGCGCGGATGTCGGCCAGCGTCATGGCGCCCGGCAGATCCCCCTCGTGCAGGCGAGCGACGATGGCCTGGGCGATCGGCCCCTCGTAGAGGGCGTCCGGCCCCTCGGCCGCCAGCCGGCGGACCGTGGCCGCGTAGTCGGGGTTCTTCAGCAGGTCGCCCGCCTGGATGCGCGTCCCGTCGGGGCGGGCGAAATAGCGGCGGCTGTCGGGCGTGCCGGCCTGGGGAAAGGGGCTGGCGATCATGCCGGCCAGCCGGGGGCTGACGGTGAAGCCGTCGGCGGCCAGCCGCCCGGCCTCGCCGAACAGGCCGGACCAGGGCAGCGCGCCGTGCTCCCTGTGCGCCATGGCCAGCATGGCGACCGCGCCGGGCACGCCCGTCGAACGGCCGCTGAGCACCGCCGTCGCGAACGGCAGCGGCTTGCCATCGGCGCCCAGGAACAGGTCCGGCCCGGCGCCGGCCGGCGCGGTCTCGCGGCCGTCGTAGGCGGTCACCGACCGGGTCGCCGCGTCGTAATAGACCATGAAGGCGCCGCCCCCGAGGCCCGAGCTCTGCGGCTCGACCAGACCCAGCACGGCCTGCACGGCGACGGCCGCGTCGATCGCCGAGCCGCCCTCGCGCAGGACCTTGAGCCCCGCCTCCGTCGCCAGCGGATTGGCCGAGGCCACCATGACCCGGTCGCCGGCCAGCGGCGCGGCGGCCGGCTCGCGCGGCAGCAGCGAACACCCGGCCAAGAACAGGGCGGCGAAGAGGCTGAGAAGGCGCATGCGAACTCCGGACAGGACTGTTTCAACATAGGGCCCGCGCGGCGAAGGGAAAGCCCCGCGCATGGACAAGTTGGGGAGGTCGTGCGACTCGAATGGCATGAAAAAGGCCCACCCCGGACCCCGCAACCTGATCACCGACGTCGCCGGCCTGACGGTCGGCCAGGCCCAGGACGAGGCCGCCCGCACCGGTGTGACCGTGATCCTGCCGACCGAGCGGGCCGTCTGCGCCGTCGATGTGCGCGGCGGCGGCCCGGGCACGCGCGAGACCGACGCCCTGAACCCCGAGAACCTCGTCGGCTCGGTCGATGCGGTGGTGCTGTCGGGCGGCTCGATGTACGGCCTGGCCGCCGGCGACGGCGTGGCCGCCTGGCTGGGCGCCCAGGGCCGCGGCTTCCGCGTCTCGCCGCTGCCGGAGGTCCCGCCCTCGCCGATCGTGCCGGCGGCCATCCTGTTCGACCTGGGCAACGGCGGCGACAAGCGCTGGGGCCTGGAACCGCCCTACCGCCGGCTGGCGATCGAGGCGGCCGAGGCCGCGGGCCTCGACGTCGCCCTGGGGGTGGTCGGGGCCGGCTATGGCGCCAAGGCTGGACTGCTCAAGGGCGGCACCGGCTCGGCCTCGATCGTCACGCACGACGGCTACACGGTCGGCGCCCTGGCCTGCGTCAACAGTTTCGGCTCGGTGGTCGGCGGCGACGGCGTGACCTTTTGGGCCGCGCCGTTCGAGATCGACGGCGAGTTCGGCGGCCGCTCGCCGGCGGGCCTGTCGATCGGCCCCGACGACTGGGGCCTGGCCAAGGGCAATCCCGCGGCCCGCGAGAACACCACCATCGCCTGCGTGGCCACCGACGCGGCCCTGACCCCCGCACAGGCCAGGCGCGTGGCGATCATGGCCCAGGCGGGCCTGGCCCAGGCCATCCGGCCGATCCACGCGCCGTTCGACGGCGACGTGGTGTTCGCCCTCTCCACGGGCCGTCTGGGGCTCGGCGAGGCCCCCGACCGCATGGTCGCGCGCCTGGGCGCCCTGGCGGCGGACTGCCTGGCCCGCGCGGTGGCCCGTGGGGTCTACGAGGCCGTCCCCTGGCCCGGCTGCGACGCGCCGGCCTGGCGAAGTCTGTCAAAGACTTAACGACCGCCGGTATCTGGAGCATGCTACGGGCGCGCCCCTCGGAGGCCTTCGCCTCCGGACGGCGCGGCCTGAGCGAGATCAACGTCTGCTCGCCACCGCGCCGCCTAGGGTGGGACTCTGGATCAGGAGGCGTGTGCGATGAAGCGTTCGGTGAAGATTTCGGGTCGTGTGCTGCTGGCCGGCGCGGCGATCCTCGGCGCGGGCGCGGCCGCCCCTCCTGCGGTCAAACAGGTGGTCACCGGTCCGGTGGCGACCTACTGGATGAGCGCCCAGACCAGCAGCGGCATGACCATGGGCGGCGGGCGGCCGTCGATGGCCGCGATGATGGGCATGGGCCGCGGCGGCAATGTCTCCAGGAGCCTGACGCTGCAGCTGGGATCGTCGCAGACCCCCGCCGGCGCGCCGACCGCCGAGCACCTGCCGCCTTCGGTCCTCGGCGCCGGGCCCAGCCTGCCGCTGCTGACCCCGCGCCAGGCCCCCGCGACGGCCACCCGCGAGGAGCCGGGCATGCCGCAATCCTACGAGAAGCCGCGCGGCAAGATGCTGATCTACTGGGGCTGCGGCGACCGCGCCCGGCCCGGCCAGCCCGTGGTCATCGACTTCGCCAGAATGGCCGCGGGACAGGTTCCGCCGGCCTTCACCCAGATGATGCAGGGGCTGCGGGTCAGCCCGATGCAGCCGCCGTCGCCGACCCGCGACAAGACCTACGGCGAATGGCCCAACGAACGAACGCGCACCCAGGTCCCGGGCGGCGGCTCCCTGACCGGGGCGCACACCATCCGCGGCAACTACAGCCCGCAGATCCAGTTCTCCATGGCGCCGAACCAGGACTTCCTGCCGCCGGTGCGGATGACCACCAACAGCCCCGCCGCCGCGGGCGGCTTCCAGCTCGGCTGGCGGCCCATCGACGGGGCCGTCGGCTATATGGCCTCGACCATGGGCGGCGACGGCGAGACGGTCGTGCTGTGGAGCTCCAGCGAGGTCTCCAGCCTGCTGTTCGCCCTGCCCGACTATCTCAAGCCGGCGGACGTGACGCGGCTGCTGGCCAGCAAGGCCCTGATGGCGCCGACCCAGACCAGCTGCACGGTGCCGAAGGAGGTCGCCGACGCCGCGCCGCAGTCGATGTACCAGTTCGTCGCCTATGGCGGCGAGGCCAACTTCAGCTACCCGGAGCGCCCGGCCGATCCGAAACAGGCCTGGAACATCGCCTGGACGGCCAAGGTCCGCTACCGCTCGGCGACGGGCGGCATGCTCGGCATGGAGATGCCCGGCGCCGATGATGACGACGCCGAGGAAAGCCCGGCCGGGACCTCCGGCGGGCCCAAACCGGCCAAGCCCGCCAGGCCGCGCGGATCCGATTTCCTGCGCGGTCTGGGGGTGCCGATTCCGGGCGGCCGCTGATTGTTTGAAAAAGGCCCGGTCGGGCGCTTGCCATTCGGCGAGAGCCCGACTAGGTTCCGCGCCCTCGCAGCAGGCCTAGAACGGCCCCCGCGAAGTGCGCGCCCGTAGCTCAGCTGGATAGAGCATCAGACTACGAATCTGAGGGTCGGACGTTCGAATCGTTCCGGGCGCGCCATTTTTTTCTCCCCTAAGCCAAAACCGCTTTGTCACCGACCGATGCTCCCATGGTTTTGTGCTTGCTGGCTTTAAACTGGAGTCGGCTTAGCCGCCCGATCCTGATTGGGCTCCATTTGCCGAGAAGCTGGCTGCCCAACGCATATTCCTGTTGGCGCGAGTACAGTGCCCATTCGGAACAACCCTTGCTCGGTTCGCACAATGGTTGCAGTCTGTCATGAGAGAATTCAGATCAATTGTGGCGTGAGTTCGCGCGTGATCGCGAGCCTGCTGCCGTCCGAGGCTTTCACGCTTGCAGCCGCAGATGTTTCACCGCCGGATCGCTGATGTTCTCGCGATCATGGGGGGAGGAGTAACGGCACCAAGGTGGATTCGGGCCGACGATGGACTGAGTTACATCGTGAAAGATGAGGGGGCCGGCCTTTCGACAGTAAGGGCTGCAGAGTTCATTTGGCTGTCGGTCGCCAACGCCATTGGCTTAGCTGCGCCAAAACCCGAAATATTCGAAGACACCGTTGCAAATCGGCTGGTTGTTGGAACGCGTCGCGAACAGGCAGCTGTTGGGAAGGATCATGCATCCTGTTTGGCTGCTTTGCTCGGCGGCGCCGTGCTCAACGGGGGCGTGCACCTAAGCCGAATTTATGCTTTTGATCTTTTTTCCGGAAACGGTGATCGCCACCCAGGCAACTATCTGATCCTTGATGAAGGTGGTCACCAGGCCGTTTTCGCCATCGACTACAGTCATGTCGGGTTATGGCCGGTATCCGGTGCCGCAGATCCCATTGCTGGGCCGTGCAATACGCGTACCTGGTTTCCAGCGGTATCGGCTCCATATGGCCATGATATCGCCGCAGCAGTAGCAATAATTGATAGACTGGGCCAATTGCCGACCGCCGAGATTGAGGCGATCTTAACGGCAATCCCGGACGACTGGCTCCCGCCAACCGGCAAACTGTCCATTTGTGATTGGTGGGATGGTCCAGATCGGCAGGCTCGGGCCGTAGCAATTAGAGAGGGGCTGCAGAATGGCACGTATGTATGAATTCGCAGTGCTCCGTCTGATGCCCGACATCGCTCGGGGCGAGGCCATCAACATTGGTCTAGTTGTCTTCAGGGACAACAACCTCGATGTTCGGGTCGGGCCGGTTCTCACCCGGGCACGCTTGCTCTACCCGGAGATAAATGACGAACTGCTGAGGAAGAATGTCGAAATTCTGAGGCGGTTGGGACACGTCGAGATAAACGCCACCGAACGTCATCGAGTTCTCGCAAATGTTGGGCCGCTTGCACTTGGGGAGTTGGGATACTTTTCGGTCGCGGACTCTTCGCCGGAAACCTACGAATCGCATGTCAGTCGGTTATTGGGCCTCTTCGTGACGCCGCGCCGGAATGTCGAGCAGGCGGAAGGGCGGCCTAACTCAAGATTGGTCTCATCGGTTCGAAAGGCGTTCCGACACGAACGAGTGCTGGCAGCGATTGGCGACGCGGCCGCACTTGACGAGCACAAGATCGTTCCCGAGTGGCCCCTTCCTCTGAGCTCGACGTTGAAGGCAGATCTAGCCCTAAAGAATGGGATGATGCGGGTATGCGAGATCGTCGATATCAGCGGCGCTTCTGACAGTGCGTTGCCAGCAAGCCTTTACGAGGGTGTTGTTACGCTGGACGCAGCCCAAAAGTCAGCGCACGCTGTAGAACGGGTGTTTGCGTATCGAGTTTCAAGCGGAAAAGCGAAGGCGGACGAAGCACTCAGGATCGCCGAACTGCACGCGACTCGTTTTGTGGATTGGGACTCGCCGGTGGAACGGGACGGGTTCATGCATGATTGGATCGTAGCTGCCAAAGGCGTTTCCGCTCCCGTAGGGTCGATGATTTGAGCGATCCGATCGTTTAAAAATCATCTCGCCTAAAGCGAATCCACCACCGTCGGCTCGCCGCAAGAGCGAGATCAGGGATTTGGCGTCGGCAGCTGTGGCCAAGTGCTCATCTCCGCAGCCGAAGGCACTTGGCGCCCACCAATGCGGGCCAG
Organism: Caulobacter sp.; assembly: GCA_030645575.1. Taxonomy (GTDB): domain Bacteria; phylum Pseudomonadota; class Alphaproteobacteria; order Caulobacterales; family Caulobacteraceae; genus Caulobacter. The sequence continues at coordinate 16,894 of JAUSMJ010000033.1, read as the reverse complement.
TATTGCGCCCCCTAAAACGCCCGCGCCTCCAGCCACCCCGTCACCGCGCCCACCGCTTCCGGCAGCAGGTCATACCGCTCGATGTAGTAGTGATCCGCGCCCTTCACCTCGACGAAGGTCTTGTCCTCCGACGCCAGGGCCTCATAGAGCCGCGCCGCGTGGCTGGGGGTGCAGGCGAGGTCGGCGGTGTTGCTGATCACCAGGGTCGGGCAGGTGACGTTGGCGGCGTTCTTCAGGCCGTGGGCGCGGCTCTCGTCGTAGCTCCACTGGGAGAGCCAGGAGCGCAGGGTGGTGAACCGGCCAAGGCCCACCGGCCCGTCATTCACGATCCTGGGGTCGCCGAGATAGCAGGTGTGGGGCTTGCGGTCGGACGGGTCCTGGGTCGGGTCGGTCCAGCGCACGTCGCTCATCGTGCCATAGACGACGAACGGCCGCTCCATGTCCGGGTCGGTCTGTTTCAGCTCGGCCAGGGTGGCTTTCACCCGGGCGGTGATGCGCCGGTTGCGGGCGATCTGGGCCGCGCGGAAGCGGGCCACGAATTCGGGGCTGTAGGGCGGCTGGTCGGGGCAGGCCGGGTCGTAGATGTTGAGCGACGGGTCGCGGTCGAAAGGCCGGTCCTCGTCGAGGATCGAGGGGTCCATCCATTCGGTCATGGTCACCGAGCGGCTGATGTGGGCGGCCAGCAGCATGATCCCGTCGGCCGGCTGCAGCTTCGCGGCCGCAAGATCAATCGGATCGCCGGCCGGGGTCTCGGTGATCGTCGGATGAACCGCCTGCTCCTGGTAGAACAGCGACAGCGAGCCGCCGCCGGACCAGCCGCCGAGGATGACCTTTTCATAGCCGAAGCGCTTCTTCAGGTCGGCGATACAGGCGCCCAGATCGGTGACGCATTTCTCAAGGATCAGGGCCGTGTCGTTCCCGCGATAGCGCGGGTTGCAGTAGATGACGTGCCGGCCGGCATGGGCCAGGGCCGTGACCAGCGGCAGGAACGAGCCGCCGCCGATCGGATGGCTGAACAGGATCGCCGTCTTCGACTCGCCGGTCTCCGGCCGGATGCGCATGCATTCGACGAACACCCGCCCCTCGGGCCCGCCGTAGGTCTCCTTCAGGCGGCTGGGTTCGGCGTAGGCGAAGCCGTACGGCTCGCGAATGATGCTCATGGGGTTCCCCTGCGGCGCCCGTCCGCGCGCTTGCGGCGACCGGATGTTTCTGGTTTCTGAGTCCGGAATTGTCGCTGGAGAGTCAAGGAAACGCCCATGTCCCAGCAACCGTCCGGCATCCATCACCTGGCCTTCATGGCCGGGGACATCAAGAAACACATCGCCTTCTTCTCGCAGGTCATGGGCTGCCCGCTGGTGGCGCTGTTCGACATGCACGGCGTGCCGGGGGGCTTGCACGCCTTCCTGAAGATGAACGCGCACAGCTATTTCTCGATCGTCCAGCTGCCCGACGTCGACAAGATCCCCGTCCAGCTGGGCGTGACCCACGCCGGCAGCGGCGCCCTGCCCAGCGCGCCGGGCACGCTGCAGCACCTGGCCTTCCGGGCCGACAGCGAGGGTGAGCTGATCGGCCTGCGCGACCGCATCCGCAGCCACGGGGTCAACGTCATCGGGCCGATCGACCACGGCATGTGCAAGTCGATCTATTTCGCCGGTCCCGACCATATGACGCTGGAGGTGGCGACCCCGACGGGCGGCCTGGATCCGGCGCTGTGGATCGACCCGGCGGTGCTGGCCAAGGCCGGCATCAGCGACGCGGAGGCCGCGCGGTTCAAGGCCCCGGCGGCCTATGAGGGCCCCAGCCCCGTGCCGCAGCCGGCCTATGACGAGGCCAAGCCACACATGGCCTATCCGAAGGAAGCCTATCTGAAGATGCTGGCCATTCCGGACGAGGCCCTGACCGCCGGCGCCTCCTATGCCGAGCCGCCCGTGAAGGCGCGGGCGTAGGGCGCGGTCGCTACTTCCCGCCGCTGACGGTGATTTCCTTGATCAGGGCTTGGACCTGGGCCTTGCCGCCGGCGGCCCAGACCACCTTGAGGTGGGCCAGGGTGCGGGCGGCCGCGTCGTCGAACCGCCAGTCGCAGGCGTCGAAGCGGCAGTTGTCGAACACCGGCGGCTTGCCGCCGCTGTAGACCATGCGGCACTCGCGGAATTCGCAGTCGGCGAACGCCTCGCCGTCCAGCGGCACGGTCTCGAGGTTGAAGATGGTGGCGGTCTGCATGACTGGCTCTATTCGTCGTCGTCGGCGGGCGCGGGCTCTTCCGGCTGGCCGGATTCACGGGCGCGGCGCTTGGCCTCGGCCTTTTCGGCGGCCTTCACCGCCTTGAGGCGTTCGCGTTCGCTGCGTTCGAAATTGTAGTTGGGCTTGCGGGCCATGGCGGCGCACTCCGTCAGGGTCAGGGGCTATTGCCGGGCCTTGCGGGCGGCGTATTTGGCGTCGCGGGCGGCCTTTTGCTCGGCCTTGGTCAGGGCCTTGCGTTCCTTGCGCTTGCCGCGGCGGGCGTCGAGGTCGGCTTCGGCCCGGGCGGCCTCGGCGAGACGCGCGGCTTCCTCGGCGTCGGCCTGGGCCTGTTTGACGGCGGCCTTGGCCTCGGCCCGCTCGGCGCGCACCCGCTCCAGCTCGGCCGCGCGCATGGCGGCGCGTTCGGCATGGAGCGGATCGGTGACGGCGGCCTTGGGCTTCATCTTGGCCAGCATCGCCTGTTTGGCGGCTGACGCGGTCTTGAGCCGATCGGCGAAACCGGTTTTCAGAATATCGTTCATAGGACTTTCAAGGGTGCGGGCCGGTCGGCCGGATCATTCGGTCGGCGGCGGCGGGGTCGGCGGCTCGGCGGGCGTTGGGGCCTCGGCGGGCGGCTTGAAGGTGGCGGCGCAGATCGCCTCCAGGTGCTTGCGGATCGATCGGGCCGCCAGCAGGGCGTCCACGGCGCGACAGCCCTCCGCCTTCAGCCGGTCCTTGAGGACATCGACATCACGAAACTGGCCGGACCGGGCCAGGGCGTAGGCGCGTTGAACAGTGGACATGGTCTCGATCTGCTTGAGGACGCGCCGGCCCCAACGGACCATGCACGATCAAATTGTCGGAAAGGAACGCGGAAGGCCCGGAACCCGATCCAAAGACCAAGCGTAGAGAGCAACCGAACCAGAACGATATTCGACTTTGTCTGCATACGCCAAAAACCCGTTGCGCGCCAATGAATTACAGACCGGCATGCTGAACGTCTCCGGCCGGCCCGCCCGCACGTCTGGATTTCACCAATGATTTTAAGGCGTCAGCGGGCCGTCACATCCTGGCCGTAGCGGGCATGGGCCTGGCCGGCGGAGCCGGACCTTGCCACGCCCCGGCCCCGCCGCCCGGCGCCGTGACGCGGCCGGTCAGGCCCGCGACCAGCCGCTGCCGTCGAGATCCAGCCCCCTGGCGGCGTCCTGAACCTCGGGGGAAAAGTCTTCCATCTCCTGGATGCGGCGGACTTCGATGACCTCGTTCTCCTGCGCCGGACACCGCGCGGCCCATGCGGCGGCGTCCTCGAGCGAGGCGACCTCGATGATCCAGAAGCCGCCCAGCGCCTCCTTGGACTCGGCGAACGGGCCGTCGGTGATCAGCGGGCCGCCGCCCCTGAACGACACCCGCTTGCCGGCCGATGGCGGGTGCAGGCCCTCGGCGTTGCGCAGGATGCCGGCGTCCGCCATCGACTGGTTGAAGGCCATCATCTTCTCGACGGCATCGACCGGCAGGTCGAGGTCCGGGCCGGCGGTCTCGTAGCCGTCGGGGATCATCAGCAACATGAAGCGCATGGGTCTGTCTCCTTGATCGGGCGCGTCTCGACAGAATGACGAACGAGTCTTCGCCGGGCCGACAATCCGGAGTCCAAACGCGCGCCGCCGTCAGCCGAGCCGGCGCCTGAATAACGCCAGGATCCGCTCCCAGTGCCGCTCCGCGGCCGCCTTGTCGTAGGCCGGGCGATTGGGAAAGACAAAGCCGTGCTCGACGCCGGGGCAGAGCTCGACCTCGGCCCGCACGCCATTGGCCGCCAGGTCGTCGCGCAGGGGAGCGATTTTCGCCTCCGGGAACCAGCGGTCGATCTGGGCGCAGGCGAAATAGAGCTCGGCGTCGGTCTGGCGGGCCAGCCGGTGCGGGCTGTCGGCCGCGTCGGTCATCAACGAGACGCCGTGGATCGAGGCGGCGGCCTTGACCCGGTCGCGGAACCGCGCGGCGGCGGCGATGGCGTAGGGGCCGCTCATGCAGTAACCGACCGCGCCGATCGAGCCTGTCCAGGCGGCCGGGTCGGTCTCGGCGAAGGCCAGCAGGGCCGCGGCGTCATCCATGACCAGCGGGATCGACAGACTGTTCATCAACACGACCATGCGCGCCCGGCCCGGGTCGTCGGGATCGGGCGACAGCGGTCCCAGCTCCATCACCCCGGCCCGGTAGTAGAGGTTGGGCAGCATGACGTAGTAGCCGCTGGTCGCCAGCCGCCGGGCCATGTCGCGCAGTTCCTCGCGGATCGCCGGGGCGTCCATGAAGAACAGGATCACCGGGTGCGGCCCTTCCCGCTCCGGATGGACGATGAAGGTCGTGGTCGCGCCATCACTGGTGCGGATGTCGAGCTGGCGTTCGATCATGGAGGGGCCCCGGCTGTCTGCTCTACCGCATATCAGGGACAGGAAATCCTGTCCCGCGGCCAGCATCGGCGCCGGAGAAGGGGACAGGCGGTCGATCCGGCGACCTGGAGGCGGCGCGTCGGCGGATCGCCGGGCTGGAGCGGCTCACGCGATGCGCGGCAGATCGCCCACGCCCCAGCGTTCGGCCCAGGCCGGCGCCAGCTGCAGGCCGGCCGGAGCCAGCCCCGGGGCCCGACCGTCGCGGAGGCAGATGTCGAGATAGCGCAGCGCCGCCTTCATGCCGTGCTCGGAATAGGGTTTGCCGACGACGCCGCAGGCGCCGGCGAAATCGGCCGGCAGGCGTTTGACATTGGCCGTCATGAACAGGGCGACCACGCCGCAGTCGCTGGCGATGTGGCGGGCGAGGTCGATGCCCGTGGGACCGTCCTGCAGATGCACATCGACCAGGGCCAGGTCCGGCCGCAGGTCGGCGGCCATGGCCAGGGCGTCCGCCGAACTCATGGCGTGACCAACATCGACGCAACCGACTTCCTCGATCAGGAAGCTCAGTTCCATCGCCAGCAGAATCTCGTCCTCGACGATGAGGACATTCATGGAATCCTCGTCTGTCATCGCATCAATGCACACCGTCCAATGGTAGACGGACCGTCGCCCGCACTCCCGGTCCGGCGTCGGCGACCTGACAGTCCGCGCGAAGCTGGCTGCAGAGGTGCTTCACGATGGTCTGCCCGATACCCGGGGTTGATCCCGTCGTCGGGACTCCAACGCCGTTGTCGGCGATTTCGATCCGCAGTTGGTCGCCTTCGCGGGCGGCGGTGACCGTGATGGCGCCCTCGCGACCGTCGGGAAACCCGTGCAGAATGGCGTTGCCGAGCAGCTCGCTGATCAGCAGGGCCAGAGGCGCGGCCTGGGCTGTGGGCAGGTCCGTCCGCTCCAGATCCAGCGTGACGCGGATGTCGGTCCGGCCCGAACCGCCGATCACGTCCTCAACCATGTCGCGCAGGAAGGCGGCCACGTCGAAGCGCTCCGGGTCCTCGCCCTGGAACAGGCGGCGGTGGACGATGGCCACGGCGTTGATGCGGGCCTGGGCGGCCCGGAGGGCCTGACGCACGACCGGATCGGCGGCGTGACGCGCCTGCAGCAGCAGCAGCGATGACACCAGCTGGAGATTGTTTTTGACTCGGTGGTCGACCTCGTGGAGCAGCGCGGTCTTTTCGGCCAGCGCCCGTTCCAGGTCCCCCCGGCCCGCCGCCTCCCCTTCGCGCGACGCCACGCGGCGACGAGTCAGCGGCGGGAGGAACCCTGGCGTGGTCATTCGATACAGCCTCCGACCCCTGACCCGCCGGCAGCAAACGTGGAAAACGCCGCCCGGTTCCTGACCGGACGGCGTCTGCAACATTTAATCGAGGCGAAACGGGGCCGCCGGAGCCCGCGAGCTCCGGCGATCGCGCGCCTAGAACATCATCCGGCCGGCGAGCTGGAGATTGTAGACGTCCTGGCCGTCCTGGGCCTCGTACTGGCCCTCGATGGCCACATAGGACATCGGCGTGCCGGCTTTCAGCGACAGGCCGATGATGGCCGCGCCGTCGCTCATCTCGTCCGGGTCGAGCGCGACCAGCTGGCCGTTCTTGAAGCGGAAGACGGTCTGGCCCATCTCACCGCCCAGGTGCGCGCGGTAGCCCAGGCGGAGCTCCGGACGCCACCAGAGTTCACGGCCGAAGGTGGCGCCGAAGGCCACCTCGGCCGTGCCGGACAGCCGGCTGCTGTTACGGTCCTCGATGAACAGGTTGAACGCGTCCTGGCCGCCGCTCTCCTGGCGCGAGCCTTCGCTGACGTAGAGGTAGTCGATGCTGACCAGCGGGCGGATGTACATCACGCCGACGTTGGCCTCGTAGGCGGCGCTGACGCTGGCGAGACCGCTGAAGCCGTTCCAGCCCGAGTCGGCCTGACGGATCAGGCTGTCGGTCGGGGAGACGAACATCCGGTCGCTGTCGAACCAGGCATAGCCGGCGCTGCCGCGGGCGCTGAACAGCCAGCCGCCGACGGCGCGGCGCCAGTAGACGCCAGCCTCCAGCAGCGAAAGGCTGGTCTGTTCGCCGATCGTGGCGACGTCGTCCTTTTCCTCGGCCGTCACGAAGGCCAGGGTGGCCCCCAGCGCGCCGCCGTCGGCGCCCATGCTTTCGTAGCCGCCGACGAAGCCGAACGCCTGAGTGTCCGACGCCAGGCCGACACCGGCCTCGCGCATGACCGCCACGTTGACTTCCTGCATCCAGAAGCTGTCGGGGCCGTAGCGCGCGCGCGGATCGGGCCGCGTCGCCGTGAGGCGCGAAATCGTGCGGGTGATCGAGTCGATCGACGAGAACAGGCCCTCGCCCTGGTCGGGCAGCATCTGGTCGTAGAGGGCGAGGAACTCATCGCGGGTCGTGGCGCCGAGGAAGGCGTTCATCACCGCCTCGTCGCTGCTGAGCGCCTCGTAGACGGCATTCAAAGCCAAGGCCTCGTTCCCGGTCAGGTTCATCTCGGCGACCGTGCGCCGGCGGACGTCGAGATAGACCTCGCCGAGAGATGTATCCGCCGAGGCTTCGGCCACGACCAGATAGGGCGCGTCGCCGAGCAGGGTGTCGTCGATCGCGCCGATGGTCAGACCCCCGGGCGTATCCGTCCTGATGATCGTGTAGCGTTCGCTCGGTGTGGTGATCAGCCCGGTCAGCGTCAGGCCCAGCTGGGCCCCGTCGGCGATATTGGCCGTGGCCACGGTGATCTGGGTCGCCGTGTCCGTCAGGGGATCGGCCGTGACGATCAGCGTGCCGTCGCCCGAAACCGTCAGGCTGGTGGCGTCGATCACCCCGGTATTGTCCAGCTGCATGGTGCCGTTGACGAGATTCAGCGCCAGCTGGCCGTCGGTGTCGGAGATTTCGCCGCTGTAGCCCGCGACCCAGGCGGCCGTGCCGACCGTCAGCGTGTCGGCGCCGTCGCCAAACGCGATGTCGCCGACGATGATGCCGTTCTGCAGATCGACGGTGTCGGCGCCGGCCCCGAGCCTGATCGCGCCGAAGATCGACGCTTCCTGGGAATCGGCGACGCCATCGCCATCGACGTCGAGGCTGTTGGTCGTGTCCGTGGCGTCAGGAATGCCGTCGTTGTCGTCGTCGGTGTCGTTGGCGTTGACGATGCCGTCGCCGTCGATGTCGCTGTCGTTGACGTCGAGTACGCCGTCGCCGTCGGTGTCGCCGGTTATCGAGAACTGGACGATGGTGACGCCGGTCGCATTGTGGCTGAGGTCGAGCGCGATCGCCTGGCCGTTGATCGTTTCGTTGCTGGCGTCGATGTCGGCGTCGTCGGTGTCGTCCGCGTCGTCGGTCGCCGTGATCAGAGCCGAGATGGAGCCGGTATTGACGACCGAGTTGATCTGGCCGGCGCCGTCCCAGACAGCGATGGCGTTGCTGTTCTCGCCGTTGACGAAGGCGGTGATCGACCCCGAATTGGTCAGCGACGTGGCGCTGGCCCCGGCGTCGATGCGAATGCCGTACACGTCGAACGCGCCCTCGGCCGCCAGCGGCGCCGAGTTGGGCGCCGAGCCCCCATGGATCGACCCGCTTATGACGATCGACGGAACGTCGGCCCCGGCCGCCAGATGGATGGCCTGGACGTCGGCGTTGTAGGCCACGGCCGAGACAGCGCCGTTGATCGACAGGCCGCCGGTCAGCGCGGTGGCGAAACCGCCCGAGCCGCCGATGCGGACGCCGGTGGCGGACACATTGTCATACACGCCGGTGGCGCTGATGGTGCCATCGACGACCAGGCCATAGGCCAGGCTGCCCGGACCGACCGCGCCGATGGCGATGTCCCGCGTGTCGGAGCCGATGAGAAGGGCCGGGGCGGCGCCCGCGACCGAGATGCTGCCGACGCCTTCGGCGGTGTCGATGACGCCGTCTCCGTCAGTGTCGCCGTCGAGGATGCCGTCGCCGTTGTCGTCGTCATCGTCGGCGTCGAGGATGCCGTCGCCGTCGTCGTCGGTGTCGCTGGAATTGGCCGTGCCGTCGTCGTCGTAGTCGTTGTCGGTGATACCGTCGCCGTTGGCGTCGGGGTCGTCCTTGTCGAGAATGCCGTCGTTGTCGTCGTCGGTGTCGGCGCTATCGACCCAGCCGTCGTTGTCGTTGTCGTTGTCGGCCGAGGGCGCGATGGCCAGCATGACGCCGCCGCCGACATCGCCGCTGATACGGTAGGCCGGGCCGCCCTGCAGAAGGTCGTCGGCGTCCAGATCCGCCCGCACGTCGGGACTGGCCGGGCGGGTGCCATAACGATACCCGGTCGCCGAGACCGAACCCTGAACCTGCAGCGCGCCGGACACGTCCGCGTCGATGGCGACGCCGACCGCGTTCTCGCCGATCACCGAAACCTGGCCGTTGGTCGTGACGTCGCCCGTCACGGGACCGGAGATCTGGATGCCGTGGATGTCATTGCCGGTGACGTTCACGCTGCCCAGGTTGGTGAAGTCGCCGATCAGGGCGCTTTCCAGGCTGATGCCCCAGGAATCGTTGCCCTCGACCGTGATCGCGCCGGCGGTGTCGTTGAGAATGTCGCCGGTGACCGCGCCGGCCCCCGTGACGCGGATGCCATAGCGGCCGGTTCCGGTCGCGAACGGACCGTCCAGATTGCCGTCGCCGGCGGTGGAGGTGGCGCTGCCGGAGCCATCGTCCTTGGCCGTGTAGGTGTCGGTAATGCTGATGACGCTGGTGTTGGTCAGGCTGGTGGTCACGCCGCCGTTGACCAGGATCCCGACCGAGCCATCGACGTCCTTGGACGAGATCTCCCCGTTGTTCACGACGGTGTTGTTGCTGTTGATCGTGACGATCGGGCCGGTGGTGGTGACGATCACGCTGCCGCCGGAGCCGACAATGATGTTGCCGGGCGCGCCGTTGTCGATCGTTCCGGTCGTGATGGGCGCGGTCCGCTTGTCGGAGATCGTGACATCAGCCGCCAGGGCCTGGCTCGCCAGGAGCAGCAGGGGGGCGGCGGCGACGGTTGCAACCAGACGCTTGCGGAACATGTAGTGAAAACCCCGGACCTTTAACGGCGACACGTTCGTCCCCTTTCGATGCGGCGAAATTGCGTCAGCCGTCATGAACCATCCCCAGGGACCCCGCCTCGTCTATCGCAAGGCCTGCAAGGGCGCCATATCTGCAGGCACCTTAGCTCGTCGAAAAAATGGAATCGAGGCTTTCGCGCCATGCCCCTGCAGGATGAGGCCAGACGGCGACGGCCGATCCTGTTGGCGGGCCTGGCCGGCGCGGCCGCGCCGCTGGTCCTGGCGGGACTGGAACAGGCGCAATGGGGCCCCGCCCTTCTGGCCGCCGCGGCCGCGGGAGCAGCGGGGTGGGCCCTGTCCACGCGGCCCGCGCCGGGGGCGCCGGAAAGCCCGCCGCCGACCGCCGCCGCCATCGATCCGCTGCCCTACGCCGCCGTCGTCGAGGCCTTCGAGGATCCGGTGATGGTCGTCGCGGCCGGCGCGCCTGGCGAGACCGCCGGCCACCGGCTGGTGTTCGCCAATCTCGCCGCCCGCACCCTGTTTCGCATCCAGCGGCAGGACGCCCGGCTGATTACGGCCATCCGCAACCCCCAGGTCGTCGAGCTGGTCGATGAGGCGCTGATCGGGCGCATCGCCGGGCACGTCGCCTTCGCCGGCGGCGGCGCGCACGACCGGACCTGGACGGCCGCCGCCCGCCCGCTGGCCGGCGCCGACGGTCGCGGACGCCTGGCCCTGCTGGTGTTGCGGGACCAGACCGACCTGCGCCGGGCCGAACGCATGCGGGCCGACTTCCTCGCCAACGCCAGCCACGAACTGCGCACGCCCCTGGCGTCCCTGTCGGGGTTCATCGAGACCCTGCGCGGTCCCGCGCGCGACGATGTCGACGCCCGCGACCGGTTTCTCGGCATCATGCAGACCCAGGCCGAGCGGATGGCCCGGCTGATCGATGATCTGATGAGCCTGTCGCGCATCGAGCTGAACGAACACATCGCGCCGCAGGGCCGGGTGGATCTGGCCAAGGCCGTCACCGACGTCGCCGACGCCATGACGCCGGTCCTGCGCGCCAAGGGCGTGCGCGTCGACTGGTCCAGACCCGCCGCGGCCGCGGTGGTGGAAGGCGACCGCGACCAGATCATCCAGGTGATCCAGAACCTCGTCGATAACGCCCTGAAATACTCGCCCCGCGACGGGGTCATTCAGGTCGAGGTGAGCGCGCCGACCGCCGGCGATTCGCCGCCGCCGCGCGACGCCGAGACGGCCGGCCTGACCCTGCTGGCCCCTGACCACCGCCCCGGCGAGTTCTACGCCCTGCTGCGGGTCAGTGATTCCGGGCCCGGCATGCCGCGTGACGCCCTGCCCCGGCTGACCGAGCGATTCTATCGTGTCGAGGGCCAGAAGAGCGGCGACAAGTCGGGCACGGGCCTTGGCCTGGCGATCGTCAAACATATCGTCAACCGGCACCGGGGCGGGGTTTCCGTGGAAAGCGCCGAGGGCCATGGCGCGACATTTTCGGTGTGGCTGCCTCTTGCCGCGACCGGCCAGACCGCCGGGCTGGAGGCTGTCGTAAAAGCGTCGTAGAATTGTCGCATAGGGGCAGCATCGGGCGGGCAGGTTCCGGCCGTTCCCCGCCGCCCCGTTTCCGGACCCGCGATGACCGTTCTGATCGCCCTGGCCCTGCTCGCCGCCTTCTCCGCCGGCGTGTACCTGCTCGGCCGGCGCCGCGCGGTCGTCCTGGCCGATGGCAAATCCGCCTCGCTGCACTCCCTGCCCGGCTATCACGGGACCTGGGTCGCCCTGTGGGCCGGCGTGCCCGCCGCCCTGATCGTGATCCTGTTCGCCATCTTTGGCGGCCGCCTCGAGGATGCCGCCCTGCGGGCGCAGGTCCCGGCCGCCGTCGCGGCCCTGGACGCCGAACGACAGGAGGTCTTCTGGAGCGACGCCGGGGCCATGTCCCGGGGTCAGACGCCCAGCGAGATCGGCTATGTCGGCGACCTCAAGACCGCTCTCGACGCCAAGGCCGCCGAGGGCCGTCGCATCGCCGCCATCGGCCTGATCGCCGTGCTCGGCCTGTCGGGGGTCCTGGCCCTGTGCGGCGTGCTGCTGGCCTATCCCCGGCTGTCGAAGGACTTCCGCGCCCGCAACCGGGTCGAGGGCTGGACCAACGTCCTGCTGATCGCCTGTTCGACCATCGCGGTGATGACCACCCTGGGCATCCTGTTGTCGCTTGTCTGGGAGAGCTATCGCTTCTTCCAGTCCGTCCCGCCGGCCGACTTTCTGTTAGGGACCGCCTGGGACCCGCAGATCGCCATGCGCAGCGATCAGGTCGCCGCCGAGGGCGCGTTCGGCGCCGTGCCGCTGTTCGCCGGCACCTTCCTGATCATGCTGATCGCCATGGCCGTGGCCGCGCCGATCGGTCTCTATTCCGCGATCTACCTGTCCGAGTACGCCGGTCCGGGCCTGCGGGCGACGATCAAGCCGCTGCTTGAGATCCTCGCCGGCGTGCCGACGGTGGTTTACGGCTTCTTCGCCGCCCTGACGGTGGGGCCGACCTTCCGCGCCTTCTTCAACTGGGTCGGCGGATTCCTCGTCGGCGGGCCGATGGACAGCCTGGGCCAGTATCTGGAGACCGTGCAGAACCAGATGGCCCTGACCGCCGGCGTGGTCATGGGCATCATGCTGATCCCGTTCGTCTCGTCCCTGTCCGACGACATCATCAACGCCGTGCCCCAGACCCTGCGCGACGGCAGCTACGCCATGGGCGCGACCAAGTCGGAAACGGTGAAGCGGGTCATCCTGCCGGCCGCCCTGCCTGGCGTCGTCGGGGCCCTGATGCTGGCCGTCTCGCGGGCCATCGGCGAGACCATGATCGTCACCATGGCCGCCGGCCTGCAGGCCAAGCTGACCGCCAACCCGCTGGACACCGTCACCACGGTCACCGTGCAGATCGTCACCCTGCTGACCGGCGACCAGGAGTTCGACAGCCCCAAGACCCTTGCCGCGTTCGGCCTGGGCCTCACCCTCTTCACCGTGACCCTGGCGCTGAACATCGTCGCCCTGGGCATCGTGCGGAAGTACCGCGAACAATATGACTGACGCCGCCGACACCTTGCTGAAGAACCGGCGCCTGAAGAAGCGCCACGCCGCCGAGGCCCGCTTCCGGCTGTATGGCCGGATGGCGATCATCGTCGCCCTGTCGTTCCTGGTCCTGCTGCTGGGTCGGATCGGCCTGCAGGGCTATTCGACCTTCACCACCAACACCGTCTCGCTGCCCGTCTATCTTGACCCGGCGCGGATCGACCGCGCCGATCTCGAGGGCTCCAACTACGATTACGTCGTGGCCCTCGCTCTACTGAAGCGGATGGGTGAGACCGAGGACGACCTGGGTCTCGCCTCGGCCGACGCCATGGCGCTGGTCAGCCGCGACCTGGGCTTCCAGATCCTCGACAAGGTCAAGGCCGACGCGAACCTGATCGGCAAGACGATCATCGTGACCGGACCGGTCAAGGCCGACGCCGACCTCTACTACAAGGGCGAGCTGAAGCGTTCGACCGACGAGGCCGACCGCAAGCTCAACGACCGCCAGCTGAACTGGCTCGACCGGTTGAAGACGAGCGGCGCCGTGACCAGCGGCTTCAACGTCGGCTTCTTCACCCACGCCGACTCCACCGAGCCCGAACAGGCCGGCATTCTGGGCGCCGTGGTCGGCTCGGCCATGATGCTGCTGGTGACCGCCCTGATCGCCGTGCCGATGGGCGTGATGGCGGCGGTCTGGCTGGAAGAGTTCGCGCCGAAGAACCGCTGGACCGACATCATCGAGGTCAACATCAACAATCTCGCGGCCGTGCCGTCCATCGTCTACGGCCTGCTCGGCCTGGCGGTGTTCATCAACTGGTTCGGCGCACCGCGCGGAGCGCCCCTGACCGGCGGCATGGTGCTGGCCCTGATGGCCTTGCCGACCGTGATCATCGCCACCCGCTCGGCGCTGAAGGCCGTGCCGCCCTCGATCCGCGAAGCGGCCTGGGGCGTCGGCGCCTCGCGCACCCAGACGGTGTTCCACCACGTCCTGCCCCAGGCCATGCCCGGCGTCATGACCGGCACCATCCTCTCGCTCGCCCACGCCCTGGGCGAGACGGCGCCCCTGCTGATGATCGGCATGATCGCCTTCAACCCCGGCATGCCCCAGGGCTTCACCAGTTCCGCCAGCGTGCTGCCGGTGCAGGTGTTCATCTGGGAAAACGCCTCCGAGCGCGCCTTCCACGAGCGCACCGCCGCAGCCATCATCGTGCTGCTGGTCTTCATGATCGCGATGAACGCGGCCGCGGTGATCCTGCGCCGCCGCTTCGAGCGCAGATGGTAGCCCCCATGACCGCCCAACCGCCCCTGATCCGCACCGCCGCGCCGCACACGCACAACCCGGCGCCCGTCAATCCGCCCAAGATCCTGGTGCGGGACATCAACGTCTTCTACGGCGCCAAACAGGCCCTGTTCGACGTGACGCTTGACATCCCCGGCAAGGCCGTGACCGCCTTCATCGGACCGTCGGGGTGCGGCAAGTCGACCTTCCTGCGCTGCATCAACCGGATGAACGACACCATCCCGGGCTGCCGGGTCGACGGTCGCATCGAGATGGACGGCGAGAACGTCAACGACAGCCATATCGACCCGGTCGTCCTGCGCGCCAAGGTCGGGATGGTGTTCCAGAAGCCCAACCCCTTCCCCAAGTCGATCTTCGAGAACGTCGCCTACGGGCCGCGCATCCACGGCATCGCCAGCAGCAAGAGCGACCTGGAAGGCATCGTCGAGGCGTCGCTGAAGAAGGCCGGTCTGTGGACCGAGGTGTCCGACCGCCTGCATCAGCCCGGCACCGGCCTGTCGGGCGGCCAGCAGCAGCGTCTGGTCATCGCCCGGGCCATCGCCGTCAGCCCCGAAGTGATCCTGATGGACGAGCCCTGCTCGGCGCTCGACCCGATCGCCACCGCCAAGATCGAGGAGCTGATCGACGAACTGCGGCAGCAGTACTGCATCGTGATCGTCACGCACTCGATGGCCCAGGCGGCCCGGGTCTCGCAGCGCACGGCCTTTTTCCACATGGGCAAGCTGATCGAGACCGGTTCGACCGAGGAGATCTTCACCAATCCCCGCGAGTCGCGGACCCAGGATTACATCACCGGTCGGATCGGCTGAGGCGCGCCATGAACGAACACATCGTCAGGTCCTACGAAGACGAACTGAACCAGTTGGCCGCCGAGGTCGTCCGCATGGGCGGTCTGGCCGAGGCCCAGGTCAACGACTCGATCCAGGCCTTTGCCCGGCGCGACGTGCCGATGGCCCAGGCGATGATCGGCCGGGACGGCAAGCTGGACGCGATGGAGGCCGAGATCGAGCGCGCCGCCATCCGCATGATCGCCCTGCGCCAGCCGATGGCCAACGACCTGCGCCGGACCATGGCGGCGATGAAGATCGCCATGAACCTCGAGCGCTGCGGCGACCTGGCCAAGAACATCGGCAAGCGCACGCTGATCCTCGCCGAGGCCGAGCCGGCCGGGCCGGTGACCCGATCGATCGAGCGGATGGGCAAGCTGGTCGCCTCGCGCCTCAAGGAAGTCATCGACGCCTACACGGCCTCCGAGGTCGACCGCGCCGTCTCGGTCTGGAGTCGCGATACGGAAGTCGACGAACACTACGAGAGCCTGTTCCGCGAACTGCTGACCTACATGATGGGCGATCCGCGCACGATCACCGCCGGCGCGCACCTGCTGTTCGTGGCCAAGAACCTGGAGCGGATCGGCGACCACGCCACCAACATCGCCGAGATCGTCCACTTCGAGATCACCGGCCAGGAAATCGTCTCCGAACGGCCGAAACTGGACACGCTGACGCCATGACGCCCACGGTTCTGGTGGTCGAGGACGAGGACGCCCTCGCCACCCTGCTGCAGTACAATCTCGAGAAGGAAGGCTATCGCGTCATCCTGGCCGGTGACGGCGAGGAGGCGCTGATCCTGGTCCAGGAGGAGCTGCCCGACCTGGTGGTGCTGGACTGGATGCTGCCCAAGGTCTCGGGCATCGAGGTCTGCCGCCGCCTGCGCCAGCGCACCGAAAGCCGCAACCTGCCGATCCTGATGCTGACCGCCCGCGGCGAGGAGAGTGACCGGGTCCGCGGACTGGACACCGGCGCCGACGACTATGTGGTCAAGCCCTTCGCCATGAGCGAGCTGACCGCCCGCATCCGCGCCGTGATGCGCCGCATCCGTCCGGGCCTGGCCGACGACCGCGTCACCTGCGGCGACATCGTCATGGACCGGGTGGCCCACCGGGTGAAACGCGGCGGGGCGGAGGTGCACCTGGGCCCCACCGAGTTCCGCCTGCTCGATCATCTCATGCAGCACCCCGGCCGGGTGTTCAGCCGCGAACAGCTGCTGGACGCCGTCTGGGGCTCGGACGTCTATGTCGAGGCGCGGACGGTGGACGTGCACATCGGCCGCCTCCGCAAGGCCCTCAACGGCAAGGCCGACGCCGACCCGATCCGCACGGTGCGTTCGGCGGGCTATTCGCTGGATCTGGACGGGTAGTCCCCGGGGACGGTCCTGGAGGCGACCGGCCGATCAGGCACGCAGCCGCACGAGAACAAATCGCCAGCCGGTATCCGGAGATCGCACGAACAGGGCGGTCCTGTGCCTGCCCTCGAAGTCATAGTCCACACTGCCCGCATCGCCGGCCAGCATGGTCGCGACGGCCGAGGCCAGGCTTGGCGCGCCGAGGTCCGAAGGGAAGACGAACATCTTTTCCGGATCCTTGTGGATGGCGGTACGGCCCGTCGCGTCGAGCGCATAAAAGGCCAGATCGTCCGGGAACCGCAGGCTGGCCTCCACGAACGCTCCGACCAGACGGGTTCTGACCGAAACGCCGAGCGCGCCAACGACCTTGCCGCCTCGGGTCACTGGCGACGCCACGATGATCGAGCGGTGGCCCGTGGACTTGCTGACCACCAAGGCGCCTTCGACCACCCGGCCCGCCATCAGCCCGGGGAAATAGTCCCGGTCGCTGAGGGTCTCCGCGCTCAGACCGGCGTCGACGGTTAGATAGCGCCCGTCCGGCCGCGCGAACCAGACCGCCGCCTCGGTGGCGATGTCGTCGGCCAGGATGCTCAGCGCCGGGCGGATCCGGCCCCAGCGGCCTGACCGGGCGTCCCCCGTGCGGGCGAGGCCTTTCAGCGCGCTGAGGACGCCGCCCAGATGCGCCTC
>JAUSMJ010000008.1 GCA_030645575.1 Caulobacter sp. | reverse complement strand
CGGCGGCGGCGGCGTCAGCGGCGGCGGCCGAAGCGTCGGTCGCGGCGGCATCGGCGGTCGCGGCGGCGTCGGTCGCCGTGGCGGCGGCGGCGTCGGCGGTCGCGGCGGCGTCTTCGGCCTTTTCAGCGGGCTTGCCGCAGGCGGCGACGGAGAGAGCGGCGACGGCGGCGCCGGCGACGAGAAGCTTACGGAGCATATCGGAGGTCATGTCCTGGAGTCCCCTGTGAGGAGTTATCGAAGCGCCCCATCGGGGGAGCGCAGTCGGGGACTATGCCGCTCTCAGCGCGGAGCGCAAGGGTAGACTTCACGCCCCTGTGATCACTTTTTTCCGCGACGAAAAGCCTCAGGCCTCGTTCGGTATGTTGGACAGGGCTTCCTCGAGCTCGAGGAAGCTGGGCTGGGCGGCGGACGGAACGCTGCCGCGGCCGATCTCGACCGAAATCTGGGCGGCGTTGCCGTGCAGGTGGGCGACCAGGACCGACTGGATGATTCGATAGAAGGCGCCCTCTTCATCGACCACCGCCTTGAGGCGCGAGGCCAGCGGTCCGACCAGGCCATAGGCCAGGAACACGCCCAGGAAGGTGCCGACCAGGGCGCCGCCGATCATGCCGCCCAGCACGGCCGGCGGCTCGGTGATCGAGCCCATGGTCTTGATGACCCCCAGCACGGCGGCGACGATGCCCAGGGCGGGCAAGGCGTCGGCGAGGTTCTGCAGCGCGTGCGCCGGTTCCAGGTGCTCGTGATGATGCTTCTCGAGCTGCTTCTCCATCGCGTCCTCGACCTGGTGGGGATCCTCCAGGTTCATGGTCATCATGCGCAGGGTGTCGCAGATGAAATCGACGGCGAAGTGATCCTTCATGATGCGGGGGAAGCGCGAGAAGATCGCGCTGTCGGCCGGCTTTTCGATGTGGCTTTCCAGCGCGATAACGCCCTTGGACTTCATCGTCTTGGTCAGCAGGAACAGCAGCGACAGCAGGTCGCGATAGTCGCTGGCCTTCCACTTTGGCCCCGCGAACGCCTTGCCCAGGCCGCCGAGCGAGCCTTTGACGACGCCTATCGAGTTGGAAATGAGGAATGAGGCCACGCCGGCGCCGCCGATGGCCATCATCTCGTGGGGCACGGCGTGCATGATGACCTCCATCTTGCCGCCGGACATGATGTAGCTGCCGAACACGAGGCCGAAGAGCAGCACGATGCCGATGATCTGGAACATGGAGAAAGACGCCGCCCTGCGAGGTTAACCGCTGGAGAATCGGCGTTAATGCTTAATGGGCGGTGAGCGCGGCGAGCGTGACGCGCCGGTTTGGACGCACCTGGACGGCAATCATGACCTCGACGACGCGAACCTTGCCCAAGCTTGCCCCGCGGTCGTTCGGCATCCTGTTCGCGGTCTCCATCGTGGTGGCCATCGGCAACACCGGCCTGATGTCGATCCTGCCGGCGATCGGCCGCCAGATCGGCATCCCGGACGCCTTCATGGCGGCCATCTTCTCGCTGTCGGCCCTGCTGTGGGCGGTGATGTCGCCGGTCTGGGCCCGCGAGTCGGACAAGCGCGGCCGCCGGCCGCTGATCATGCTGGGCCTCTCCGGGTTCGCCATCTCGATGCTCTGCTGCGGCCTGGTGGTGACGGCGGGCCTGCACCATCTGGCGCCGTGGCCGGTGATCTTCGTGGTCTTTCTGCTGGCGCGCGCGCTGTTTGGCCTGATCGGCTCGGCCTCGAACCCGGCGACCCAGGCCTATGTCGCCGAGCGCACCTCGCGGGCCGAGCGCACCCAGATGATGGCCAGTCTGGCCGGCGCCTTCGGCCTGGGCACCGTGGTCGGACCCTTCCTGGCGCCGATGTTCATCCTGCCGGTGGTGTCGCTGGCCGGGCCGCTGTTCAGCTTCTCGCTGATCGCCCTGTGCATGCTGATCGTGGTCTGGCGCCTGCTGCCCGAGGAGTCGGCTCCGCGCGAGACCCGCCGCCTTGCCGGCGCGGCCCTGTGGAAGGACAAGCGCCTGGCGCCGTTCCTGATCTACGGCTTCCTTGTCGCCACCTGCCAGACCGCCCAGGGCTACACCCTGGGCTTCATGATCATCGACAAGCTCAAGGTCTCGCCCGTCGAGGCCCTGGGCTTCATCGCCGTCTCCATGGCGGCGGGCGCCATGGCCGGACTGCTGGCCCAGTGGGGCCTGATCCGCATCTTCAACATGGGGCCCAAGACCCTGCTGCGCTGGGGCGTGGCCCTGGCCTGCGTGGGCAACCTGATCACCGCCTTCGCACCCGACTACTGGACGGTGGTCGCCGGCTACGCCATCGCCTGCCTGGGCTACGGCTTCGCCCGACCCGGGTTCACGGCCGGCGCCTCGCTGTCGGTGCATATGCACGAACAGGCCCAGGCGGCGGCGGCTATCGCGGCGGTCAACGGCCTGAACGTGATCATCGCGCCGCTGTTCGTGACGCTGTACCAGCTGGTCCACCCCGGACCGTTCCTGCTCAATGCGGTGATCCTGGCCGGCCTGCTGGCGTACGCCCTGAAGAACGCCATCCTGCGGGCAGCCGGCGAAACCGGCGACGCCGACGAGGAGGCCACCCTGGCCATCCTCGAACGCAGCGACGAGGGCGGGGTCTGATCGCCCGCCAATCCGTCATGGCCCGCCTTGTTCGGGTCGCCTGGAAAGGGTGACGCCAGGGGACTGGACTAGCTGTCCCTTGGGACTGCTTGTCCTGTCCCCGGACTGCAGAAGGGGGACAGGCTATCCAGTCCCAAGGGACAGGAAAGCCTGTCCCTGCGCTCCTGGCCTGCGACCCTAGGGTAGCTGCGCTTCCGCCCTCAGTTTCCGCACCAGGTCGATCGACAGATAGCCGTCGGCCGGCAGGCCACGGGCCTGCTGCCAGGCGCGCAGGGCCTTGCGGGTGCCCGAGCCGATCACGCCGTCCGCCGGGCCAGGATCGAAGCCCAGTTGCGCCAGCGCCGTCTGGGCGGCCGTGCGGTCGGCCAGCGACAGCGGCACCTCGTACGGCCAGGGCGTGACCAGCGGCCCCTCGCCGGCGAAGCGGTCGGCCAGCAGGCCCACGCCAAGCGCATAGGCCGTCGAGTTGTTGTAGCGGCGGATGGCCATGTGGTTGGGGAACACCAGGAAGGCCGGCCCGGCCGCGCCCGAGGGCAGGACCAGCCCGGCCTGGGCCGCCTGGTCGGCCGCGCTCCAGGGCCGGCCGTCGGCCCGCTTGACGCCCTTCGCGGCCCAGCCCGGCGGCGTGTCCTTTGGTCCTTCGACCACCGAATAGTCGAACCCGGGCGGCAGGACGACCTCGCGGTGCCAGCTCTCGCCGCGTTTCCAGCCGGCCTTGGCCATATAGGCGCCGGTCGAATAGAGGGCGTCGGCCGTCGAACCCCAGATGTCGCGCACGCCGTCGTGGTCGCCGTCCACGGCCGTGGCCAGGAACACCGACGGCAGGAACTGGGTCTGGCCCATGGCCCCGGCCCAGCTGCCCTTGAGCCGGGCCCGCGGCGCCTCGCCCGAGCCGACGATCTTCAGCGCGGCGATCAGTTCGCCCTCGGCCCAGGCGCGGCGGCGGCCGTCGGCGGCCAGGCTGGCCAGCGAGCGGATCACGTCCATGTCGCCCTGGATCTTGCCGAAGGCCGATTCCAGGGCCCAGATCGCCAGCACGACCTCGCGCGGCGCGCCGTAGCGCTGCTCGATCTCCGGCAGGTAGGGCAGGCTGTCGCGGTACTGGCGGCCCTGGGCGATGCGGGCGTCGCTGACCACGCCCTTCACATAGTCGCCGACCGGCTTGGAGAACTCCGGCTGGCGCGAGTCCTGGACCGAGACTTTCGGATCGGGCGTCAGGCCCGCCAGTTCGCGGTCGAGCACGGCCGCCGGGACGCCGGCGTCCCGCGCCCGCGGATAGAAGCCGGCCAGCCAGGCATCGAAGTTGGGATCGCCCGACGGCGTCAGGCTCGACGACGGTGCGGGAACCGCCGGGACGGCCGGGGTTCCGGGCGCGGACTGGGGCGCCGGCGACGAGACGCCCAGCGATGGCTCCAGCGAGGGATCGGCGCAGCCGGCGACGATCAGGGCGAGAAACGAACGACGATCCATCGACACAGGCTACAGGGGTGTGGGGGAGGCCTCAATCACAAGCCCGCGATACCGCGCCGAGATTGACCTGACGCGCGCGCTGGCGAGATAGTCGGCGCCGAAGTTGTGGGGATTCACGGATGCGTCTGATGCTCGGAGCCGCGCTGTCGGCAGCGCTGTTGATGTCGGCCGGCGCCGTGCGGGCCGCCGAATCGGCCTGCGCCGACCCGGCCGGCGGGCCCTCGTTCGCCAACACCCGCTGGACCGGAACCACGGAGTGGGAAGGGCTTGAAGTCAGTCCCATGACGCTGTTCCTGCGTCAGGATTGCGTGGTCGAATATGTGTCCAAGGGCCTGACCTACACCAACGGGACCTGGGTCCAGCGCGGCGCCCTGATCGAGTGGCAGTCGAACGACCATTTCGCGGTCTATGTCGGCCAGGCGGGCCTGGGGCAGATCGGCGGAGTCATGTACAACCGCCGCGGCCAGCACGGCGTCTGGCGTTTCAAGCGCGCGGATTGACTCAAAAGCTGTCGCCGCCTATAGCCGCCCGCTCTGGAACAACCGGGTTTCCGCAGGCGCCGCTCTTCGCGCCCGGATCGCTCGCAAACGGTAGACGGGTCATGAAGGTCAGAAGCTCGCTCAAGTCGCTGAAGAACCGCCACCGCGACTGCAAGCTCGTGCGTCGCAAGGGCGTGATGTACGTGATCAACAAGACCGATCCGCGCTTCAAGGCCAAACAGGGCTGAGCATGCGCGCGCCCGGAGGTGTTCTCTGGGACGTCGGCAATGTGATCGTGGGCTGGAGCCCGCGTCGCCTCTACGCACAGATCTTCCAGGAGCCGGCCGCTTGCGACCGGTTCCTTTCGTCTGTCTGCACCCTCGACTGGCACCTTGAGCACGACCGCGGCGTCTCGTTCGCGGACAACGCCGCGGCGCTGATCGCGCAGTATCCGCAGCACGCGGCGGAGATCCGCCTGTGGGGCGACAGGTTCATCGACATGGTCGGGCCGGTGATCGGCGAGAGTGAGTCGGCGATCCTCGCCCTGGCCGCGCGTGGCGTTCCGCAGTTCGGCCTGACCAACATGCCGGCCGAGGCATGGCCCGCGGTGACGACGCTGTCGCCGGCCTTCGCCTGTTTCCGCGATACGGTGGTGTCGGGCGACGAGGGGCTGGTCAAGCCCGATCCGGCGATCTTCCGCCTGGCCGCCGAACGCGCCGGCATGGCGCCGGACGAGCTGCTGTTCATCGACGATTCGGCCGCCAACATCGCTTCGGCGGCCGCGCTCGGCTTTCATGTCCACAGGTTCGAGGACCCCGCCCACCTGAATCCGCTCCTCGTCCGTCACGGACTGCTTGAGGCCTGAGGCCCGGGGGGCTAGAGGGTCGGCCTTCCCGATCCCTCCGTCCTGTGAGAGCCTTCCCCCCATGGCCGACGACGCCTCCACCATCGACGTGCTCAACAGCACGGCCCAGACGCAGCTCAAGACCATCCTCGAGCGCATCGAGCGGCTGGAAGAGGACAAGGCCGCGGTGATGGCCGACCTCAAGGAGGTCTACGCCGAGGCCAAGGGCAACGGCTTCGACGTCAAGATCATCCGCAAGGTGGTCCGCATCCGCAAAATGGACCGGGCCAAGCGCCAGGAAGAGGACGCGCTGATCGATCTCTACCTTTCGGCCATCGGGGAAATTTGAAACGCGGCGCGCCAGATCTGAAAGCGCAGGCCAAGCGGGCCGCGCTGAACGCTCTCAAGCGCGCCCGCCGCACGGCCGACAAGGCCGGTATTGAACTCTCCGAATGGGAAGGCGAGTTCCTCGGCAGCGTCGAGGATCGCCTGAAGACCTACGGCCGGGCGTTCGGCGATCCGGAGAAGGGCGCGGCGGGCCAGGCCCTGTCCATGCTCCAGGCGGTGAAGCTCAAGGAGATCACCGCCAAGGCCAAAGGCGAGAAAAGGCCGATGAAGCGCAAGGCATTCGGGCGGCGATCCGGCCCTTCTGGGGGGAGCGAATAGACCGATGGCGCGCGCTCTGATCCTGTCCGTCGCCGCCCTGCTGACCGCCGGGTTCGCCAG
>JAUSMJ010000083.1 GCA_030645575.1 Caulobacter sp. | reverse complement strand
TCTACTACGAGGAATTCCACAAGCTGAAATACACGGCCGAGGCGCTCAAGGTCGCGGTGGATCTGTCGGCCAAATACATCACCGACCGCAAGCTGCCCGACAAGGCGATCGACGTGATCGACGAGGCCGGCGCCGGCCAGATGCTGCTGCCGGAGGGCAAGCGCAAGAAGACCATCGGCGTGAAGGAGATCGAGGCCGTCGTCGCCAAGATCGCCCGCATCCCGCCCAAGTCGGTCAGCAAGTCGGACACCGAGGCCCTCAAGGAGCTCGAGAACGACCTGCAGCGCAGCGTGTTCGGCCAGCCCGAGGCGATCGCCCAGCTGTCCAGCGCCATGAAGATGGCCCGCGCCGGCCTGCGCGACCCGCAAAAGCCGATCGGCTGCTATCTGTTCAGCGGCCCGACGGGCGTGGGCAAGACCGAAGCGGCCCGCCAGCTGGCTTCGACCCTGGGCATCGAGCTGCTGCGCTTCGACATGAGCGAATACATGGAGCGCCACACGGTCAGCCGGCTGATCGGGGCCCCTCCCGGCTATGTCGGCTATGATCAGGGCGGCCAGCTGACCGACGCCGTCGATCAGCACCCGCACGCGGTGGTGCTGCTGGACGAGATCGAGAAGGCGCACGCCGACGTTTACAACATCCTGCTCCAAGTCATGGATCACGGCCAGCTGACCGACTCCAACGGCAAGAAGGTCGATTTCCGCAACGTGGTCCTGATCATGACCACCAACGCCGGCGCGGCCGACTCCCAGCGCCAGACCATCGGCTTTGGCCGCGGCAAGGCGGACGGCGAGAGCGAGGAGGCGATCAAGCGCATCTTCACGCCGGAGTTCCGCAACCGCCTCGACGCGGTGGTGGCCTTCAAGCCGCTGACCCAGGACATCATCCGCCAGGTGGTGCAGAAGTTCGTGCTGCAGCTGGAAGCCCAGCTGGCCGACCGCAACGTGACCATCGAGACCAGCGACGAAGCGGCCGACTGGCTGGCCAAGAACGGCTTCGACGAACTCTACGGCGCCCGGCCGCTGGCCCGGGTGATCCAGGAGCATATTAAGAAGCCGCTGGCCGACGACATCCTGTTCGGCAAGCTGGCCAAGGGCGGACACGTCCGCGTCGTGCTCCGGGATGGCAAGATCGCCTTCGAGTTCGAGGTCGATGACAAGCCCCGCCAGCCCGGCGAACCGGAAATCGAGGAACCCGCGCTCGCGGAATAGTGGACAAAGCGAGAACGCGCGGCTAGATTGCACGCATGACGCCGTTCGCCTTCGACACGCTCAGCGCCTCCAAGCGCCTCCGCGAGGCGGGGATGGCCGAAGGCGTGGCCGAGGCGGTGGTGGCCGTGTTTCAGCACGCCACGGCCTCGGTGGATTTCGGCCAGCTGGCGACCAAGGTTGATATCGCCGACATGGTGAGAAGGAGCGACATCGCGGGCATGGCCACGAAGGCGGATTTCGCTGACATGGCCACAAAGGCAGACATCGCCGACATGGCCACAAAGGCGGACATCGCCGACATGGCCACCAAGGCCGACATCGCGGACATGGCGACAAAAGCGGACATCGCCGACATGGCGACGAAGGCGGACATCGCTGGCATGGCCACGAAGGCAGACATCGCTGGCATGGCCACGAAAGTAGACATCGCCGACATGGCGACGAAGGCGGACATCGCCGACATGGCCACCAAGGCCGACATCGCGGACATGGCGACGAAAGCGGACATCGCCGCGCTCCGTGACGAGATGGCGACCAAGGCGGACCTGCACATCCTTCGCGCGGACATTAGCGAGAAGTTCCGACAACACACGTTGGCCATGCTCGGCGGGATGGCGGCGCTGCTTGGATTTTTCACACTGATAGGCAAGCTCGTCGCCTGATCCGGCCCGCGCTGTCGCCCCCCTCCGCCGATGCTGGCGCATGAACGCCGCGAACCTTCCCTGGCGGGTTCGGACGTGGCTGTCGGCCGTTTTCGCGGCTCTGACGGCGACGAACCGCCCGGGCAAGGCGCCAGTCGCGCCCGTTACAGAAACCGTCGGGCCATGCGCCTGATCAGGTTCCGGGCGGCGGCGCGGCGGCCGCTCTGCGCGCGAGGTAGCCGGCGACGATGGCCCTGACATCCGCGCCATCAGCCGTCGGCAGCGCCTCGCCCCTGCAGGCGAAGGCGGCGGCCCGGGCGAACGGCGAGTCGGCGACGACGTCGCGCCAGCCATAGTGGCCGTCCGCCCGCTGCACCGGCGCCATCTCGGCCGTGAAGCTGCTCGAGGGGCCGACCTTGTAGCGGCTGGCCGCGCAGTCGAAGAGGATCGTCGAGGTGATCACCTGCGTGCCGCCGGGACCGCCGACAGGCTCGGAAAAGCCGATGAAGAAGCCGGTCTCGCGGCGGCCGTCGGAGTCGGTCTTGACCGCACCCTCGATCACGCTGATCGCCCGCTCGTCCTCGCCCATCACCCGGTAGTCGGTCGCCTGGGCCGCGACGGGCGCCAGCGCCAGAACGGCGGCGGCCCAGACGGAACGGTAGGTCATCGGTCATCTCCATGCCGGCGAACGGTTCGCCCGTCGTCGGTCCTGTGTCGAGGCTAGCGGTCGATCACGACCTTTCCGGGCCGTCCAGCGCGCCGGCGATCTGATCGGCCAGAGCCTTCAGCTCGCCCATGTCCGCCATGCCGCCCTCGCCGTGCCGGCCGAGCGGCACGCCGTCCCAGCGCGGAATGATGTGGAAGTGCAGATGGAACACCGTCTGGCCGGCCGTCGAGCCGTTGAACTGCGTCACCACCAGCCCGTCGGGCTTGAGCGCGGCCTTGACCGCCCGCGCGGTCTTCTGCACCGCCCCGATCAGGCGACCGATGGTCTTGGCCTCGGCGTCGAGCAGGTTGCGGGCCTTCGAGGTCTTCGAGATCACCAGTACATGCCCCTTCGCCTGGGGAAACACGTCCATGAAGGCGAGGATCTGGTCGTCCTCCCACACCTTCACGCAGGGCATCTCGCCCCGCACGATCTTCGCGAAGATGTTGCCGTCGTCATAGGCGCCGTCGAGGCTCATTGATGCGCTCCCTGCAAGGCGTCATCTCCTATCAAAGCCAGCCCCCCGGGAACATGCACTGAAATGCGCGTCCCCGTTCATTCCTGCCCCGGACGGGCTTTCCTGTCCCCTCGGGACTGGATAGCCCGTCCCGTCGGCTCAATATCCCGGCGGCGCGACAAACCCGCCGAACTCGCGCTCCAGCAGGCCGGCGAAGGCGATGGTCGTGCGGTCCTCGAGGTAGGGCCCGATGATCTGGATCCCGATCGGCAGGCCGGCCTTGCTCAGGCCTACCGGCGCGGCGGTGGCCGGCAGGTGGCCCAGGGTGGCGACGCCCGACCAGGCGATCTGGTTGAAATAGGGGGTCTTCTCGCCGTTCAGAAGCAGGGTCCGCGCGCCCATGTCCGGGCTCGGATCATGCGGAAAGGCCAGGGTCCCGAGCGACGGCGCCAGCACCACGTCGAAGCCCTTGAACAGCCGCGCCCACTGGCGGCGGATGAACAGCTGGCGCGTCAGCAGGGTCATCCACTCGTGGGCGTTGGGCGGCCTGGCGCCGGGCTGGCCCATGGTCAGGGCGGTGTTGAGGATGGCGCCATAGACCTCGTGCGCGTCGGCCAGGTCGGGCAGCAGATCGGTGTGCCGGTCGATCCGGGCGCCCAGGTCCTCCAGACGGTCTCCCAGAGCATCCAATGCCTCGCGGATCTCGTCGTCGGCGGCCGCCAGCGGATGGTGATCGAGGATCAGCACGCGATAGTCGGCCAGGCGTCCATGCCGGGGCGGCGGGAAGGCCAGGCTGTAGCCGACGGCCTCGCTGTCGTCGGGCCCGGCCAGCACGCCCAGCGCCAGATCGAGGTCGGCCGCCGTGCGCGCCATCGGGCCGACGACGGCCACCGGCACATCAACGCCGTCGAGTCCCGGCGGCGTATGACCCCGCAGGGGCACGACGCCATAGCTCGGCTTGTGGCCATAGGCCCCGCAGAATCCGGCCGGGATGCGGATCGAGCCGCCGATGTCCGAGCCGAACTCCAGCGGGACCATCCCGGCCGCCAGCGCCGCGCCGCCGCCGCCGGAAGACCCGCCGGGCGTGCGGGTCAGGTCCCAGGGATTGTTGGTGCGGCCATAGACCGGGTTGTCGCTCTGGAAGTCGGCCAGCATCGGCGGCACGTTGGTCTTGCCCAGGATGATCGCCCCGGCGGCCTTGAGCCGGGCGATGCCGACGCCATCGACGGGGGCCTTCCAGTCGCTCCAGTGTTCCATGCCCCAGGTCGTCCGCAGGCCGGCGACCCAATTGGCTTCCTTGACCGTCATCGGCACGCCGAGCAGCGGCCCGCGCTCGCCTCGGGCAATGGCGGCGTCGGCCGCCCTCGCCGCCTCGCGGGCCCGGTCGAAGTCGCGCACGACCACCGCGTTGATCGCCCCGTCGCGGGCCTCGATGCGGGCGATGGCGGCGTCGGTCGCCTCCAGCGCGCTGATCTCACGGTCGGCGATCGCCCGGACGGTCTCGCCGGCCGTGGCCCGCGCGAGATCGGTGGTCAGCGTGTCGGTCATGGCCGTCTCCCTTGTCCCTTTCCTGATCGTGACAAGGCGGACGTGGCGGTGTCCAGCCCGCCGTGACAGCGTGCTGACAGGACGCTGACAGCAACATGGACGTCCTCCCCCTCTTGGGGGAGGGGGACCATGCGAAGCATGGTGGAGGGGGATGCGCCGTTGGTGGTCAGGACGATCGCGGAGTGGACTGCCGCCATCTGAGACTCCCTCTCCACCACCCTTCGGGTGGTCCCCCTCTCCCCAGAGGGAGAGGTTAGAGAAGCGCCTCCTCGACCCAGTCCAGCCGGTCCTGGCCGAAATACATCTCGTCATCGACGAAGAAGGTCGGGGCGCCGAAGACGCCGCGGGCGACGGCGGATTCGGTGTTGGTTTTCAGGGCCGCCTTGGCGTCCGGCGTTTCGGCGATGGCGATCAG
The DNA here is from genome assembly GCA_030645575.1 of Caulobacter sp. GTDB lineage: Bacteria > Pseudomonadota > Alphaproteobacteria > Caulobacterales > Caulobacteraceae > Caulobacter. Next base: position 28,801 of record JAUSMJ010000083.1, on the reverse strand, counting down.
GGCCCCCGCGTCGAAGCCGGCCTTTGTCAGCACCTCGGCCAGAACCGCCGGGTCGCCCATGTTCTTGCGCCCCTTCCACATCGCGTCGAACAGCACATCGACCACGCCCGGGAACGGGTCCTCGCCGACCAGCCCGGCCAGCATGCGCATCATGACGATGGTGTTGATGGGGAAGTGCGGGTTCATGTTCAGGCTGACGCCGAACTTCTTCGCGAACCGCGCCATGTCGGCGCCCATCCAGGCGCCCTTGGCCGGCACCGTCACCGGCGAGGCGTTGCCGGTGGCCTTGAACACGCCGCCCAGCAGCACCGGCACATAGATCACCTCCGCGCCCGTACGCTCGATCAGGCCCGGCATGCGTTTGTGCGCCAGGTAGGTCGTCGGGCTGCCGACGTCGAACAGGAATTCCACGGTCTTGGGCATCAGAAGCTCTCCATCCAGGGCCGCAGATCCAGCTCGTGCGTCCAGGCGTCGCGCGGCTGGCTGTGCAGCATCCAGTAGGCGTCGGCGATGTGGTCGGGGTTCAGGATCCCGTCCTGGTCCTTCAGCGCGTGGCGCTGGGGGAAGTTTTCGGCGATCCAGGCCGTGTCGATGGCCCCGTCGATGATGCTGTGGGCCACATGGATGCCCTGCGGCCCCAGTTCGCGGGCCATCGACTGGGCCAGGGCGCGCAGCGCGAACTTGGCTCCGGCGAAGGCCGCAAAACCCTTGCCGCCGCGCAGCGAGGCCGTGGCGCCGGTGAACAGGATGGTCCCCCGGCCGCGCGGCAGCATGTGTTTGGCCGCTTCCCGCCCGGTCAAGAACCCAGCGAAAGCGGCCATCTCCCAGACCTTGGTGTAGACGCGGGCAGTGGTCTCCACGATGCCGAAATTGACGTTCGCGCCGATGTTGAACACCACGACGTCCAGCGGGGCGATGTCCGCCTCGACGCGGGCGAACAGATCGACGACCTGCTCTTCCTTGCGGGCGTCGATGCCGAACGGGTGCGCCTCGCCGCCCTCGGCGACGATCTGGCCGGTCAGGTCGCTCAGCTTGGCCGCGTCGCGGCGGACGATGACGGCGGCGTAGCCTTCGCGGGCGAAGCGCCGGGCGATGGCCCCGCCCGTGGCGTCTCCGGCGCCGACGACAAGCACGGCCTTCTTGGGCATGTCAGCCTCCCCGCATTACGTTGCGAATAGAAACTTACTTGCCAGCCGTGTAAAGCCCCGCATGCTGCTCCCTCAGCAGCGCCTTCTGCACCTTGCCCATGGCGTTGCGCGGCAGGTCATCGACGAACAGCACCCGTTTCGGCTGTTTGAACCGGGCCAGCCGGTCCTTCAGCGCCGCGATGACGGCGGCCTCTTCGAAAGCGCCCTTGCCGCCCGTGGCGACCACGGCGGTGACGCCTTCGCCCAGGTCCGGATGCGGCAGGCCGATGACGGCGCTCTCGACCACCCCCGGCAGGGCGTCGATCTCCGCCTCGACCTCCTTGGGATAGACGTTGAAGCCGCCGGAGATGATCAGATCCTTGCCGCGCCCGACGATGTGGACGTAGCCGCGATCGTCGATCCGCCCCAGGTCGCCGGTGATGAAGAAGCCGTCGGGGCGGAACTCGGCGGCGGTCTTCTCCGGCATGTTCCAGTAGCCGGCGAAGACGTTGGGGCCCTTCACCTCGATCATGCCGATTTCGCCAGGCGGCACGGGCGCGCCGAACTCGGGGTCGGCGATGCGCAGCGCCACGTCCGGCAGCGGTGGGCCGACCGTGCCGGCCACCCGCTGGCCGTCATAGGGGTTGGAGGTGTTCATCCCCGTCTCGGTCATGCCGTAGCGCTCAAGAATCGCCGTGCCGGTCCGCTCGCGCCACTGGTCGTGGGTCTCCGCCAGCAGCGGGGCCGAGCCGCTGATGAACAGGCGCATGCCGGCGACCGCCGCGCGGGTCAGGCCGGGCTGGGCCAGCAGGCGGGTGTAGAAGGTCGGCACCCCCATCAGCGCGGTCGCGCGCGGGAACAGCGACAGCACCTCGGCCGCGTCGAACCTCGGCCGGAAGATCATCGACGCCCCGGCCATCAGGGTGATGTTGGTCGCCACGAACAGCCCGTGCACATGGTAGATCGGCAGGGCGTGGATCAGCACATCGTCGGCCGTGAACCGCCATAGATCGACCAGGGTCGCGGCGTTGCTGGCGAGGTTTCCGTGGGTCAGCATGGCGCCCTTGGAGCGGCCCGTGGTGCCCGAGGTGTAGCAGATGGCGGCCAGGTCGCCGGCCCCGCGGGCAACGGTCGGGAAGGTCGCCGGGCGCGTCGCGGCGATGTCGGCCAGGCTGCCCTCCCCGTTGGCATCGAGCGTGACGACGCGGGCGTCCAGGGCGTCCACAAGGCCGCTGACGCCCTCCTCCACCGCCGGATCGCAGACCACCAGCGAGGGCCCGGCGTCGCCGATGAAATAGTCCAGTTCGTTCAGCGTGTAGGCCGTGTTCAGCGGCAGGAAGACCGCGCCCGCGCGGATCGTCGCCAGATAGAGGTAGAGGTTCTCCGGCGACTTCTCGACCTGCACCGCCACCCGGTCGCCGGATTTCACGCCGAGCGCGCGCAGGGCGTGGGCGTAGCGGGCCGTGTGGGCCCGCAGGTCGGCGTAGGTATCGATGGCGCCGGATGGGCGTTCGAGGAAGGGGGCGTGGGGTTGGCCGTTCCGGGTGAGGTGTTCGAAGAGGTTCACGACTGTCTCTTAAAATCCGCTCATCCCCGCGAAGGCGGGGACCCAGGTGTTTTAGCGTTCGGCTCCGCGCTGTCAGGAAAAAAGCCTGGGTCCCCGCCTTCGCGGGGATGAGCGGGAACTATTGGGCCAGCATCCGCTCCAGCCGCGCCGCGTCCAGCACCTTGATCACCCCGTACCCGCGCGTGACCAGCCCCGCCGCCTCCAGATCCCCCAGCCATCCGTTCACCGCCTTGCGCGTGACGCCGATCATCTCGGCCAGGTCGGCCTGGGAGACGGCGATCTCGCCGCCCGCCGCGGAGTTCAGCTGGACGAGGCGGGAGACCAGCCGCTCCCGGGGCTTCAGCGCCACGAACTCCGCCACCGCCTGGGCGTTGGCGCGCAGCTGGCCGTAGACCAGCGCGGTCACCGATTCCCAGAGGCCCGGATGCGCCGCCGCGACCCGGCGCAGGGCGCTGTCGGACAGGGTGAAGATCAGCGAGGGCGAGGCCGTGATCGCCGTGACGATGCGCGGCCCGCCGCCGAAGGCCGCGCTCTGGCCGATCACCGTGCCGGCCGGCAGCAGGCCTATGAGGGCTTCCCGCCCGCCCGGCGCCTGGCCGTAGACCTTGAGCGCGCCATCGACCACGGCCAGCAGCCCGGTCTCCTCGTCGCCCTCGCCGTGCATCCACTCGCCGGCCTGGCGGCGCGACAGCCGGCCGGCCCGCACCAGCGCGTCGCGGCGGTCGGGCGGCTGGCGCGCGAACCAGGCGATGGTCGCCACGCGGTCGAGGGAGTCGGCGCTCATACCTCACTGTAACCTTAGTGACATTACGGGCGCCAGACCTGTGGCTCACTGAGGCCAACGAACCGGGAGACCGCCATGATCGCCACCCAACTCCGCCTCGACCCCCTGCCCGGCTGCGGAGCGCGGGTGAAGGCCGTCAATCTGGCCGACCTGACCGACGCCGAGGTCGATGGCCTGCGCCAGGCGCTGTTCGACCACGGCCTGCTGATCTTCCGCGGCCAGAGCCTGACGCCCGAGCAGCACATCGCCCTGGCCGAACGGCTCGCCCCGATCGACGTCAACCGCTTCTTCCCGGCCGCGCCCGGTTATCCCGTGATCGCCAAGGTCGAGAAGACGGCCGACCAGATGACCAACATCGGCGGCGGCTGGCACACCGACCACAGCTATGACGCCGAGCCGGCCATGGGATCGGTGCTGGTCGCCCGCGACCTGCCGCCCAGCGGCGGCGACACCCTGTTCGCCGACATGTACGCCGCCTACGACACGCTCGACGCCGAAACGAAGGCCCAGATCGCCGGCCTGCGCGCGGTGCACGGCTCCGACCATGTGTTCGGCGAGAAGGGCGTCTACGCCCAGACCGACCAGCCCGAGCTGGCCAAGGGCGGCGTCGAGACGCCCGAGACGGTCCATCCGGTGGTCATCCGCCATCCGGGCAGCGGCAAGAGCGTGCTGTACGTCAATCCCAGCTTCACCCTGCGCTTCGAGGGCATGACCCGCGAGGAGAGCATGCCCCTGCTGATGAAGCTCTACGCCCACGCCATGGACATGAGCCGCGTCCACACCCTGGTCTGGGAGCCGGGCACGGTGGCCATCTGGGACAACCGCGCGACCTGGCATTTCGCCAAGAACGACTACCACGGCCATTACCGGTTGATGCACCGCATCACTTTGGCCGGATGTGCGCTGGAAGCGGCTTAGGACGCGGGGACATGCACTTCAGTGCGTGTCCCCTTTGGCGCTGAGAGCCGAGCGCTTAACCAATGGCAGGGACGAATTGGCGTGGTAGTCTCTTGGACCAGTTTGGGGGAGTGGCCATGGACGCGTGGAACTGGCTCATCGAGCGCTCGGACTATGTATTCATGGTTGCGGGGCCGGTGGTGTTTCCAGCGGCTATGCTGCTCATATTCCTGCCTCTTCTGATCGCCCAGACCCCTCACGCCCGGTCACTGGCCACACCGGTTCCGGCTTTTCCGCTGACGCCAGGGCAGCATTTCCGATTCATGGGCTATGCGTTCAGTAACGAAGCGTGGCTGTCGGGAGGATTTTATCAGCGTACGCTCCTCTTGTTGTTCAGGACTGCGTACCTGCTCGGCGGCTTTGCCATCTTCTTGTTGTTTACGGTCTCGGTGAGCGCTCAGATGCGTGCAGTGTCGTAGGCCAACTGGCCAGAGGCAGGCTACGCGCTGACGCGCCCGACCCAACGCAAAGAAAAAGGGCGCGGATGGCTCCGCGCCCTTTCGTATTTCCGTCCGGTGAACACGGGGACATGCACTTCAGCGGGTGTCCCCTCCGACCGACAAGGGACACGTACTGAAGTACATGTCCCTGCGCGCGCCCTAAGCGCTCGCCCCGCCCGCCTTCTTCTCGGCGTAGATGACCAGCGGCTGGGCGCGGCCTTCGACGACTTCGGCGTTGACCACCACTTCCTCGACGCCCTCGTAGCTCGGGAGTTCGAACATGGTCTCCAGCAGGATGGCTTCCATGATCGAGCGCAGGCCGCGCGCGCCGGTGCGGCGCAGGATGGCCTTGCGGGCCACGGCCATCAGGGCGTCGTCGGTGAACTTCAGGCCGACGTTCTCCATCTCGAACAGACGGGCGTACTGCTTGATCAGCGCGTTCTTCGGCTCGGTGAGGATCTTGACCAGGGCTTCCTCGTCGAGGTCCTCGAGCGTCGCGATGACCGGCAGGCGGCCGATGAATTCGGGGATCAGGCCGAAGCGCAGCATGTCCTCCGGCTCGACCTGGCGCAGAATCTCGCCCGTGCGGCGCTCGTCCGGATCGCTGACCTTGGCCCCGAAGCCGATCGAGGTGCCCGCCCCGCGGCCAGAGATGATCTTCTCCAGCCCGGCGAAGGCGCCGCCGACGATGAACAGGATGTTGGTCGTATCGACCTGCAGGAACTCCTGCTGGGGATGCTTGCGCCCGCCCTGCGGCGGCACGGAGGCGACCGTGCCTTCCATGATCTTCAGCAGCGCCTGCTGCACGCCCTCGCCCGACACGTCGCGGGTGATCGAGGGATTGTCCGACTTGCGGCTGATCTTGTCGATTTCGTCGATGTAGACGATGCCCCGCTGGGCCCGCTCGACGTTGTAGTCGGCCGACTGCAGCAGCTTGAGGACGATATTCTCGACGTCCTCGCCGACATAACCGGCTTCGGTCAGGGTCGTGGCGTCGGCCATCGTGAACGGCACGTCGATGATTCGCGCCAGGGTCTGGGCCAGCAGCGTCTTGCCCGAGCCCGTCGGGCCAACCAGCATGATGTTGGATTTGGCCAGTTCGACGTCGCTGTTCTTCTGGGCGTGGTTCAGGCGCTTGTAGTGATTGTGCACCGCGACCGAGAGGACTTTCTTGGCGTGATCCTGCCCGATTACGTAATCGTCGAGGACCTCCCGGATTTCCTTGGGAGTCGGAACGCCGTCCTTGGACTTCACGAAGGCGATCTTGTGCTCTTCGCGAATGATATCCATGCAGAGCTCGACGCATTCATCACAGATGAACACGGTCGGTCCGGCAATCAGCTTGCGCACCTCATGCTGGCTCTTTCCGCAGAAAGAACAGTACAGGGTGCTCTTCGAATCGCCGCTGGCGGCCTTTGTCATTGCTCTTCTCACGCTCCGGCGGCGCCAACCCAGGTCGAACGCCGCCTGCCCCGGTGTGGCTCATCCCGCCACTGAACATGCAGGATACGCGCCGCGGGTTTTCCAATCCTTGACAATCCCCGATCCGGCGTTCCGGGACAAGCGTCCAGACGTCACAGGGGCCATGAAACCGGCGGCGCGGCACGACCATTGCACCGTTTCTCCTGGAGACAGATGGGAATTGACCCGCTGTGGGACAAGCCGCGCCGCCTCGCGCAACGGTTGCCGGACAGGCCGGCCCGATGACGTTGGTGTGACATGTCCCGGAATCGTGATCGAAACGGCCCTCAAGAAGGCCGGGGCTGGGAACACATGGGACGCAGATCGCTACTGGCGCAGGGGCTCAGCGCCTCGCGGCCGGTGATGCCCGACCCGCTGGAGGCGCCGGCGCTGGTCGCCTTCGACTTCGACGGCACCCTGACGGTCGAGGACAGCTTCACCGCCTTCCTGAAGTGGCGCGCCGGTCCGCTGCGCTGGGCGTTCGGCTGCGTCAGGCTGGCGCCGGCCGCCATCGGCTACCTTTTCCACCGCAATCGCGGCCGCATGAAGTCGGCGGCGATCCGCGAGTTTCTCAAGGGCGTGAAGCGGGAAAAGCTGGAGGCCCAGGCCCGGACCTTCGCCGAACAGGCCGCGCCCCGGCTGTTCCGGCCCGACGCGCTGATGACCTGGCGACGCTGGCGAACCAACGGGGCCACGACCATCATCGTCAGCGCCTCGCCCGACCTGATCGTCGCCCCGTTCGCCCGGGGCCTGGGTTGCGACCGCCTGATCGCCAGCGCCATCGCCTTCGACAAGGACGACCGCGTCATCGGCATCCTCGCCGGCCCCAACTGCCGGGGCCCCGAAAAGGTCCGCCGCCTGCGCGAGGCCTATGGCGAGGACATGCATCTGACCGCCGCCTATGGCGACACGTCCGGCGACCGCGAGATGCTGCGCATCGCCGACGAAAAGGGCTATCGGGTATTCAAGGGGCGGCCCTGAACGAGAACCGCGATGAAGCACGCTGGCGCGACCGCCCTGGACCGGCTTGAGCCGCTGATCGCAGGGATCCGCGTCCTGCCCGGCCTGAAGGAGAAGAGCCGAGGCGTGTTCTATCGCGGCGGCAAGGCCTTCCTGCATTTCCACGAGGATCCGAAGGGCCTGTTCGCGGATGTGCGACTGGCCGGGGCGGACTTCGAGCGGTTCAGGGCCGAGACGGAGGGAGAGCGGGAGGAATTTCTGGCTCTCGTTTCCAGGAACCTCACCTAATAACTCCGCTCATCCTCGCGACAGCGAGGACCCAGGTGTTTTTGAAACAGCCGCTCACGCTTCAAGCAAAGTGAGACCTCACCTGACCAGTGAGCCGAAGCTCTGAAAAAGCCTGGGTCCTCGCTGTCGCGAGGATGAGCGGAACTGAAAAAGGGTCCGGTGTGAACCGGACCCTTGATCGTTCAGAGCTTCGCCCGTCCACCCTCCCCATGAAGGGGAGGGAGAACAGCGCGAAGTGTGACGTCCTTACCCCGCCGCCGCCGCCTCGGCCGCTTCGCGGCTTTCGTAGACGTGGTCGACGATGCCCCAGGCCTTGGCGTCCTCGGCGCTCATGAAGTGGTCGCGGTCGAGGGTGGTTTCGACCTCTTCATAGGTGCGGCCGGTGTGCTTCACATAGATCTCGTTGAGCCGCTTCTTGGTCGCCAGGATGTCCTCGGCGTGGCGCATGATGTCGCTGGCCTGGCCGCGGAAGCCGCCGGACGGCTGGTGGACCATGATGCGGGCGTTGGGCAGGGCGATGCGCTGGCCGGCGGCGCCGGCGCACAGCAGCAGGCTGCCCATCGAGGCGGCCATGCCCATGCACACCGTCGAGACCGGGCTCTTGATGTACTGCATGGTGTCGTAGATCGCCAGGCCGCTGGTCACCACGCCGCCCGGCGAGTTGATGTACATGCTGATTTCCTTCTTCGGGTTCTCCGACTCGAGGAAGAGCAGCTGGCTGCAGATCAGGGCGCTCATGCCATCCTCGACCGGGCCGGTCAGGAAGATGATCCGCTCCTTGAGCAGCCGCGAGAAGATGTCGAACGCGCGCTCGCCGCGGCTGGTCTGTTCGACCACCATGGGCACGAGGTTCAAGGCGGTCTGGACGTGGTCCGACATCGCCGTCTGGAAATAGTCGCTCATAGTGCCCTTCTCCGATGAATCGGCCTGTCGCGAATCATGCCGCGCCATCACCGCCCTTTCCGATATCGGGCGGAGGTTAAGGGGATGCAAGCGCGGCCGTCACGGTCCGGCCCCCGGCGCTCGCCGGAGACGCGGACCGTGTCCGGTGTCTAGTAGCCGTCCGGCAGGTCGTCGTCGGCCTCGATCTCCTTCTTGGAGACCTTCTTGTCGGTCACGGTCGCCTGGCCGAAGATCAGCTCGACCACCTTGTCCTCGTACAGCGGCGCGCGCAGCTGGGCCTGGGCCTGCGGGTTCGACCGGAAGAAGTCGAACACCTGCTGCGCCTGCTGGCCGTACTGCATGGCCTCGCGCTGCATGGCCTGGGTCAGTTCCTGGTCGGTGACCTGGACGTTGTTCTTGCGGCCGATCTCGGCCAGCACCAGGCCCAGTCGCACGCGGCGCTCGGCGATCTTGCGATACTCGGCGCGCAGGTCCTCGTCGCTCTTGTCGGCGTCTTCCGGCGGCAGGCTTCCGGCCGTCTTGTCGCCCTCGACCTGCTGCCAGATGCCGGCGAACTCGGCCTCGACCATGCGCGGCGGCAGCGGGAAGTCGTGGCCCTTGTCCAGCTCGTCCAGCAGGGCCCGCTTGAGCTTGAAGCGCGACTGGTTGGCGTAGCCCTGTTCGAGGTTCTTGGTCACCGTCTCGCGCAGCGTGGCCAGGTCCGACAGGCCCAGGCGCTGGGCCAGGGCGTCGTCGGGCTCGGCCTCGACCGGGGCGCGGACCTCATGGACCTTCACGGCGAACTCGGCGTCCTTGCCGGCCAGATCGGTCGACTGGTAGCCCTCGGGGAACTGGACCTTGACGGTCACGTCGTCGCCCGGCTTGGCGCCGACCAGCTGGGCCTCGAAGCCCGGGATGAACTGGCCCGAGCCGAGGGTCAGCTCGAAGCCCTCGCCCTTGCCGCCGTCGAACGGCACGCCGCCGATGCTGCCGAGGAAGTCGATCAGCACCTGGTCGCCGTCCTTGGCCTTCAACGACTTGCCCGTGCGCGGGGCGAAGGTCCCGGCCTGCTTGGCCAGCTCGGCCAGGGCCTCATCGACCTCCTTGTCGGTCGGGGTGTAGACCGGGCGCTTCAGCTTCAGCTTGCTGGTGTCGATCGGCTCGAAATCGGGCATCAGCTCGACGGCCAGCTCATAGGCCAGGTCGGCGCCGCCATTGAGCACGGCGTTCATGTCGGATTCGGGCTTCAGGTCGGGTTGCGAGGCCGGGCGCAGCTTGTTGTCGTCGAGCACCTTCTGGGTGGTCTCGTTGAGCGCTTCCTGGACGACCTCCTGCATCAGGGCCTTGCCATGCATGCGACGCACATGGGCCGCGGGCACCTTGCCCTTGCGGAAGCCCTTCAGGTTCATCTGCGGGGCCAGTTCGGCGATCCGGGCGTCCAGTCGCGCGGCGAGTTCGCCCGCCGGAACAGTGACGCCGAACACGCGGCTAAGGCCTTCGCCAGACTTTTCAACGATTTGCATCGACATTCTCAAGAGTCTCGGACGAGCGGCCAAAGGCCGTTGTCATCCGCCTGGTGTGGAAATGGGGCCGCCGCCCGGCTCAGGGCGGCGCAAAGCGGTGGCCCTTATGTCACGCGGGACTTTTGCGGCCAAGCCCCCGTTTGGCGCGGCGGCTGGCAGCCCTTCTTCGCCAGGGTTTCGAAGGGCGCGCCTTGGCCCAGGATGCGATTCCGGGTGGCTCGCCACCCGAAGCCCGCAGGGCGAAGGGTGGTGCGGATGAGAGGACTCGAACCTCCACGCCTCGCGGCGCTGGAACCTAAATCCAGTGCGTCTACCAGTTCCGCCACATCCGCAGGTTCTGCCGTTTTCCTACGGGATAGGGGCTGGCGGCGCCAGAGGGGAACTGGGGTCCGAGGCCCTGGAACATCGGGGAGACGGCCCCCGGCGGCCCGCGACCGGTTTCGACCTTGATCTTCGCGGGCGGCGGCCTCAGCCGCATTTCGAGTGGCCACAGTCGAGGCAGGTGTCGCAGCCCTCCTTGCGCACCAGCGCCGCCGCGCCGCAGCGGGGACAGCAGGCCAGCGGCTTGCGGCCGGGTTCCGGCGGCGCGGCGGCCGACGGCCCGCCCTCCCCGGCCCGGGACGGCGCCAGGCCGGTCATGTGCTGTTCGACCACCCCGCCGATCGCCGCCAGCAGCGAGGGGACATAGCGGCCGTCGAGCCAGGCCCCGCCGCGCGGATCGAACACCGCCTTCAGCTCCTCGGCCACGAACGACACATCGCCGCCGCGACGGAACACGGCCGAGATCATCCGCGTCAGACCCACGGTCCAGGCGTAGTGGTCCATGTTGCGCGAGTTGACGAAGATCTCGAACGGCCGCCGCCCGTCGGCGTCGATGGTGTCGTTGAGCGTGACGTAGACGGCGTGGTCGCTCTCCGGCCACTTGATCTTGTAGGTCATGCCCTCGAGGGCGGCCGGACGGGGCGTCAGCTGTGGCTCGGGCGCCTTCGGCGGCGCGGGCGCGGCCGGAGGGGCGACGCTGAGCACCGAGCCGGTGATGGCGTTGGGCCGATAGGTCGTCAGTCCCTTGCACCCCAGCCGGTAGCCCTCGACATAGATGTCGGCGAAATCGTCGAAGGCGATGTCCTCCGGACAGTTGACGGTCTTGGAGATCGAGCTGTCGACCATCGTCTGGGCGGCGGCCTGCATCCGCAGGTGATCGGCCGGGTTGAGGGTCTGGGCGCTGACGAACACCTCCGCCGGCGGCGGGGCCTCGCCGCGCAGCGCCTTCCAGACGGCCAGGGCGTAGTCCTCGACCGGCTCCTCGCGCGTCGAGCCGTCCGCCTGGCGGACCTTGCGGCTGTAGGCGTAGGCGAACACCGGCTCGACGCCCGACGAGACGTTGCCCGCCAGGATCGAGGTCGTGCCCGTCGGGGCGATCGAGGTCAGGCAGCCGTTGCGCAGGCCGTGAGCGCGGATCAGGTCGCGCGTCTCCTCGTCGAGCGAGGCCAGGTTGGGCCGGTCGAGCATCTCTCCCCGATAGAGCGGAAAGACGCCCTTCTCGGCGGCCAGGCGGGCCGAGGCGCGATAGGCCTCGCGCTTGATCACCCCCAGCCAGCGACGGGTCAGGTCCGCCGCCGCCGCCTCGCCATAGCGCGCGCCGCAGAAGGCCAGGGCGTTGGCCAGACCGGTCACGCCCAGACCCAGGCGGCGCTTCGACACCGCCTCGGCCGCCTGGGCCTCGAGCGGAAAGCGGGAGATGTCGATGACGTTGTCCAGCAGCCGCACCGCCGTCCGCGTCAGCTGGCCCAGCTCCGCCTCGTCGATCGCCGCGTCCGGCTCGAACGGGCTTTTGACCAGCCGCGCCAGGTTGATCGAGCCCAGCAGACAGGCGCCGTAGGGCGGCAGCATCTGCTCGCCGCAGGGATTGCTGGCCAGGATCTCCTCGCAATGGGCCAGATTGTTGGCCGCGTTGACCCGGTCGATGAAGATCACGCCCGGCTCGGCGCAGTCATAGGTCGCCCGCATCAGCCGGGCCCACAGCTCGGCGGCGGGCAGCACCCGATGCACCCGGCCGCCGAAGGTCAACGGCCAGTCGGCGCCGGCCCGCAGCGCGTCCATGAAGGCGTCGCTGACCAGCACCGACAGGTTGAAGTTACGGAGCCGTCCAGCCTCCCGCTTGGCGTCGATGAAGGCTTCGATGTCGGGGTGTTCGATGCGCAGGCAGCCCATCATCGCGCCGCGCCGCTGGCCGGCCGACATGATGGTGCGGCACATGGCGTCCCAGACGTCCATGAAGCTGAGCGGGCCGGAGGCGTCGGCCGCGACGCCCGAGACGAACGCCCCGGCCGGCCGGATCGAGGAAAAGTCCATGCCCACGCCGCCGCCCTGCTGCAGCGTCAGCGCCGCCTCGCGGACGTGGTCGAAGATGCCGCCCAGATCGTCGGGGATCACCCCCATGACGAAGCAGTTGAACAGGGTCACGGTCCGCGCCGTCCCGGCCCCGGCGATGATCCGCCCGGCGGGCAGGAAGCGGTGGTCGCGCAGGGCGTCGTAGAACTCCGCCTCGACCGGATCCCGCAGTTCGGGGGCCTCGGCCTGGGCCACGGCGCGGGCGATGCGGCGCCAGGTATCCTCGACGGCGCCCTCGGGCGCGGCGCCCGGCGGCGTGAAGCGATACTTGCTCGACCAGATCTCTCCGGCCAGCGAGGTGTCGAACGCCATGGGGGTCCTCCCGGGACAGTGGGTTGGTCAGGCTTTCCGAGTCGGTGCGGCGTCCGATCGGGCGTCCGGACCGACGCACCTGCCCCTGTTCGGCGAGCGGCGCGTTGACCCGGATCAAGCCCCGGCGCCGGTTCCGATCAGGAGACCGCCCCTGGCTCGCCGCGCACCTTCGCCCGCGAGCGCTTCAGATGGTTGGCGTAGCCCTCGCCTTCGCCGAAATCGGCGAAGTCGGCATAGTGGGGATGGGCGCCCAACACCCGGCGGGCGTGCTTGATCGGGCACCAGAACTTTTCGGTGCGGCCGGCGATCTCGCGCGCGTAGGCGATCACGCCGTTGCCGTAGGAGCAGTAGGCGCAGTTGAACCGCTCGATCAGGTTCAGATAGGTCAGCGCCGACCGGTCGAACACGACATAGCGACTGCGTCTGACCCGCGGGATGCCGTAAACCCGGAAACAGATCGCCTGATAGGCCGACACCCACAGGTCGAGCACCACGAACGGGACGATCAACGAGTAGATCACTGGCGCCGTCAGGACCACCAAGGGGTTGGCCCGCGAGAGATAGCGGGCCAGGCCCGTCTTCAGTTCGTGATGCCGGCGGAGCACCTCCGCCTCGAAGCGGGCCCGGCCGTGCTCGAGACCGAAGCGCAGGCCGGCCCCGGCCTTGGCGAACTCCTCCTCCAGTTCCTGTTCGAGCGCCTGGATGCTTTCGAGGATCGCGTCGATACGCTCGGTCATGATGGGCCGCCCGGTTGCCCGCGCCCGGACGGCGAGAGTTCATAAAGACAGCCTAGCGCACCGCGACCCGGCCGCCTTGATCTATTCGGCCCGGCGACGTCTACCGGCTGGCGTAAAGCTCGGCCAGCACGGCGGGGGCCAGGCCCGGGAGGTCCTCGGCGATCAGGCCGGGGCCGAAGCGGCGGGCGCAGGCGGCGTGGATCCAGGCCCCGGCGCAGGCGGCTTCGAAACTGTCCATGCCCTGGGCGATCAGGCCGCCGATGAAGCCCGCCAGCACGTCCCCCGAGCCGGCCGTGGCCAGCCAGGGCGCGTCCTCGAGGCAAACGGCCGCGCGATCGTCCGGCGCGGCGATCACCGTGTCGGGGCCCTTGAGCAGCACGATGGCCCCGGCCCGGCGCGCGGCCTCGCGCGCGGCGGCGACGCGGTGCGGGCTGGACGCCAGCAGGCCGGGGAACAGCCGCTCGAACTCGCCGACATGGGGCGTCAGCACATCGTCGCGGTCCAGCGCGCTGAACAGGTCCGACGGCTTGTCGCGGAACACTGTGAGCGCATCCGCATCAACGACCAGCGCCGCGCCGGTGCGGGCCAGGGCGAACAGGTTTGCGCGGGTGGCCGGGGTGATCCCCGCCGCCGGGCCGATGATCACCGCGTCGGCCCGCTCGGCGGCCTCGGCCAGCGCCTGGTCGGTGTCGAACACGGCCAACATGACCGCTTCCAGATGCGCGGCGTTGGTCGCCGCCGCCGCCGGTGGCGAGAGCACCGTCACCACGCCCGCGCCGATGCGCAGCCCGCCCCGCGCCGCCAGCCGCGCCGCGCCGGTGTGCAGGGCGTCGCCGCTGACCACCGCCAGCCGGCCACGCGCGTGCTTGTGCGAGGCGGCCGACGGCCAGGGAAAGCGCGGCAGCCACAGCGACGGCCGGTTTTCGACGAGGCCGGACGTCGTCGGCCCCAGTCCGATGTCGGCCACCACCAGGTCGCCGCAGGCCGACCGTCCGGGCACCAGCGCATGGCCGATCTTCCGGCGATGGAAGGTGACGGTCAGGTCGGCGCGGAACGCCGCCTCGCCCAGAATCTTGCCGCTGTCGCCATCGACGCCGCTGGGGACGTCGATGGCCACCACCGGCGTCTTTGAATGATGCGAGGCCCGGGCCTGGCTGAGGGCGGCCCCGTCCAGCGGCCGGCTGAGACCGGCGCCGAACAGGGCGTCGATGACCAGGTCCGCCGGCCGTTCCGTCGCCGACAGAGGCAGGGTCTCGCCCCGCCAGCGGGCGGCCACGGCGCGGGCGTCGGCGGTCGCGGGCGGGCCGAGCGTCTCGACCCACACCGGCCAGCCCCGGCGCTTGAGAATGCGGGCGACCATGTAGCCGTCGCCGCCGTTGTTGCCGGGCCCGCAGAGCACCACCGTGCGGCAGGGACGGTAGCGCTGGCGGATGGCCTCGGCGACCGCCCTGCCCGCCCGCTCCATCAGCTTCACACCGGCGGTCCCGGCGGCGATCGCCGCCTGGTCGGCGGCGGTCATCTCCTCGACCGTCAGGATGTCCGGCGCCGAACCCATCGAATCTCCGATCAGAGAACCTGGGTCGAAGCTTCGCGCCCCTTGGCGACCAGGATCAAGCGGCCATCGGCCGGCTCGAACACCTGGATCGAACAGTGGTCGGGCCGAAAACCCATGACCAGGTCGCCGCCGGCCGCCACGGTCACCGCCGCGTTGATGGCCACGAAATGGCTGAACACGGCCGCGCCGGGATAGCTGGCCACGGCGGCGGCCACCGCGCGCCGCCAGGCGTCGTAGTCGAGGTCGCCACGAATCTCGTCCCAGCGGCCGGCGAAGGCCTCGCGCAGCCAGGCGCCGCGGTCGGCATGGGCCACGGCCTTCGGCGTCGGGATCTCGCCGACCCGCGGATCGACGATCAGCTCGGCCCCGATCGCCTCGGCGAACGGCTGGGCGGTCTCGCGGCAGCGGCGCAGCGGCGAGCTGACCACCGCTGTCGGCCGCGCGTCGGCCGGCAGGGCCAGCAGGATCGCCGCCGCGCCCCGCGCCTGGGCCAGTCCCGTCTCGTCGAGCCCCGGATCGTCGTCCTGGTCGCCCCAGGTCGCCGAGGGCTTGCCGTGGCGGATCATGTAGGTGCGCATCTCAACAAGTCTCCGTCATGGCGCGGGGACATGCACTTCAGTGCGTGTCCCCTTCCGCAAGCAAGGGACACGCACTGAAGTGCATGTCTCTGATCGTCAATCCGGAACGAACAGGTTGCGCTGGCCGTCCGGATGCCGGCCGACCGTGCCAGACCGCCCCACGCCCTCGCGGCTCTCCAGCTCGCGCAGGGTCGCCTCGTCGTCGGGGGTCACGGCGATGAAGCGGCGGTCGTGCTCGTCGCGGCCGAACACGATGCCCATGTGATAGCCGTCACGCGTGTGGACCACGGTGTAGGTCTCGATGGTCGCGGGCCCCTCGGGGTGCTCGACCAGCGCCGGATGCGGCAGGGCGTCGATCTGGCGCTGGATCACGGCCGGGTCTTCCCGCTCCCACGGCCCTTCCAGCGGCGTGGTCGAATAGACGCCCGTCGACTGTTTGGTCAGATACCAGCCGTTGGCCGTGCACAGGCCCCAGCTGTGCGGATGGTCGCGCAGCTTGCCGACCATCATGGCCACCGAATGCATGGCGTAGTTGTTGCCCGGCCCGCCCATGTAGGGCAGCCCGCCGGTGACGGTCAGGCCGCGTGGGTCGTCCAGCGCCAGGCCCAGCTCCTCGGCCGCCACCTCCACGGCGATCGGGAAGCAGGAATAGAGGTCGATGTAGTCGATCTCGTCCAGGCCAACGCGGGCCATCTCCAGCGCCCGCTTGCCGGTCAGCCGCATGGCCGGGCTGGAGTGGAAGTCCTGCCGGTCGGACGGATACCAGAGATCCGACGCGTCGGCGCAACCGTGCAGGAACACCCATTTGCTCTCGGGCACGCCCAGCTCGCGCGCCTTGCGCACGCTGGCGATGATCACGCCGGCGGACTGATCGACCTCCATGATGGCGTTGAGGTATTTCGGATAGGGGAAGCTGATCATGCGGTTCTGGTCGGTGACGGTGACCAGCTCCGACTCGCTCCGCTCGGTCGGGAACCAGGCGTAGGGGTTGGTCGCCGCGACCTGGGTGAAGGGCGCGAACAGCTTGCCCAGGCGCTTCTGGTGATCGCCGATCGAGCGGCCGTCGCGCGCGCGCAGGGCGTTCTCGAACATCGGATAGACGTTGATCGGCCGGTTCAGGCCGTGGGCGTTCTCCTGCGGCGTGGTGCCGGGACGCGGGTCGCCGATGCGCCTGGGCTCGTCCTCGATGGCGTAGGGGTCTTCCCAGCCGGCGAAGCCCGCCCCGCCCTTGAGCCGCTTCATCAGCGAGCCGAGGAACTCGGCGCCGACGGCGAGGGTCAGCTCGTTCTCGCCCCGGGCGATGCGCTCGCACAGGGTGTTGATCAGCTGCTGGGGGCTGTTGCCGCCCATGTGGCTGTAGATCTCGAAGGCCGGCTGCGCGCCGACGGCCCGGGCCAGGCTGGCCGGCGGGTTTTTCAGCCGCGGGAACGGCAGCTGCGAGAGGGCCCCGGGCGCGTCGATGGTGAAGCCGACCACGGCCACCCCGTCGAGCTGGGCCAGGATGTTTCCGTCCACGCCCGTGTCGGCGGCGGCGCGATCCGCCGCGATCTTGAGCAGATCGAGCGGCGAGAGCGAACTGTCCGCCGGACCCCGATAGGTGAATTGGCCCGCTCCGATGATCACCGGCGTGTCGTCGCGCATCGTTCCGCTCCCTTCAGCGTGCAATTCCGCCTCGGTAGCCCCCTGACCCGGCGGCAACCAAGGCCTTTGGCCGTCTGCCCTTGTCTTGGGCGCCGGGCGCCTGTTTGATGGGCGCTCCATTCTTTACGCTGCGCTGCAACGCACGTCGGGAGCAACGGGCCTTGAACCGCCGCAAGGCCCCGTGCTCCGTCGCGCCAATTGCGCCACAGAGGCCCGCATGAAGAAGATCGAAGCGATCATCAAGCCGTTCAAGCTCGATGAGGTGAAGGAAGCGCTGCAGGACCTCGGCGTCCAGGGCATGACCGTGCTCGAGGCCAAGGGCTACGGCCGCCAGAAGGGCCACACCGAGCTCTATCGCGGGGCCGAGTACGTCGTGGACTTCCTGCCCAAGATCAAGGTCGAGGTGGTGGTCTCCGACGACCAGCTGGCCGCGGCCCTCGAGGCCATCCAGACCGCCGCCCGCACGGGCCGCATCGGCGACGGCAAGATCTTCGTTTCCGAGATCGCCGACGTTATCCGCATCCGAACGGGCGAAAGCGGCCCGGCGGCCATCTAGAGAAGACCAACCCAACCGTTTCGAACCATCAGCTCAGGGGATAGGGCACATGGCCAAGGCCAAAGACATTCTGGCGATGATCAAGGAGAAGGACGTCAAATACGTCGACGTCCGCTTCACCGACATTCGCGGCAAGATGCAGCACGTGACGTTCGACATCGACCTGGTCGATGACGACTTCCTCGAGGACGGCACGATGTTCGACGGCTCGTCGATCGCCGGCTGGAAGGCCATCAATGAGTCCGACATGAAGCTGCGGCCCGACCTGGCCACGGCCTACATCGACCCCTTTTACCAGCAGACCACGCTGTGCCTGTTCTGCGACGTGGTGAACCCCGACACCGGCACGCCCTACAACCGCGACCCGCGCTCGATGGCCAAGACGGCCCTGGCGTACGTCAAGTCCTCGGGCGTGGGCGACACGGTGTTCTTCGGCCCGGAAGCGGAGTTCTTCATCTTCGACGACGTGAAGTGGTCCACCGACCCGCACAACACCGGCTACAGCTACGACTCGACCGAGCTGCCGACCAACACCGGCAAGAGCTATCCGGAAGGCAACATGGGCCACCGCCCGGGCCCCAAGGGCGGCTATTTCCCGCTCAACCCGGTCGATAGCGCCCAGGACCTGCGCGGCGAGATGCTGGCGGTCATGGGCGAGCTGGGCATGAAGCCCGAAAAGCACCACCACGAGGTGGCGCCCGCCCAGCACGAGCTCGGCCTGAAGTTCGACACCATGGTCATCATGGCCGACCGTCTGCAGCTCTATAAGTACGTGATCCACAACGTGGCCCACGCCTATGGCAAGACGGCGACCTTCATGGCCAAGCCGATGTTCGCCGACAACGGCTCGGGCATGCATGTGCACCAGTCGATCTGGGCCGACGGCAAGCCGCTGTTCGCCGGCGACCAGTACGCGGGCCTGTCGCAGATGTGCCTGTGGTACATCGGCGGCATCATCAAGCACGCCAAGGCGATCAACGCCTTCTCCAACTCGACGACCAACAGCTACAAGCGACTGGTCCCGGGCTACGAAGCGCCGGTGAAGCTGGCCTATTCCAGCCGCAACCGCTCCGCCTCGATCCGCATCCCCCACGTCGACAGCCCCAAGGCCAAGCGTCTGGAATGCCGGTTCCCCGATCCCATGGGCAACCCGTACCTGACCTTCACGGCCCTGCTGATGGCCGGCCTGGACGGCATCGAGAACCGCATCGATCCGGGCGCGCCCGCCGACAAGAACCTCTACGACCTGCCGCCGCGCGAGCAGAAGAAGATCCCCGAGGTCTGCGGCAGCCTGCGCGAGGCGCTCGAAAACCTCGACAAGGACCGCGCCTTCCTCAAGAAGGGCGGCGTCATGGATGACGACTTCATCGACGCCTACATTGAGCTGAAGATGGAAGAGGTGATGCGCCTGCAACTGCACCCGCACCCCGTCGAATTCGACATGTATTACAAGTGCTAGTCAGCGGAAGCTGATCAAAAACGCGAAGGGCCGGAGAGCGATCTCCGGCCCTTTGTTCATGGGCCCGCGGGGACCCGCGTCCTTCAGCGGCGGGGAAGCCCGTCCCCCCGGCCCAACGGGTCCGGCAACGGCTCGCCGTCGCCGACGAAGGTCAGCGAGATCGAGTTGATGCAGTAGCGCAGCCGGGTCGGCGGCGGGCCGTCGGGGAAGACGTGGCCCTGATGGCTGCCGCAGCGGGCGCAGAGGGTCTCGATGCGCAGCATGCCGTGGCTGGTGTCGCGCACCTCGGCCACATGGGCCGGATCGTACGGGGCGTAGAAGCTGGGCCAGCCCGTGCCGCTCTCGAATTTGGTCTCGAAGCGGAACAGCGGCAGACCGCACAGGCGGCAGCAGTAGGCGCCCGGGCGCTTCTCGCCCAGCAGGCCGCCGCAGAACGGCGCCTCGGTGCCGTGATGCAGCAGCACCCGCGCCTCCTCGCCGCTAAGGTCGGCTTCCAGACGCGCGCGCTCGGCGTCGGTGGGCGGGGTCAGGTCGAAGCCGGCGGCGGACATTGCGGAGCTGCTCATGGCGCCCAATGTAGGGCCGGACCGGCCTGGCCGGAAGAGAAGGGACCGATCTGACATGCTCACCGCCACCACCCCGACCATCGCCGAACGCCCGACCCGCGAAACCCTGGGAGTCGTCTCCGGCGAGGTGATCCTGGGCGCCAACATCTTCCGCGACCTGTTCGCCGGCATTCGCGACATCGTCGGCGGCCGCGCGGCCAGCTACGAGTCGGTCCTGCGGGAAGCCCGCGAAGGCGCCCTGCGGGAAATGACCGCCGAAGCCGCCAGGCTCGGCGCCGACGCGGTCGTCGGCGTGGACCTCGACTACGAGACCCTGGGCGCCAACAACGGCATGCTGATGGTCACCGCCTCCGGCACGGCGGTGAAGCTGGGCTGACGCACCGGCGCCGTTGCAAAGGGGGACCATGCGGGCTAACCGGACGCGCAACGAACGTGCGCAAGGGGCGACCGCGAGCCGATGTTTTCGAAGATTCTGATCGCCAACCGGGGTGAAATCGCGGTCCGGGTCATCAAGACCTGCCGACGGATGGGCATCAAGACGGTGGTCGTCTATTCCGAGGCCGACGCCGACAGCCTGGCCGTCGAGATGGCCGACGAGACCGTGTTCATCGGTCCCGCGCCCGCCAGCGAGTCCTATCTGGTCGCCGACAAGATTATCGCGGCCTGCCGCGAGACCGGGGCCCAGGCGGTCCATCCCGGCTTCGGCTTCCTGTCCGAAAACGCCGGTTTCGCCCAGCGCTGCGCCGACGAGGGCATCGTCTTCATCGGCCCCAACCCCGGCGCGATCCGGGCCATGGGCGACAAGATCGAGTCGAAGAAGTTCGCCGAAAAGGCCGGCGTCAGCTGCGTGCCCGGCCATATCGGCGAGATCGACGACACCGCCCACGCCATCCGCATCGCCGAGGAGATCGGCTATCCGGTGATGATCAAGGCCAGCGCCGGCGGCGGCGGCAAGGGCATCCGCGTGGCGCACAGCCGCCAGGACGTCGAGGAAGGCTTCCCGGCCGTCCGGTCCGAAGCCAAATCGAGCTTCGGCGACGACCGGATCTTCATCGAGAAGTTCATCACCAGCCCGCGCCACATCGAGATCCAGGTGCTGGGCGACAAGCACGGCAATGTGGTGCACCTGTTCGAGCGCGAATGCTCGATCCAGCGCCGCAACCAGAAGGTCATCGAGGAGGCCCCCTCCCCGCTGCTCGACGAGGCCACCCGCGCCGCCATGGGCGCCCAGGCCGTGGCCCTGGCCAAGGCGGTGAACTACGACAGCGCCGGCACGGTCGAGTTCGTCGCGGGCCAGGACAAGAGCTTCTTCTTCCTGGAGATGAACACCCGCCTGCAGGTCGAGCACCCGGTCACCGAGCTGATCACCGGCCTGGACCTGGTCGAGCAGATGATCCGCTCGGCCTTCGGGGAAAAGATGGCCTTTGGCCAGAAGGACCTGAAGATCAACGGCTGGGCCATCGAAAGCCGGATCTACGCCGAGGACCCCTACCGCAAGTTCCTGCCCAGCATCGGCCGGCTCGTGCGCTACGACCCGCCCGTCGAGGGCGAACATGACGGCTACACCGTGCGCAACGACGCCGGCGTCCGCGAGGGCGACGAGATCTCGATGTTCTACGACCCGATGATCTCCAAGCTGTGCAGCTGGGCGCCGACGCGGCTGGCGGCGATCGACGGCATGGGCCGGGCGCTGGAAGACTTCCACATCGAGGGGCTGGGCCACAACATCCCGTTCCTCGCCGCCGTCATGGACCAGGAGCGGTTCCGCTCCGGCAAGCTGTCGACCAGCTACATCGCCGACGAATTCCCCGACGGCTTCGCCGGCACGGCGCCGACGCCGTCGCAGACCGACATCCTGACCGCCGCGGGCGTGGCCATGCACCGCATGATCACCCGCCGGGCCGGCGGCTCTGACCGCCGCGACTGGGTCGTGCTGGTCGGTCACGACAGCCGCCGCGTCGAGATCGACGAGGCCGGCGAGGGCCTGAGCCTCCGTCTCGAAGGCGGCGACCGCACCCTGACGCTGGACGACATCGACTGGCGCCCGGGCAAGCCGCTGCTGCGCGGCCGGCTGAACGGCGCGGCCTTCACGGTCAGCGTCGCCACCGCCGCCGAGGGCTTCGTCATCCGCCACCGGGCCGCCAGGGCCAAGGTGCTGGTGCTGAGCCCGCGCTCGGCCGAGCTGCACGGCAAGCTGCCCGAGCGGGCCCCGGCCGACACCAGCAAGATGATCATCTCGCCGATGCCGGGTCTGGTGGTCTCGATGGACGTGGTCGTCGGCCAGACCGTCCGCGAGGGCGAGGTCGTCTGCGTCATCGAGGCGATGAAGATGCAGAACATCATCCGCGCCGAACGCGAGGGCGTGGTCAAGACCGTCTCGGCCAAGGGCGGCGACAGCGTGGCCGCCGACGAGGTGCTGGTCGAGTTCGGCTAGCGTCGCTAGGCTACCCCCGGTTGAGGGGAATCGCCGATGACGACACGGGACAAGCTGTTCGGCTTTCGAGGCCGTATCCGGCGACAGGACTGGTGGATGCTGGGCATCCTGCTTGGCATCGCACAGGTCGTCTTGACCTTCGCGCTCGTCTCGGTGGTGTCGGTGGTCCATCTGAGCCCGTCGGCTGCGCCCATGACGCCGTTCGAGGCGCTGGCCGCGATTCCACTCTATGTGATCCTGCCGATCCAACTGGCCTTCCTGTGGCCGACCATTGCCCTGTCGGTGCAGCGGTATCATGACCGGAATCGATCAGCCTGGCCGGTGCTGGCCTACTATGTCGTGATCTACGGCGTGGACTACATCCCTGCCTCGGCGACGTCCTGGACTTCCGGGCTCTCCCCGGCGCTTCAACAGGTCCTGCCTTTCGTCTGGCCGGCGACGCTCTTTGTCCTTGGGCTATGGTTCCTCATCACCCTCGGCTTTCTCGACGGCACGCCCGGTCCCAACCGTTTCGGCCCCTCCCCGAAAGGGCCTTCGGCCGCGCCCTATCCGAAAGTCGATTTCGGGCCGCCTGACCCGGCCTAGCTAATCAGGCCCGCCCAGCCGGTAGGTCAGGGAAAACCGCGCCGTCGGACCGGAGCCCCGGGAGGTGATGTCCTCGTCGTAGTCCGTCGTGTTCAACCGCGAATGAGATTCGCTGCTGTCGAGCAGGTCGGAGATGATCAGCACACCGGTCACCCTCTTGGTGAACGGCCGGCGCAAGGTCAGGTCGGCGCGGAAGAAGCCGTCCCGGCTGCCCTGATATGACGCGGTGGGCCCCAGGTAGCGCAGGCTGAGCTGAACCTGGTCGCCCGTGTCGGGATTGGCCGGCGCCGCCTTCCAGCTGAACTGGGCGTTGCCGGTATAGCTGAACCGGCTGTCCGCGCGCGGAACGCCGCCGACCAGCACCTGCTGCTCGCGCCAGAACAGGTTCGTGGTCACGACATATTGCCATTTGCCGGCCACCTTGCCGCGAAGCGCCAGCTCCGCGCCACGATTGGCGCTCTCCCCTGCGTTGATCGTGGTCGTTAGCCGGACCCCGTCGGGCGTCAGGGTCGAGAAGCTCGACCAGGTTCCCGAGGATTCGCGGCTGTAGAGGGTGAGGCCGGCGCCGAAACCGCCTTTGGCGTAGTCGAGGCGGGCCTCATAAGCGTCGGCCGTGACCGGGTCGAGATCGGGGTTGCCTTGCCGCGCCTCGTTGGCCCCGCTGTAGCGGATGGCCGGGTCCAGCCGCCCGAGATCCGGCCGGTCGATGCGACGGCTGTAGCTGAGGCTGAGCTTCAGGGCCTCGCCGAGATCACGGGTGACATGCAGGCTGGGATACCAGAACAGGTCGCTCGAACTCCCGATCGCGCCCATCGACCGCACGTCAAAGGTTTCGGACTCGACCCGCAGGCCAGGCATGACGGTCCAGGGCGCCAGGGGAAACTGATAGGTCACGTAGCTGGACCAGACGTCGCGGATGCCGTGGATCGACTGGTCGAGGTCGCGCACCGGGTCGGGACCGGCGAGGTTTTCGAAGACAGTGCCCTCGGTCTGGTCGGCGCGGGTCCAGCCGGCGCCGAGCGCCAGAATGCGCGATCCGTCGAGCGGGCGCTTGTAGTCGGCCTTAAACTCCAGATCGAGGTTGTCTCTGTTTCTGGCCTGACGGAACAGGCGGACAGGCAGCGCCGGGTCGTCGAAGCGATCCTCGGTCCTGTCAGCGGGGCGCAGGATCCATGGATTGACCAAAATGGACAGGGAAAAGGTCTCGCCCTCCGTCGGGCCGGTCCAGTCATAGCCCGCGTCGATGTCGAGCCCCTCAAACCGAGAAGGGCGGTCCGTCAGCTCGGCGTAGGAGGCGAAACTGGCGTCGTCCGCGGTGGCGCGCGTCCGTTCGCGATCGTCGCCCAACGCCTGAAAGACCTGGACGTTGACATAGAACCGCTGGCGGTCGTTGCGCCGGAAGGCCAGCTTCAGCCCGCCGGAGTAGTTTTCGGAGTCAGAGCGGTAGCGGCTGGCCTCGACAACGTTGACCTCCCCGCCAAGCCCGTCCCGCTCCCGCCGCCGGACCTCCCACTCGCCGTCGCTGTTCTGGCTCGTGAGCGCCAGGGAGCCGCCAAGGGTCCAGCGACCGATCACCCAGTTGGGACCGGCGCTGGCCCAATAGCCGCCCTGGCTGTCGACTCCCGCCGTGACGCTGCCGGTCAGGCCCTGACGGCGGTCCTTGCGGGTGATGATGTTGATGATCCCGGCCGCGCCCTGCGGGCCATACTGGGCCGAGGGATTGGTCATCACCTCGATCCGCTCGATGTCGGCCCCTCGCAGGCCGCGGATGTTGCCCGGCTTGCCATCGATCAGGATCGTGACCCCGGACTGACCGAGCAACAGCACCGCGCCGGCGGGCGTGGTGGTGACCGAGGGGATTTTTCCAAGGACGTCCATGACCGAGGCGGTCTGGGCCTCGGGATCGTTGCGGACGTCATAGACCTGCCGGTCAATCTGTTTGACCACCGCCGGCCGCTCGGCGACCACCACGACTTCGGCGACAGACGTGTCGTCCGGGCGCGGCGTCTCGGCGGCGGGCGGGGCGGCGGGCGGGGCGGCGGCGGGCGCGGGGTCGGGCGCCGCGCTGGAACCGGCCGTGACCAGGGCGGCGAGCACAACCGTCGAAACTACCGCCACCATTGCACCCCCACGACCCCCTCAACCTTACGCAGAGAGCGCACGGCTGGATAGGGGTGCGGACGGGAAAAACGGGGTCATCCGCGCCGAACGCGAGGGCGTGGTGGTCACCGTCTCGGCCAAGGGCGGCGACAGCGTGGCCGCCGACGAGGTGCTGGTCGAGTTCGGGTGACAACCGCCGCCAGCCTGACCCCGCCCGACGAAACCAAACCGGCGCCAGCCGCGTTGTTCCCAAGGCTGCGGGAGGTTGCGCCATGGGCGCCTGGGAACTCTACCGTTTTTCCGGCCGGACCGGGCGGCTCGGGTTCGCCCTGACGCTGATCGGCGTGTTCACGGCCAGCTATGTCTTCACCTTCCTGATGATCATTTTCAGCGGCGCGGGCGACGAGTCCGGCGCCCATGTCACCGGGCCGAGCCAGGGCGCGGTGGCGGCGCTGATCGCGTTTCTGCTGCTCAACGGGGTGTGGATCAGCCTGGCCGCCGCCGTCCGCCGCTGCCATGACCGCGACCTCTCCGGCTGGATGCTGCTGTTCGTCATGCCGCCCTTCCTGGGCCAGCTGTGGCTGGTGCTCAGCCTGGTCACCGGCGAGGGCACGCCCGGCCGCAACCGGCATGGGGTCCGCGCGCCGACCTTCGCCGCCTGGCGCGCCGACCTTTCGCCGCGCGCCGCTCTCGCCTAGATAGGGACCTCAGGGATCCCTGTCCCAAGAGTCGGAGCGAGCGAACCCATATGAGCGGCCAGATCGACTGGGTGGAGCTGTTCTTCTCCTCCACGGGCCGCGTGGCGCGGACGCCGTTCCTGATCGCCGCGGCGACGCTGACCACGGTCGCGGTGATCTACGAGGCCTCCATGGGCCCGACCCTGCACTGGCTGACCGGCTGGGTGGTCTATCCGGGCCTGCTGTTCTCCGCCGCCTGCGTGCTGTCCAGGCGCCTGCACGACCGGGGCCGGTCGGGCTGGCTGGCGGCCGTCGTCATCCTGGCCCTGATCGCGGTCTGGTCCCAGCCATTCATCTTCATCGACGCGGTGTTCGCGGTGGTCATCGTCTGGGCCGCCGTGGAGCTGGGCGTGATGAGCGGCGAACAGGGCGCCAACCGCTACGGTCCCAATCCGGCGCGGACCGTAGCGGCGTAGCGGCGATCCTCTCCCGCGAGGGCGAGGACGACGATCACCCAACCGTAACATCCTCCGTGTAACACCCCTGTCATGCCCCCTTGCGACAGGCCGCGCGCCACGTCACAACCCCGGCGACGCAGAGGCCCCATGACCGACGCCGCCATCACAGAAGCCGCCCCGCCCGCCCCGGGCCCCCGCCGGCCGCGCCTCGACGAGGCGCTGCTGGCCTCGCCCGACCGCTTCTTCAACCGCGAACTGAGTTGGCTGGCCTTCAACCGGCGTGTGCTGGAAGAGGCCGAGAACCCGCGCCATCCGCTGCTCGAGCGGCTGCGGTTCCTGTCGATCAGCGCCAACAACCTCGACGAATTCTACATGGTCCGCGTCGCCGGCCTGAAGGGCCAGGTGCGCGAGGGCGTGCGCGTGGTCAGCCAGGACGGGCTGACGCCGTCCGAACAGCTGGTCAAGGTCAACGCCTCGGCCGCCGAGCTGATGGCCGACCAGCAGCGCATCTGGCGCGAGCTGCGCACGGCCCTGCAGGCCGAGGGCATCCGCCTGCTGGAGGCGCGCGACATCGGCGAGGCCGACCGGGCCCGGGCCGAGGACATCTTCCTCAACCACGTGTTTCCGGTGCTGACGCCGCTGGCCATCGACCCGGCCCACCCGTTCCCGTTCATTCCCAACCTCGGCTTCTCGCTGGCGCTGAAGCTGCGCCGGCCCGACGGCAAGGAGCTCTACGCCCTGGTGCCGGTGCCCACGGCCGTGCGGCGGTTCTGGCCGCTGCCGTCCGAGCACGGCCGCGCGCGCAAGGGCGAGCAGCGGTTCATCGCGCTGGAAAGCCTGCTGATCCTGTTCATCGACCACCTGTTCCCCGGCTGCGAGGTCGAGGGCCGCGGCCTGTTCCGGCTGATCCGCGACAGCGACGTGGAAATCGAGGAAGAGGCCGAGGACCTGGTCCGCGAGTTCGAGGCGCAGCTGAAGCGCCGGCGGCTGGGCGAGGTGGTGCGGGTCAAGGTCCAGACCGCCATGCCGCCGGACCTGCGCGCCTTCATCCTGGAAAGCCTGCACTGCGACCCCGAGGACGTGGTGCTGATCGACGGCAAGCTGGGCCTGGCCCAGATGGGCCAGCTGATCCCCGACGGCCGGCCGGAGCTGAAGTTCAGGCCGTTCGTGCCGCGTTTCCCCGAACGCATCCGCGACCACGACGGCGACTGTTTCGCGGCCATTCGCGAGAAGGACATCCTGGTCCACCATCCGTTCGAGAGTTTCGACGTGGTGGTCCAGTTCCTGCGCCAGGCCGCGCGCGACCCGCATGTGCTGGCGATCAAACAGACGCTGTACCGCACCAGCCAGGACAGCCCGATCGTCGCGGCCCTGATCGAGGCGGCCGAGAATGGCAAGAACGTCACCGCCCTGGTCGAGATCAAGGCGCGCTTCGACGAGGAGAACAACCTGCGCTGGGCCAAGGACCTGGAGCGGGCGGGCGTGCACGTCGTGTTCGGCTTCGTCGAGTACAAGACCCACGCCAAGCTGAGCCTGGTGGTCCGCCGCGAGGGCGAGACCCTGCGCACCTACTGCCATTTCGGCACCGGCAACTATCATCCGGTGACGGCCAAGATCTACACCGACCTGTCGCTGTTCACGACCGACCCGGCGCTGGGCCGGGATTCGGCGCGGCTGTTCAACTTCATCACCGGCTACGCCCCGCCGCAGCGGCTGGAGAAGCTCAGCTACTCGCCCGAGACGCTGAAGGTCGATCTGATGACGATGATCGCGACCGAGGCGGACAACGCCCTGGCCGGCAAGCCGTCGGGCATCTGGGTCAAGCTCAACGCCTTGGTCGATCCGGAGATCATCGACGCCCTGTACCGCGCCAGCCAGTCTGGCGTGCGCATCGAGCTGGTGGTGCGCGGCATCTGCTGCCTGCGGCCGGGCGTGCCGGGTCTGTCGGACAACATCCGGGTCAAGAGCATCGTCGGCCGCTACCTCGAGCACAGCCGGATCGTCGCCTTCGCCAACGGCAAGGCCATGCCGTCCAGCCGCTCGAAGGTGTTCATCAGCTCGGCCGACTGGATGCCGCGCAACCTCGACCGCCGCGTCGAGGCGATGACACCCGTTGATAACCCGACGGTGCACGAACAGGTGCTCAGCCAGATCATGGTCGCAAACCTCAACGACGAGGCGCAAAGCTGGATCCTGGACAGCCAGGGCGGCTACGCCCGCGACCCGGCCTGGAACAAGCGGATGGCCTTCTCGGCCCACGACTACTTCATGACCAACCCCAGTCTGTCGGGCCGGGGTCACCATGTCCGCGACCTGCCCGGCGTCCTGGCCCTGGACCTCGACCAATGACCAGTCATGACGCCGCCGTCGTCGACGTCGGCTCCAACTCGGTGCGCCTGGTGCTGTACCGGGTCGAGGGCCGTTCGTTGTGGACGGTGTTCAACGAGAAGGTGCTGGCCGGCCTAGGCCGCGACCTGAAGAGGACCGGCCGCCTGAGCGAAGACGGCGCCGCCACCGCCCTCGCCGCCCTCAAGCGGTTCCGCATGGTGGTCGAGCGCCTGCCGCCCGAGCGGGTGTTCACCGCCGCCACCGCCGCCATCCGCGACGCCGAGGACGGCCCTCTCTTCGCCGAGCGGGTGCAGGCCGAGACCGGTCTGGTGCTGCGGGTGCTGAGCGGCGCGGAAGAAGCCAAATACGCAGCGCTCGGCGTGCTGGCGGGCGCCCCGGCCGGCGACGGCGTGGTCGGCGACCTCGGCGGCGCCA
>JAUSMJ010000066.1 GCA_030645575.1 Caulobacter sp. | reverse complement strand
CGCGCGGTTCGGCGCCATGGGCGACCGGCTGTGGCATCTGGCGCGGGGGCTGGACATGCGGCGGGTGAACCGGGACGAAAAGCTCAAGTCGATCTCGAAGGAGACGACGTTCAATGACGATACCTCGGATGCAGACCTGTTGGAGGGGCATATCTGGCGGCTGTCGGAACAGGTGGCGGACCGGGCCAAGGCCAAGGGTCTGGCCGGGCGGACGGTCACGCTGAAGCTGAAGAAAGCCGATTTCCAGCTGGTCACGAGACGGCATGGCCTGAGCGACCCGACGCAACTGGCCGACCGCATCTTTCGCGCGGCGCGGGAGCTGTTCGACCAAGCGGGCACCAGGGGGCCGTTCCGGCTGATCGGGGTCGGGCTCTCGGACCTCGCGGCCGAGGATCAGGCGGACTTGTCGGCTGACCTGCTGGACCCCGGCGCCCGGAAACGCGCGGCGGCGGAACGGGCGACCGATGCGATTCGCGCGAAGTTCGGGGCCGAGGCGATCATCAAGGGCCGGGCCTTGCGGTAGGCGGGCGAAATCTTGCAAGAATTCGCATCGAAGGCTTCGAAGGCCCTGGTCCGGACTTTTCGAAAGGTCCGGGCGCGCTATTCGGCGGCCAGCGCGATGCCTTCGGGGCGGAGGAGGTCGGCGACGACCCCGGCGATCAGGGCGCGGAAGGCCTGGAACCCGGGCAAGGGCTCGATCCGCGCCTCGTCCATGTAGAGGGCGCGGTCGATCTCTACCTGCACGACATGCACGCCGCGCGCGGGGCGACCGTAGGCCTGGGTGACATAGGCGCCTGCAAACGGCGCGTTGCGGCCGACGCGCAGACCGGCACTGGCGAAGGCGGCTTCGATCCGGTCCATCACCTCGCGCCCCGCAGCGACGCCGTAGCGGTCGCCAAGGACGACATCGGGGCGGGGCTGGCCGGGGCGGGCATGCGCCTCGATCGCCTCATGCGGCATGGAGTGGCAGTCGATCAACACTGCCTGGCCGAAATCGGACCGGGTTTCCTCGATCAGCGCGGCAAGGGCCTGATGGTAGGGCTGCCAGTAGCGGGACAGTCGCTGTTCAGCCTCGGCCAGGGTCAGCTTGCCCCGATAGATCGCCCGACCCCCGGCGACGACGCGGGGAATCACCCCCAGTCCCGAGGCGATGCGCGGGTTGTGGGGCACGCGCTGGATCCCGTCGATCACGCCGGGGTCAAGTTCATCCGCCGCACGGTTGAGGTCGATATAGGCGCGGGGCACGCGGGCGGTCAGGAGGGCGGCGCCCAGCGCGGGGGCACAGCCGAACAGCTGGTCGACGAAGGCATCCTCGGACGAGCGGATCGCCGCGCGGTCCAGCACGGCCTGGCGCAGGAAGGCTTCAGGGTAGTCGCGGCCGGAATGGGGCGAGGCGAAGATCATCGGACCGGCGGCCCGATCAGGACGCCGCAGGCGGTAGGCTTCGGTCTGAAGGTCCGGCAGGCGGGCGGGGCGTTCCATCCCGGTGATATAGCCATGTTTTGCCGAAAGCCAAAACCCCTTGCGGCTCCTTGGGCAGTTCAGTATAGACCCAGCCGACCGACGCGGTGCCGCCCGCGTCCTTTTCGTTTCATCGGAAAGGGCAAGGCGGGGCCGCTAGGACATGTGGGCGGTTAGCTCAGCGGTAGAGCACTACGTTGACATCGTAGTGGCCACTGGTTCGATCCCAGTACCGCCCACCATTCACCGCCCCCGGCTTGGGGGCACGTTGTTTTCACTGGCGCAGACGCGCCGCGAACTAGGAGAAGATCGATGAAGGTTGCGAACTCGCTCCGCTCGCTGAAGACGCGTCACCGCGATTGCCAGGTCGTGCGCCGCAAGGGCCGCGTCTATGTGATCAACAAGACCGACCCGCGCTTCAAGGCCAAACAGGGCTGAGCATGCGCGCGCCCCGGGGAGTTCTCTGGGACGTCGGCAATGTGATCGTGGACTGGAGTCCGCGTCGCCTCTATCTGAAAATCTTCAAGGAACCGGCCGCCTGCGACCGGTTCCTTTCGTCTGTCTGCACCATGGCCTGGCACATGGAGACCGATCGCGGCGTCCCGCCGGAGGACAACACTCGCCGGCTCATCGACCGGTTTCCCGAACACGAGGCCGAAATCCGCGCCTGGTGGGACCGCTGGGACGAGATGTTCGACGGCGCGATTCCCCAGACCGAGGCGGCCATGGCGGCGCTGGCCGCGCGCGACGTGCCGCAGTTCGGCCTGACCAACATGTGGACCGGGACCTGGTCGTTCGTGCAGTCGCTGAGCCCGGCCTTCGTCCATCTTCGCGAGACCGTGGTGTCGGCCGACGAGGGCCTGATCAAGCCCGATCCGGCCATCTTCCACCTGGCGCTCGATCGCACCGGGATGGCCCCCGAAGACCTGCTGTTCATCGATGACTCGCCGGCCAATATCGCGGCGGCGCGCACCCTGGGCTTTCATGTCCACAGGTTCGAGGACCCCGACGCGCTGATTCCGGCGCTGGTCGGCCACGGACTGCTTGAGGACCGCGCCCGGGGGGGCTAGACCGTCGGCCTTTCCGATCCCTCCGTCCTGTGAGAGCCTTCCCCCATGGCCGACGACGCCTCCAACATCGACGTGCTCAACAGCACGGCCCAGACGCAGCTCAAGACCATTCTTGAGCGCATTGAGCGTCTGGAGGAGGACAAGGCCGCGGTGATGGCCGATCTCAAGGAGGTCTACGCCGAGGCCAAGGGCAACGGCTTCGACGTCAAGATCATCCGCAAGGTGGTGCGCATCCGCAAGATGGACCGCGCCAAGCGCCAGGAAGAGGACGCGCTGATCGACCTCTACCTCTCGGCCATCGGGGAAATTTGAAGCGGGGCCCACCCGATCCGAAGGCGCAGGCCAAACGGGCCGCGCTCAATGCCCTCAAGCGCGCCCGGCGCGCGGCGGACAAGGCCGGCGTCGCGCTGTCCGACTGGGAGGGCGAATTCCTCGGCAGCGTCGAGGACCGCTTGAAGACCTACGGCCGCGCGTTCGGCGATCCCGAGAAGGGCGCGGCCGGCCAGGCCCTGTCGATGCTCCAGACCGTGAAGCTCAGGGAAATCACCGCCAAGGCCAAAGGCGAGAAGACGCCGATGAAGCGCAAGGCGTTCGGCCGGCGGTCCGCGCCGCGCGAGGATGGGGAGTAGCAGCATGACCCTGTCCCGAGCGGGTCTTGTCGCCCTGACCCTGGCCGCGCTCCTGACCGCCGGGTTCGCCGGACCGGCCGCCCCGCCGCCGCGGGTTTGCCACCTGCCGAAGACCGTGACGCCGGCTCCGGAAGGGACGCCACCCGCCGCGGAAATCGTGCGCGACGCGCCGACCGCCTTCCATATGCTGGCCCTGACCTGGGCGCCGGAGATCTGCCGCGCGCGCGGCGGCGACCCGGCCCTGGCCTTCCAGTGCCATGGCGGCAACTTCGGCTTCGTGCTGCACGGGCTGTGGCCCAACGGAGCGGAGGGGCGCCATCCGCGCTACTGCGGGCCCGCGCCGGCCCTTCGCGCGGCCACGGTGCGCCGCCACCTGTGCATGACTCCGTCGGCCGCCTCGCTGCAGCACGAATGGGCCGCCCACGGGACCTGCGGATGGGCCACGCCCGAGGCCTATTTCGCCGACGCGGCCAGGCTGTGGCGCCGCCTGCGCCTGCCGCCGATGGCCGCGACCATGACCGCCGGCCAGATCCGCGACGCCTTCGCCACGGCCAACCGGGGCCTGCCGCGGGACGGGGTCTACATCAAGGTCGCCGACGGCCGGCTGGAGGACGTGCGGCTTTGCTATGATCTGCGCTACCGGCCCGCCGCCTGTCCCGGAAGCCTCGGCGCCCCGGACGGCGCCCAGGTGCGGATCACGCCGCGCCGACCGCGCTGAAGGGTCAGGCCGACGCGGTCGCCGGCAGCACGGCCACGCGCGCGGCCGCCAGCTTCATGCGGTGCATCAGGGTCTTCAGCCGCGCGTCGCGGGGCTGGGGCGGACGGATGTTGACGCGACGGGTCATCAGCTTGCCTCCTCCAGGCCGCCCTCGACGTCGAGGCCCTGTTCGCGGACCTTGCGGTAGAGGGTCGAGCGGCCGATGCCGAGGCGACGGGCGACCTCGCTCATGTGACCGGCGTAGATTTCGATCGCCAGCTGGATCAGGTCGCGCTCGACCTCTTCCAGCGGGCGCACATGGCCACGGCCGTCAAGGATGCGCACGGGCGCGTCGCGGCTGATCTCGGCGATCAGCTGCTGGGCGGTGGGCGGATCGACGGGCAGAGAGAGGGCCTCCGGCGCGACCTTGACCCCCGAGATGGCCGGGAAGTCGTGCGGTTGCAGATAGGGCGAGTCCGACAGCACGATGGCGCGATAGACGGCGTTCTCCAGCTGGCGCACGTTGCCGGGCCAGTCGAAGCCGCTGAGGATGGCCAGCGTCTCGGCCGAGGCGCCCATGACGCGCTTGCCTTCCTCGATGTTGAACCGCCGGATGAAGGCCTCGACCAGGGCCGGGATGTCCTCGCGCCGCTCGCGCAGGGACGGGGCCTCGATCGGATAGACGTTCAGGCGATAGAACAGGTCCTCGCGGAACCGTCCCTCGGCGATATGGTTGGTCAGGTCGCGGTTGGTCGCCGAGACGATGCGCACATCGACCCGCACCGAGCGCTTGGCCCCGATCGGATCGATCTCGCTCTCCTGCAGCGCGCGCAGCAGCTTGACCTGCATGTCCAGCGGCAGCTCGCCGACCTCGTCGAGGAACAGCGTGCCGCCATCGGCCTCGCGGAACTTGCCCAGGTGCTTTTCCGAGGCGCCGGTGAAGCTGCCCTTCTCGTGGCCGAACAGGATCGACTCGACGAGGTTCTCGGGGATGGCGCCGCAGTTCACCGCCACGAAGGGCTTGCCGGCCCGGTCGGAGCAGCCGTGCACGGCGCGGGCGATGACCTCCTTGCCGACGCCGCTTTCGCCGCTGATCAGGATCGGGATCGACGATTTGGCCGCCCGTTCGCCCAGCCGCTTGACCATCTGCATGGGCGCGCTGTCGCCGATCAGGTCGGCGAAGGTGGTGCGGCCGGTGACCTGCTTCTTCAGCCGGTCGACCTCGCTGCGCATGTCACCCATCGACAGGATGTTGCGGAGCGAGACGATGATCCGCTCGGGGGCCGCCGGCTTGACCATGAAGTCGCCCGCGCCGGCCTGCATGGCCTTGACCACGGTCTCCACGCCGCCGGCGGCGGTCAGCACGATCACCGGCTGGCCATAGCCCTTGGCGCGCATTTCCTTGAGCGTGTCGTGGCCGTTCAGGCCGGGCATCTGCAGGTCGAGCAGCACGGCATCGACCGGCTGGCCGGACATCAGATGCTTGAGCGCTCCGTCGCCGTCCTCGGCCTGTGCGACCGCGAAACCTTCGCGCTCGAGCACCGCCTGGATCAGACGCCTTTGCGTCGGGTCGTCATCGACGACCAGGACCGTTTTGGTCATATGAAGATCACCCACCGTACCGGCGTGCGCCCGTCATGGAGCGCCGCTCTTGTTGACCCGGATTGAAACACGGGTGGGTAAAGACCGGGTTTCGGAGACCTGAGTCGGGGGTTAACGGCGCCGGGCGTAGGCTCCCAGTTCGACGGCCAGGAAGTCGTACATCGTCCGCACCCGGCCGACGGCCCGCAGGTCCTCATGCATGGCCAGCCACATCTCCAGTTCGAAGTGGGCCAGGTCCGGCAGAACCGGGATCAGGTCCGGCTCGTTGGCGGCGATGCCCAGCTGGCAGCCGCCCAGGCCGTAGCCGGCCCGCAGCGCGGCCAACTGGGCCAGGTCGCTGTCACAGCGGAAGGCGAAGCGGTCGCGGCGCAGGTAGGCGGGGACGCCCTCCAGCGACCGCAGCGAGACCTCATCCCGGTCGAAACCGATCAGCGGATGGTCGGCGATCTCATCGATGGTCATTGGCAGGCCATGCGCCTCGACATAGCGGCGGTGGGCGAACAGGCCGATGGCCACCGCCCCGAGGCGCCGGGCGACCAGCGCCGACTGGGCCGGCCGGACCATGCGCACGGCGATGTCCGCGTCGCGCCGCAGCAGGTCCTCGTTGCGGTTGGTCAGGGTCAGTTCGACGACAATGCCCGGATGGGTCTCGCGGAAGGCGGCCAGGATCGGCGGCAGCACGACCCCGCCGACGATCTCGCTGGCCGTCAGGCGCACGACGCCCGTTTCGCCCGAGGGGCCGCCGCTGACCGCCCGCGCCGCGGCCCGCGCGGCCGCATGCATGTCCTCCACGCGGGGCAGCAGCTCCAGCGCGGCGGCCGTGGGCGTCAGGCCCTGCGGCGAACGGGTGAACAGGGCCGCGCCGAGGGCCGCTTCCAGCGCCGTCACATGCCGGCCGAGGGTCGGCTGGGTCAGGCCCAGCGCGCGCGCCGCCGCCGACAGGCTGCCCTGGCGCATCACCTCGCGGAACGAGGCGTAGAGGTTCCAGTCGGGCTCGCGTTCCATACAGAAATGCATAGCAGGCCCACGAGTATCGGCAATTGTTGAATGACTTGTCCGGCGCGACAACCTGGCCGTCATCCCGAGGAGAGACGCGAATGTTCGTCGGACACTACGCCGCCGCCCTGGCCGCCCGCGCGGCCGAGCCCCGGGCGCCCCTGTGGAGCTATGTCGCGGCCTGCCAGCTGATGGACATCGGCTGGGGCGCGCTGATCATGACAGGCGCGGAGAAGTTCAACGTCGATCCAGACCTGCCCGGCAGTCCGCTGGAGCTCTACCACATGCCCTTCACCCACAGCCTGCCGGGCGCCCTGGCCTGGTCGGTTGGCGGGGCGCTGCTGGCCCGGTGGGGGCTGAAGACGCCATGGCGGGCGTCGATGTTCGTCGGGCTGGCCGTCTTTTCCCACTGGCTGCTGGACTTCCTCGTCCACCGGCCGGACCTGGAGCTGTGGTTCGGCGGCGAGAAGGTGGGCCTGGGCTGGTGGAACTGGCCCGTGCCCGAGGCGACTCTGGAGATGGGCCTGCTGGCCGCCGCCGGGGCCTGGTGGGCCTGGGCGCGGGCGAAGCGGGGACTGTCGGTCTGGCCGGCCGCGGTGTTCCTGCTGGTGCTGACCGGCGTGCAGATCGTCTCGAAGCTGGCGCCGACGGGCGACGATCCGGTCCAGATGGGGAGCATGGCCATCGGCGTCTATCTGACCGTGACGGCCATCGCCTGGCTTGTCGAGCGGCGGCCGGGGACGGTAGCCTGACACCGGTTTCCTGGAGGATGGCGTGGCGGCTGACTGGACGAGACGCACCCTGCTGACGGTCACCGGGCTGGCCGCCGCCGCTCCGGCGCTGGCCGCCACGCGCCGGGTCATCCCGATCTGGCCGAACGGCCCGCCGGGCGGGGCCGGCGTCTCCGTCACGGAGGCCGTGGTCGAGCGCAGTCCGCCGCCCGCGGCCCTGCGCGACCGCTATGTGACGCACGTCCGCAACCCCGCCCTGACCGTGTTCGAACCCGCGAAGCCGAACGGGGCCTCCCTACTCATGACGCCGGGCGGCGGGTACAAATGGGTGGTGATGGACAAGGAGGGCTACGAATGCGCCGAACGCTTCGCCGCCGCCGGCGTGACCGTCTATGTCGCCAGCTACCGCCTGCCGGCCGACGGCTGGGCCGCGGGGCCGGCCGCGCCGCTGCAGGACGCCCAGCGGGCGCTGCGGCTGGTGCGGTCGATGGCCCCCGATCCCGGACGGGTCGGGGTCATGGGCTTTTCCGCCGGGGGGCATGTGGCAGGGTGTCTCAGTCTGATGTGGGACCAGCCGGTCTATGCGCCGGTCGATGCGGTCGACGGCCTGTCCGCGCGGCCAGACCTATCGATGCTGATATATCCTGTGGCGACGATGCATCCCGCCTTCGCCCATGCCGGCTCGCGCGAGCAGCTGTTGGGCGCCGCGCCGACCGTCGCGCGAGAAACAGCCTGGTCGCTGGAGGACAACGCCCGACCGGACGCCCCGCCGACCTTCCTGCTGCACGCCGGCGATGACACCTCCGTGCCGGTGGACAACAGCCTGCGGCTGTACGACGCCCTGCGCGCGGCCAGGGTCCCGGCGGAGATGCACGTCTTCGAGGAGGGCGGCCACGGCTTCGGCCTGCGCTACACGACGGGCAAGCCGGTCGCCGCCTGGCCGGAGCTGGTCGTGGGCTGGTGGCGGCGAAGGGGGTTTGTCTGATCCCTTTCCCTCCCCTTCATGGGGAGGGTGGACGGCCGAAGGCCGGACGGGTGGGGGAGTCGGCCGCTACCCGGATTCGTCCAGCACGGCCCGTCACGTCCCCACCCTGACCGCTGCGCGGTCTGTCCCTCCCCATGAAGGGGAGGGAGGTTGCGAGCCATGACCCTCCGGTCCATATCCGCCGCCATGAATGCGCCGCTCAAGACCCCCGCCCATACCGCCGCTCCGCCGGAGTGGAGCCTCGACGATCTCTACGAGAGCCGCGCCGATCCGCGCATCGCGCTCGACATGGCCGAGGCCCGGCGGGCCAACGACGCGCTGATCGCGCTCAAGGGCCGGTTCGTCGCCAGCCGGGCCGACCCCGGCGTGCTGGGCGCGCTGATCGACGAGGGGATCAGCCTCTACGAGGCGGCCACCAACGCCCTGTGGGCGGTCGGGGCCTATGCTTCGCTGGCCGCCTCGACGGCGCGGGACGATCCGGAATGGGCGCGGTTCGAGGGCGACCTGCGGGCGCGCTCGGCGCAGATCGCCGCCGAGAGCCTGTTCTTCACGCTGGAGCTGAACGAACTGGAGGACGCCGAACTCGAGGCGGCCCTCGACGCGCACCTGGGCGCGGCGCGCTGGCGGCCGTGGATCCGCCGGCTGCGCCTGTCCCGCCCGCACGAGCTGTCGCCCGACCTGGAGCGGCTGCTGATCGATCGCGGCCCGGCTGTGGCCAACTGGTCGCGGCTGTATGACGAGACGCTGGCGAAACTGACAGCCAAGGTCGGCCGCGAATACCTGACCCTGCCCGAGGCGCTGAACCGGCTGTCCGATCCGTCGGCGGCGCGGCGCAAGGCGGCGGCAGGCGGCCTGGCCGAGGCGCTGCACGACCGCACCCCGACCATGGCCCTGGTGATGAACACCCTGGCCTTCGAGAAGCAGGTCGAGGACCGTTGGCGCCGCTACAGCTATCCGGCCCAGTCGCGGCACATCGGCAACGAGGTCGATGCCGAGGCGGTCGAGGCCATGGTCGAGGCCGTCACCGACGGCTACGCCGCCACCAGCCACCGCTACTACGCCGCCAAGGCCAGGGTCATGGGCCGCAAGACCCTCGACTACTGGGACCGCAACGCCCCGCTCGACGCCGCCGCGCCGCGCCAGTACGGCTGGGACGAGGCCCGGGGCGTGGTGCTGGAGAGCTTCTCGGCCCTCGCGCCACGCTTCGCCGACGAGGCGCGGGCCTTCTTCGCCCGGCCGTGGATCGACGCCCGGCCCCGGCCCGGCAAGCAGTCGGGCGCCTACAGCCATCCGGTGACGGCCGAGAAACACCCCTATGTGTTCCTCAACTTCATGGGCGAGCGGCGCGACGTGCTGACCCTCGCCCACGAGCTGGGCCACGCCGTGCACCAGACCCTGTGCGCGCCGCTGGGCACCCTGCTGGCCGACACGCCGCTGACCCTGGCCGAGACCGCCTCGATCTTCGGCGAGGGCCTGGTGTTCGAGCGGCTGCTGGCCGAGGCGGCGCCGGCCGACCGCCGCGCCCTGCTGGCCGGCAAGATCGAGGACGGCCTCAACACCGTCGTGCGGCAGATCGCCTTCCATCAGTTCGAGACCCGCTTCCACGACGCCCGGATGGAGGGCGAGCTGTCGCCCGACGAGATCGGCGCGCTGTGGCTGGAGGTGATGGGCGACAGCCTCGGTCCCGCGATCAAGCTGAACCCCGGCTACGAGCACTATTGGGCCTATGTCAGCCACTTCGTGCAGGCGCCCTTCTATGTCTACGCCTACGCCTTCGGCGACCTGCTGGTGCGGGCCCTGATGGAGAAACGGCGCGAGGATCCCGCCGGCTTCGCGCCGCTCTACGAAGAGCTGCTGGCCGCCGGCGGCACGAAGACCTACGTCGAGGCGCTGGCGCCCTTTGGTCTGGACCCTCGCGAGAAGAGCTTCTGGGCCGCCGGCATGCGCGACATCGCGCGGCTGGTCGAGGAGTTCGAGGCGCTGGTGTGAGCAAAGGGGACACGCTCAGGCGCTAGCCGGTGGCATGTCCCCTGTCGGTGCGTCGGGGGAAGGGGTTCCGGTGGTTGTCCCGTTCCGGGGCGATCTGAACGCGCGCCGTCGCCGCTCAGGCAGCCCCCAAGCGGCGGATACCCGCGGTGATCTTACCTATGCGAGCACGAGCCTGTGCGAGATCGAAGTTGTTTTGAGCGGTGGTCAGAAGCTCCGCCGACACGCCAAAAGCGGCCTCCAGTTTCAAAGCCAACTCATGGCTCAAGGCTCGCTTACCGTTAAGGACGTTATTCAGGTTGGGCCTTGCCACCTTCAAAACATCCGCTGTCTGCACGATGTTCAGGCCAAACGCGGGGAGAATTTCATCACGAACGATTTCGCCGGGATGTGCGGGGAAAATCAATTCGGTCATTGCGTCAATCGCCTTTGATCAAGAGAGGTGTATCCTAATATGATACACATCCACTTTCAATCCGAAAGTGAAAATAAGGGTGCTATCAAAGTTCAAAACAAGCGTCGGGGGGGCAATTGGCGTTCGCTCAATGGTAGTCCTCAAAATCGAGTTCAGTGATTTCGGCCGTCGCGTGATCGAGCTGGAATGTCAGCCGGTAGTTTCCCGAGACCCATAAGGACCACTTGCCGGGGGTCTTCGGTGTAAGCTCATGCACCTTCCAGCCGGGGAAGGAGTCCGCCACTTGTCGGATTGTCTTCGCGGCCTTCAGGATCGTGATCTGCTGGTGGATTTTCCTTGAAAGCTGCGCGTCCAGCCCCTTCACGTTGATTGGCTGGTCCGACGCCATGACGGCCTTCAGAGCTTTGTGTTTGACGCTTCTGATTTCCACGCCCAGCCTCCGATCTCAACCCAAGGTATGTATCTTGAGGGGGTGCGATACACAAGACGGGATGTATCGCATCTGGAGACAATGCCGGACGATGGATGGCATTCTGGGCCGACGTCTTCGACAGACATCTGTCCTGCGGGATCACGGCCGCTGGCTGGCCGGACGTTGAATGGCTCGATCTCACGGACCCCGTTGAACGCGCCCTTCACCCCACTTCAAACGCTTGTTAGACTTGTCTCATGTCCGACGATCTCACCGACGCCCAGACGGGCGACATTCCGCCCGGCTACAGCCTGCTCAACTGGACCCGCGGCTTCGGCCGCCAGATCGGGCCGCTGTACGAGAAGTACGAGGCCGACGGCTGCACCCTGGCCTTCCGGGTCGAGGAGCACCACACCAACGGCATGGCCAACTGCCACGGCGGCATGCTGATGAGCTTCGCCGACATGGCCTGGGGACGCGTCATCTCGGTGCAGAAATCCCATTTCTGGGTCACCGTCCGCCTGACCTGCGACTTCCTGTCGGCCGCCAAGCTCGGCGACTGGGTCGAGGGCTCGGCCGAGCTGATCGGCGAGGAGGACTCGGTCTACACCGTGCGCGGCCGCATCTGGTCCGGCGACCGGCTGCTGATGACCGGCACGGGCGTGTTCAAGGCGCTGGGGCCGCGTCCGCCGCGCAAGGGCGAGAAGGCCTACGAGGCGGCGCATGCCTGACGGCCAGAAGCCCTGGCCGGAGTTTCCGGCCCCGCTCGCGGATTTCAACGGTGAAAAGCCGCCGGCCCCGGCCTGGTTCGACGCGGCTCTCGCCGATGCGCCTGAACGCTCGTTCTTCGACTTCGAGGGCGCCAGCATCGAGCTGCTGACCTGGGGCGAGATCGGCAAGCCGGGCCTGCTGCTGCTGCACGGCAACGGCGCCAGCGCCGACTGGTGGACCTTCATCGCCCCCTGGTTCGCCAGGGACTGGCGGGTGGCGGCCTTCAGCTGGAGCGGCATGGGCCGGTCGGACTGGCGCGAGACCTATACCGCCGAGCAGTTCGC
The DNA here is from genome assembly GCA_030645575.1 of Caulobacter sp. Taxonomy (GTDB): domain Bacteria; phylum Pseudomonadota; class Alphaproteobacteria; order Caulobacterales; family Caulobacteraceae; genus Caulobacter. The sequence goes on along the minus strand of JAUSMJ010000066.1, from coordinate 4,193 downwards.
CCTGGAATCCTTCGCCGCGGCCGAGGCCGGCGGGCTGAACGTCGCCGGCAAGCCGGTGTTCGTGGCCCACTCCTTCGGCGGTTTCCCGACCATGCTGGCGGCCAGCAAGTACGGCGACCGCCTGCGCGCGGCCGTGCTGGTCGATTCGATGGTCCGTCCGCCGGAGCTGGAATGGCGCGGCCCGCCCAAACGCGTGACCCCCAACCGGGTCTACCCGACCCTGACCGAGGCCCTGGGCCGCTTCCGGCTGGCCCCGCCGCAGGGTTGCGAGAATCCCTACATCGCCGACTGGATCGCCCGGAACGCGCTGAAGGAGGTCGAGGGCGGCTGGACCTGGCGGTTCGACCCCTTCATGTGGTCGTCGTTCATGATGGAGGATCGCGGCCCTCTGCTGGCCAACATCACCTGTCCCCTGGCGATCATGTGGGGCGACCGCTCTCGTCTCGCCGAGCCGCATATCCTCGACTACATGCGCGGCCTGCTGCCGCCCGGCTCGCCGCAGATCGCCATCCCCGACGCCGACCACCATGTGATGATCGACCAGCCGCTGGCGTTTGTCGGGGCGTTGCGGGGGCTGCTGGCGGGGTGGCCCGGGTAGGTCCGTGCGTCCTTCGACACGGCCCTTCGGGCCTGCTCAGGATGACGTGGAGGGGTGAACCGCAAAATATACGTCATGGTGAGCAGCGCCGCAGGCGCGTGTCGAACCACGCACCCACCCGCCCCCTTGAGCCGTCGCCGCTCCCGTTGTAATCCCGGCCCATCAGATCGCAGGAAACACCGATGGCTTCCGAATATCACCGCGGCGGGATGGACATCTCCGAGCAGACCTCGACCTATCACGCCGTGATGGGCCTGACGAAGTGGGGCTCGCTGGCGGTTGTCACGGCGATCCTCATGCTGACGCTGTGGTTCTGCACCCCGGCGGGCTTCTTCGGCGGCCTGATCCCCGGCCTGGTCGTGCTGGCCGCGGGCGTCGCCCTGCTGCGCGAAAAGTCGGGCGGCGGGCACTAAAACCCGCCCGAAATGGTGCGGTGCGGCATAGTTTTTCGCAACGCACCATCGACAGGCTCGACAACGGGCAAGATCATCCCCTAAACAAGCTCTCTAGGAGCGCGACTCGAACCGCGCCCGGATGGGGAGTTCCATGCCAGTCATCGCCGTCACCCGCGAACGTCGAGCCGGTGAAACGCGGGTCGCCGCGACTCCCGAGACGGTCAAGAAGTTGATCGCCGCCGGCTGGTCCCTGACCGTCGAAGCCGGCGCCGGAACCACGGCCAGCTTCCCCGACGCCGATTACGCCGCCGCCGGGGCGACCATCGCGAAGACGCTGAAGGACGCCGTCGGCAAGGCCGATGTGCTGTTCAAGGTGCGCGGGCCCGAGGCCGACGAGATCGCCGCGCTGAAGCCCGGCGCCATGGTCGTGGCCACGCTCAACCCCTACCAGGACCGCGCCACGCTCGAGGGTCTGGCCAAGGCGAAAGCCAGCGCCTTCGCCATGGAGTTCGTGCCGCGGATCACCCGGGCCCAGGTGATGGACGTGCTGTCCAGCCAGGCCAACCTCGCCGGCTATCGCGCGGTGATCGAGGGGGCCGAGGCCTATGGCCGGGCCATGCCGATGATGATGACGGCCGCCGGCACCGTCGCCGCGGCCAAGGTGTTCGTCATGGGCGTCGGCGTCGCCGGCCTGCAGGCCATCGCCACCGCCCGGCGCCTGGGCGCCGTGGTCACCGCCACGGACGTCCGTCCCGCCACCAAGGAACAGGTCGAGTCGCTCGGCGCCAAGTTCCTCGCGGTCGAGGACGAGGAGTTCAAGAACGCCCAGACCGCCGGCGGCTACGCCAAGGAGATGTCCAAGGAGTACCAGGCCAAGCAGGCCGAGCTGGTCTCCAGCCACATCGCCAAGCAGGACATCGTCATCACCACGGCCCTGATCCCGGGCCGGCCGGCGCCGCGCCTGGTCACGGCCGCCCAGGTCGCCTCGATGAAGCCCGGCTCGATCCTCGTCGATCTGGCCGTCGAACAGGGCGGCAATGTCGAGGGGGTCAAGCTGGGCCAGGTGTTCGAGACCGCCAATGGCGCGAAGATCATGGGCATCCCCAACCTGCCCGGCCGCATCGCCGCCGACGCCTCGGCCCTCTATTCCCGCAACCTGATGGCCTTCGCCGTCCTGCTGCTCGACAAGGAGGGCAAGCTGGCCCCGGACCTGGAGGACGAGATCCTCAAGGCCGCGCTGGTGACGAAGGACGGCGCGATCGTCCACGAACAGCTGAAGGCGGCCCCGGCCGCCGCCCCTGCCGCCAAGGCGGCGCCGGCCAAGCCCGCGGCTGCGAAGCCGGCCGCCAAGGCTCCCGCCGCGAAAGCGGCTCCAAAGCCCGCCGCCGCCAAGGCCGCGCCGAAGGCCGCTCCGAAAGCGCCCGCGAAACCCAAGGCCGCCGCCAAGCCGGCCGCCCCCACCGCTACCAAGCCCGCCCCGAAGAAGAAGTAGAGAGCGCGAGATGGAAACCGTCGTCGACCCCACCGTCTTCCGCCTGGCCATCTTCGTGCTGGCGATCTTCGTCGGCTACTACGTGGTCTGGAGCGTCACGCCGGCGCTGCACACGCCGCTGATGGCCGTGACCAACGCCATCTCGTCGGTGATCATTGTCGGGGCCCTGCTGGCCGCCGCCGCCCATCCGGCCGGCGCGGACATCTCCGGCGGCGGCGCGATCCCGGCCAACGTCTGGGTCTCCAAGGGCGCCGGCGCCCTGGCCGCCGCCTTCGCCGCGGTCAACATCTTCGGCGGCTTCCTGGTCACCCAGCGGATGCTGGGCATGTACAAGAAGAAAGAGCCCGCCAAGGGCAAGAGCGGCCATTGAGCGCGCGTTCGGGGGATTTGAGATCATGAACGCCAACATCGCCGCCATCGCCTACATCGTCTCGGGCGTGCTGTTCATTCTGGCGCTGCGGGGGCTGTCGAGCCCCGAGACCAGCCAGGCGGGCAACCGCAACGGCATGATCGGCATGGCCATCGCCGTCGGTGTAACCCTGCTGACCCTGTTCAGCCAGGGCGTGCTCGACGCCATCACGCTCGGCCTGATCGGCGCGGGCGTCGCCGTCGGCGGCGTGGTCGGGGCGATCATCGCCCGCCGGGTGGCCATGACCTCCATGCCGCAGCTGGTCGCCGCCTTCCACAGCCTGGTCGGCATGGCCGCCTGCCTGGTGGCCGTGGCCGCCATCTACACGCCGGAGGCTTACGGCATCGCCGAGCCGAACGGCCATATCCATCTGCAGTCGCTGATCGAGCTGTCGCTCGGTCTGGCCATCGGCGCGATCACCTTCACCGGCTCGGTGATCGCCTTCGCCAAGCTGAACGGCAACATGAGCGGCGCGCCGATCCTGCTGCCCGCCCGCCATCTGCTGAACCTGGCCATCGCCGTGGCCATCGTCGTGCTGACGGTGATCCTGGTGATGAGCGGCGGCGCGGCCATCTGGGCCTTCTGGGCGATCTTCGCCCTGGCCCTGCTGGTCGGCGTGACGCTGATCATTCCCATCGGTGGCGCGGACATGCCGGTCGTGGTGTCGATGCTCAACAGCTACAGCGGCTGGGCCGCCGCGGCGCTGGGCTTCACCCTGCAGAACGTGACGCTGATCATCACCGGCGCTTTGGTGGGCAGTTCGGGCGCGATCCTCAGCTACATCATGTGCAAGGCGATGAACCGCAGCTTCATCTCCGTGATCCTCGGCGGCTTCGGCGCCGACGACAGCGCGGCCGCCGCCGGCGGCAAGGTCGAGACCCGCCCCGTGAAACAGGGCAGCGCCGAGGACGCGGCCTTCATCATGAAGAACGCCAGCAAGGTGATCATCGTCCCCGGCTACGGCATGGCCGTCAGCCAGGCCCAGCATGCCCTGCGCGAAATGGGCGACAGGCTGAAGGAGGAGGGCGTGGAGGTGAAGTACGCCATCCACCCCGTCGCCGGCCGGATGCCCGGGCACATGAACGTGCTGCTGGCCGAGGCCAACGTCCCCTATGACGAGGTCTTCGAGCTGGAGGACATCAACGCCGAGTTCCCCACCGCCGACGTGGCCTTCGTGATCGGCGCCAACGACGTCACCAACCCGGCCGCCAAGACCGACCCCACCAGCGCCATCTACGGCATGCCGATCCTGGACGTCGAAAAGGCCCGCACCGTGCTGTTCGTGAAGCGCGGCATGAG
>JAUSMJ010000048.1 GCA_030645575.1 Caulobacter sp. | reverse complement strand
GTCTCACAGGAAGGCTGGCTGCGTATCCTGCCCCACCATCTGGACGGCGGCATCGACGGCTTCTTCGCCGCGCGGATGGTGCGCTCCACCTGATCCTCCCCGTCGGGGGAGGTGGCGCTGCGCAGCAGCGGCGGAGGGGGTCCGCTCAGATTTCGGCAGGGGTTCCGGGTGACCCCCTCAGTCCGCTTCGCGGACAGCTCCCCCGATGGGGAGCATCCACAAGGCCGCCTGTCCTTGTTCCGCGGGGCCGCTGCGGTTAGATCAGCACATGGCCGCCCCGATCATCGCCCCCTCCATCCTGGCGTCGGACTTCGCCCGCCTGGGCGACGAATGCCGCGCCGTCGAAGCGGCCGGCGCCGACTGGCTGCATGTGGACGTGATGGACGGCCATTTCGTGCCCAACATCACCCTCGGGCCCGATGTGGTGAAGGCCCTGCGGCCGCACGTCTCGATCCCGTTCGATGTGCATCTGATGATCAGCCCGGCCGACCCCTATCTGGAGGCCTTCGCGGCGGCGGGGGCCAACATCCTCAGCATCCATCCGGAAGCGGGGCCCCACCTGGGCCGGTCGCTGAAGCGGATCCGCGAGCTCGGCTGCAAGGCCGGGGTGGTGTTCAATCCCTCGACCCCGGTCGAGGCCGTCGAATGGGTTCTCGAGGACATCGACCTGCTGCTGGTCATGACCGTCAACCCGGGCTTCGGCGGCCAGAGCTTCATCGACGCCCAGCTGAAGAAGATCGAGCGGCTGCGGAAGATGATCGACGCCTCGGGCCACGCCATCGACCTGGAAGTTGATGGCGGTGTCACGCCGGCGACCGCGCCGCGATGTGTCGCCGCCGGGGCCACGGCCCTGGTCGCCGGCTCGGCGGTGTTCAAGGGCGGCCCGGACGCCTACGCCGGCAACATCCGCGCCCTGAAGGGCGGCTGAGCCCGGCGGGATGGACGCGCCCCGCCTGCCCTCCGCCTCGTCCACCGCGCTCGCCCTCCAGGCCGCCGGCGAAAGCCTGCGCCGGCTGGCGGAGCGGGAATGGTTCGGCACGCCGCTGCACCGCCTGACCCTGGCCCGGCCAAGGCCCGACGGCATGGCCGCCAACCCGCGCGACCCGCGGCCCGTCGAACCGGAAAACGGCCGCCGCATCCTGGCTGGCATCTTCGACCTGGCCGGGATCGAGATGGTCGTCGGGGCCCAGGGCGATCCGTTCGACCGGCCCAGCGCCAACCGCCCCTCCGCCGTGGCCCTGCATCGCATGGGCTGGATGGGCGACCTGCTGGCGACGGGCGACGCTGGCGCCCGGCTGGGCCTGAGGCTGGCGGCCGACTGGCGGCGGCTGTTCGGGCGCTGGAACGGCTTTTCCTGGGGCCCGGACGTGATCGAGCGGCGGGTGTTCAACCTGGCCTGCGCGGCGCGGCGGCTGACGGCCGGGGCCTCCGACGCCGAGCGCGCGTTGTTGCTCGACGATCTGGCGCGTCAGGCCCGGCATCTGGCCGGCATCGGCCAGGCGCCGGAACGGGCGCTGGAGCGGGCGGTCGCGGCGGGCGTGGCCGGCTGCGCGCTGGGCGGCGAGGCCGGCGACCGGCTGATCGATCTCGCCGTGGCCCGGTTGAAGCGCGACCTGCCGCTGGTGGTGTCGCACGAGGGGGTCCACGCCAGCCGCTCGCCCCAGGCCGGGCTCGAACTGCTGTTCGACCTGCTGACCCTCGACGACGCCCTGCATCAGCGCGGCCAGGCCGGGCCCGACGACCTGCCGCGGGCCATCGACCGGCTCAGCGCCGCGACCCGCTTCTTCCAGCTGCCCGACGGCCGGCTGGCCGACTTCCAGGGCGGGGAGGCCGTCGGCGCCCGGCGCATCGCCGCCGCCCTGGCCCACGAGGACGGCGAGCCGCCCGCGCGCCGGCGCGCGCCGCACGGCGGCTACGAGCGGCTGGAGTCGGCCGCCCTCGCGGTGATGGTCGATGCGGGCCCGCCCGCCCAGGGCCGCTGGAGCACCACGGCCTGCGCCCAGTCGGCGGCGCTGGAGCTGGTCTGCGGCGGCGACCGGTTGATCGTCGGCTGCGCCTGGACCGCCGATTCCGGCGCCTCGCACGCCTTGCGGCTGACCGACGCCTCGTCCACGGCCAACCTGGCCGACATGTCGGCGGGCCAGCCCCTGCGCGGTTTCGCCGCCGCGGCCCTGGGCCCGCGCCTGATCGGCGCCCCGCGCAAGGTCGAGGTCAAGCGCCACGACGCCGAGGCCGCCGCCTGGCTGGAAGTTTCGCACGACGGCTGGGTCAGGCGGTTCGGCCTGGTCCACGAGCGCAAGCTGTATCTCGACCGCGCGCTGGAGGAACTGCGCGGCGAGGACAGCTTCAGCCCGAAGCTGGCGAAGGCGCAGACGGGACCGCGCCGCTACATCCCCTTCACGGTGCGCTTCCACCTGCACCCCGACGCCCGCGCCTCCCTGGCCCGCGACCGCAAGAGCGTGCTGCTCAAGGGACCGTCCGACCAGGGCTGGTGGCTGCGCAATGACGCCATCGAGGTCTCGGTCGAGCCGTCGCTGCACATCGAGGGCGGCGTCCAGCGCCGCACGGTCCAGGTCGTCCTGCGCGGCCAGGCCAGCGACGATAAGGGCGGCCGCGTGCGGTGGAAACTGTCGCGCGCGGAGGGGTGACAACCGCCCGCGGACGTCCCCCTCGCGGGGAGCGTCCCCGACAAGGCCTACGCCGCCCGGTACCAGATCACGCCGTCTTCGTCGGCCTCCGCCACCGCCTTGCCGCGTTCGATCAGGCAGTTGATGTGGGCCAGGCTCTCGCCGGTGGCCATGCCGACCAGTTCGGGGCCGATCGGCCGGGCGAACAGCGAGCCGAACACGTCGATGGCCCGCCTGGGCTCGGCCAGCGCCTTCTCCAGCCGGCCCAGCGACCGCTCGTGGCCGGCGATCAGGTGGTCGAGCCGCGCGTGCAGGCCGTGGAACGGATCGTTGTGCGCCGGCAGCACCAGCACCTCGTCCGGCACGGCCGCCTTGACCTTGGCGCAGCTGGTCATCCAGTCGCTCAGCGGATCGGCGTCCGGCTCGGTCGGAAAGACCGACACGTTCGAGGAGATGCGCGGCAGCACCTGGTCGCCCGAGATCAGCACCTTCAGCTCGGGACAGTAGAGGCAGGCGTGGTCCGGCGAATGGCCGCTGCCGGTGACGATCCGCCAGGTCCGGCCGCCGATGTCGAATTCCTCGCCGTCGTTCAGCCGCCGATAGCTGTCCGGCAGCTGGTAGATGGCCTTGCCGAAGCCGCCGAAGCGGGCGCGGTAGTTTTCCAGCGCGTCCTCGTCCCAGCCGGCGGCCTTGTAGAAGCGCATGCCGTCCTCGGGCGCCTCGCGACCGGTGTCGGCCACCAGCATGCGGCATTGCAGGTATTCCAGCCGGGTCATCCACAGCCGGCACTGGAACTTGCGCGTCATCCAGCCGGCCAGGCCGATGTGGTCGGGGTGCAGGTGGGTGACGATCACCCGGGTGATCGGCCGTCCGCCCAGGGCGTCCTTGAACGCCGCGCGCCAGGCCTGGGACGTGTCGCGGGTCTGCATGCCGGTATCGACCACGCACCAGCCCTCGCCGTCCTCGATGGCCCAGACGTTGATGAACTGCAGCGCCCCGCCCAGCGGCATGCGCAGCCACTTGACCCCCGGCGCCACATCCACCGCCTCGCCGGTTCCCGGAGTCGGGCCTGACTCGAAGGGGTAGTCCAGTTTCGGCCGCCGGACCTCGGCCGCCGTCTCTTCGATTCCGTCCCGCAACACCCTGCACTCCCGATGAACGCCGCCATCATCGGCGGTTCAGCCGCGCGCCGCAATTCCGCCGACGGGTTGCGTGATCTTGACCCCTGAAAAAAGCGCGCGTTTAAGTCCGCGCGAGGAACCTGCCAGGAGTACGGACAATGAGGATATTCGGGATCGGCCTCGCGGCCGCTCTGGGGCTGCTGGTGATGGCGCCCGCCACCACGGTGTCGGCGGCCAAGAAGCCCGCCGCCGAGGGCGGCGTCGATGCGAAGTCGCGCGAAAAAGGCATGGCCGAGGCCCCGGCCCTGGTCACGGCCGCCGGCCTCAGCTGCACGCTCTCCGACGCTCGCTGGATCGGCGCTGACGCGAAGACCAAACAGGGCTTCTACGAGGTCGCCTGCAATCCCGGCCTCGGCGGCGTGCTGATCGCCACCAAGGACGCGACCACCCCGCCCGCCTTCTATCCGTGCCTGGAAACGGCGAAGCCCGGCCCTGACGGCAAGCCCGGCCAGCTGGCCTGCAAGCTGCCCGGCAACGCCGACCCGGTCCAGGCGTTGGCCCCGTTCGTCGCCAAGTCCGGCATCACCTGCGCCATCGACAAGGCGCGCTCGATCGGCGCCAGCTCCAAGAACACCTTCTTCGAGGTCTCCTGCCAGGGCGGCTACGGCTATGTGGTGGTCGCCTCCTTCCCGGCCGACGCCAACAAGGAGGTCAAGGCCAACACCTGCCTGGCCTACGAGGAAGGCAGCAACCTCGCCTGTCAGCTGACCAGCCGCGAGACCCAGCTGGCGATGGTCGATACGCTCGCCGCCGCCTCGGGCAAGAACTGCACCGTCAAGGACAAGCGCTTCATCCTGTCGGCGTTGAGCGGCTCGATGTACTTCGAGGTCGCCTGCCAGGACGGCAAGGGCTACGTGCTCGAGCGCGCCGCCAACGGCTCGCTGGCCCGCGCCATCGACTGCGCCAACGCCCCCGGCGGCGCCGAATGCACGCTGACCGACGCCCGTGAGGCCAAGACCGAGCAGGCGGGCCTCTACACCCGCCTGGCGACCAAGGCCGGCTTCCCCTGCCAGGTCGAGAAGTACGCGCTGTTCCCGGTGCGCGTCGCGCGCCAGGAAGTGGTCGAACTGAAATGTTCCGACCGCCCCGACGGCGGCGTGGCCGTGTTCGACGCCGACGGCGCCGGCAAGGTCTACAACTGCATCGTCGCCGAACTGCAGGGCTATGGCTGCTCGTTCACGCCCAAGGCCGCTTCGGTGGTCAAGATCAGCAATGACCTGAAGGCGCTGGGCAAGGGCTCCTGCGTGGTGTCCGACGCTCGCATCATCGGCAAGACCGCCACGGGCGACGGCTTCGTCGAAGTGGCCTGCGCCGACGGCCTGCCGGGCTGGGTGCTGAACTACGCGGCCAACTCCGACACGCCCAAGGAAGTCCTGAGCTGCCGTCAGGCCTCGGGCGTCGGCGGCGGCTGCAAGCTGCCGACCAACAAGACCAGCGGCTGATCGCCGGTCCCGACTGAAACGAAGAGGCCCGCCGGATCGCTCCGGCGGGCCTTTTTCGTTGGTCGCTCGGTTCCAAAAAACTCGTCATCCTCGCCCTTGTGGCGAGGACCCCTCGTGCAGCCGCAGGTGCGGTGCTCCAGCTTGACGGGTTTGGAGCGCGTCCAGAGGGGTCCTGGGCACAAGGCCCAGGATGACGGTGAGGAGGAAGCTACAGCGCCGCCTCGATGAACCTCGGGCCGGTCTGGTTCATCGCCCGCTCGAATGCCGCGTCGAATTCCTCCACCGTCGAGCAGCGCTCGGCCGGCAGGCCCAGGCCGCCGGCGAGGCTGACCCAGTCGATGCGCGGGTCGCCCAGGTCGAGCAGCTTCTTCGCGGCCGGCCCCGGATTGCCGGCGCCGGTGCGGCCCATCTCGATATTGAGGATGCGGTAGGCGTGGTTGGCGAACACCACCACGCAGACGTCCAGCTGCTCGCGGGCGATCGTCCACAGGCCCTGCACCGTGTACATGGCCGCGCCGTCGCCGTTCAGGCTCAGCACCTTGCGGTCGGGACAGGCGACGGCCGCGCCGATGGCCAGCGGGATGCCCTGACCGATGGCCCCGCCCGTCAGCATCAGCCAGTCGTGCGGCCGCGCGGTCTTGGTCGACTGGAAGATCGGCAGGCCGGCGGTCACCGCGTCGTCGCTGACGATGGCGTTGTCGGGCATGTGGCGGGCGATCGAGGCGCCGAGGGTGTAGGGGTTCTGGGCGCCGATCGGCATGGCCGGCAGCTCCAGCGCCTCGACCGGGGCCGCCTCGGGCGCGCCCAGGGCGTCGGCCAGGGCCTGCAGCGCGCCGACGCCGTCGGCCTCGCGGCCGCACAGGCTGACCGTCGCGCAGCCTTCCGGCGTCAACAGGCTGGGCCGGTCCGGATAGGCGAAGAAGGCCACCGGCTCGGTGGTCTCGACCAGCACCATCAGATCGACGCCCTCAAGGTCGGCCAGGGCCATCTCGCCGAAATACATCATCTTGTCCGGCGCGAAGCGGCCCGCGCCGCGGGCCAGCCGGGCGACGAAGGTGTCGGTCAGCACCCGCACGCCGGTCGCCGCGATCCGACCGGCCTGGCGCACGCCCGTGTCACGGCAGGTCGAGCCGCCCATCAGGATCACCGGCTTTTTCGCGGCCTTGATGCGCGCGGCGATGGCCGCGGCCGCGTCGGCGGTCACCTGAACGCGCGGCGCGGGCGTCAGGACAGGTCCCGTCACGGCCGTCTCGGTCCAGGCGCTGTCGGCCGGCAGGATCAGGCTGGCGCAGCCGCCCGGCGCGCCAAAGCTGGCCCGCACCGCCTCGGCCGCCAGCGGCCCGACCGTATCGGCGCTCTCGGCCGACTTGACCCACAGGCTGTTGGGCGCGGCCCAGCCGGCGATGTCGGAGTTCAGCGGCGCGTCGTACTGGCGGTGATAGGTGGCGTGGTCGCCGATCACGTTGACCAGCGGCGTGCCGGCCCGGCGGGCGTTGTGCAGGTTGGCCCCGCCGTTGGCGTAGCCGGCGCCCAGATGCAGCAGGGTGCAGGCCGGCTTGCCGGCCATCCGGCCGTAGCCGTCGGCGGCGCCGGTCGCCACGCCCTCGAACAGGCACAGCACCGAGCGCATGCGCGGCTCGCGATCCAGCGCCGAGACGAACTGCATCTCGCTGGTGCCCGGATTGGCGAAACAGGCGGTCACGCCGTTGTCGGCGAGGGTGGTGATCAGGGCGTCGGCGCCGTTCATGGTCTTCTCCTGTCGGGATGGTCTCCCATCCAACATTTCGGGCGCCGCGCCAACGGCGCTGTCGCTCAGCGCGCTGGCGGGGCGAGGATTTTTCCCGGATTCAGCACGCCGGCCGGATCGAGGGCGTGCTTGAGCCGGGCCATCAGGGCGATCTCTTCCGGCGACCGCGACAGCGGCAGCCAGTCGCGCTTGGCCAGGCCGATGCCGTGCTCGGCCGAGATCGACCCGCCGATCGCCTGTAGCGGCTCATAGACCATCGCCTCGATCACATGGCGCTCGGCCAGGCCCGCGCCGGACGGGATGCGCGCGAGGATATGCAGGTTGCCGTCGCCCAGATGGCCAAACACCCACGGCCGGCCGAGCTCGGGCCAGCGGCCGGCGTAGGCGGCGCGGACCTGATCGACATAGACCTCCATCGCCGCGATCGGCAGGCTGACGTCGAAAGCGATGATCGGCCCCTCGCGGCCGGTCTGGCCGACATCGTCGCGCAGGGCCCACATGGCCGCCCGCTCGGCGCCGGACCTCGCGATCGCCGCGTCGTCGATGTCGCCGTCCTCCAGGGCCTCGGTCAGGGCCGCTTCGAAGCGCGCCGCGTCGGCCGCCTGGTCGCCGCCCAGGCTCTCGATCAGGACGTAGAACGGGTGGCGCCCCTCAAGCGGCGCCCGGCCCCGCGCCGGGGGACTGGTCACCAGATCGTGGAAGTCGGCCCACATCACCTCGAACGCCGACATCGCCCCGCCCAGCCGCCGCTCCAGCCGGCGCAGCAGGCGGGCCACCCCGTCGAACGAGCCGACGCCGACGAAGGCCGTGTCCTGGCTGACGGGCGCGGGCCGCAGCCGCAGCACCGCGCGGGTGACCACGCCCAGCGTGCCCTCCGAGCCGATGAACAGCTGGCGCAGGTCGTAGCCGGTGTTGTTCTTCATCAACGACCGCAGGGCCGGGATCACCGTGCCGTCGGCCAGCACGACCTCGAGACCCAGCACCATGTCGCGGGTCATGCCGTAGCGCAGGACGCGGTTGCCGCCGGCGTTGGTCGAGATATTGCCGCCGATGGTCGCCGAACCCCGGGCGCCCAGGTCCAGCGGCAGGAACAGCCCCGCCGCCTCGGCCGCCTCGCAGGCGGTCTGCAGGATACAGCCGGCCTGGACGGTCATGGTTCCGGCCACCGGATCGATCTCCTCGATGGCCGCCATCCGCTCCAGCGACAGGGCCAGGGTCCCGTCGGCCAGGCAGCCATCGACCAGGCCCGTACAGCCGCCCCAGGGCGTCACCGACGCGCCCGCCGCGCTGGCCAGCTTGAGGATCGTCGAGACCTCCCGGGTCGAAACCGGCCGCAGGATCGCCAGCGGCTCGCCCAGCCGGGTCCAGGGCCCGCGCGGCCGTTCGGCGACCTGCGCGCCCGTCAGCACCCCGCCCGGCGCGAGCGCGGCCCGCAGATCCGCGATCAGCTCGTCCATGCCGCCCTCCCTGGCGTTTTCCCGGTCAGGTTAGCGCCCAGCGCCGGCCCCCGGATTGATCCAGACCAGTCTATCCGCCCCGCGCGCTGGTCGGGGCTTTTTTCGCCGCGACAAACCGGGCATTCAGGGGCGGGGCGGGGGAACACTCATGACAACACGCGACACGGCGGCCCGCTGGGTGCTGATCGGCTCGATCCTCGGCGGCGTCAGCTACATCGCCGCCTGGCGGATGGGTCTGCCCGCGCCGCTGGAACTGGCCTGGAAGGGCTCGGGCGTCGGCCTGCTGGCGGTCCATGCGGCGCTCAAGGCGCGGAATCGCGACGGCTGGCTGCTGACGGCGGTGATGACCCTGGGCGTCCTGGGCGACGTGCTGCTGGGCGTCCAGTTCATCGTCGGCGCCGTGGCCTTCCTGATCGGCCATGCCGTCGCGATCGGGCTGTACCTGACAAATCGCCGCCCCGCCCTGGGTCGCAGCCAGCTGGCGCTCGCGCTGCTGCTGGTCCCCGCGACGGTGTTCATCGCCTTCATGCTGCCGGCCGACCGGGCCGCCGCGCCGGGCGTGGCCTTCTACACGCTCGGCCTGTCGCTGATGGCGGCGACCGCCTGGACCAGCCGCTTCCCGCGCTTCACGGTCGGGATCGGCGCGCTGATGTTCCTGGTCAGCGACCTGGTGATCTTCGCCAAGATGGGCCCGCTGCCGGACACCTTCCTCACCGGCCTGGCGGTCTGGGTCCCCTACTATCTCGGCCAGCTGCTGATCTGCGTGGGGGTGGTCGGGGCGGCAAGGGGACATGTTCCGGCGCAGCCGGTACGTGTCTCCGACAAGTGCTGATCCTGATCCTACAAATCCCGTCATGGCCCGACTTGTTCGGGCCACCCATGAACACCGCACCTGGCTTGGTGGGAGCGGGCTCGTCCGGGTCAGTCCTGTTGACTCACCACGCATGGTTGGCCCGAACAAGTCGGGCCATGACGGATCAAGTGAAAGCGGCTGTGTAGCAGCCCTCCCTAGAACACCATCACCCCGTCATCCGGCGTCGTCGCGAACAGCCGCGCCAGCTCCGTCGGCCGGCGATCCCGCGCCAGGGCCTGGTTGATGTAGCCCTTGTCGGTCAGCTCGCCGCTGGCGGCGTCCGGGGCGCCCTCCAAAATCAACGCCCGCCAGATCCTGCCGCCGCCACCCTTCGCCGCCGCGTTCATCTTTTCCAGCCCGGCGCGGATCACCGCCCGCACCTCGGCCGGGTCCGGATGGCGGGCGTTGAAGCCCGGGTCGAGGAACAGCATCAGGCCCACGCCCTCCTGCCCCTCGCCGCAGACCACCGCGTCGCTGACCGCCCCGCCGATGGCCGAGACGGCCGTCACGCGCAGGGCGCCGGCCGCGACGAACGTGCCGCTGGCCAGTTTGAAATTCTCCACCAGCCGCCCGTCGAACATCAGACCCGCTTCCGGATCCGCCGGATCGATGGCCCGCGCCGCGTCGCCCAGGCGATAGAAGCCCTCCTCGTCGAAGGCCGCCGCCGACAGTTCGGGCTCGCCCAGATAGCCGGGCGAGACCTGCGGCCCCTTCACGCGGATCTCGAACTTCTCGCCGGCCGGGACCAGCTTGACCGCCGTGCCCGGCACCGGCAGGCCGATCATGCCCGAGCGGGCGTTCAGCCAGTGGATGTTGCAGGCGGTCGGGCCGGTCTCGGTCGAGCCGTAGCCGGTGGCGAAGCTGACCCGCTCGCCGATGGTCTTGATGGCCACGGCCTGCACCCGGTCGAGGATGCTCTGGGCCATCGCGGCGCCGCCGTACTGCAGCACCCGCACCCGCTTGAAGAAGGTCCGCGCCAGGGCCTCGTCCGTCTCCAGCGCGCTGGCCAGCAGGGCCCAGCCGGCCGGGACCATGTTGTGATAGGTCGGCGAGACCTCGTTCAGATTGCGCACCGTCTCGGCGAACCGGGCGGGCGTTGGCTGGCCGGCGTCGATGTACAGCGTCCCGCCCCGGTGCAGCACCATGTGCAGGATGGCGTTGGCCCCCAGGCTGTGGCTCCAGGGCGCGGCGTTGACCACCACCGGCGGGTCGGGGTCGTCGAAACAGGCGGTGATCTGGGCGGCGTTGGTGGCGATGTTGCGGTGCAGGCCGATGACCCCCTTGGGCCGGCCCGTCGAGCCGGAGGTCAGCAGCAGCTTGGCCGTGTCGTCCGGCCACGCCACGAAGGCCGTCGGCGGCGAGCTCAGCAGGCTGGCGAAGGCGATGTCGCCCGGCCGCGCGTTGACGCTGGCCACCACGGGCAGGCCCTTGAGGAAGTCAGCGTCCAGCGCCCCGGCGAACGCCGCCGCGTCGTCGGCATAGACGGCGTCCGGGCTCAGCACGCCGCAGGCATAGGCCAGCCGCGACAGGTCGGCCCCGGCCAGGCCGTACTGCGGCGACACCGGCGCCACGGCCACGCCCAGGCTCATGGCGGCGTAGCAGATCAGCGCGTGATCGACCGTGTTGCGCGCGAGGATCAGCAGGCAGTCGCCGCGCTTGAGCCCCAGCCCCGCCAGGCCGCCGGCCAGGGCCGAGACCTGCCGCAGGGCGGCGGCATAGGTGACGGTCCGCCAGCCCTCGCCGGCCCGCTCGGCCAGCCAGACCCGATCGGGGGCGGCCCCGCCCCAGTGGACCAGCGCGTCCAGCGTGGTGGTGAAGGTCGTTTCGACCGGCGTCGGATTGGCCAGCACCAGCGACCCGTCCTCCCGACGTTCAACATCAAGCCGGCGCGGCGCGTAGCGGGCGTCGCGAAAGGGCGCGGTGGAGAGTTGGGTGTTTCCGTCCATGGGCGCGGTTATCGGGCGCCGGTGGGCGAGGTTCAACCCGGGCGGCGGAGGGATGATCCTGCGTCCTTCGACACGCCGCTTCGCGGCTGCTCGGGATGACGTAGCACAGTGCACGTCATGGTGAGCAGCGACCGCGGGTCGCGTCTCGAACCACGCATTGACTCCCCGCCCCCGCCTCGTATTTTCCGCCTCGTTCGTGTGACTGGCGCATGGGTGGATCACCACCGGGGAGCGCGGACCTCATAGCCGCGCGCCTGGGCGAGTTTTTCCAACCCGGAGACCCGCATGCCCGCCGCCCCCGACTATCCCGCCAGCCCCGACGAGACCCCCGTTCGCCGCGCCCTGCTGTCCGTCTCGGACAAGACCGGGCTGATCGACGCCGCCCGCGCCCTTGTCGATCTGGGCGTCGAGCTGGTCTCCACCGGCGGCACCCGGGCGGCCATCGCGGCGGCCGGCCTGCCGGTGAAGGACGTGTCGGACCTGACCGGCTTCCCGGAAATGATGGACGGGCGGGTCAAGACGCTGCACCCCGTGGTCCACGGCGGGCTGCTGGGCGTGCGTGACGCGGCCGATCACGCGAAGGCCATGAGCGACCACGGCATCGGCGGCATCGACCTGCTGTACGTGAACCTCTATCCGTTCGAGGCCACCGTGGCGGCCGGCGGCGACTTCGCGACCTGCGTCGAGAACATCGACATCGGCGGCCCGGCGATGATCCGCTCGGCGGCCAAGAACCACGGCTATGTCGCCGTCTGCACCGATCCGGCCGACATGGGCGAGGTGCTGCTGCAGCTGAAGGACGGCGGGACCACGACGCTGGAGCTGCGCAAGCGGCTGGCCGCCCGCGCCTATGCCCGCACTGCGGCCTATGACGCGGCCATCTCCGCCTGGTTCGCCGGCCAGCTGGGCGACACGGCCCCGGCCCGCAAGGCCATCGCCGGGACCCTGATCCAGACCATGCGCTATGGCGAGAACCCGCACCAGTCGGCGGCCTTCTACGCCAGCGGCCCGGCGCGGCCCGGCGTGGCGGGCGCCCGCCAGCTGCAGGGCAAGGATCTCAGCTACAACAACATCGCCGACACCGACGCGGCCTTCGAGCTGGTGGCCGAGTTCGCCGAGCCGGCCTGCGTCATCGTCAAGCACGCCAACCCCTGCGGCGTGGCCACGGGCGGCGACCTGCTGGGCGCCTATCAGCGCGCGCTGGAATGCGACCCGGTCAGCGCCTTCGGCGGCATCGTGGCCGTCAACCGCCGGCTCGACCGCAAGGCCGCCGAGGCCATCGTCGAAGTCTTCACCGAGGTGGTCATCGCCCCGGAAGCCGACGATGACGCCATCGCCGTGTTCGAATCGAAGAAGAACCTGCGCCTGCTGGTCACCGGCGCCCTGCCCGACCCCCGCGCGCCGGGCGAGGTGTTCCGCTCGGTCGCCGGCGGCTTCCTCGTCCAGAGCCGCGACGCCTCGCTGGTCCTGCCCGGCGACCTGAAGATCGTCACCAGGCGCGCGCCCACGCCGGCCGAGGTCGCCGACATGCTGTTCGCCTTCACCATCGCCAAACATGTGAAGTCCAACGCCGTGGTGTTCGCGCGCGGCGGCCAGACGCTGGGCGTCGGCGCGGGCCAGATGAACCGCAAGGACAGCGCCCGTATCGCCGCCATGCGCGCCGGCGACTTCGGCCTGGACCTGACGGGCAGCGCCTGCGCGTCCGAGGCCTTCTTCCCCTTCGCCGACGGCCTGATCCAGGCGGCCGAGGCCGGCGCCACGGCGGTGATCCAGCCCGGCGGCTCGATCCGCGACGCCGAGGTCATCGCCGCCGCCGACGAGCGCGGCGTGGCCATGGCGTTTACGGGTGTCCGGGTGTTCAGGCACTAGCGGCGCCATCCAGGTTCATTCCCACTTCCGCGTCATGGCCCATTGGAACTGAGCAGCACACCGCTTGACATGTGAGCATTTGCTCACATACTCGCCCTCATGTTGTCCCGACCCTCGACCCTGGCGGAACGCGCCGAGCTGCTGGCGCGCGGCGCGCGGGTGATCAAGCCCGCCGGGCCCGGGCCCTTCCCGGTGGCGCTGCAGCTGCACGGCTGCGCGGGATCGCAGCCGTTCCAGAACAGCTACGCCGAGGCGGCGGCGAAGGCCGGGGTGGCGGTGGTCATTATCGACAGCTTCACGCCGCGCGGCATGTCGCGGCTGGACGGCAGCCTGTTCGTCTGTACCGGGACGGTCCTGCGTGGGGCGCAACGGGCCGGCGACCTCTACGCCATGCTACACTGGCTGAAGAGCCAGTCCTGGGCCGACGCCGGCCGCGTGGTCGCCGCCGGCTGGAGCCACGGCGGCTGGACCATCATGGACGCCTTCGCCCAGGGCGACGGCGCGGCCCGGATGACCGGTCTGGCCGACGCCGACCCGGCGTTGCTCGGGGCCGTCAAGGCCGCCTTTCTGGTCTATCCCTACGCCAGCTTCCCGTCCCTGACCTCGGCGCGGGGCTGGCAGGGGCAGAGGCCAAAGGTGTTCGCCGTGCTGGGCGGCAAGGATGCGGTGGTCGGGACAAACGGGCCGATGAAGGCCTTGAGCCGGCTCAAGGCCGATGGCCTGTCGGTCGATGTCCTGACCTTCCCGGACGCCACCCACGCCTTCGACGACGACGACGCCAACGACCCCCGCACCCGCTATCGGGCCGATCTGCGGACGACGGCGGAGGGGTATTATGTGCAGGCGTTGCGGGCGGCGTTCACCTAGCAGATTGCGTCCTTCGACACGCCGCTACGCGGCTGCTCAGGATGACGTAGCTCATTGCACGTCATGGTGAGCAGCGCCGCAGGCGCGTGTCGAACCACGCAACCTACTTCCCGGCCACCGCCACCAGTTCGCGCAGCGCCGCGTTGGCGATGGTCAGCTTGGCGAAGGTCCAGCCGCCGCCGGCCTGTTCGATCTCCTCGATCGTGCGGCGCACGACCCGTCCAGGCCCGGAGTGCATCTGGGCCCAGGACGCCACCGTGGCCTTGGCCGCGTCGTTGTCGATGGCCGAATCCGGGCTGCCGGCGAAGGTCATCACCGCGCGCGCGACCTGGGCCTGTTCGGCCAGCATGTCCTCGATCAGACGACGGACGGCCATCCGTTCGAAGTGGTCGCCGCCGCGCCGCTCGCCCGCCGCCGCCCGCAGCCGGTCGAAGCTGAACGCCGCGCCGACCTGGTGATACAGCCGCGCCGTGCCGGCCACCGGCCAGCCCAGGGCGTTCGCCAGATCGACCAGCTCCGCCGCCGTGGTCAGGGGCTGGATGGCGGCGATGCTGGCCGCCAGCGCTTCCGGCGCGCCGTCCTTGACGAACAGCGCCGCCCGCCGGGCGACCGCCTTCTGCTCGAACGGCGAGAGGATGCCCGGGGTCAGGCCGCGCAGCTCGGTCATCGACGGGCCGTAGCGTTCGGTCAGGGCGTTGACCCCGCCCGGTCCGGCGCGGCGGGCCAGCCAGAAGGTCTGACTGCGGATGATGTGGGCCAGGGCGCGGAACAGGGCCAGCTGGCCCTCCGCCGGCGCCTTGCCGTCGAGCGCGGCCACCGCGTCCCAGCTGTCCTGGAAATTCAGGATGCGTCGGGCCGCCTCGAAGCCGGTGACCAGGGCGCCGGTGTCGCAGCCGGCCGCCGCCCGCAGGCGCGCGGGGAAGGTCGGACCGCAGATGTTGATCAGCTCGTTGTCGATCACCGTGGCGATGATCTCGCGCCGCAGCCGATGGCGCGCCATCTCGTCCGCGTACTTCGCCAGGGGCCGGGGGAAATAGGCCTCCATCGTGGCCTCGAACGCCGGATCGTCCGGCGCCTTGGAGGCGACGATCTCGTCGAACAGGTCGAGCTTGCCGTAGGCCAGCAGCACGGCCAGTTCCGGCCGGGTCAGGCCCTTGCGGGCGGCGCCCAGCTCGAGCATCTGGGCCGCGTCGGGCAGGCCCTCGACCTTGCGGTCCAGGCGGCCGGCTGACTCCAGTTCGGCCATGAACCGGGCGTGGTTCTCGATTTCCGCGACGGCGTCCTGTTCGAGCAGGGACAGGGCCAGGGTCTGGTCGTAGTTGTGCGCCAGCACATGATGGCCGACCTCGTCGGTCATCGAGGCCAGCAGTTTGTCCCGCGCCGGGCGGTCCAGCTTGCCGCCGCGCTCGACCATGCCCGTGAGGATCTTGATGTTGACCTCGTGGTCGGAGCTGTCGACCCCGGCGGAGTTGTCGATGGCGTCGGTGTTGATCCGCCCGCCCGCCCGCGCGAACTCGATGCGGCCCGCCTGGGTCAGGCCCAGGTTGGCGCCCTCGCCGACCACCTTGACCCGCAGATCGCCGGCGTTGACGCGGATCGCGTCGTTGGTCTTGTCGCCCGCCTCGGCGTTGCTTTCGCCACGCGCCTTCACATAGGTGCCGATGCCGCCCAGATAGAGCAGCCCGGCCCTGGCTTTGAGGATCGCGGTCATCAGCTCGGCCGGCGAGACGGTCTCGGCCTTGATGTCCAGCGCCGCGCGGATTTCCGGCGACAGCGGGATCGACTTGAGGGCGCGGGAAAAGACCCCGCCGCCGGCCGAAATGAGGCTTTTGTCGTAGTCCTCCCACGACGAGCGCGGCAGCTCGAACATCCGCTTGCGCTCGGGCCAGGAGGTCGCCGCGTCGGGGTTGGGATCGATGAAGATGTGCCGGTGGTCGAAGGCCGCGATCAGCCGGATGTGGCGGCTCAGCAGCATGCCGTTGCCGAACACGTCGCCTGACATGTCGCCGACGCCGACGACGGTGAAGTCGGTGGTCTGGATGTCCTTGCCGGCCTCGCGGAAGTGGCGCTTGACCGCTTCCCAGGCCCCGCGGGCGGTGATGCCCATGACCTTGTGATCGTAGCCGGCCGAGCCGCCCGAGGCGAACGCGTCGCCGAGCCAGAAGCCGTAGGACTCGGCCACGCCGTTGGCGATGTCGGAGAAGGTCGCCGTGCCCTTGTCGGCCGCCACGACCAGATAGGGATCGTCACCCTCGTGGGCGATCACGGCCGGCGGCCGCACCACATTGTTGTCGGCGTCGATATTGTCGGTGATGTCGAGCAGGCCGAACAGGAAGGTCCGGTAGGCCCGGATGCCCTCGGCCCGGATCGCGTCCGGCGTTCCGCCGCGCGGCAGGTGCTTGGGATAGAAGCCGCCCTTGGAGCCGACGGGCACGATGACCGCGTTCTTGACCTGCTGCGCCTTGACCAGACCCAGCACCTCGGTGCGGAAGTCGTCGCGGCGGTCGGACCAGCGCAGGCCGCCGCGGGCCACGGGCCCGAAGCGCAGATGCACGCCCTCGACGTGCGGGGCCCAGACGAAGATCTCGCGGAACGGTTTGGGCGCCGGCAGGTCCTCCAGCTCGCGGCTGGCGATCTTGAAGCTGATGTAGGGCTTGGGACCGCCGCCCTCGGCGGTCTGGTAGAAGTTGGTCCGCTTGGTCGCGCCGACCAGCAGGGCCAGACGGCGCAGAACCCGGTCGTGGTCGAGGCTATCGACCGCCTGCAACGCGGCGGTGACCTCCTCCATCACGGTCGCGGCCTGGGTCTCGCGGCCCTTCATATCGGCGCCGATGGCCGGGTCGAACTTGATGCGGAACAGGTCGAGGATCAGCCGCGCCACGCCCGGATGTTCCGACAGGGCCTGTTCCTGCACCAGCTGGCTGGGGTCGAGGCCCGACTGCTGGCGATAACGCGCCAGCGCCCGGATCAGCGCCGCCTCGCGCCAGGACACGCCCAGCTCAAGCACCAGCCGGTTGAAGCCGTCGCTCTCGGTGCGGCCCGTCCAGACGGCGGTGAAGGCCGCCTCGAAGGCGTCCTGCACATCGGTGAACACCAGGTGCTCGCCCTGCTGGTCCTCGAGCAGGAATTCGTGCACCCAGACCGCTTCGCGCTCGCCGGCGGCGGTCAGGGGCGACAGTTCGAAGGCGTCCTCGATCAGGGCCTTGAGGCCCATGTGCTCGAGGATCGGCATGACGTCCGCCAGGGGGGCGGCCCCGCCCCTGCGATAGACCTTGAAGCGGAAGCGGGTGGCCGTGTCGCCGACCACGCGGAACGCGCGGGTGCGGAAATCCTCGCCGCCCATGGCCTCGATTTCGGCCAGGTCGGTCAGCGCCTCCTCGGCCGGATAGAATTCGCGATAACCGCTGCTGAACCCGCCGGACCAGCGCGCCAGGGTGGCGGCCACGCCGGCCGGCGGCGGGGCGGCGCGGACGGCCGCCTCGAAGCGGTCGCTCCAGGTGCGGGCCGCCTCGGCGATGTCGGCCTCGACCATGGTCAGGTCAGGATCGACGTGCCGGCCCGGATCGACGCCCAGGATGAAGTGCACCCGCGCCAGCGGCGCGTCCGAGAAGCTGGGATAATAGGCCGAGATGCGGCCCTGGAAGGCCTCGGCCAGGATCCGGCCAGCCTTTTCGCGCACGCCGGAATCATAGCGCTCGCGCGGCACGAACAGCAGCACCGAGATGAACCGGGCGAACGGGTCGCGGCGGGCGAACAGCCGCACGCGCGGCCGGTCGAACAGGTGCAGCACGCCAAGCGCCAGCACCAGCAGTTCGTCCTCCGGCGTCTGGAACAGCTCGTCGCGCGGCCAGGTCTCGAGAATGTTGCGCAGGCGCTTGTCATTGTGGCCGCCGGCCGAGACCCCGGCCCGGGCGAGCACGTTGGCGACCTTGCGCCGGATCAGCGGCACGTCCCTGGCCGGGGCGTCATAGGCCTCGGCGGTGAACAGGCCGACGAACCGGACCTCGCCCGACGGCTTGCCGTCCGCGCCGTACCGCTTGACCCCGACGTAGTCCATGTAGGCGCGGCGGTGGACGCGCGAGCGCAGGTTCGACTTGGCCACGATCAGCGGCGAGTCGGTCTCCAGATAGCGGCGCAGCTGCTTGGACAGGATGGCCGGCTCGCTGGTGCGGCGAAGCACGCGGCGCTCCTGGTCGCGCAGGACGCCCAGGCTGTCTTCCGGGCGATAGACGGGCTCCTCGGCGGCGTAATCGCCCGCGTCGGTCCGCGGATAGTCGTAGACCCGGGCCCCGAGGAACACGAAGCTGTCGCGCTCCAGCCAGTCGAGGAAGGCCAGATCCTCCGCCCGCGCCTCGGCCGACACCGGGGCCGGCGCCCCCGACAGTTCGCCGATGGTGTCGCGCATCAACGCCTGCATGGCGGCGAAGTCGGCGACCGCCATCTGCACGTCGGTCAGCGCCGCCGTCACGCCCTCGACCAGGGCCTCGGCGCGGTCCTCGCCGACCGGGTCGAGATGGATCTGGATGACCGACAGCCGCCGCCCGCCCCGTTCGATCAGCGGGTGGAACATGGCCCGGACGGGGAAGCCGGCCTCGACGATCTCGCCCATGATGGAATCGACCAGGAACGGTCGGTCGGGCTGGACGATCTCGAGCAGGTCGCGGCCGAGATCGCCGCCGCCGGCGGTGGTCCAGCGGCGCAGGCGGATCGTCGGGCTCTCGCCCTCCAGCGCCTCGCCGAACCGCCACAGCTCGGCGAAGGCGGCGCCCAGGTCGTCGATGCTCGCGTCCGGCAGTTCCTCGACGGACAGGTCCCGGTGGATCTGGGCGATGAACGCCGCCTCGGCGCCGCCGGGCGTCCCGGACTTGTGGCCCAGCGCCCTGGCGAAGGCGGCGGCGAGACTGTCGGAATCAAACCCCGGCGCGGCCGGGTGAAGGCTTGCGCCCTTCATCGAGTATCCCCGTAGGATTGTCCCTTCGAGACGCCCCGGGGCCGACCGCGAGGGGTCAGGCGATCAGGACGCGTTCAAGGGATGTGACTTGGAAGGCCCTTTTAGCCTGATCGCGCGGAAAGTTTCGATCAGGATCGCGATCAGCCTAGACCGCTTGGGGCGCCGATCAACCGCCACGCGCCTTCGCGAGCAAGAACTTTTCGTGGGCCGTCGAAGCCCTCCGGAAACGAATACGCCGCCGGAGGGGATCCGGCGGCGCTTTTCGTCATCCTCGCCGGGGGGAGGGGCGGGATAACCACTGCTCGGGGCGCCGCTTTCGGGGGGAGGAAGGGCGCGGACCGGTCCGGCGGCGGGGGGGATGCGACCGGACAATCAACAGATAGGAGTCGTTCCCGGCGTTTCAAGAGGCGCCGTCGGCCTTGCCGAAACGCCCGCTCCCGCGGCGGTGACGGCCGCCCTCGTCGATCCCCTGGGGGTCGCCGTTCTCCGACATCAGGATGGCGACCCAGCGCGACCCCTCGAACTCGGCCAAGATGATCATCGCCATCACCGCCAGCGGCGTGGACAGGAACATACCCGGCAGGCCCCAGAGCGCGCCCCACAGCGCCAGCGCCAGCAGGACCACCACCGGGTCGATGTTCAGGCTGTCGCCCTGCATGCGCGGGGTGACGATGTTGCCGACGACGAACTGGATTGCGTACAGCACGCCCAGCAGCACGAACCCCTGCCAGAGGGTCTCGAACTGGACCAGGCCGAACAGCGCGGGAAAGACGATGCCGATGAAGCCGCCGATGATCGGGATGTAGGACGCCAGAAAGATCAGGAAGGCCCAGAACAGGGCGTTGTCGAGGCCCACGGCGGTCATCGCCAGCCAGGATCCGCCGCCGATCATCAGGCCCGTGATCGTCTGGACCCAGAGGTAGCGCTCCACCCCGAACCGGATCCGGTTGAAGATCTCCAGCGCGTCGGTGCGTTCCTGGTTGTGCGGAAACAGGGCCACGATCTTGCGCTTGAAGCCGCGCCGCGAGGCGATGATGAAGCCCAGGTAGATCAGCACGAAGACGGCGTCGGAGACGACGCCCTGCAGGCCCTGGGCGACCTGGCCGACATATTTCGCCGGGTTCAGATCATCGACCATCTGGGTCAACGGAGGGGGCGTCTGGAATCCCACCATGGCGGCGAGCCGGGCGATCAGGTCGTCTATCTTGGGCCCGTAGCCGACCAGCTGGCCGATGAACCCGCCCGCCCGGTCGGCCACCACGACCAGCGTCACGCCGAAGATCAGCAGCGACAGGACGATCGCCACCAGCAGCGAGACGCTGTCGGGCAACCGCGGCCAGTGATGCTCCAGCCGGCGCGCGAAACTGTCGATCATGATCGCCAGGAACATGGCCAGGGCCAGCGGGGTGAGGATGTCGCGCATCCAGTACAGGGCGGCGGCGGAGGCGATCACGGCCAGGATGACCAGGGCGTTGCGGCCGATGCCCTCCGGCCGCACGGGCGTGGCGACGGGATGGGCCGGCGCCGCGGGCGCGGGCGGGGTGGCGGCCTTGTTCGCGGGCGTCCGGGCCATGCGCTGTCTCCCAATTCCAGGGCGGAGTCTCGGGTCAGCGTCGCCGCCCGTCAATGCGCCGCTTGGCGAAGCGGGGGCCAGCCCTGTAGCCTGAATCGTCACGCGCGAGGAGACGAACAATGGACGGCGCCAGCGATCCCGGAACGCTTTTCGTCGGCTTCTCCGACAAGCCCGAGACCCTGCGGCTGGACCGTGCCAACCGCCACGGCATGGTCGCCGGCGCCACCGGGACCGGCAAGACCGTGACCCTGCAGATCCTCGCCCAGGCCCTGTCCGACGCCGGCGTGCCGGTGTTCGCGGCCGACGTGAAGGGCGACCTGTCGGGCATCTGCCAGCCGGGCGCGCCGAACGAGAAGCTGCTGTCCCGGGCCCAGGGCATGAACCTGACCCTGACGCCAGCGGCCCCGCCGACGGTGTTCTGGGACCTGTTCGGGGAGCAGGGACATCCGGTGCGGACCACGGTCTCGGAGATGGGTCCGCTGCTGCTGGCCCGGATGCTCGAGCTCAACGATGTGCAGGAAGGCGTGCTCAACATCGTCTTCAAGGTGGCCGACGCCGAGGGCCTGCTGCTGCTCGACCTCAAGGACCTGCAGGCGGCGCTGAAATATGTCGCCGAGAACGAGAAGAGCATCGACGCCGAATACGGCAACGTCTCGGCGGCCACGGTCGGCACGATCCAGCGCGGGCTGCTGGTGCTGGAGACCCAGGGCGGGGCCAACCTGTTCGGCGAGCCGGCGCTGGCCCTGTCGGACCTGATGCGGGTCGATGGCTCGGGCCGGGGCGTGGTCAGCATCCTGGCCGCCGACCGGCTGATCCAGAGCCCGCGCCTCTACGCCACCTTCCTGCTGTGGCTGCTGTCGGAACTGTTCGAGGACCTGCCGGAGATCGGCGATCCGGAGAAGCCGCGCCTGGTGTTCTTCTTCGACGAGGCTCATCTGCTGTTCCGCGACGCGCCCAGGGCCCTGCTGGAAAAGGTCGAGCAGGTGGTGCGGCTGATCCGCTCCAAGGGCGTGGGGGTGTTTTTCGTCACCCAGAACCCGGCCGACATTCCCGAGACCGTGCTGGCGCAGCTGGGCAATCGCTTCCAGCACGCCCTGCGCGCCTATACCCCGGCCGAGCAGAAGGGTCTGCGGGCGGCGGCGGCCTCGTTCCGCGTCAACCCGGCCTTCGACACCGCCGCGGCGATCCAGGATCTGGGCGTGGGCGAGGCGTTGGTGTCGGTGCTGGACGAGCGCGGCGCGCCGACGGTGACGGCCCGCACGATGATCCGGCCGCCGGCCTCGCGGCTGGGCCCCGCGACCCAGGCCGAGCGCCAGGCGGCCCTCGCGGCCAGCCCCGTGCGCGGGCTCTACGACACGGCGCTGGATCGCGAGTCGGCCTTCGAGAGTCTGAAGGCCCGCGCGGGTCTGGCCGCCCGCCAGGCCGAGGACGCCGCCGCCATGGCCGAGGCGGACAGGCGCCGCGCCGCCGAGGAAAAGGACTGGGAACGCGAGCGGGCCCGGCGCGATCGCTACGACAGCCGCCCCGCCCCGCGCGCCCGCGCCTCGAACCGCCAGAGCATGGGCGAAGCCTTCGGCAAGACCCTGGTCCGCTCGATCGCCAGCCAGGTCGGCCGCGAACTGCTGCGCGGCGTGCTGGGAAGCTTGCGGCGGGGTTAGGTTTTCTTCCCGCGGCTCTTGGGAAGGTCTTTTTCGCTTTGCTTCAGGGCCGCGATCTCTTCGTCGGCGCGGGCTTTGCGCAGGGCCCGACGAAGTTCGTCAAAGCGCCTGTACTCGGACTTCGCCCTGGCTTCGGCGGCCTGGTGCGCCACCTGACCTCCGCCCCGCAAGACCAGGCGACCAAGGCCCTGAAGCTGTTGTTCCAGCAGTTTCGACGCCCGCGCCATCGTCGTGAGCCGCCCGACCTCGAGCTGGTCTTCGAAAATGTCCAACAGGATCGTCGTGAGCCTGTTCAGCTCCCTGAGTTCGGCCGGCGCGAGGTAGTTCTTCGCCACGACCGCGTCCTGCTGCCGGATCCCGTCCTTGGCCCAGGCCTGCAATCCCATGTTGGGAGCAGAAGCGTCCACGCGCTCCATCAGAAGCTCTGACGGGGTGTGGTTCACCACCGCATAGAAGAGCTTGGCCTGCGTCTGGCGATAAAACTCGCGCGCGTCGTCTGATCGCGGATCATAGTCCTGACACATCGCGCAGATGCGTCTGAGTTCCGCGTAGACGTTGGCCTCGGCGGAACGGATATCGCGAATCGTCTCGCGAAGTTCGGCGATCCGGTCCTGATCGCCTCCGTCCTTCAAACGGTCGGCATCGACAACAAAGCCCTTCGTCGCAAACCTGACGAGGACGCCAGTGGCCCATTTCCGGAACAGCGTGGCCTGGGCGGAACTGACCCGGTAGCCGACCGAGATGATCATATCGAGGCCGTAGATCGCCACTGGTTTGGTGGAGCGAGCAATTTGCACAAACTGCAAATTGCCTTCCTCGCCAAGCTCACCCTCCTCGAGCACATTGGCGATATGGCGAGAGATCACCGAGACGTCCCGGCCGAACAGTTCCGCCATCTGCGCCTGGGTCATCCACAGGGCGTCGCCGACATACCGCAGTTCAATATGGAGCCCCTTGCCGGTCGCGTAGATCAGCAACCGGTCGCCCGTGTCCGCATCCTCGCGGAGATGAACGGGTTCGTCGCCCGAAGGGTCGATGGCGGACATCCGATCTTGTTCCTTCGCCGGAGAGCGGCGTGAACAAGAGTAGAACATAGTTAGCCGTCCCGGCCAACTCCGGGTTGCGTGGCGCTAGGCCGCCTTGCTGCGCCGGCGGGCGCGGGTTGGGGCGTCGGCCAGGGTCGCGGTGATCAGCCCGGCCGGCAGGGCGTTGGTCCAGGCGCCGAGCGTATCGGCCGGGGCTGGGCGGCCAATGGCGTAGCCCTGCACCTCGGCGCAGTCCTCGCCGCGCAGGAACTGCAGCTGCTCGTCGGTCTCGACCCCCTCGGCCACGACCGGGATGTCCAGGCTGCGGCCCAGGCCAAGCACGGCCTTGACGATCACCGTGGCGCGCGCGTCGCGGTGGATGTTCTCGACGAAGCTCTTGTCGACCTTGATCTTGTCGAACGGGAAGGACTGCAGCGTCGACAGCGAGGAGAAGCCGGTGCCGAAGTCGTCCATGGCGATCCGCACGCCCAGGGCCTTGAGCCGGCGCAGGTTGTCCAGCGCCCGCTGGTAGTCCTTGAACAGCGCGCTCTCGGTGACCTCCAGCTCCAGCCGCATCGGCGACAGCCCGGTCTCGATGAGGATCTCGTGGACCAGCTGGGCGAGGTTGGGCTGGTTCAGCTGCAGCGGCGACAGGTTGACCGCGATGCTCAGCGGCTTGTCCCAGGCGGCGGCCTCGACGCAGGACTTGCGCAGCACCCACTCGCCGAGCGGCAGGATCAGACCGGTCTCCTCGGCCAGCGGAATGAAGTCCAGCGGCGGGATCATGCCGCGCACCGGGTGGCGCCAGCGGACCAGGGCCTCGAAGCCGAGGATCTCGCCGTCGCTGGCCCGGGCCTGCGGCTGGTAGTGGACCACCAGGTCCTCGTCGATGATCGCCTGGCGCAGCTCGCGGGCCAGGTTGCGCCGCTCGCGGATAGTCTCGTCCATCTCGCGCTTGAAGAAGCGATAGGCCCCGCGGCCGTTCTCCTTGGCGCGGTAGAGGGCCATGTCGGCGTTGGCCAGCAGGGCCTCGCCCGTGCGGCCATCGTCGGGATAGAGCGACACGCCCAGGCTGGCGGCCATGGCCAGGTCCTGGCCCTCGAAGGTCATGCCTTCCTTGAGCGCCTCCAGCAGTTGGCCGGCCAGCTCGGCGGCGGCGGTCGGCTGGTCCTGGTCGGTGATCTGGACGACGACGAACTCGTCGCCGCCGAGCCGCGCGGCGAAGGACGGCGCCGACACGCTGTTCTGCAGCCGCCGGGCGGCCTCGACCAGCACCGCGTCGCCGGCGACATGGCCGTGCAGGTCGTTGGCTTCCTTGAAGTGGTCGAGATCGACGCAGACCAGGGCCAGCGTTTCGCCCGAGGCCTCGACCCGGTCGAGCGCGGCCGCCAGCCGGGCCTTCAGGGCGTTGCGATTGGGCAGGCCGGTCAGGCCGTCGTGCTCGGCCAGATAGCGGATCTTCTCCTCGGCCGAGCGGCGCTCGCGCAGGTCGCGGATGGCCAGCACGGTCAGGCCGCGAGTCTCGGCCCGGGCGCCGTCGTCCATGACGCGGGCGAACACCTCGACGGGCACGGCCTCGCCGCCGTTCAGCGGGCGCATCCGGCCCTCGCGGCGCTCGGCGTCGGTGCACACCCCCAGGTCGTCGTCGAACGCCAGCAGGTCCAGGCTGAAGGGCGTGCCGAGCAGCGCCTCCAGCCTAGCCCCGGCCAGGTCGCAGAAGGCGGCGTTGGCGTCCTTGATGACCCCGTTCTGGATCACCACGATGCCTTCATAGGCGGCGTTGGCCAGGGTGCGGATGCGGCCCAGGGCCGACTGGCTGGTGGCCGACTCGATGAGCACCGCGCCCAGGCCGCCCAGGATGATCAGGCCGGTGATGGTGGCCACGGCCAGGGTCATGACCCCGCCGGAGAACAGCTGGTCGGGCACCACCACGGTGGCGTCCGGCACGATGGTGATCGCGCCCATGGCGGTGAAGTGCAGCGCGCAGACCGCCAGCGTCAGGATAACGCCGGCGAGGATCTGGCGCGGGAAGCCACGGGCGTTGTCGGCGGCGATCAGGGCCAGGGTCGAGCCGATCACGCCCAGCACCACGGCCGCGCCGATGATCGCCGCCTCCCAGACGATCGTCCCCTGGGTGACGAACGAGGACATGCCGGTGAAATGCATGGCGCCGATGCCCAGGCCGATCAGCAGGCCGCCGGCCAGCTTGTTGCCGATGTCGCGGTTGGCGGTGGCGGCGAAGAAGCCGGCGGCCATGAACAGCACCGCGATCATCAGCGACAGCATCGTGCCGGTCGGCGAATAGCCGGTCTTGAACCCGGGGTCGTAGGCCAGCATGGCGAGGAAGTGGGTGGCCCAGACCCCCGAGCCGGCGACCAGCGCGGTCAGCAACAGCCAGGCGCCGCGCACCAGACCTCGCGCGCCGTTCATCCGGGAATAGAGCCGGAAGGCGGTCAGCGACGCGCAGAGGCAAACCACCCCCGCGACGATCACCATCTTGTAGTCGTGCTCGTTAACGAGACACGAGATGACTTTGAACACGCCCCCACTCCCCATTCTGAGGATACAGCCGGCATGAGTATCGGTGCGAGTTACAAAAAAAGCGTTTCAATCCGGCACGGGTGCGACGCCATGCGGCGGGGCGCGCCAGGGGACATGTTCGGATTGCGCGGCAATCCGTACGTGTTCCCCGACCAGCGAGAGACGGGAGGCCGCCCGTCAGCGTCACAGGCCCGAGCAATCCACGCCAGAGAGTTCGTACCAATAGACCGCGGGCGTGATGGTGACGGTCAACACGTCCTTGTAGACCGGAGAGGGCGCTTTGCCGCCGCCGCCGTCCTGAAGCGTCGCGGTGATCGGCAGCAACTCCCCCCCGACCCCCGCCCTTTTGCAGATCACCAGGGCCATCGACGGATCGGCGTTGCTGAGCGTCTGGCCCAGGAAGCCGATGGAGTACCCGATCCGTTGAGCCGCCACGGCCGGGTTTCCGCCCGGATAGGTCATGCGGTAGCCGTTGGCCGCCGTCATGGAAACGGTGTAGGGGCCCGAGCTCGCCACCCGGATGTCGCCTTCCACGACGTGGGTCGGCGCCTCGGCGTCGGATATCGCGCCGATCTCGCCGAAGTTCAGCGGCGGCCCCGCGTAGCTCGCCTGGAGCGCGCTCAGCACATTGACGTTCAGGGTGACGGCGTCCGCCAGCGTCGTGGGCGTGCTGACCGAATTCAGGCCGCCAACACCCGTGCAGACATAGACCATGTCGAACACGATCGGCTCGCCGGCCGGCAGATCCAGGCCGGGCGGCAAGGTGACGACCAGGGAGATCTGGACCGTGTTCGGCTGTTTGGCATTGCCGAAATTGTAGTCCACGGTCCCGGAGCGTGGATTCGAGGTCGAAAGAACAGGGGCCGCGGGGGGCGTGTAGAGCACGCTGGCGCCCTGATAGCTCACTTCCAGGCCCGTCATGCCGCTCGATGCCCGGACCAGATAGAAATTGACCTTCTGGGTCCTCTTGCTACTCGAGGCGAAGTAGCGCTGCAGTTCGAGTGTGACGGGAACCTGGTTGAGACCTCCGCCCACGAAGGGATTGTAGTTGCCGACCGAGACCTGGGTCGCGCCGGAGACGCTGCAGAAGTTCCCCGTCGCGCTCGCCGTCGAGGGCGTCAGGAGGGCGCCGGCCAGGATCAGCAGCGCGACGGCGACCTGTTTGAATCGTGCGGTCATAGGCCATGCTCTCCGGGTTCGGGCCGAAGATCGCCGGCCTGGAATATGCCGACGACCGAAGCTGGAATGTCGATGTCGTAGACGGTCGCCGGATAAGTCGGCATCTCGATCCGCCAATGGCCGGGTTTCAGGCCGGGCACGCCGAACTTGCCCTCGCGATTGGTGAACAGCTGTACGGGCTCGCGCTCCGGCCGAGCCATCTCGATGGCGCGACCCGCAAGGAGTGACACGGGCGCTCCATCGCCATCAAACAGCCGCCCGAACACCGTGATCGAATAGTCGGAGCCGACCATGAGCCGGTAGCCGGCGCGGTAGGGCGGCAGGACGCGGAAGCCGCCGTCGCCAAGGTCTGTCCAGCTGTCCGCGCCCGGCGCGTCGATGGTGATCGTACGCTCGGCGTAGGACATGAGGTTGGGCCAGATCGCCGTGCCCAGGCGGCCGGTGCCGACGGCATATCCCCGTGGCGTCGGTTCCAGGAAAACCTCGGCCTCCCCCAGACTGGGGTGCCGGGTGACGATGGCGAAGCTGTCGAAGATCGGACGCCCGATGGAAATGGCGCCGTCGGCGAAGGCGATCGCCGATGCGGCCCTCAGCGAGGTCCGTGACCTGGACATATCCCCGGACGAGCCCTCGAAGCTGGTGTAATGGCTCAACCCCAGATCAACCCGGTTGGCGGTATAGTTCGACGAGCCGTTAAGTGTCGATCCCCGCGCCGACTGTTCGACGTCAACCGAAACGTGGTAAGCGCCAACACCCTCGCCGCGCTGGGTCTGGTACGACAGCCGCCCGGATTCGTAGCGGCTGTCATAGCTGGCGCGGGCGCTCGAATTGTCTTCCAGCCTCGCGGTCAACGACAGGAGCAGGGCCACATTGCGTTTGCCGCCTGGCTCGTCTTCGACCATCACGTCGCCGGTCATGCTGACCCGCGGCGTTATCTGCCAGCCACCACTGACCCGGGCGCTCGAGACGTCTCGTTGGCCGGCGCGGGCCTTGGCGAAGCGTAGATCCAGTCCGGCGAAGAACCGGTCTCCGAAGGCGTGACCGTAGCCCGCGCCCAGCCGGTATTTGAACGGGTTCTCGCCGCCGGCGAGCGATGGCCGGGCGAAATCCCGGGTCCAGGCCTCACCGCTGAGCTGAAGCGTGTCCGACCCGTCCTGGCTCGTCCGGATCAGGCGCTGAAAGGTCACCAGAGCGGCCCCGCCGCGGCGCCCGCCGATGTCAGACCCGGCCAGGCTGGCGGCCACCACCCCCGCCGGCATGGCATACACCGCCTCGGCCCCGGCCAGTCGCGAGCGTCGATCGGCCTGGGCATTGACGCCGACGGTTAGGCGCTCGCTCATGCCGCGGCGATAGTATCCGCTGACCGCCCAGTCGCGTGAGTATTCGGGACCGGCGGCCCCGAGCGAGGTCTTGACGCCGGCATAAAGGGCGAACTCGGCCAGGCCCGGGGCGAGCTGGGACTGGTCGAAGAAGATATCGAACCGGACGGTCTCGGAGCGGCCCGTGTCGTCCTGGATAATCAACCGCACATCGTTGGAGCCCTGGGTGAACGGAAAGTCTCTGAGGCTGTAGGCGCCTCGATCGAGGCGCATGCGGCGCACTGGCTGGCCGTTGACCACAACCTCGACCGTCGATGGCCGCTCCAGCCTGAACCCTTGTCGCCCCGTGGGTCGCGACAACATTTGCGGCCGCAACACGCCATAGGAACGAATGATGGAGATGCCGGCGATGTCGGGCGCCGACTGGAACCCCCGGACCAGAGTTTTCAGGTCGCCCAGGGTCCAGCGCAATGCCCGGTCGGGCTGGTCGTAGACCAGGCGCGTGCCCTGGCGCTGGACACTGGCGCGGCCCGATGATCCAGGTTGCCAGACCGCCTGGGTCTCCAGCACCACGCCCCCGGCGCGGGCCGCGCCGTCCAGGAAGACGACCGGATTGGCCAGGCCAGGGTCGGCCCCCTGTTCGACATAGTCGACCGATCCCCGGGCCGTGAGGTAACCGCTGAACCCGGCCGGTCGGTCAAACAGGCCGAGCCGCGCGCCATCCACCGGCGAGACCTGCAGGGCGCGCACGGCGCGCAGGTTCACCGGCATCGTGACGACGAGCTCGACGGCGGCGGCATCGTATCGCAGAGCCAGGCCCGCGGCCGAGAGGTCGCCGGGAGAAACGGACAGCCGGCCGGCAATCGCGTGAATCAGGTTTCCCCGCGCCGCGGGGCTCAGCGTCCCGGCGAGCAGGTCGATCATGCGCGGGGCCGGAAATTCGATCCGGTCGTCGCTGAGAATGGTGAGGGCGATATCGCCCAGATAGACGTTTCCGTCCTTCACCGGGATCGTCAGGACGACCGTCCGGCCGGTGACGTTGATCCGCTCCGTCACCTCCCAGCGTTGGCCAGGTCCCGGCGCCGGCTGCGCCGCGGCGGTCGAAGCCAGTCCGACCGCGGCGCAGCAGGCGAGCAGCCCTATCCAGGCGCGGGACCGCCGGTCAGGGCCGGCGATCCGGCGTAAAACGGCCTTCAACGGCGCCTCCCTCCGTGGGCAGCGTCTCCGGGGGCAGCGTCAGAGGCAGGACCAGGCGGCGGGTCTGGCCGGACGTGACCAGGCCGTAGCCGATGGTCTGCTGGATTTCCGGTCCCGGGATGGTCCGGCGATAGACTTCGCGCCCGGACGCGTCGCGTGCCACGATCAGCAGCTTGCCGCGAGACAGATAGCCGTAAGCCGCCGAGTCGTTGCGCAGGGTGATGACCGGCGTCGGGCATCCGGCCTCGTTCCTGCCCACCTCGGCGGAGACGACCTTCAGGTCGGGCTTGACGCCCCGGGGGCCGACGCTGACCAGAATCTGGAAATTGTACAGTACCTGGATGCCCCGGTTCGCACCCGGCATCTCGACCGGCAACTGCCCCACGGTCATGTAGTAGTGTTTGCTGCTGGCCAGGGCGGGATCGCCGACATACTGAACGCGGAAGGCTTGGGTGCGGCCGGGCCGGATCAGGGCCTCCCTTGGAAAGACCAGCAGGTCGCCCGGGTCCTTGCCGGTGACGGTCATGCCCTCGGGCCCGAAGGCGAGTTGGTCGACCGTCAGTTCAACGGGCAACGGGACCGTCGAGGTGTTCTGGACGGTCACCACCTGGGTCATTCCGCGGCCGGCGGTCTGCAGGTCGATCACCACGGGCTGGACGGTCATGGCGTCCGCCTCGACGGCCGGCAGGGCGAGCGCGCCAAGCGCAGAGAAAGCTGCGATCAGGCCGATCCGATTGAGCTTGCGCACGGTTGTCTCCGGTATGAGAGGGTCAGGAGGTCGGGGCGACCGAAATCGAGATGATGCCCTGGTAGCTGCCGGGAACCAGGAAGCTGGAGGCGCCATTCTCGGCGGTCAGACCGAAGACCTTGACCTCGAAGTTGTTGTTGGCGTTCGCGTAGACACCGCTGATGGCGCTCACCGTCGCCGCGGGCGGGGTGGCCGCCGTCGTGTAGTTGACGGTCTGGAAGCCGCCGGCGGCCATGGCGATATTGATCTGGGCGGTGTAATCGATGTCGTTCGACCAGGTCGGAAGGGCCGGCTCCACCGGGTTTGACAGGCGGGTGGCGCTGAGCGTCACCGTCGAGCCCGATCCCGAGCAACCCACGAGAAAGGCGACCATTCCAGCAGGCGAGGCGGCGTTCGAAGCCGTCAGGCTCGACGAGAGCGTGCCGTTGGTCTGGGTCAGTTCGCCCAGTGAGATGATGCCGCTGAAGGTTGTGTCGCCTTCGAGGCTGGCCCAACAGCGGGCGGCCACGAAACCGTTCACGGTGACCTGGCCGGTGACGGTCTGGGCCGTCGCGGGAAGGGCCGCGGCGGCGCTCAGGATCGCGGCGATGCTCGCCGCCATCGCAATGTTTTTCACGGGCGTTTCTCTCTCTTTTTTATCGAAGCGGGCCGCTCACAGCGATGCCGCGAGGGTAATCGTCAGCCGGTCCACATAGGCGGTCGAGGCGACGAGGGCCGCGCTTCCGGCGTAGGCCGGGGCGCTGACGCGGAGGTAGGAGCCCGGCGCATGGGAGGGCCCCCCGAGCCGCAGGCCCTGACTGGCCGAGGCCGGCCCGATAAAGGCGCAGGCCGGGACGGCGCCGGCCGCCAGGGACGCGGCGGAGCAGGATCCGTCCGCCGACAGGCTGTCGCCGACCAGATGCAGCGCCACCTCGTAGGGCGCCAGCCTGGAATAGCCGGTTGGCGCCGCCACCGGCGCGAGCATGCCGCCGTTGTCGGATACGATCGCCACCCTCAGCGGCGTGCTGCAGTTCAGGGTGAACGGAAAGTCGTAGCTGAACCCGGCCTTCAGATCAGCGCCGTCATAACTCCCGCTTGGCTCCGCGCCAACGGCGAAGCCGCAGACGGCGGCGACCGAAGCCGTGATGTCGACCGGCAGGTCGATGCGGCTCGGGCTGCCGTCGTAGACAGCCGTGTCCTGGGCCCCCGCGTGTCCCGCGCTCAGGCCGCTCAGCAGAGCGATCGCCGTTACCAAGAATGCCCTGCGAGGACTCATTCAAGTTCGCTCCCTAACCCGATAACAAATCAGGGTTAGGAAAGTTCCGCGCCTACAGGATTTCAGATGGCGTATGGATATTTTGAACGACTTATGTGCATCGAACTGTGGATTTAAATGCTGCGTTTTCTTGCACAACCGCCGGCCAAAATGTCTGTTTGTACTATTCAAACCCCGGCCCCCGGCGCGAAACCTTCGACACCTTCGGGGGTGGTGCGAGCAGGGCGCCGGCGCGCGCAAACGACGACGGCCCCTTGCGGGGCCGTGTTGTTCAGATCATTTGCGGAATTTTGGAGCGGGCGAAGAGATTCGAACTCTCGACCCCAACCTTGGCAAGGTTGTGCTCTACCACTGAGCTACGCCCGCGCTCCAGGGACGCTTTTGGAGGGCGTCCCGAAAATCGAGAGCGGCTTATGGCAGAGGGCCAAACCCTTTGCAAGCGCCTCCGCCGCCTGAATTCAGACCCCGAGGCGGGGAGCCTTCAGCCGGCGCTTGTTGACGTGGTCCTTGGGGGCCGGGCCGGTCTGTTCGGGCAGCTCGCCCTTGAAATAGTAGCGCTGCCAGGCCTCGCGCACGGTGTCCGGGTCCTGTTTCATCAGGCGGCGGTTGAACTCCTCGCGCTGGCGATACCAGGCGTCGTACTGGGCCCGCAGGTCGTCGTTGGATGCCAGCGAGCGGGTCACCGGCTGGACCTGGGCCAGGGTTTTGTCCTGCACGAGCGTGATGAAGCAGAAGGGCTCGCCCTTCTCGAAGCGCACGCGGCCGGGCCGGGTGAACATCCAGTTCATCGTGAACGGGAACGGCAGCCAGTCGGTCTCGACCAGGCCGACCAGCGGCTGGATGCCGTCCTTGACGTGGTTGGGCGGGCCGCCGACCCACATCGACCAGCCGGGCGGGGTGCGGAACAGATAGCCCGGATGGAAGGTGACGATGCCGCGCGAGAAGTGGCTCTTGGCGAAATCGTGGAAGTCCGGATGGCCGTGGTCGGGCGTGAAGGTGATGCAGTCCTGGTGCGCCCCGCCGGTCCATTCGATGGTGAAACCCACCGGACAGAGGATCTCCCAGCCCGAGCTGTTGGCCATCGACAGCGGCAGGCAGCGATAGGGGTGACGCTCGGCGAAGGCGTCCATCCAGGCCCGCTGCGGCCGGCCCGGCACGATATCGGGCGGGCGCTGGCTGGTCGGGTAGCACTCCAGAAGCATGGCGGCCTCTCCGGTTGGTCCTCGCCCGATCCTGTCGCGCGCGGGAAGCGGTTCCGCAAGCGCCTTGGTTTGAGTATGCGGGAGGGCATGAAGACCAGAGCCGACCTTTTCGCCCTCCTCGACGCCCACGGCATCGCCCATGCGACGCTCGACCATCCGGCCGTGTTCCGGGTCGGCGAGGGGGACGAGATCAAGGCCGCCCTGCCTGGCGGCCACAGCAAGAACCTGTTCCTCAAGGACGCGAAGGGCCAGCTGTGGCTGATCTCGGCGCTGGGCGAGACGGTGATCGACCTCAAGACCCTGCATCACGTGATCGGCTCGGCGCGGCTGTCGTTCGGCAACGCGGCGCTGATGGAGGAGACGCTGGGCGTGACGCCCGGCTCGGTGACCGCCTTCGGCCTGATCAACGACGGCGATCACCGCGTGCGGTTCGTGCTCGACGCGGCCCTGGCGCGGGCCGACCCGGTCAATTTCCACCCCCTGACCAACACCGCGACCACGGCCGTGTCGCAAGACGGCTTGCGCCGGTTCCTGGCGGCCGTGGGGGTCGAACCGCTGATCGTCGATTTCGCGGCGATGCGGGTGGTTGAGGGGTGATGTCCTCCTCCGCCGTCATGGCCCGACTTGTTCGGGCCACCCATGGACACCGCGCGTCGCGGGACCGCGCGGGTGATCGGCTGGCTCTCCACGCATGGGTGGCCCGGACAAGCCGGGCCATGACGAGTGGCAGGGGCGCCCGGAACGGATTGCGCGATTGAACCACGAACCCGCTGCGACCATCTTGGCGGACAAGCGTTTGAACGCGGGGCGGCGCCCCGCACATGGGACGGAAGACATGACCCTGATCGGAGAGGGCCTGGCCCCCAAGGCCAACAACGCGGCGGCGGCCGGCGACATCATCAAGGAGGGCTCGGACGCCGGCTTCATGGCCGACGTCATCGAGGCGTCGAAGACCACGCCGGTGATCGTCGAGTTCTGGGCCACCTGGTGCGGCCCCTGCCGCCAGCTGACCCCGGCGCTGGAAAAGGCCGTCACGGCGATGAACGGCGCGGTGAAGCTGGTCAAGATCGATGTCGACAGGAACCCGGCCTACGCCGGCCAGCTGCAGGTCAAGTCGATCCCCACGGTCTACGCCTTCGTGAACGGCCAGCCGGTCGATGGCTTCATGGGCGCCCTGCCCGACAGCCAGGTGAAGGCCTTTGTCGAGAAGCTGGTCGGCCCGCCGCCGGCCTCGGAGATCGACGAGGCGTTGGCCCAGGCCCGTGAGTCGATGGCGCTGGGCGACATGGGCGGCGCGGCCCAGGGCTACGCCACCGTGCTGCGAATGGATCCGGCCAATGTCGCGGCCATCGGCGGCCTGGCCCGCTGCTATATCGCCGGCGGCGACTATGAGCGCGCGGCCGAGGTGGTCGCCATGGCGCCCGACGGGGCCAAGGACGCCGACCTCGACGCGGCCCGCGCGGCGCTCGCCCTCGCCGAGGGCGCGGCCGGCGAGACCGCCCCGTTCGAGGCGGCGCTGGCCGCCGATCCCGACGACCATCAGGCCCGTTTCGACCTGGCCGGCGCCCTGGCCGGACAGGGCCGTCTGGACGAGGCGGCGGACGCGCTGCTGACGATCATCGCCCGCGACCAGGACTGGAATGACCAGGCCGCCCGCAAGCAGCTGCTGACGGTGTTCGAAGCCGCGGGCTTCAATTCGGAGGTCGCCAAACAGGGCCGGCGGCGATTGTCGGCCATTCTGTTCAGCTAGGAGCGCGCCATGGTCACGGGATATCGCAAGGCGGTCGATCTGCCCCAGGCCGTTCCCGTGTTTCCGCTGGACGGGGCGACGCTGCTGCCGGGCGGCCAGCTGCCGCTGAACATCTTCGAGCCGCGCTATCTGAACATGATCGACGACGCCATGGCCGGCGACCGGCTGATCGGCATGGTCCAGACGCGCGGCGGCGATCCCGAGCGGCCGGCCCTGGCCCCGATCGGCTGCGTGGGCAAGATCACCAGTTTCGCCGAGACTCCCGACGGCCGCTACATGATCACCCTGACCGGGGTCTGCCGCTTCGAACTGGGCGAGGAGCTGCCGGTCGGCTCGCCCTATCGCCAGGTCCGGGCCCGGTTCGCGGCCTTCGAGGACGACCTGCGCCAGCACGAGCGGCCGCCCGTCATCGACCGCCCGCGGTTCCTCAAGGCGCTCGGCCGCTACCTCGACCGGCGCGGCCTGGGCATCGACTGGGACACCGCCGGCCAGGCCCCGGCCGACGCCCTGGTCAACAGCCTGGCCATGGGCCTGCCGTTCGCCCCCGCGGAGAAACAGGCCCTGCTCGAGGCGGTGACCATCGCCGACCGGGCGCAGGCCCTGATCGCCCTGCTGGAAATCGATTCCGCCGGCGGCGATGACGAACCCCGGTCGATGCAGTAGAAGCAGCGCCATGAACGACCCCGTCAGCCCCCCCGTCACCGACGTCGATCCGCGCCTGCTGGAGATCCTCGTCTGCCCCCTGACCCGCACGCCCCTGACCTACGACCGGGCGAAGGGCGAACTGGTCAGCAAGGCGGCCAAGCTGGCCTACCCGATCCGCGACGGCGTGCCGATCATGCTGCCCGAGGAGGCGCGGGACCTGGGGTCCTGAGCCCTTTCCCCACGGGAGAAGGCCGGTTTCAGAGCGCCTCGCCTCGCAGCAGGCGCGGCAGATCGCCCACCGCGCCGCCGGCCTCGTGCATGAAGAACCGCCGCGCCGGGCCGATGCGGTTGACCGCCGCCATGCCGGCGCCGCGCGCCAGCCGGATCAGCGGGTTGTCGTTGGAGAACAGCCAGACGAACAGATCCATGCCGGCCGCCAGGGTGTTGGTGTCGAACCGCCGCCAGGCGGCGTAGCGCTCCAGCACGGCCACGGCGCCGATGTCCTCGCCCAGGCGCTGGGCCTCGACCAGCACCTCGGCCAGGGCCGCCGCGCCCTTGAGGCCCAGGTTGAGGCCCTGGCCGGCGATCGGGTGGACCCCGTGGGCGGCGTCGCCGAGCAGGGCGATGCGCGGCGCGCACAGCTTCTCGGCGATGGCGATCGACAGGGGGTAGGTGAACACCGGCCCCATCACCTCGATCCCGCCCAGGAAATCGCCGAAGCGACGCACCAGATGGGCGTTGAAGGCCTCCGGGCTGGCCGCCTTGAGCGCCTCGGCCCGGCTGCGTTTCTCGGTCCAGACCAGGCTGGCCCGGTCCTCGGTCAGCGGCAGGATGGCGAACGGGCCGCCGGGCAGGAAATACTCGTGGGCCACGCCGCCGTGGCCGTGCTCCAGCTTGACGGTGCAGACCACGCCGGTCTGGGGATAGTCCCAGCCGATCGCCTCGATGCCCGCCGCCTTGCGCACGATCGAGCCGCGCCCCTCGGCGCCGACGACGAGCGGCGCGGTCAGCACCCGGCCGCTGGCCAGCGACACCGCCGCCCGGCCAGGCCCGACCTCGACCGAGACGACGCGCTCGGGCGCCAGCACCGTGATGCCGGCCTTCCGGACCCCCTCGGCCAGGGCCGCGCGCGTGCGACGGTTCTCCAGCATGTAGCCAAGCGGCTCGCCGGCCACCCGGTCGGCGATCTCGGCCGCGTCGAAATGCAGGAAGAACGGGGTCTGGCCCGGCGTGGCCGCGCCCGGACTGCGGCCGTCGGTGACGAGGATCTCGTCCATCCGCTGGGCGTAGGGTTCGAGCAGCGGGGCCAGGCCAAGCGCGCGCCACTGGCGAAAACAGGAAAAGGCGATCGCGCAGGAGCGGCCGTCGAAGGCCGGCTCCAGCTGGGTGTCGAACGGCATGGGATCGATCAGCAGCGGCTCAAGCCCGCCGCTCTTCAGCGCCAGGGCCAGGGTGGCCCCGGCCATGCCGGCTCCGGCGATGATTACATCGGCGTCAAACGTTTGCATGATCAGTACGGCACCGGCGCGGCGTCGGGGTCTTCCGTCCGCTTCTGACCTTCGAGGATGTCGCCGACCGGATCGGCCGACGGCGAGGCCCTGGGCGCGGGCGCGGCGGCCTTGAGCTTCGGCGCCGGGGCCGGCGTCGGGACCGGCGGGGCGATCTTCGACGCCGGGGTCGTGATGGTCTCGGTCGCCGTCTCGGCGGGCGTCGTCGTCTTCGCCTCGGCGGCCTTCTCGACCGGGGCGGCGGCGGGCGCGGGGCTGGCGGCCGAGGGTTCGAAGGCCACGGCCTCCCGCGCGCTGTCGCCGGTCTGCGGCAGCGGCGTCGCGACCTGTTCCGCGCCCGTGTACCAGCCCGGCGGATTCTTGCGGATCTGGTCGCGGAAACCGAGGAACAGGCCCAGCACCGCGCAGGCGGCCAGGAACAGGGCGACCCAGCGAAGGGCCGGTGGCGTGGTGGTCACGTCGGTCATCGGGGCAAGGTTACAGCGACACGCGCGCCGGCGAAAGCGCGGCCGGCGTCTGAATTGTGGACGCGAGCGTCCATTTAACGCTTGCCGGTCCGGACCAGCGGGGCTATCGGCAACAGTCAGGGCGGCAAAGTCCGAACTTCCACACGCGCGTTCAGGGGCAGCCGGTGCCGTCCATTTCCAGGAACAATCTGATTCCGGCCATCGTCGCGGCCGTCGCCGGGCTGGCGATCCTGACCGGCGCCGGCTTCTGGTGGGCCGACAAACAGGCCTTTGAAAAGACCGACAACGCCTTCGTGCAGGCCGACACCGTCCAGGTCAGCCCGCAGGTGGCGGGCTATGTCGTCGAGGTGCTGGTCAACGACAACCAGCATGTCGAGGCCGGCCAGGTGGTGGCCCGCATCGACCCGACCACCTTCCAGGCCAGGCTCGATCAGGCCGTGGCCAACGCCGCGGCCCTCGAGGCCGCCGTCAGCGCCGTCGATGACAGGGCCGCGCTGGAACAGGCGATGATCGCCCAGCGCGCGGCCGGCGTGGCCAGCGCCAAGGCCGAGGCGGGCCGGATGGAGGCCGACCTTCGACGGTACGACGACCTGGCCGCCAAGGGCTGGGTCTCGGACCAGAAACTGTCCACCGTCCGCGCCGGAACGGCCCAGTCGGCCGCCTCCGTGGCCCAGGCCCAGGCCGCGCTCGAGGCCGAGCGGCGCGCGGCCGAATCGCTGGGCTCCGCCCGGGCCCAGACGGTCGCCCAGGTCGCCGCCGCGCGCGCCGCCGTCGAGCAGGCCCGGCTGGATCTGGAGCGGACCATCATCCGCGCCCCGGCCGCCGGCGTCGTCGGCGCCCGGTCGGTGCGGCCCGGCCAGCTGGTGCAGCCCGGCATGGCCCTGATGAGCGTGGTCCCGTTGGGCCAGACCTTCATCGTCGCCAACTTCAAGGAAACCCAGATGGCCCGCCTGCGCATTGGCCAGCGGGTCCAGGTGCACGCCGACGCCTTCGGGGACGAGACGATCACCGGCCGTGTCCAGAGCTTCGCCCCGGCCACCGGCCAGGAGTTCGCGCTGATCCCGGTCGAGAACGCCGTGGGCAACTTCACCAAGGTCACCCAGCGCGTTCCCGTGCGCATCGTCATCGACCGCGACGCGCGGTTCGGCGGCGGACTGAGGCCCGGCCTGTCGGTCAGCGTGAAGGTCGATGTGCGCGACAGGAGCGGCCTGTCGTTCGCCGAGTCCGCCGCCGGGAGCGCCCAGCTGGCGCGCCGCGGCGAGTCCCACTAGGCGCGCCGCGCCATGACCGACGCGGCCCTGCCGATGACCGGCGTCAAAGCCGTCCAGCCGGTCAGCGGCCTGGTCAAGGCGGACGGCTCCGTCATGCCCTGGTACATGGTCTTCCTCGGCTTCGGCGGGATGATCATCGGCCAGTTCATGGCCATTCTCGACATCCAGGTCGTGGCCGCCTCACTTGGGCAGATCCAGGCCGGCGTGGGCGCCAGCACCGACGAGATGAGCTGGGTCCAGACCGTCTACCTGCTGGCCGAGGTCGTGATCATGCCGCTCACGGCCTATCTGAGCCGGATGTGGGGGACGCAGAAGTTCTTCATGGGCGCCTGCATCGCCTTCATCGTCAGCAGCATCGGCACCGGCCTGACGAGCAGCATCGAGGCGATGATCGTCATGCGGGCCATTCAGGGGCTGGCCGGCGGGGCGATGATCCCGGCCGTGTTCTCGACCGCCTTCACCGTCTTTCCGCCCGAGCGCCGCGTGACCGCCAATGTCGTCGTCGGCCTGATCGTGACCCTGGCGCCGACCGTGGGACCGACCCTGGGCGGCCATCTGACCGAGCTGACCAGCTGGCGCTGGCTGTTCTTCGTCAATGTGCCGCCGGGCCTGCTGGCCCTGTTCCTGGTCTGGCGCTACGCCGACTTCGACAAGGGCGACCCGCGGCTGGCCAGGGGCGTCGACTGGTGGGGGCTGGCGGCGATGGCGATCGGCCTGCTGAGCATCCAGTACGTGATCGAGGAGGGCTCCGAGAACAGCTGGTTCCAGGACGACGCCATCCTGTGGCTGACCGTGCTGGGCGTGGTGACCTTCAGCGCCTTCATCTGGCGACAGCTGACCTATTACCAGCCCATCGTGTCGCTGAAGCCGTTCAGGGACCGCAACTTCACGCTCGGCATCATCATGACCCTGGTCTCGGGCATGAGCCTCTATGGCGGCACCTTCGTGCTGCCGCTGTTCCTGGCCCAGATCCGTCGTTACTCGGCGGCCGAGACCGGCACGACCATGCTGATCTCCGGCCTGACCATGTTCCTGACCGGCCCCATCGCCGGCGGCATCGTGCGCAAGTTCGACCCGCGGATCGGCATGGTGGTCGGCTTCGGCCTCGCCGCCTACGGGACCGGCCTGGGCCACGCGGTGACCGCCAACTGGGGGTTCGCGGAGTTCGCCCTGCTGCAGGCCATCCGCGCCGCGGGGGTGATGATCGCCATGATCGCCAGCCAGCAGATGACCGTCAGCACCATCCCGATCTCGATGATGAAGGACGCCTCGGCCCTGGTGAACCTGACCCGCAACGTTGGCG
Source organism: Caulobacter sp. (assembly GCA_030645575.1). GTDB lineage: Bacteria > Pseudomonadota > Alphaproteobacteria > Caulobacterales > Caulobacteraceae > Caulobacter. The sequence goes on along the minus strand of JAUSMJ010000048.1, from coordinate 24,757 downwards.
GCGCCCTGGGCCTGGCCTTCCTGTCCACGGCCCTGACCCAGCAGACCGCCCGCCATTTCATGGACCTGTCCACCGCCGTCAGCAGCGCCAGCGCCCAGAGCCAGGCGATGATCGCCGGCCTGACCGCCCGGATGGCGCAGCTGGGCGTCGCCGACCCCGAGGGCGCCGGGCGCAAGGCCTTCAGCATGCTGCTGCATCGGGACGCGGCGGTGATGGCCTTCGGCGACGCCTTCGCCATGCTGGCCGTCGGGCTGGCGGCGGCGGCCGTGCTGGCCATGTTCGCCAGTCCCGCGAGGACCCCACAACCGGCGCCCGGCGCCGGCGGAGGCCACTGACATGCCCCGTCTCGTCGGACAGATCGACGTCGCCAAGAGCGAAGCCATCCTCGACGCCGCCTCCGAGGTGCTGGGCGAACGGGGCCTGTCCGCGCCGATGGAGGAGATCGCCCGCCGGGCCAGGGTCTCGAAACAGACGGTCTACAACCACTATGGCTGCAAGGCCGAACTGGTCCGGGCCCTGGTCGAGCGGCGCGTCAACAGCATTACCGCGCCCCTGCGCGAGGCCGGGGCCGAGGATCGGCCGGAAGAAACCCTCACGGCCTATGCCAGGACCCTGTTGTCGGTGGTCAACAATCGCAGCTACGCCCTGATGCGGGTGACGATCCAGGGCTCTGGCGAGATGCCCGAGCTCGCCCGCGAGGTGTTCGAGGCCGGGCCCAAACATTCACGCGCCCAGCTGGCCCGGTTCCTGGAAGTCGAGACCCTGGCTGGACGGCTGCGTATCGACCATCCGCTGCAGGCGGCGGAGTTCTTCGGCGGCATGGTGCTGGGCCACCGCCAGACCAAGGCGCTGCTCAACATCGCCCCCGACCTGGCCGAGGACGAAGTCGAGGCGATCGCCACCGAAGCGGTGCGGGTCTTCATGCGGGCCTACGCCCCCTGAGTCGCCGGGCCGGCGGAGCTCAGCCCTCGGCGGGCTCGCCGTCCGGCAGGCCGATCATGTGGAAGCCCGCGTCGACGTGGACCACCTCGCCCGTGGTCGAACGGCCCAGATCCGACAGCAGCCACAGCGCCGCCCCGGCGACCCCCTCCATCGAGGTGTCCTCCTTCAGGGCGCTGAAGGCGCGGCCCTGGCTGATCATGCCCCGGCCGCCCGAGATGCCGGCCAGCGACAGGGTGCGCATGGCCCCGGCCGAGATGGCGTTGGCCCGGATGCCCCTGGGCCCCAGGTCGCGGGCGATATAGCGGGTCGCGGCCTCCAGCGCGGCCTTGGCCACGCCCATGGTGTTGTAATTGGGGATGACCCGCTCGGCGCCGAGATAGGTCATGGTGACCATCGACCCGCCATTCGGCATCAGCGCCGACGCGCGTTTGGCGCAGTCGACGAAGCTGAAGGCCGAGATGTTCATCGCCCGCAGGAAGCCCTCGCGGGTGGTGTTCTCGACAAACGAGCCCTTCAGTTCATCCTTGTTGGCGAAGGCGATCGAATGGAGGAAGGCGTCGAGCGCGCCCATTTCCTTTTCAATCTGGGCGAAGGCGGCGTCCATCGAGGCGTCATCGGTGACCTCCATCGGCACGAAGGTCTTGACCCCGATGCTCTCGCCCAGCGGCCGGACGCGCTTTTCCATGTCCGGCATGTAGGCGAAGGCCAGCTCCGCGCCCTGGGCCGCCAGCTGCGAGGCGATGCCCCAGGCGATCGAATTGTGGTTCGCCACCCCGGTGATCAGGGCCTTCTTGCCCTTCATCAGGTCGCCCTTGGGGAAGCTGTAGTCGTCGGCCATGTGGCGCGCCTCGCGTTGTTTCCGGCTGGTTTTGACCGCCGAAGCCAGACGACGCAAGGCTTCTGATGCGGGCGAGCCGGACCTCGCGGACTCCAAACGCCCCGCGAGTCAATGGAACAAAACGAGAATTTTCTTGACGAATTCGGCCCTCGGAGTATCGTTGAATTAAATGGACTGGGCTTTTCTCGGTCGGCGTTGGGCTCCTGGGGTTTCTCGGGGGCCCTTCTGCTTTCAGGGGAACGCCTTCAGAGCCTTCAGTTTGGGGCGAAGGACATCAAACGCGCGATTGGACTGGCTTGGTCTCATGCTGTGCAGGCCAACGGGCCGAGCCGCCAGGTCGGCCAGTTGGAGACCCGAAGAGTTCACGCTCTTGGGTACAATGAGCGGTTCCCATTCACAGACTGAGAAATCCACCTTCTTGAATCCCCAGCCAGAGTGGGTGGTGGCCAGGCGACGGAACGCCGAAACCAGGGAAGCGTCCTCCGCCTTGCCGCGGCTTTCGAAGATGACGTGGACTTTGCGACCCCTCTGTCCCAGCGCGAGCAGGCGCTCCCGAACCCTTTCCATGCAAAACAGCAGAGCTATTTCATAGGGGTTCCAGGGCGTCGCATACCTCGCCTTCAGTCGCTCCTTGTGAATCACCGAACAGACGAGCTCGAACTCAGCGGCGGCGACTGTTTCGTTCAACCGCTCAAGAAACCTGTCACGAAGCGTCGCGTCGGTTCTCAGAAAGCCGAACGGATGCTGCTGACGCCTGATATCCCGCTCGTGAAGGACGACCTGATCGTGCCCGAAGAAGTCCAGCTTGAGTTGCTGTAGCGAAGGTACGATGGAGCCTACATAGGCGGCCTTGTTCACCAGAGTGAAGGCGAGGACGAACACCGGAAAGGAAGCTGAAAAGGCCTCCAATCCGTGATCCCCGCTCTCGTCCGCAAAGACGATGTAGTCGCTGAACTCCACCATGGGATTCAGGATGCTACACCCAAATCAGAGGTTGCCTAGACTCGCGCCATCACCAGGCAGCCGTTGGTGCCGCCGAAGCCGAAGCTGTTGGACATTACCGTCTCGACCTGGCGGTCCTCGCGCTTGCGCAGGATCGGCAGGTCCTCGAAGGCGGGGTCGAGGGTTTCGATGTTGGCGCTCTCGGCGAGGAAGCCGTTGTTCAGCATCAGCAGGCTGTAGATCGCCTCCTGCGCGCCGGCGGCGCCCAGGCTGTGGCCAGTCAGGGACTTGGTCGAGGAGATGGCCGGGGCCTTGCCGCCGAACACCTGCCGCACCGCCTCCATCTCCTTCAGGTCGCCGACCGGCGTGGAGGTGCCATGCGGGTTGAGATAGTCGATGGTCCGGCCGCCCGCGCCGTCGATGGCCAGGGCCATGCAGCGGGCCGCGCCCTCGCCGGACGGGGCGACCATGTCATAGCCGTCCGAATTGGCCGCGTAGCCGACGATCTCGCCGTAGATTTTCGCGCCGCGCGCCCTGGCCCGGTCCATCTCTTCCAGCACCACGATGCCGGCGCCGCCAGCGATGACGAAGCCGTCGCGGTTCAGGTCATAGGCGCGGCTGGCCACGGCGGGGCGGTCGTTGAAGTTGCTGCTCATGGCGCCCATGGCGTCGAACATGTTCGACAGGGTCCAGTCGAGCTCCTCGGTCCCGCCGGCGAAGACCACGTCCTGCTTGCCCATCAGGATCTGCTCGTAGGCCGTGCCGATGCAGTGGGTGGAGGTGGCGCAGGCGGAGCTGATCGAGAAGTTGAGCCCGCGAATCTTGAACCAGGTGGCCAGGGTCGCCGAGGGGCCCGAGCTCATGGCCTTGGGCACGGCGAACGGACCGATGCGCTTGGGGCCCTTCTCCCGCGTGATCGCCGCGGCCTCGACGATGGCTTTGGTGGACGGGCCGCCGGCGCCGACGATCAGGCCGGTGCGGTCGTTGGAGACCTCGCCTTCCTCCAGCCCCGAGTCGGCGATCGCCTGCTCCATGGCCACATGGGCCCAACCCGTGCCCTCGGCCAGGAAGCGGGCCGCCCGCCGATCGACGATGGACTGCCAGTCGCAGTCAGGCGCCGCCTCGACCTGGCAGCGGAAGCCCAGGTCCGCGTAGGACTGGGCGAACTTCACGCCCGACTTCGCCTCCCGCAGGGACGCGACCACCTCGTTGGCGTTGGCGCCGATCGAGGACACGATACCGATGCCGGTGACGGCTACGCGACGCATTTTGACTCCTTAGGCTCTTCCCCGATCCGTCCTGTTGGGACCGATCCGTGCAGGTCCGGTTCTCCGCCCGGCTATTTCGCGTAGAGACCGACGCGAAGGTCCTTCGCCTCATAGATAGGCTTGCCGTCGGCTTCGAGCACCCCGTCGCCTATGCCCATAACGAGCCGGCGATTGATCACCCGCTTGAGCTCGACGCGGTAGACAACCTTCTTCACATCCGGCGTCACTTCGCCGGAGAACTTCACCTCGCCCACGCCCAGGGCGCGGCCACGGCCCGGGCCGCCGATCCAGCCCAGGTAGAAGCCGACCAGCTGCCACATGGCGTCCAGGCCGAGACAGCCGGGCATCACCGGGTCATTGTGGAAGTGACAGGCGAAGAACCAGAGGTCCGGATGGATATCCAGCTCGGCTTCCACCATGCCCTTGCCGTGGGCGCCGCCGTCGGCGGTGATGCTGGTGATGCGGTCGAACATCAGCATCGGCGGCATGGGCAGCTGCGCATTACCGGGGCCGAAGGTCTCGTCACGGCCGCAGGCGATCAGATCGTCATAGCTGTAGCTGGACTGCGCCATCGGCGGCGGGGGCGTCTTGGTCATGCGTCACCGGTAAATCGCCGCGCCGGGCGGCTGGACTGGCGTGGGGTTATCACGGGGGGCTGGCCGCCTCAATCTTCGCGCGGACGGCAGGGTGTGGGCGCGCCGGCGCCCCAGACCTCGCCGGCCGGGACCCAGCCGGCCTCGCCCGAGGCCTTGATCCGCCGCCAGCCGCCCTCGCTCTGGTCGAGCGCGGCGACGGCGCTGGGCGCCAGATAGGCGACCACCCGCGCGTCGGCCTTCGGCGCGGCGCGCATGGGCAGCTGTCCGGGCTTGACGCGCATGACCGTCAGCCGGCCGTCCAGTCCGCGCTTGTGGGCCCAGGCCAGCGCGCCGTCCGGCCCGCGCACGCGCCGCCAGTCGCTGGTCTCGGCGACCACCTCCAGCGGCATGCCCCTCGAGCGCCAGACCCACAGGATGCGGTGATCCTCGCCCGGCCCCTTGCGGGCGTAGACCTCGCCGAACTTCAGCGAGACGAAGCGCGGCACGGGCAGGCCCGAGGGCGTGTCGCAGACCTGCGCGCCCCGCCCACCGCAGCCGGCGAGGGCCAGAACGGCCGCCAGGACCGCCAACTTTGTCGGCAATGACCAATCTGTGGCCCTCGGAAGTCGCAGCTTCGCTTGGCCCCCCGCCGGGCCTTTGCTAAGGGTGCGACGACCCCCCGAGGGGCCAACGCCGTTATCGAAAGCGTCCATGGCCGCCAAGAAGCCGAAAGTCATCGTCACGCGCAAGCTGCCCGATCCGGTGGAAACCCGGATGCGGGAGCTTTTCGACACCGAACTCAATGTCGATGACCACCCCATGTCGCCCGACGAGCTGGTCGAGGCCATGAGTCGCTGCGACGTTCTGGTGCCGACCATCACCGACCGGCTGGACTCGCGCCTGCTGTCGCGGGCCGGCGACCGGCTGAAGCTGATCGCCAATTTCGGGGCCGGGGTCGATAACATCGACGTGACCACCGCCAACCAGCGCGGCGTCATCGTCACCAACACCCCGGGCGTGCTGACCGAGGACACGGCCGACCTGACCATGAGCCTGATCATGGCCTCGACCCGGCGCATCGTCGAAGGCGCCAACGTCGTGCAGACCGGCGGCTTCCAGGGCTGGTCGCCGACCTGGATGCTGGGCCGCCGCCTGTGGGGCAAGCGGCTGGGCATCATCGGCATGGGCCGCATCGGCCAGGCCCTGGCCCGACGCGGCAAGGCCTTCGGCCTGTCGATCCACTATCACAACCGCAAACCCGTCAGCCCGCGCGTGGCCGAGGAGCTGGAGGCGACCTACTGGGAGAGCCTGGACCAGATGCTGGCGCGGATGGACATCGTCTCCATCAACTGCCCGCACACCCCGGCCACCTACCACCTGCTGTCGGCCCGCCGGCTGAAGCTGCTGCAGCCGACCGCCGTGATCGTCAACACCGCCCGCGGCGAGGTCATCGACGAGGGCGCCCTGGCCAACATGCTGGCCCGCGGCGAGATCGCCGGCGCCGGCCTGGACGTCTACGAGCACGAGCCGGCGATCAATCCCAAGCTGCTCAAGCTGCCCAACGTGGTCCTGCTGCCGCACATGGGCTCGGCCACGGTCGAGGGCCGCATTGACATGGGCGAGAAGGTCATCGTCAACATCAAGACCTTCATGGACGGGCACAGGCCGCCTGACCGGGTTATCCCGGCGATGCTGTAGGGCGCCGGGGACATGTTCCGGCGAAGCCGGTACGTGTCCCCGTCAATTGCCCGGCGCCCGATCCAGCGCCTTGACCCAGTCCGCCGCGCCAAGCGGCCGGCCGCTGCGGCACGCCCTGCGCAGTTTGCGTTGCGCCTCCTCGGCCAGATCGACGTCGAAGAAGCCGTCCGCCCCGTCGCCGAGCAGCGTCGCCACCGGCCCCGGCGTCAGCAGCGGATCGGTTCCCCGCCCAAGATGCGCCCGCACGCTCGACCACGGCCAGTCGACCGCGCGCTCGACAAGACCGGCGCGAACCGGGTTCAGGCCGACGTAACGCACGCACTGCCGCAGATAGTCCTCGTCCATCGGGAACGAGGCGAACCGGCCCTGCCACAGGTAGCCCGTCCAGCGCTCGCGGCCGTTGATCAGCCGGGTGTAGCGCAAATGGGTCAGGCCGACGGCCCTGGCCAGCGCGCCCTCGTCCGGCGGGGTGGCGATCAGATGCACGTGGTTGGGCATCAGACACCAGCACCAGACCTGGACCCCGGCCTCGGCGAACGCCTCGCCGGCCAGCTGGAGGTAGGACAGATAGTCCGCCGCGCGCAGGAAGGTCGCCTGACGCCGGTTGCCGCGCTGGGTCACATGGTGCGGAACCCCCGGCGCGACGATGCGGGCCTTCCTGCCCATGGCGGCCTCCATCCTGTTGAGCCGCACATATGTTCGCTGTTTGTTCACATTGCGTCAAGCCGCAACCCATGCGGCTGTGCCCCCGGGGACATGTTCCGGCGCCAGCCGGTACGTGTCCCCGTCCAGCGGTTGTTCATGTACCTGAAAAGTACGTGTCCCCGTCCCTGTCTGTCCCCGTCCCTGGTCCCGTCCCTGGTCCCGTCCCTGCGGCGGCCCGTCCCATGCCATGGCGCATGTCCGCAATCCACCCACTCGGACTTTCCGGATGTCCGGTCCTACGGCAGGCTTGGCGTTCAAAATCGTGGTCTGGCGACCCCCAGGGTCGAGCATCGTAGGTGCGCCGCCGTGGATGAAACCGAACGCGGAAAAGACCATGTCCAAGAGTTCATTGGACGCAAACGGGAACGGCAGAGATAAGAGCTCCCGTCCACCTGTCGCGTCGCCGGAGCCCGCCTGCCCATGATCGCCACGCGTCGCGCCTTTATCGGCGCAGCCGCCGCTTCGTCGCTGACGGCCTGCGCCGGAGGGACTCGCGGGTCATCGACCCCGGAGGCTTCGCGGCTTTATCGCGACGCCATCGTCATCAACGGCAACCTGATCCTGCCCATCGATCCGGAGACGCCTCTGGATCAGGAAACGCGCGACATCATCAGGGCGTCCGGACTGACGGCGGCCAAACTGACCATCGGCGGATCGGGCAATGAGTCACGCGGCGAAACGGCGGCGTCCATCGCCCTCATCGACAAGACCATCGCCCTGAATCCGGACGTATATATGAAGATCGGCGCCGCCGCCGATTTCGCTCGGGCCAAGGCCACCGGAAAGCTGGGCGTCATCTATTCGTTCGAAGCCGCCGAGATGCTGGAGGGCGATCTGGACGCCATCGACCAGTTCCGCGCGGCAGGCGTCGCGCAGCCACCAGGGACACGTACTTTTCATGTTTCCCACGCGCTCCTGGTCGGGGACACGTACGCATTGCAAGGGCAATGCGAACATGTCCCCCGGTCCAGCCACGTCGCGCCACGGCCGCGGGGCGAAGCTCCCGGGCCGGCCGTCAAGCGCCGCAGGCGGGGCAGTCCGGGTCGGCGCCAATCCGCACCGTGCGGGTCTCGCCGGCCAGGGCGTCGTAGATCAGCAGCCGGCCGGCCAGCGGCTGGCCCGCGCCGGTGATGAGCTTGATCGCCTCCAGCGCCATCATCGAGCCGATCACCCCGCCCAGCGCCCCGACCACCCCGACGCCGGCGCAGGTCTCCGCGTCGGGCGGGATGTCCGGAACGAGGCAGCGGTAGCAGGGGCGACCGGCAAACACCCCGACCTGACCGGTCCAGCGCGCGATCGCGCCGCTGACCAGGGTCTTGCCGGCCGCCACGCAGGCGTCGGAGACGGCGAAACGGGTGGCGAAGTCGTCCGTGCCGTCCAGCACCAGGTCGTAGCCGGCGATCAGATCGGCGGCGTTGCCGGCGGTCAGGGCCAGCGGGTGGGTCTCGATCGTGATCTCGGGATTGAGGTCGCTCAGTCGCCGGGCGGCCACGGCCGTCTTGGCCTGGCCGACGTCGGTGGTGGCGTAGAGCACCTGGCGCTGCAGATTGGACAGGGCCACCGTGTCCGGGTCGACAAGGCCGATCCGGCCGACCCCGGCGGCCGCCAGATAGAGGGCCGCCGGCGCGCCGAGCCCGCCCGCCCCGACCATCAGCACGCTGGCGGCCTTCAGCCTCTGCTGCCCCGGTCCGCCGACCTCGCGCAGCACCAGATGGCGGGCGTAGCGTTCGACCTCGGCCTGCGAAAAGCTCATCCTGGGGATCCGGCGTCCTGGGCGGTGAAGTCTTACCGCGATTTCATACCGCGCGGACCGGTCTCGGGAGTAGCCTTCGCCGACGAAATTGCGGGAGACCGACATGCGCCTGATCCTGGCCCTCGCCGCCGCCGCGATGGCCCTGCCCGCCGCCGCCGCCGTCGCGCCGGTCACGCCGGACCCCGTGGTCGCGGCCGAACGGGCCTTCGCCGCCGACGGCTATCGGCTCGGCGTCAAGAAATCCTTCCTCGCCCACATGGCGCCGGACGCCATCCTGATGACGCCGGACCCGGTCAACGCCCGCGAGACCTTCCTGGCCTCGCCAGACGATGCGCCCGACGCGCCGAAGCTGGAATGGTGGCCGACCTGGGCCGGCATCGCCGCGTCCGGCGATCTGGGCTTCACCACGGGTCCCTACAGCGTCGGCGGCAAACGGCGCGGCCACTATTTCACGGTCTGGAAGAAACAGGCCGACGGCGGCTGGAAATGGGTGTTCGACGGCGGCGTGGGCAGCGACCCCGCCGCCTCGCCCGGGCCCGGGGAGACGCCCGTCTTCCTGGCGATGCCGAAGGTTCCGGGCCTCTATCCGGAAGGCGCGTTCAGCAAGGTCCAGGCGGCGGAAGCGGCGCTGGCCGTCGAGGCGAGGGCCGACAGCAAGGCCGCCTATCTGAGGGTGCTGGCCTGCGACGGGCGGATCCAGTCCTCGCCGATGGCGCCGGCGACCGGCTGCGCGACCTTCGGTCCCGAACTGGACTGGCGCGCGAAACAGATCGCCTTCGCCCCGCTGGGCGGCGGCGTTTCGGTCGCCGGCGACATGGCCTGGACCTACGGCTCGGCGGGCTGGGACAAGGACGGCGCGCCGGTGAAGGCCCACTACGTGCGCGTCTGGCAGCGGCGGCCGGAAGGCTGGCGGATCGTGTTCGACGAGCTGCTGATTCCGAGGGCGGCGGCGGCCCCGCCTGCCGCCAGCTAGCTCCAACCATCGGGAAGGCGGACCGCCCCTGATGTCTTGATGGCCAGTGTTGCTCCGGCGGGCGGACTGCTCAAGGACCGCTTCGCGGCCGCGTAGCGGCGACCCCGAAGGGGTCGTCCTTGACCAGGCCTCCCGACCGGGGCGCAGAATTCCATCAAGGTCTTCAGGGGCCTTTGTCATCAGGCCGGCGGAGGATCACCCCGCCCTGGCCACCGCCTCCATCCCCAGCATCGCCGCCTTGCGGCCCAGCCCCCAGTGGTAGCCGTTCAGCCGCCCGTCGCGGGCGATCACGCGGTGGCAGGGGATCAGCAGGCTGACGGGGTTGGCGCCGATGGCCGCGCCGGTGGCCTGGCAGGCCTTCGGCTTGCCGGCCCAGCGGGCGACGTCGCCATAGGTGGCCGTGGCCCCGGCCGGGATGCGCAGCAGCGCCTTCCACACCTGGATGTGGAACGGCGAGCCGATCAGCACCACCGGCAGGGGCCCCGCTCCCTCGCCAAAGGCCCTCACCGCCATGTCGCGCGCCGTCTCGTCGTCGCGCACCCAGTCGGCGGCGGGGAAGCGACGGTGCATATCGGCGAACGCGGCCCCTTCGCCGGCCTCGTCCACGAAGCCCAGGCCCGCCAGGCCACGCGGCGCGACCGCGAACAGCCCCGTGCCGAACGGCGTGGGCGCCAGGCCCCAGCGCAGGGTCAGGCCCTCGCCGCGACGGCGAGCCTCGCCCGGCGTGACGGCCTCCTGGGCGATGAACAGGTCATGCAGCCGCGAGGGGCCCGACAGGCCCGTGTCGAGCGCCGCGTCGAGCACGCTGGCGCCCTCCTCCAGCAGCGTTCGCGCCTCGGCATGGGCGATCGAGGCGACGAAGGCCTTGGGGCTGACCCCGGCCCAGCGGGTGAACACGCGCTGGAAGTGGAACGGCGACAGGCCGACCGCGTCGGCGGCCTCATCCAGCGACGGATGCTCCCGCCAGTGGTCGGCCAGCCAGGCCAGCGCACGGGCCATGCGATCATAGTCGCGGGCGCGCTCTTCGAGTTGCACGATGACGCCGGAAGCCGGCGCCGGGGCGGAGCGGGTGGGGGTCATGTCGTATGCCATGCGCCGAAGGTAGGCGGGGGGAACCGCGAAATCCGCCCGCTTCTTGCGGCCCGCGAAAATATAGTTCGGCCAGCTTAGCGCGCCGCCCCGCCTTGGCGAACCGGGCGATGCGCCCCATCCTTCCGGCGATGAAAAAGCCAGCCACGAAGAAGCGCCTGTCGCCCAGGGAGAAGGTCCGCGTCGGCGAACTGTTCGACAGGTTCGCCACCCTGTCGGACGATCCGCGCACGGAACTGGCCTTCCAGGACCCCTTCACCCTGGTGGTCGCCGTCGCCCTGTCGGCCCAGGCGACCGACGTTCAGGTCAACAAGGCCACCGCGAAGCTGTTTCCGGCGGCCAGCACGCCGGAAGCCATGCTGGCGCTCGGCGAGGCCGGGCTGATCCCCTACGTCAATTCCATCGGATTGTTCCGCAACAAGGCCAGGAACGTCATCGCCCTGTCCCGGATCATCCTGGAAAAGCACGGCGGCAAGACACCCCTGAACCGCGCCGATCTGGAGGCCCTGCCCGGCGTCGGGCGCAAGACCGCCAGCGTGGTGCTCAACGAGCTGGGCGTCGAGCCGGCCATCGCCGTGGACACCCATGTGTTCCGCGTCTCGCACCGGCTGAAGCTGTCGGACGGCAAGACGCCGGACAAGGTCGAGGCCGACCTGATGGCCATCGTCCCGGCGCCGTACCTGACCCGCGCGCACCACTGGCTGATCCTGCACGGCCGCTACACCTGCCTGGCGCGCAAGCCGAAGTGCGGCGAATGCCAGGTGCGCGACCTGTGTCCGTCGCGGGAACTGTTCGTGGGGGGATAGAGACAGCAGACCGAAGGCGGCGGGCGTCCCCGCTCAAAGGCTGGCGTAGGCCGCCTCGATCAGGCGCGTGGAGCGCGGGTCGCCGATCAGATGGACGTCCTGGCGGTTCATCACATAGGCGCCGGCCACGCGATGCCCGGGGTCGGCGAAGGCGCAGCTGCCGCCCCAGCCGGAGTGGCCGATGGTCGCCTCGCCAGGGCCGAAGAAGTGGTTCGGAACGTTGCGCATGAAGCCGGCGGCCCAGCTGAGCTCGAACGGCAGGACCAGGTCCTGGCCGCGGATGCGCTCGCGGCTGGCCTCGATCACGGAGGCCGGCGACAGGATAGGCACGCCATCGATCTCGCCGTCGGTGGCCAGGGCGCCCATGAACCGGGCCAGGGCCCGCGCCGTGGCGTGGCCGTTGGCCGAGGGGATCTCGATCCGCCGCCAGTCGGCCGAGCCCCGGCCGCTGGGCGCGGCCCAGGGCGACAGGAAGGCGGCCCTCTTCGGGTCGGTGACCTCGCCGAACACCGGCATGGCCGAGGGCGGCTTGAGGTCGGCGCAGCGGCCGTGTTCGCTGTCGGGCAGGCCGATCCACAGGTCCAGGCCGGCGGGTCCGGCGATGTCCTCGCGCAGGGCGGTTCCCAGCGAGCGGCCATCGACGCGGCGGAACAGCTCACCGACCAGATAGCCGATGGTCAGGGCGTGATAGCCGCTGGCCGAGCCGACCGGCCACATCGGCGCCCTGGCCGCCAGCATCGCGGCGATCACGGGCGGATCGTACCAGAGGGTCGGGTCGATCGGCTCGACGAAGCCGGGCAGGCCGGCCTGGTGCGAGATCATCTGCTCGACGGTGACCGCGCCCTTGCCCCCGGCCGCGAACTCCGGCCAGACCTCGGCGACCGGCTGGTCCCAGCGCAGGCGCCCCTGTTCGACCAGCCGGGCGATCATCGTCGAGGCCACGGCCTTGGTCGTCGAATAGACGGGCGTCAGGGTGCGGTCGTCGAACGGCGTGGTCAGTTTGCGATCGGCCCAGCCGGCCCACAGATCGACGACGATCTCTCCGTCCACGGACAGGGCGAACCGCGCGCCCAGCTCGTGGCCGCTCTCGAAATTGGCGGCGAAGGCGTTCTGGACGGCGGCGAAGCGGGGCTCGCAATGGCCGTGGATGTCGATGCTCACGCCAGCCTCTCGATACGGACGGTGGGACTGGCCTGTTTGATGCGCGCGCCCATGGCGACGATCGGCAGTTCGGGCGAGGCCCAGATGCCGGCCGAGGCGATGGTTTCCGCCAGGCCGCCGACGGCGCGGGCCAGGCCGTAGGACGGCGTCTGGCCCTCCAGCAGGGCGGCGGCGAACAGGGCGGTCAACAGATCGCCCGTGCCGCTGGGCACGGTCTCGCCGGCCTTCTGGTGCGCCGCCAGCCAGGCCTCGCGCTTGTCTGCGTAGACCACGCCGATCTCGTTGCCGCGAATGACCGAGGAGACCAGCACGGCCTTGCCGATCAGCCGGGCGGCCTTGACGGCGGCCTCCGGGCTGCGGGCGTCGGCGCCGGTGATCCGCTGCAGCTCCCAGCTGTTGGGAGCCACCAGGTCGGCCTTGGGGATCAGGTGGTCGATGATCGCCCGGGCCACCTCGGCCGGCACGAACAGGCCCTTGCCGGAATCGCCGATCACCGGGTCGACGACGATCATCGGCTTGCGGGCGAAGGCGCCGTCGCGCGGCGCGGCCTTGACCGCGTCGATCGCCCGGGCCGCGGCCCGCACCTGCTCGACGCTGGCGAAATAGCCGGTCAGGACCAGGTCGGTCATGCCGAACAGGCCATTGGCCTCGACCCCGTCGAGCATGCCCTCGAACGCCTCGACCGGCACCTGCGCCCCGCCGGGCGCGCCCCAGCCGGGGTGGCGGCCGTAGAGCACGGTGGGGACGACCACCGGATCAATCTTGAACTGGGTCAGAGCCAGCGCCTGGGCGGAGCCGCCGACACGACTCCCCGCGACGTGGCTCGACATGATGAGCGCCATGGGCATGGCGAGGGATTAGCGGAGGCGGCGCGGGTTGGGTAGGGGGGCGGCGTCTATACGGGCCTGTGGCATCAGAATCGTCCGCGATTGACAAGCGCCCTCGCCTGCCGGAGGCTCGCGTCATGATTACAAGGCGCGGAACGATACTCGCGGGGCTTGCGGCGATGGCCGGCTCCAATTCCAGGGCCGCCGATGCGCCGGACGCGGCGAAGTCTGACTTCCTCTACCTTCCCCAGCTCCAGTCCGTTCGGGAGAAAGCGGCCGCGGACATCAAGACCGCCGGCCAGGTGCTCGCCATGTGGCTGGCTTTCGTCGGCGACGAACCCGGCGCCTTCGCGGCGATGATCGCCAACTTCCGGGCCTGGCGCGGGGGCCAGCCGCCACGTCCAGCCACCGTCGATCTCGCCGGCGCGACAGCGACCGACGCGCTCGCGGCGATCGTCGCCGCCTCAAAGGGGCGGCGCATCGTCATTTTGAACGAAGCCCACCACGTCTCGGCCTGCCGCCTGTTCGCGGCCGACGTGGCGCGGGCGCTGCGGGCCGAGGGGTTCGACTGGCTGGCGGCGGAAGCCTTCGACAACAGCCCGGACGGCCAATTCGACGAGCGGGCAAACGGGGGCGGACCGATCGATGCGGACCTTGGCTACTATCTCTCGGACCCGGTGTTTGCCGACTTTGTTCGCGAGGCGCGGTCGTCCGGATTCAAACTGGCCGCCTACGAACAGCGGGACGACCAAAGGGCCGCTCCGGACGCCGAAGGCGCCGCGCGGACCGCCGCCCGTGAGGAGGCCCAGGCGAACAATCTGATCGCCGCCGTGTTCGACAAGGACCCGAACGCGCGCCTGCTGATCTATTGCGGCTACGCCCACGCGGCCAAGGCGCCGCTGGGCGGCCAGCCGTGGATGGCGGCGCGGCTGAAGGCCAAGACGGGGATCGATCCGCTGTGCATCGAGCAGTCCGGCGGCATGGCCGGGTCCGACACGGATGCCAACGGCGAGGCGGTGGTCGCCCACTTCGCTCCCACCCGACCCCTGGCGGTTTTCCAGCCAGACGGCGCGGCCTTGACGGGCCGATTCCCGGGCGCGGTCGATATCGCCGTCTACCATCCTCGCCCCAGCGAAATCGAAGGCCGCCCTGGCTGGCTGGCGAGCGCCGCGGGTCGCCGCCGCGCGGCCTTCGCCATGAAAGAGCCCGCGCCCGTGGGCAGCCTTATCCAGGCCATCCCGGCGGCGGACGCACAGCAGACGCCCATGGCCATCCCCGCCGACCAGTATCTGGTGAAGACAACAGCGAGCACAGCCGTCTTCTTCCTCCGCCCCGGCGACTATGAGGTCCGCATCGAGACGGACGCCAGCCGCCGCACGCTTGGGCCGCTGACCGTCGCCTGACCGCGCGCCGCCATGTTGGAGCTGAGGCCATGAGCAAGACCTCCTGCCCGCTGAAACTGCCGACGTCGGTGAAGACCGCCGCCCAGCGGCTGGCCCGCGAGGATGGCGTTTCGCTCAATCAGTGGATCAGCGCCGCCGACGAGCCGCCGACCCCGGGGGATGAGCGGCCCGCGTGACGCCTGCCTAAGCAGGATTGCCGAGGATTTCCAACGGACGGCGCCGAAAACAGCGAAAGCCCTCCTCCTCGATGGAGGAGGGTTGGGTGGTGGTGTGGCCGCTGAAGTTTGGCGAAAAGCGCTGATGGCGCCGGCGCCCAATGGCGCCCTTCCCCCAACACCGTAGCCACACCTCCATCCCCGGCCCTTCCTCCATCGAGGAGGAAGGGAGAAGATGCTCGGTCGGTCGTTGGGTAGGCGGCAGACCTCAGCCTAGTACCGGTAATGATCCGGCTTGAACGGGCCCGCTTCCGGCACGCCGATGTAGTCGGCCTGGTCCTTGCGCAGCACGGTCAGCTTCGCGCCCAGCTTGCCCAGGTGCAGCATGGCGACCTTTTCATCCAGGTGCTTGGGCAGGGTGTAGACTTGGTTCTCGTAGGCCTTGAGGTTGGTCCACAGTTCGATCTGGGCCAGGGTCTGGTTGGTGAACGAGGCCGACATCACGAAGCTGGGGTGGCCAGTGGCGTTGCCCAGGTTCACCAGCCGGCCTTCGGACAGCAGGATGATCTTCTTGCCGTCCGGGAATTCGATGTGGTGGACCTGCGGCTTGATCTCGTCCCACTTGAAGTTCTTCAGGCCCGCGACCTGAATCTCGCTGTCGAAGTGGCCGATGTTGCAGACGATGGCGTTGTTCCGCATACGGCGCATGTGATCGACGGTGATCACATCCTTGTTGCCGGTGGCGGTGACGAAGATGTCGGCCTCGCCCGCCGCGTCATCCAGCGTGACAACCTCATAGCCTTCCATCGCCGCCTGCAGGGCGCAGATCGGATCGACCTCGGTGACCTTCACCCGGGCGCCGCCCTGGCGCAGCGAAGCGGCCGAGCCCTTGCCCACGTCGCCGTAACCGCAGACCACCGCGACCTTGCCCGACAGCATCACGTCGGTGCCGCGGCGGATGGCGTCGACCAGGCTCTCGCGGCAGCCATAGAGGTTGTCGAACTTGGACTTGGTCACGCTGTCGTTGACGTTGATCGCCGGGAACGGCAGCTCGCCCTTGGCGGCCAGCTGGTAGAGGCGGTGCACGCCCGTGGTGGTCTCTTCCGAGACGCCGGTGATCGAGGCGGCGATGGCCGAATAGAAGCCCGGCTTCTCGGCCAGATAGGTCTTCATCACCGCGTAGAGGGCTTCTTCCTCCTCGTTGGTCGGGTGGTCGAGCAGGGTCGGGTCCTTCTCGGCCTTGGGGCCCAGCACGCAGAGCAGGGTCGCGTCGCCGCCGTCGTCGAGGATCAGGTTCGGATAGCCGCCGTCCGACCATTCGAAAATCTTGTGCGTGTACTGCCAGTACTCGTAGAGGCTCTCGCCCTTGATGGCGAAGACCGGGGTGCCGGTGGCGGCGATGCCGGCCGCGGCGTGGTCCTGGGTCGAGAAGATGTTGCAGCTGGCCCAGCGCACGTCGGCGCCCAGCGCCTTCAGCGTCTCGATCAGCACGGCCGTCTGGATGGTCATGTGCAGCGAGCCGGCGATGCGCGCGCCCTTCAGCGGCTGGTCCTTGCCGAACTCATGCCGCAGCGCCATCAGGCCGGGCATCTCGGTCTCGGCGATGGCGATTTCCTTGCGGCCATAGTCGGCCAGCGCGATGTCGCGCACGATGCTGTCGGTCACGCGGGGGACTCCTGTCCATAGATGTCAGCCCGGCTCTATAGCGGCCCGCGGCTCCCGTCGCAACAATCACATAAAGATATCTTTATGTGTTGCGCGGGGAGGGGCGTTTTCCTTTCGGCTCATTCCGGGTCGCGCGAGCGCGGGAGGTTGGCTAGAAGGCGTCGCCAGACCGGAGATATCCCGCATGAACGCGCCCGTCCGTTTCGCCGATCCCGCCCTGCCGCGCCACGACTGGACGCGCGGGGAGATCGAGGCGCTGTTCGACCTGCCGTTCACCGAGCTGGTGTTCCAGGCCGCCGGCGTGCACCGGCGCTGGTTCGATCCGACCGAACTGCAGCTGTCGCAGCTGCTGTCGGTCAAGACCGGCGGCTGCGCCGAGAATTGCGGCTACTGCAGCCAGTCGGCCAGCTTCAACACCGGCCTCAAGGCCGAGAAGCTGATGGCGCTTGAGGACGTGCTGACGGCGGCGAAGGCCGCCCAGGACGGCGGGGCGCAGCGCTTCTGCATGGGCGCCGCCTGGCGCGATCTGAAGGACCGTGACCTGCCGCGCGTGGCCGAGATGATCACCGGGGTGAAGGCGCTGGGTCTGGAGACCTGCGTGACATTGGGCATGCTCAAGGCCGAGCAGGCCGTGGCCCTCAGAGACGCCGGCCTCGACTACTACAACCACAACCTCGACACCTCGCCGGAGTATTACGACCAGGTCGTCACCACGCGGACCTACGACGACCGGCTGGACACCCTTCAGCACGTGCGCGACGCGGGCATCTCGACCTGCTGCGGCGGCATCGTCGGCATGGGCGAGAGCCGGATCGACCGCGCCAGCTTCCTGCACCAGCTGGCGACGCTGCCGGTGCATCCGGACAGCCTGCCGGTCAACGCCCTGGTTCCGATCGCCGGCACGCCGCTGGGCGACCAGGTCAAACGCGACGGCGAGATCGACGGCATCGAGTTCGTGCGCACCGTGGCGGTGGCCCGGCTGGTCTGCCCCAAATCCATGGTCCGCCTGTCGGCCGGCCGCGACGCCATGAGCCGCGAGACCCAGGCCCTCTGCTTCCTCGCCGGCGCCAACTCGATCTTCATCGGCGGCAAGCTGCTGACCACGCCCCTGCCGGGGCAGGACGAGGACAGCCTGCTGCTGAAGGATCTGGGCATGCGGCCGATGGGGGTCGAAACGGAACGGGCGCCGACCCTGCCGTGAGGGCCGGGGCCGGCCCCGGCCAATGCCGCGCCGCCCGTGGACGCCGCGCTGGCCGAGAGCCTGCTGGTGCACGCCTTCCTGTTCGGCCTGCCCGTGGCGCTGGTCGCCTGGCTGATGCTGACGCCGGGCGCGGACCGCCCCATTTCCGCCTAGGATCGGGGCGAAGGAAACCGCCATGATCCGCACGTTCGCCCTCCTCGCGCTCGCCGCCCTTGCCCTGGCCGGCTGCGCCACCGCCAGCCGGTTCGACGCGGCCGGGGACGTGCACAGCCTGCTGGTCGCCATTCGCGACGACGACCGGGCCGCATTCGACCGCTACGTCGACCGCAAGGCGCTGAAGCAGTCGCTCGAGGGCCGGCTGATGCGCGAGACCAGCCGCGCCGACATGGACGACGGGGCCCGCGCCGTGGCCGCCCTGCTGGCGCCGAGCCTGGCCGACGTCGCGGTCGAGGCCCTGATCCGGCCGGAGGTGTTCCGCGCCGCGGCCCGCTACTATGGCTATACGCCCGACAAGCCGCTGCCCGACCGGCTGGCGATCGGCGGATCGCTGAAATACCTCGACGACGGCCGGGTCTGCGCGACGAAGAAGAAGAACGGGCCCTGCCTGCTGGTGTTCACCAATGTCGGGGGGACCTGGAAGCTGTCCGGCTTCGAGGGCGACCTCTCCGACCTGCGCGGCAAGCGCAAGATTTCCTGAAGGCTCGCCATGTTCCGCCCCCTCGCCACCGCCGCCCTGGCGGCTCTGGTCCTGTCCGCCGGCGCCGCGCCCGCCTGGGCCGCTCAGAAGCGGATGGTGTCCTATGACTCGGCCTCGCCGGCGGCCAAGCGGCTGACCGGGGCCGGTCTGACCTTCGTCTTCACCAAGTCCTTCTTCCGCACGCGGGTGCTGGCCGTGCGCGCCACGGCCGTGGCGGTGGGCGTCGTGCCCCACCCGTCGAGCGACGGGGCGACCAACCGCAAGCTCGACACCCTGATGGGCGCCGACGCCGGGAACGGGACCCTCTACGAGATCGATCCCGGGGCCGCCGAGGGCAAGGTGATGATCCAGGCCTTCTGCCCCGGCTCGAAGGCCGGCTGGCTGTCGATCGGGACCATCGCCCCGCACCGCGACCTGCGCGTCCACGCCTTCGGCGACGACCCGGTCACGGGCGAGCCCAGGCTGTGCGCGGCCATGGATTTCACCTTCCGCGGCGAATGGCGCATGCCCGGCCCGATCAACGACGGCGTCACCGACCGCGTGTTCCGCCCCGACTACGGCAGGCCGGGGTCGTAGCTCTGCGTGGTTCGACACGCCGGCTGCGCCGGCTGCTCACCATGACGTACGCAAACGCACGTCATCCTGAGCAGCGCCCGAAGGGTGCGTGTCGAAGGACGCACGGCCTTTATCCACTTCCCCACCCTGTCGGCTTCGCCGACTATCCCTCCCCATGAAGGGGAGGGATCAGATGGCCGACATCGATGTGCTGAAGGACTACGAACGGTTCACCTTCGCCGACGGGCCGCATACGCGCGAGGTGTTCCGGCGTGGAACCGGGCCGGCGGTGATCATCATGCACGAGATCCCCGGCCTGCATCCGCTGGTCGTGGCCTATGCCGACCGCGTGGCGGCGGCCGGCATGACGGTGTTCCTGCCCAGCCTGTTCGGATCGCCCGGCAAGCCGGTCTCGACCGGCTACGCCCTGGGCCAGATGGTCATGAACATCTGCATCCGCAGGGAGTTCAACGCCTGGGCCAACGGCAAATCGTCCATCATCGTCGACTGGCTGCGCGCTTTGGCCCGCAAGGCCCACGCCGAATGCGGCGGGCCGGGCGTCGGGGCCCTGGGCATGTGTTTCACCGGCGGCTTCGCGCTGGCCATGATGACCGAGCCATCGGTGATCGCCCCCGTGCTGAGCCAGCCATCCCTGCCGCTGGGCAAGAAGGGCGCGCGGACGATCGACAGCTCCCCGGCCGAGATCCGCTGCGCCAAACGGCGGTTCGAGGACGAGGACCTTTCCCTGCTGGGCCTGGCCTTCCACGGCGACCGCTTCGTGCCGCCCGGCCGGTTCCAGATGCTGAAGGAGACGTTCGGCGACCGCTTCGAGGCGATCGAGCTCAACCCGGAGGACGGGGCGCGGGGCACGGGCATGCCGCCCCACTCGGTGCTGACCATCCACCTGGCGGGCAGCGGCCCGACGAAGGCGGCCGAGGCCCGCACGATCGCCTTCTTCCGCCAGCGGCTCGGACTGGACAGCACCGCCCCCGAAGCCTAGAAGCCGCCCCTTTCCGCCGCACCGGGTTCGATCCCCTCTCGGCGACAGGATACCGACCATGTCACGCGCCTCCCCCCGCCACGGGAAATCCCGTCACGCCGCCCCGTCGGGCCCCTCGCAGCGCCAGCTGCGCGCCGGCGAGCTGATCCGCCACGCCCTGGTCGAGATCCTGCGCGAGGAGCATCTGGCCGATCCGGTGCTGGCCGACGTCTCGGTGACGGTGTCCGAGGTGCGCATGAGCAGCGACCTCAAGCACGCCATCTGTTTCGTCGAGCCGCTCGGGGCCGGGGTGACCGGCGCGGCGACCCAGGACGTGGTCAAGGCGCTGAACGGCGCGGCCAAGCTGCTGCGCGGGCGGCTGGGCCGGGTCATCGACATGCGCTTCACCCCGGACCTGAAGTTCTTCCACGACGACAGCTTCGCCCACGCCGCGCGGATCGACAGCCTGTTCGACAATCCGCTGGTCCAGAAGGATCTCCAGCCCGACGACGCCGGGGAAGACTGAGCATGGCCCGCCGCAAGAAGGGCGAGATCGTCAACGGCTGGATCTGCCTCGACAAGCCCTATGACTTCGGCTCGACCCAGGCGGTGGGCAAGGTGCGCTGGCTGTTCAAGGCCCAGAAGGCCGGCCACGCCGGCACGCTGGACCCGCTGGCCACCGGCGTGTTGCCGATCGCGCTGGGCGAAGCGACCAAGACCGTGCCGTTCATGATGGACGCCGACAAGGCCTATCGCTTCACCGTCGAATGGGGCCGCTCGACCACCACCCTCGACCGCGAGGGCGAGACCACGGCCACGTCCGACGTGCGCCCGACCCGCGAGCAGGTCGAGGCCGCCCTGCCGGCCTTCGTCGGCGAGATCCAGCAGATCCCGCCCGACTATTCGGCGGTCAAGGTCGATGGCGAGCGCGCCTACGACCTGGCCCGCGCGGGCACGGCGATGGAGCTCAAGCCCCGCGCGGTGACCATCCATTCGGCGCGGGTCAGCGCCGTCCCCGACGCCGACCACATCGAGATCGAGGTCGAGTGCGGCAAGGGGACCTACGTCCGCGCCATCGTCCGCGATCTCGCCGAGGCGCTGGGCGCCTGCGCGCACGTCAGCCAGCTGCGCCGCACGCGGGTCGGACCGTTCGGGGAAGATCGTGCGATAACGCTGGAAAATCTGGAAAATTTGAGCCATAAGGCCGCGCTTCCGGAGGTTCTGCTCCCGGTCGAGACCGCGCTGGACGACATCCCGGCGCTGGCCGTGACCGCGGAGGACGCCTTCCGGCTGGCGCAGGGACGACCCATCGTTCTGGTTCCCAGACAGGTCGAGACGCTCAAGGCCCGCCTCACCGGCGGCTCGCGACTCGTTTCGGCCATGGACGGGACAAGACTGGTGGCCCTGGCCGAGATGCGCGCGGGAAGGCTCAATCCCGTCCGGGTCTTTATTCAAGCCTGAGCGGAGACTTAACCGATGTCGATTACGCTGGAGCGCAAGGCCGCGCTCATTTCCGAACATGGCCGCACCGAAGGCGACACCGGAAGCGCCGAGGTCCAGGTCGCGATCCTGTCCGAACGGATCGCCAACCTGACCGAGCACTTCAAGACCCACAAGAAGGACAACCACAGCCGTCGTGGCCTGCTGAAGCTGGTGTCCCAGCGTCGCGGTCTCCTCGACCACCTGAAGACGTCCGACGAAGGCCGCTACACCGCGATCATCGAAAAGCTGGGCCTGCGCCGCTAGGCCAACCCCCTGTTCCGCTCATCCCCGCGAAAGCGGGGACCCAGGCTTTTTTCTGAAGGTCTGGGTGAGCGGACAGAAACCAAAACACCTGGGTCCCCGCCTTCGCGGGGATGAGCGGTGGAAAAGAACCTACCCACCCCGTTCCTCCAGGCTCTGGAACGCAGTGGCGGGACCCAAAGGGTCTCAAAGACCGTACGACGAGGGTTCAATCGAAATCCTCACCGGGCTTGACATCTGGAGAGGATTTCGGAAACGACACCTGTCCGCCCCCGCCAGGAATACGCCTGCGGGACCTAGAGAAAGACACACACCCAAATGTTCGACATCAAACGCAAGACCATCGAATGGGGCGGTCGTCCGCTGACCATCGAAACCGGCCGCATCGCCCGCCAGGCCGACGGCGCCGTCGTCGTCACCTATGGCGACACCACCGTTCTGGCCGCCGTGACCTTCGCCAAGAGCCCCAAGCCCGGCCAGGACTTCTTCCCCCTGACCGTCAACTACCAGGAAAAATTCTACGCCGCCGGCAAGATCCCCGGCAGCTTCCCGCGCCGCGAAACCGCGCCGTCGCAGAAAGAAACCCTGACCAGCCGCCTGATCGACCGTCCGATCCGCCCGCTGTTCGTCAAGGGCTTCAAGAATGAAGTGCTGGTCGTCGCCACCGTGCTGAGCCACGACCTGGAGAACGATCCGGACATCATCGCCATGATCGGCGCCTCGGCCGCCCTGTGCATCTCCGGCGCTCCGTTCATGGGCCCGATCGCCGCCGCCCGCGTGGGCTACGTCGATGGCGAGTACGTCCTGAACCCGACGCTCGACCAGATGAAGGAAACCAGGATGGACCTCGTCGTGGCCGGCACCGCCGACGCCGTGATGATGGTTGAATCGGAAATCCAGGAGCTGTCGGAAGAGGTCGTCCTGGGCGGCGTCTCCTTCGCCCACAAGGGCATGCAGCCGGTGATCGACGCGATCATCGAACTGGCCGAACACGCGGCCAAGGAACCCTTCGACTTCGAAACCGAAGACACCGACGCGGTGAAGGCGAAGATGAAGGATCTGGTCGGGGCCGACATCGCCGCCGGCTACAAGATCGTCAAGAAGGGCCTGCGTCAGGACGCCATCGGCGCGGCCAAGGGCAAGGCCATGACCGCCCTGGGCAAGTCCGACGCCAATCCGGACGGCTACGACGTCAACAAGCTGGCCGGGGTGTTCAAGGAGCTGGAAGCGGACGTGGTCCGTCGCGGCATTCTCGACACCGGCATCCGCATCGACGGCCGCACGGTCGACAAGGTCCGCCAGATCGTCGGCGAAGTGGGCGTCCTGCCCCGCGCCCACGGCTCGGCCCTGTTCACGCGCGGCGAAACCCAGGCCCTGGTCGTGGCCACCCTGGGCACCGGCGACGACGAGCAGCTGATCGACGCGCTGGAAGGCAAGTATTACGAGAAGTTCATGCTGCACTATAACTTCCCGCCCTATTCGGTCGGGGAGACGGGCCGCATGGGCGCGCCGAGCCGCCGCGACGTCGGCCACGGCAAGCTGGCCTGGCGGGCGATCCGCCCGATGCTGCCGAGCGCGGAAGACTTCCCCTACACCATCCGCCTGGTCTCCGAGATCACCGAGTCCAACGGCTCGTCCTCGATGGCCACGGTCTGCGGCTCCTCGCTGGCGCTGATGGACGCGGGCGTGCCCCTGAAGAAGCCGGTCAGCGGCATCGCCATGGGCCTGATCCTCGAGAAGGACGGCTTCGCGGTCCTGTCGGACATTCTGGGTGACGAAGACCACCTGGGCGACATGGACTTCAAGGTCGCCGGCACCGAGGACGGCATCACCAGCCTGCAGATGGACATCAAGATCGCCGGCATCACCGAAGCGATCATGAAACAGGCCCTCGAGCAGGCGAAAGCCGGCCGTCACCACATCCTGGGCGAAATGGCCAAGGCCATGGAAGCGCCGCGCGCCGAGCTGGGCGAGTTCGCCCCGAAGATCGAGACGATCAAGATCCCGGTCGACAAGATCCGCGAAGTGATCGGCACGGGCGGCAAGGTGATCCGCGAGATCACCGCCGAAACCGGCGCCAAGATCGACATCGGCGAAGACGGCACGATCAAGATCGCGGCCGCCGACCAGGCCAAGATCGACGCGGCCAAGGAATGGATCAAGTCGATCGCTTCGGAGCCGGAACTGGGCGCCATCTACAACGGCAAGGTCGTCAAGGTCGTCGACTTCGGCGCCTTCGTGAACTTCTTCGGCGCCAAGGACGGCCTGGTCCACGTCAGCCAGATCAGCAACGAACGGGTCTCGCGCCCGGCCGACGTGCTGACCGAAGGCCAGATGGTCAAGGTGAAGCTCATCGGCTTCGATGATCGCGGCAAGACCAAGCTGTCGATGAAGATCGTCGACCAGGAAACCGGCGAAGACCTGTCGGCCAAGCAGGAAGCCGCCGCCGACGCGTAAGCGACGGAGCAACCGGGATACGTCAAAGGGCGGCTCGCAAGGGCCGCCCTTTTTCGTTGTGGGGTGAGGCGCGGCGCCGTTGCTCTCCGCCCTTGGGGCGGAGGACAGGTTTGGAGCGTGAGCGACAAACCAGGAGGCGGGACTTCCACCGGCGGTCGTGCGCCGCGTCCGCGGACGCCGGCGTGTAAGGGAACGGCGCGAAACCCCCACCGCCTGTGAGCCCGCCTCCTGCTTTCTCGCTAGGGCTCGAAAGCGGTCCTCCCCCCACTTCGCGGGGGGAGAGCTTGGAAACGGCTCACCTGCGCTCTGCTACGGCCAGGCCGCC
>JAUSMJ010000037.1 GCA_030645575.1 Caulobacter sp. | reverse complement strand
AGCAAGGATGGGGTCAGGATGGAACGGGTCTTCATTGAGGCTCTCCCTTGGTCTCGAAAATGAGAGCGGTCAGGCGCCGGGGTCAGCCCCGGCCGCTGGGCCGCCAATCGCCGTTACGCCCGCGGCAGACCTCGAAGCCATGCCAGCGGCCGCCATAGTATTCCTGCACCCAACGGCAGTTGTTCCGCCGGGCGCTCACGCGCTTGGGGTAGTTCGCGCAGTGGAAATTGTCGCGGGCGATCTGGTTGCCCGCCACCGCGCCGACCGTGCCGCCGAGCACGGCGCCTTCGGTCTTCACGCCCTTGCTGGCGACAGCCGCGCCCAGGACGCCGCCGATCAGGGCGCCGGTGACCGTGCCCTTGGTCTTGGCCTGTTGGCGCTTGTAGGCGCAGACGTCCCCGCGGCCGTAGCTGCGCGCCGCCTGGGCGTCGGCGAAGGTCGGGGCCACGAAGGCCGGAGCGGCGATCGCCAGGGCGGCGGAAAGAGTCAGAATGGCGCGCATGACACGCTCCTTTGGCTTACAAGGCGAGTTGCCCCACCTTTGTTGTGATGAAGATGGCGGGGCCAACCTGAACAGCGGTTGAGCGGCCCGTTCATCTTCGTTCATGAGGCGGACCGATTGGCCGCCCCGTCGCCCCCCATCAATGTTATCGGGAGCCGCGGGTTCCACAGGGAGACGCAGGTGGCCGACCAGGACGACATTTCGATCACAGCCGTCGGGGCGCAGGGCGATGGCCTGGCGCCCGGACCCCTGTTCGTGCCCCTGACCCTGGGCGGCGAGCGGGTGCGGGTGCGTCGCGAAGGCCAGCGCGCCGAGTTGCTGGAAGTCCTGCAAGCCAGCCCCGATCGCGTGACGCCGCCCTGTCCGCATTTCGGCGTTTGCGGCGGCTGCGCGCTGCAGCACTGGGACGCGGCGCCCTATTTGGCCTGGAAGGGCGAGCTGGTCCGCACGGCCCTCAGCCACGAGCATATCGAGACCGAGATCCTGCCGACCTTCGCCTCGCCAGCGGGCTCGCGGCGCCGGCTGGCCCTGCACGCCCGCGGCGGCAAGGGCGGGGTCAAGCTGGGCTTCAAGGAACGGCGGAGCTGGTCGCTGGTGGAGCTCGATACCTGCGTGATCGCCGATCCCCGGCTGGTGGCGGCGCTTCCGGCTTTGCGCGCCCTGGCCCGGCCGTTCCTCGAACACCCCAAGTCCGCCCCGACTTTGCACGTAACCTGGACGGCCACCGGCATCGACGTCGACGTCACCGGGGTCGAGCGCAAGAGCGGGGGCCTGTCGGCCGACGCCCGGATGCGCGCGGCCGAGGCCGCTTCCGCCGGCGACATGGCCCGCGTGACCCTGGCCGGGGAGATGGTCTACCAGGCCCGCCAGCCGATGGTGCGGCTGGGTCCGGCCACTGTCGGCCTGCCGGCGGGATCGTTCCTGCAGGCCGTGCCCCAGGCGGAAGCGGCCATGGCGGCCTTCACCGTCGAGGCGGTGACCGGGGCGAACCGCGTCGCCGACCTCTACTGCGGCGTTGGAACCTTCACCTTCCGGCTGGCGATGGTCGCGCCGGTGCTGGCGGCGGACTCAGCGGCCCCCGCCATCGCCGCCCTGCGCGCCGCCACGGCCAGCGCGCCGGGGCTCAAACCGATCACCGCCGAGGCCCGTGACCTGGCCCGCCGGCCGATGCTGAGTCAGGACCTGGCGAAGATCGACGCGGTGGTCTTCGACCCGCCGAGAGCCGGCACCTACGAACAGTGCGGCGAGATCGGCCGCAGCAAGGTGGCGCGGGTAGTGGGCGTATCCTGCAATCCGGTGACCTTCGCCCGCGACGCGAGGATCCTGATCGACGCGGGTTTCACACTGGAGCGCGTGCTTCCAGTGGACCAGTTCCTCTGGTCCCCGCATGTGGAGCTGGTCGGGGTGTTCAGCCGCTGACGGGTTTCAAAGCAGGTCAGCTTTGGCCTCTTGGACGCCGCGGGTCCAACAACAACGCCGTCATCCTGGGCCTTGTGCCCAGGACCCCTCTCAACGCGTCCCGAACCGCTCAAGCTGGAAAGCTGCACTTGCGGCTGAACGAGGGGTCCTCGCCACGAGGGCGAGGATGACGGGGTTTGGGATCGGGAGAGGTCAGAGGGAAAACAGATCCATCTGGTCCCCGGCTTTCGGCGGCACGCGAAACGCCGCCACGTCCAGGGCCTCTTTCGGCCGCTCCAGCCCATATCGCTTGCGGGCCGCGCGGAACCGCGCCGCGACCAGTTCGGCGATCGGTCCTTCGCCTCGGCCGCGCACCCCGAATTCGGACGTGTAGGCTTTGCCGCGCCGGGTCTGGCGGATCAGGGACATGACCCGGTCGGCGCGGTCCGGGTGGTCGGTCTTGAGCCACTCCTGGAACAGGTCGGCGATCTCCAGCGGCAGGCGGACCATGACATAGCCGGCCGCCGTCGCGCCGGCCTCGGCCGAGGCCTCCAGCACCGCCTCCAGCTCGTGGTCGTTGAGGCCGGGGATGACCGGGGCGAACATCACCGTCACCGGACAGCCGGCCTCCGTCAGGGCCCGCACCGCGTCGAGGCGCCGTTGCGGCGTCGCGGCGCGCGGCTCCATGCTTCGGGCCAGCCTGCGGTCGAGGGTGGTGATCGAGATGGCGGCCCGGGCGATGTTGGCCCGGCCCATCTCGCCCAGGATGTCGGCGTCGCGGGTGATCAGGTTGGACTTGGTGATGATCGTCAGCGGGTGGCCAAACCGCCGCAGCACCTCCAGCACCTGGCGCGTCACCCGCAGCTTGCGCTCCAGGGGCTGGTAGGGGTCGGTGTCGGCGCCGATCTGGATGTGTTTGGGCGTGTAACCCTTGCGCGACAGTTCCGCTGTCAGCAGCCGCGCCGCCTCCGGCTTGAAGAACAGCCGGCTCTCGAAATCGAGGCCCGGCGACAGGCCGAGGTAGGCGTGATTGGGCCGCGCGAAACAGTAGATGCAGCCGTGCTCGCAGCCGCGATAGGGATTGATCGAGCGGTCGAAATGGATGTCCGGACTGCTGTTGCGGGTGATGATGGTCTTGGCCCGGTCGGGCAGGACAACGGTCTGCAGCTGGGCAGGCTCGGGATCCTCAAGCGTCCAGCCATCGTCGAACGCCTCGTTGACGCGGGACTCGAACCGGCCGGACGCGTTGCTCCGCGCGCCACGACCCTTCACCAAGGGCTGGAGAGACGACATCGCGCCATCCAACACCCGGGAGGAGAACAAAACAAGAACTATTGACCTGTCCGATCCCGCCTGGGGCTACCAAAAGGGTGGCGCCAAGGCAATGAGCCAGGCCCAGATCTCGCCATTGATGGACAGGATCAAACGCAAGATCAGGAAGGCCACCATGAAGACGGCGAGGCCAGCGCCGAGTCCATCCAGCTCGGTCCAGTGGAGCATGCCCCAAGTGGCGAGCGTCGCGCCCAAGAGTGCAACGACTGTCCTGATCCGGCGTCGGCGCTGTCTTGCCTGGCGATCAGCGGGGATCGGGTTTCCGAACGCGTCGGGCATGGAGAACAGGCTAGCACGAGCCTGGGACTGCAACCACCCATTGACCACCGTGCGCGGGACCTGTTGATGCCTCCATGATCTCCGTCATCGTCCAGACCCTGAACAACGCCGCCACCCTGCCGGCCTGCCTCGGCGCCCTGGTGCCGGCGGCGGTGGACGCCATCGTGCGCGAGGTGATCGTGGTCGATGGCGGCTCGACCGACGCGACGCTGGCGATCGCCGAGGACGCCGGGGTCAAGCGGGCGGCGACGGTCGCGGCGGCCGTGGCGGCGGCGAAGAGCGACTGGCTGCTGCTGCTGCCGGCGGACCTGCGGCTGGAGACCGGCTGGGACGCGGAGGCGGCGGCGCATGTCCAGAACGGCGGAGGCAGGGCGGCGCGGTTTCGGATGGCGAGTTGGTGGCCGTTCGCGGGTGGGGCGCGGGCGGTGCTGGTTCCGCGAGACCGGTTCGGGCCGTCGCTGTTGAAACTGCGCAGGTTGAATAGCCGGGCTTACGCGATCAGCCTTCAATAACTCCGCTCATCCCCGCGCAGGCGGGGACCCAGGTTTTTTCGGGAACACTCGGGCCTCGGCCAGCAAACCAAAAACGCCTGGGTCCCCGCCTGCGCGGGGATGAGCGGGGAAAAACCGGATTCGGATGGCCCGCTACCGATCCAGCCGCAGATCAATGATCCGCTCGCCCCTCGCCACGGCGTCCAGGGTCTGGGTCTCGCCGCCGAAGCGGCGCTTGTAGGTCCAGTAGGCGACCATCACCTTTTCGACGTAGTCGCGGGTTTCCAGCGCTGGCAGGCTCTCCATCACCAGCAGGCTGTCGGCGTCCGGCCCGATCTTCTTCAGCGTGTTCAGCACCGTGCCGGCGCCGGCGTTGTAGGCGGCCACGGCCCGCAGCACGTCGTAGGCCTCGGGCCCGCCGCCCAGGGCCCGCTCCATCAGCCAGATGAAATAGTCCTGCCCGACCCGCAGGTTGGTCGGGGCGTCGAGCAGCGGCATCGGATTGACCAGCAGCTTGTCATCGCCGGCGGCGCGGGCGGCGGCCACCGGGCGCACCTGCATCAGCCCCATCGCCCCGGCGCCGGAGACGGCGAAGGCGTTGAACCGGCTTTCCTTCCAGACCAGGGCGTAGACCAGCGCCTTGTCGAGGGTGAAGCCGCCCTCGGGCCACAGCTCCGGCGCGGGGTAGGTCTCCGGCGGGCGGCGTGACGGCGGCCGGCGGGCGGAGGGCGTCGGCGCGGCGTCGGCGGCCGTGGTGATCGGCGCGTTGAGGGCCAGAATCAACGCCTGCCATTGCTGGCGTTCGGCCGGAGTCCTGGCCAGCGTCAGTCCGGCGCGCAGCTCCAGCCCGGCCTCGGCCGGCCGGCCGATCTGCATCAGGGCCGTGGCCCGCTTCGCGCGCGGATTGCTCTTCACGAAGCTGGTCAGGGTTGGGACCGCCGGCTCGGTCGCCGCGCGGGTCAGGCCGAACTCGCCGACGGCGCGGGCCATGGCCGGGCGCCAGTCGCCGGCGGCGAGCCGCTGTCCGCCCAGTTCCAGGCCGCGGGCCGCGACCATGCCGTAGAAGGTGTGGGGCGCCCTGGCCGCCATGCGCAGGAAGGCGACCGACTGGTCCGCGTCGCCGAGCTTCGACGCCGCCCGGGCGGCCCAGAAGGCCCCGCCGGCGCGCAGCCATTCGTCCTCGTCCTCGTCCAGCGCCACGCCGCGAAACCAGGCGCGGGCCTCGTCGTAGCGCTCCAGCCGCCAGGCGGCGAGGCCGGCCACCCAGCGCTCGCCGGCGGCCGGGGCCAGGGCCAGGGCCCGGGCCGCGTCACCGGAGTAGTAGGCTTCCCGGGCGGCCCGGCCCCGATCGGGGCTGGCGGGCCCGCCGGCCAGGCCGGACGCGGTCTCGACCCGGCCCCACAGGCGGGTCACCTCCATGAAGGCCGGTGGTTTGGGATCGGCGGTTCCCGCCGGCTTGCGCTTGACGGCCAGGCTGTAGACCCGCTCCGCCCCCGGCAGGTCGCCGTAGCGCTTCAGCCAGCCTGTCAGGTCTTCGTAGCTGGCCGTCCAGGCCGTCGGATGCATGAGCTTGAGCAAGGCGAGGTGGCCGGCGAGCGCCTTGTCCGCGACCCGGGCCATGGCCGCGTCGGCGGCCACGAAGTCGCCGCGCTGGGTCGCCGCGAAGGCCTCGCGCCAGGCGCGCTCGTCCATCGGCGAGAGCACCTGGGGTCCGGCCGCGAACGCCGTCCTCGCTGAAAACAGGGTCGCGGCCATCATGGGCAGAGCCACGATCAGCGCGCGCCGTGAGGTCGCCATGCTGTTCACCGCGCGGGCCCATGGCGAGCGCGGTCCCTTTCCCGATGCGGCGGCCAACCTAGCGTCGCGAGCCTCCGGGGGGAAGCCGGTTCGCCTCTCAGGCGGCCGTGATCGGGCCGACCGCGCCGGATTGGCGGGGCGGGCTTGCCCCGGCGGCCGCGTTCACCCATGTCTGCGGCTTCGACCGGGGGACCTCAGTGCAGCCGATCATTTCCATCACCGGGTTGTCGAAGACCTACGCCGGCGGATTCCAGGCCCTCAAGGGCGTCGATCTCGAGATCCGCAAGGGCGAGATCTTCGCCCTGCTCGGGCCCAACGGGGCGGGCAAGACGACCCTGATCGGGGTGGTCTGTGGCATCGTCAACGCCACCAGCGGGACCGTGATCGCCGACGGCTGCGACATCGTCCGCGACTACCGCGCCGCCCGCACCAGGATCGGGCTGGTGCCGCAGGAGCTGAGCACCGACGCCTTCGAGACTGTCATCGCCACGGTCAAGTTCAGCCGCGGCCTGTTCGGCAAGGCCCCCGACCCGGCCTATATCGAGAAAATCCTTCGTGATCTCAGCCTGTGGGACAAGAAGGACAACAAGATCATGACCCTGTCGGGCGGCATGAAGCGCCGGGTGATGATCGCCAAGGCGCTCAGCCACGAGCCGAAGATCCTGTTCCTCGACGAGCCCTCGGCCGGGGTCGACGTCGAGCTGCGCCGCGACATGTGGGCCATGGTCCGCGCCCTGCGCGACAGCGGCGTGACCATCATCCTGACCACCCACTACATCGAGGAGGCCGAGGAGATGGCCGACCGGATCGGGGTGATCAACAAGGGCGAGCTGATCCTGGTCGAGGACAAGGACGTGCTGATGCGCAAGCTGGGCAAGAAGCAGCTGACGGTCCAGCTGCGCGAGCCGCTGAAGGCGCTGCCGGCCGCGCTGGCCAGCGACGCGCTCAACCTCTCCGCCGACGGCCTGGACCTGACCTACAGCTTCGACGCCCAGAGCGAGGAGACCGGCATCGCCGACCTGCTCAAGCGGCTGGGCGACCACGGCATCGACTTCAAGGACCTCCACACCGAGGAAAGCTCGCTGGAAGAGATCTTCGTCAATCTGGTGAGGGCGGGATGATCAATTTCCATGGCGTGAAGGCCATCTATCGCTTCGAGCTGGCCCGCTGGTTCCGCACCCTGCTGCAGTCCATCCTGGCGCCGGTCATCTCGACCTCGCTGTATTTCGTGGTCTTCGGTTCGGCCATCGGCAGCCGCATGACGGCCATCGACGGGGTCAGTTACGGCGCCTTCATCGTGCCGGGTCTGATCATGCTGTCGATCCTGACCGAAAGCATCTCCAACGCCTCGTTCGGCATCTACATGCCCAAATGGTCGGGCACGATCTACGAGCTGCTGTCCTCGCCGGTCAGCTGGATCGAGACGGTGATGGGCTATGTCGGCGCGGCGGCGACCAAGTCGGTGCTGCTGGGGCTGCTGATCCTGGCCACGGCGCGGCTGTTCGTGCCGTTCGAGATCGCCCATCCGGTCTGGATGCTGGCCTTCCTCGTGCTGACGGCCGTCACCTTCAGCCTGTTCGGCTTCATCATCGGCCTGTGGGCCGACGACTTCCAGAAGCTGCAGATCGTGCCGTCCCTGATCATCACGCCGCTGACCTTCCTGGGTGGCAGCTTCTATTCGATCAGCATGCTGCCGCCGCTATGGCAGAAGATCACGCTGTTCAACCCGGTGGTCTATCTGATCAGCGGTTTCCGCTGGGCCTTCTATGGCAAGGCGGACGTCAACATCGGCATCAGCCTGGCCGCCACGATCGGCTTCATGCTCGCCTGCCTGATCGCCATCCGGTGGGTCTTCGCCACTGGTTACAAGATGAAAGCCTGACGGTGAATTCGAATTCGGTGACAGTTTACGAATTGAACCATCGCTGTCGCCCGCCGCGCGCGGGCCGCCAATTCGTAAACTGTCACCGAATTCCGCCCCAATGATGAAAGCCTGATCCGCATGTCCGCTGACCTGTTCGCCCCGCTGACCTTCGCCCACGGCCCGGCGATGAAGAACCGCCTGATGCTGGCCCCGCTGACCAACACCCAGAGCCATGCCGACGGCCGCATGTCCGACGAGGAGTTCCGTTGGCTGACGATGCGGGCCGAGGGCGGCTTTGGCCTGACCATGACCTGCGCGGCCCATGTGCAGCGCATCGGCCAGGGCTTCCCCGGCCAGATGGGCGTCTGGTCCGACGACCACCTGGAGGGCCTGACCCGCCTGGCCGCCGCCATCAAGGCGCAGGGCAGCCTGGCCGTGGTTCAGATCCATCACGCCGGCATGCGCTCGCCGGCCGAGCTGATCGGCGAGGCGCCGGTCTGCCCGTCCGACAACGACGAGTTCAAGGCCCGCGCCCTGACGGGGGAAGAGGTGGAGCGGCTGCGCGAGGACTTCATCGCCGCCGCTGTCCGCGCGAAGACCGCCGGCTTCGACGGGGTCGAGGTGCATGGCGCCCACGGCTACATCATCGGCCAGTTCCTCTCGCCGGAGATCAATCAGCGTACGGATCAATGGGGCGGCTCGGCCGAGAACCGCGCCCGCCTGGCGATCGAGATCCTCACGGGCATCCGCGCGCGGTGCGGCGAGGACTTCCAGATCGGCCTGCGCCTGTCGCCCGAGCGGTTCGGCATCGTGCTGGCCGAATGCCGCGACCTGGCCCAGAAGCTGATGATCGAAGGCCTGATCGACTATCTCGACATGTCGTTGTGGGACGTGCGCAAGGCGCCGATGGACGAGGCCTTCGCCGGCCAGAGCCTGATCGGCGTCTTCACCGGCCTCGACCGCGGCGCCGCGCGCCTGGGCGTCGCCGGCAAGGTGATGACGCCCGCCGACGCGGCGTGGTGCCTGGAGCAGGGCTGCGACTTCGTCCTGATCGGCCGCGGCGCGATCCTGCACCACGACTGGCCGAAGCTGGCGGCGGCCGATCCGGCCTTCCAGCCCATCGCCCTGCCGGTGACCCGCGAGCATCTCGCGGCCGAGGGGCTGAGCGAGAAGTTCGTCACCTATATGAGCGGCTGGAAGGGCTTCGTGGCGGAGGAGATGGCGGAGGCGTAGGCGCCTATTCGCTGGGTACGCCGATCGAGATCGACTTGCCGTCCACCGCGTAGCCGCCCACAGCCTTCGCCTTGCCGGACAGGATGTCGGCAAAAAGGGCGGCGACGCTCGTCGGCGATGGCCGGGATTTGAAATAGGCGTAGATCGCCACTCCGCTTCCATTGCTCGCCGTGGCCGCCCATTGGACGGGGCCGCTCTTTCCTCCGATGAGCCCCGCGAGACCGTCGGCCGCCAGCCCCAGGGTTGGCGGCGGGCCGTTCGAGACAAGGGTGACCCGATCCAGGCCCGCGTCCTCGCCATCCGCCTGGACGGCGCGCCAGTAGATCATCCGATAGGAGTCGATCTGTATTGGCGCCTCGGCGCACCAGGTGACCTCCTGCACGGTCGAGGAGTCCTCATTGGCCCCGTCGGCGGCCGCAGAGAGCATGGCTCCACCGAGGATGCTGGTCATCATCGCCGCTTCCTGGATCGCCTTGGCGCTCGTGACGCGCGCGCCGTCTCGTTTGGGCAGCGGCAACTTGGCGCAACGGCTGAGCTGTGCGGCTGCCGAGGCCTGGACCAGCTTGGACATCTCGCTCATGCCCGCCGTGGCGCTGCCCTCGGCGGTGGTCCGATAGGTGACGCGGTAGAGGATGGTCCAGTCTTGGAGTCCGGCCACCCAGATGCCAGAGCGAAGGTCCCCGTCTTCTGAGTAGAGCGCCGTGCTCCAGGTCAATCCGCCATCGCTGACAGTTGCTTCGGCGACTGGTGTCGGGTGTCGATCGGCGCCGACGGTCAGGTACTCCTCCTTCGCCTGCGCCATCGCGGCGGCGACCGAGTTTCCCTCGCGCCGGAAAATGTAGACCGTCAGGGCGATGCCCGGGGCGGCGTAATTGCAGCCGACATCGAAGCCGAGACCGTCGAAAAGTTGGGCGTCGGTGCGGCGGAACCCCGCATACTCGGACGGGCAACTCAGTCCCGACTGTAAATGCACCAGGCCGTCGCGGTCGGACGCCTTCCACACGCTCTGCGGCGGAGCTGGCGTCGCGGGCGCCGGCTCCGCCACGGATGGCGTAGTCGCCATCGCCGGGCCGCCGAGCGACCCCAGGATCAGCGCAAGCGCGAGTACTCTCATGATTGTTGCCCCCACTGGACCACGACGCTACCGAGCGGGGGCTTCGCCGACAAGTAAGCAGCGATACGAGCGCCTAACCCGGCCGCCCCGGCCGATCCAGCCGCTCGGTCAGCGTCAACAAATCCAGCCACGCCTTCTTCTTCGCCGCCGGTTGCCGCAGCAAAAACGCCGGGTGCAGGGTCGGCAGAGCGGGGAGGGTCTCGCCGTCCTCGCCATGCCATTCGAACCAGCGGCCGCGCAGGGTGAGAATGCCTTCCTCCCGCTGCAGCACCGACTTGGCCGAGGCGCCGCCGACCAGCAGCAGCATCTTCGGCTGAACCAGCGCGATCGCACGGTGCAGGAAGGGCGCGCAGACGGCCTGTTCGGCCAGGGTCGGGGTGCGGTTGCCGGGCGGGCGCCAGAAGACGGTGTTGGTGATGAACACCCGGTCCGTCAGCCCGGCGGCCTCGAACATCCGGTCGAGCAGCTGGCCGGCCTTGCCGACAAACGGCTCGCCGCGCGCGTCCTCCTCGGCCCCGGGGCCTTCGCCGATGGCCATCACCGGCCCGTGCGGATTGCCGCGGGCGAACACCGCCTGTTTCGCGCCCTCGACCTTGAGCCCGCAGCCGTCGAAGGCGGCGATGGCGGCGGCCAGCGCCTCCAGCGTTTGCGCCTCGGCGGCCCGGGCCTTCGCCTCGGCCACGGCGGCCGAGACATCGGGCCCGGCCGGCCGGCCGGCGGGCGCGGCGGCCTGGACGGGGCGGGGGGCGACGGCCCTGGCCTTCAGCCGCGCCACGCCCTCGGCCAGCCGGTCAATGGGGGTCTCGCTGTAGCAGGTGTCCACGCCGGCCTCGGCCCAGAAGGCGAGGGCGCTTTCGACGGCTCTGGCATGGGGGCTGGTCACGGCCTGATCTAACCCCGGGCGGGGGCCGAACGCCAGCGTCATTCCCGGTTGTGTAAACCATACACCTTCATGGTCGGTTGAGCGTTCGGCGCCATGATGCGAGCGTCGGGGGGCTGAAAGGAGGCTCAATTTGGCCCCGGAAATCTATCGGTCGGAATCCGGACCCTTCACGCTCCGGGACCCGGCGGGACGGCACACCGCCTGCCTCTCCGGCGGCTGCGTGTGGAAAAGACTGGCCCGGCTCGAGAGCGAGGCGGAAGGCTTCACCCGCATCGGTCGCCTGCTGCGCGCCTACTACCTCGATCTGGCCGGACTCTGCACCTGTCCGCACAGCCGCGGGGGGCGGGCCATATGACTGATTCATCCGATTCACCGCCTCTGTTCCGCTACGCCGTCATCTGGATCGGCGTCGAATGGCGGATCGTCTGCGCCCGTCGCGCGATGGGCCATTTCACCAGCCGCGACCTGGCCCTCAACGCCGCCAGCAGCCTGGCGCGCGAGGCTATCCTGGCCGGCCATCTGGCCGAGATCCTGCTGCAGTCCGAGAGCGGCGAACTGCGGGTGCTGTGGCCCGACCGTCCCTGAGCCGGCGGCAAATCGCCATTCCCGCTTGACCGCCCCTGCGTCGCCTTCGAATAAGGCCATGAGGATACAGGGGAACCACAGCCATGACCGAAGCCGTCGAACGCGAGTCCATGGAGTATGACGTCGTCATCGTCGGCGGCGGACCGGCCGGGCTGGCCGCGGCGATCCGGCTCAAACAGCTGGCGGAAGCGGCCGGAACCGAGGTTTCGGTCGCCGTGCTGGAAAAGGGCTCCGAGGTCGGGGCCCATATCCTGTCGGGCGCGGTCATCGATCCGAAGGCCCTGACCGAGCTGATCCCTGACTGGAAAACGCTGGGCGCGCCGCTCGAGACGCCGGTCACCGACGACCGGTTGCTGATTCTGGGTCCGATGGGTGAGTTCAGCCTGCCGATGTTCGCCCTGCCGCCGTTCATGCACAACCACGGCTGCTACATCGCCTCGCTGGCCAATGTGACCCGTTGGCTGGGCGGCCAGGCCGAGGCCATGGGCGTGGAGATCTATCCGGGCTTCGCGGCCTCCGAGCTGGTGTTCCGCGAGGACGGCTCGGTCAAGGGCGTCATCGTCGGCGTCGTCGGCATCGGCAAGGACGGCCAGCACAAGGCCAGCTACGAGCCGGGCATGGAGCTGCACGGCAAGTATGTGTTCATCGCCGAGGGCGTGCGCGGCTCGCTGGCCAAGCAGCTGGAAGCGAAATTCGACCTGCGCGCCGGCAAGGAGCCGCAGAAGTTCGGCATCGGCATCAAGGAGCTGTGGCAGGTGCCGGACGCCAACTTCAAGCCCGGCCTGGCCCAGCACACGACCGGTTGGCCGCTGGACAACAACACCGGCGGCGGCAGCTTCATGTACCACTTCGGGGACAACTACGTGACCATCGGTTACGTCGTGCACCTCAACTACAAGAACCCCTGGCTGTCGCCGTTCGACGAGTTCCAGCGGTTCAAGCACCACCCCTCGGTGAAGCCCTATCTCGAGGGCGGCCGCCGCATCGCCTATGGCGCCCGCGCGATCACCGAGGGCGGCTGGCAGTCGATTCCGAAACTGACCTTCCCGGGCGGCGTGCTGATCGGCTGTTCGGCGGGTTTCGTGAACGTGCCGCGTCTCAAGGGCAGCCACAACGCCATGAAGACCGGCATGCTGGCCGCCGAGGAGGCCTTCAAGGCCCTGCGGGCCGGCCGCGAGGGCGACGAGCTGACCGGCTACACGACGGCCTTCGAGCAGAGCTGGGTGGCCAGGGAGCTTAAGATCGTCCGCAACGCCAAGCCGCTGCTGAGCAAGCTAGGCACCTTCCTGGGCGGCGCGGTCGGCATGTTCGACATGTGGGTCAACCACCTGACGGGCGGTTTCTCGTTCCTCGGCACGCTCAAGCACGGCAAGTCCGACGCCGCCTCGACCGGCCTGGCCAAGGACTATCCGAAGCTGACCTATCCCAAGCCCGACGGCGTGATCAGCTTCGACAAGCTGAGCTCGGTATTCCTGTCGGCGACCAACCACGAGGAAGACCAGCCGGCGCACCTGACGCTGAAGGACCCCTCCGTGCCGATCAACGTCAACCTGCCGCTCTACGGCGAACCGGCCCGGCTCTACTGCCCGGCGGGGGTCTACGAGGTGCTGTACGACGAGGGCGGGAACAATCCGAAGTTCCAGATCAACGCCCAGAACTGCGTCCACTGCAAAACCTGCGACATCAAGGACCCATCGCAGAACATCGTCTGGACGACGCCTGAAGGCGGCGGCGGGCCGAACTATCCGAACATGTAGGGTGCGTGGGGTGCGTGGTTCGACACGCGCCTTCGGCGCTGCTCACCATGACGTGCACATATTCACGTCATCCTGAGCAGGCCCGGAGGGCCGTGTCGAAGGACGCAGGGAACCACGCAACGCGGCCCGCAAACTCGCCTCCCGCGCACAGGCGCCTTGCGGGCGCCGCAGTTTGCGGCAAGGTGAGCGGTATGAAGCTGCGTCTCGCCTTGCCCGCCCTCGCTCCGCTCGTCCTGCTGGCCGCCTGCGCCACGACGGGCGCCCAGGCTCCGTCCGCCGGCCTCAGGCCGACCCAGGATGTCGCTTTCGACTCCGGTCCGCCGGTTTCGGCCTATGGCCTCTACCTGGCCGGACAGGCGGCGATGAACGACGATGACTCGGCGGTCGCCTCGCAATATTTCGCCCGCGCCGAACAGGGTGGGCTGGACGGCGCCTATTTCCGCGAACAGGCCTTTGTCGCGGCCCTGATGTCCGGCGACATCGCCAGGGCCGCACGACTGTCGCCGAACGAGACCGACACCCGTCCGGTGATCCAGCGCCTGGCGGCCCTGGCCCGGGTCGTGGCCGGGATCGGCGAGGGCGACGGCAAGCTGGCGGTCGAGACCCTGGCCAGCGGCCAGGTCAACGCGCCGCACCGGCCCGCCGCGGCGCTGCTGGCGCCCTTCGCGGCGGCGGTGGCCGGCGACAAGGCCGGGGCCCTGGGCCGGCCGGAACTGCGCGGCGACCGGCTGGTCGAGGTGTTCGGCCAGCTGGGCCAGGCCCAGCTGTTCGAGCGCGCGAAGCGCTACGACGAGGCCGAGACGGACTATATGGCGCTCGTCGGCATCGAGGGCGTCGGCGCGCTGTTCGCGCCCGACTACGGGAGCTTTCTGGAGCGGCGCGGCCGCTGGGCCGACGCGGCGGCGGTCTATGACAAGGCCCTCGCCCAGTCGCCGAACGACGCGGGGCTGCTGGCCGCCCGGGCGCGGGCCGCCTCCCGCAAGGACCCGCCGCCCGCGCCGACGCCGCGCCAGGGCGCCGCGCGCGGCATGGTCGCCCAGGCCGCCCAGATGCTCGGCGACCGGCAGTACGAGATGGCCGTCGCCTACTTCCGCATGGCGCTCTATCTCGACCCGGACAGCGACGAGGCGCGCGTGATGATGGGCGACGCCATGGCGGCCGGCAAGGACATCGTCGGCGCCCGCGCGGCCTATGCCGCCGTGGGCCCCGGATCGTCGCGGTATTCGCTGGCCCACGCCAAGCTGGCCTGGACCTACCAGCAGGCCAGGGACGGCGAAATGGCCCTCAAACTGGCCAGGGAAGGCTATGACGCGGCGCCGACCAACGACGAGGCGGCGATCACCTATTCCGACCTGCTGCGGGCCAACGACCATAACGCCGAGGCGGTGACCGTGCTCGACGGCGTGATCGGCCGCGCCGGCCCGACGCCCGACTGGCGGCTGCTGTACATGCGCGGCGTGGCTCTGGAGCGTGTCGGCCGCTGGCCCGAGGCCGAGCGCGACCTGCAGGCCGCCCTGGCCAGCCAGCCCAACGAGCCGGAGCTGCTCAACTATCTCGGCTACAGCTGGATCGATCGCGGCGAGCGCCTCGCCGAAGCGCTCGACATGGTCAAGCGGGCCGTGGCGGCCAATCCCCGCTCGGGCGCGGTCGTCGACTCCCTGGGCTGGGCCTACTACCGGCTGGGCGACTACCGCAACGCCGTGGAACAGCTGGAGACCGCCGTGCTGCTCGAGCCGGCCGATCCGGAGATCAACAACCATCTGGGCGACGCCTACTGGCGCGTCGGCCGCCGTATCGAGGCGGAGTTCCAGTGGAAGCGGGCGCTCGGCCTCGAACCGCCCGAGAAGATCAAGGCGGAAGCCGAGGCCAAGCTCAAGTCGGGCCTGGGCCCGGTGGGCCCCATGCCGGCCCCGGTGACGGCGGCGAACTGATCCGAACAGGTTGCGCCCTTCGATCCCGGATCAAGTCCGGGACCGCTGGCGCGGCCTGCTCGGGATGACGTATTCAGATGCCCGTCATGGTGAGCAGGGGCGCAGCCCCGTGTCGAACCACGCACGCTCTCGACGCCCTCGGGCTAGCTGTGGAAACCGGAATGGCCCTGTCAGCCTTCGCGCCGGCCAAGGTGAACATGTTCCTGCACGTGGGGCCGGTCGGCGCCGACGGTTACCATCCGCTGTCGAGCCTGATGGTGTTCGCCGATGTCGGCGACACCGTCTCGATCCAGCCGTCCGAATCGCCGGCGTTCGAGGTGACCGGGCCGTTCGGCCAGGCCGTGGAGGACAGCGCCGCCAACCTGGTGGTCCAGGCCGCGCGCGCGCTGTTCGAGCATGTGAAGGGCCCCCAGCCGCCGTTCCGCCTGATCCTCGACAAGCAGCTGCCGGTGGCCGCCGGCCTGGGCGGCGGATCATCGGACGCCGGGGCGACCCTGCGACTGCTGCGCTCCGCGCTTGAGCTGCCGGTCCAGGACGAGATGTTGACGGCCATCGCCGGACGGCTGGGCGCCGACGGGCCGGTCTGCCTGTGGGGCAGGGCGGCCATGACCTCCGGCCGCGGCGACCGGCTGGCGCCGCCGCCGGGCCTGCCGGCGTTGAACGCGGTGCTGGTCAATCCGGGCGTTCCGTCCTCGACGGCCGGGGTCTACCGCGCGTTCGATCAGGCCGGGTTCATCGGCGACGCGACGCCGCCGGCGCTGCCGCCGGCCTTCGAGAGCGCGGAGGAGGCGGCCGCCTTCCTGTCGTATTGCCGCAATGATCTGGAAGCCCCGGCGGTCAGCCTGCAGCCCGCGATCGGCGAGGTGCTGGAGACCCTGCGCGGCGAACCGGAGGTCCTGCTGGCGCGCATGAGCGGCTCGGGCGCCACCTGCTTCGCCCTGTGCGCCGACGACATCGAGGCCGAGGGCCTGGCCGAGCGTCTGGAACAGATGCGCCCCGACTGGTGGGTGCGGCGGTGCCGGCTGGGGTAGCGCGGGGACACGCACTGAAGTGCATGTCCCCGCTCGAAAAAGGAAAGGGCGCGGACCCTTTCGGATCCGCGCCCCGGTACGCTGTACTGGTGTCAGAGTTAGCTGTGGTAGGCGCGCTCTCCGTGTTCGGAGATGTCCAGGCCTTCCTCTTCCGTCTCCGGGGCGACCCGCAGTCCGGTGATCATCTTGATCACGAAGAAGACGATGGTGCTGCCGATGCCCGACCAGGCGATGGTGAGCAGGACCGCCTTCAGCTGGACCATGAACTGGCCGGCCATGGTGTAGCCGGCGTAGGCGTCGCAGGTCGACAGGTCCCCGTCGGCGCCGCAGGTCGTATAGTCGACGATGCCCGCGCCGCCCCAGTCGGGGTTGACCAGCAGGCCGGTGGCCAGGGCCCCGACGATGCCGCCGACCGCGTGGATGCCGAAGGCGTCCAGGCTGTCGTCGTACTTCAGGGCGTTCTTGATCACCGAGCAGAAGAACACGCAGATCGGGCTGACGATCAGGCCCAGGATCAGGGCGCCCATCGGTCCGGCGAAGCCGGAGGCCGGGGTGACGGCCACCAGACCGGCGACCATGCCCGACGCGAGACCCAGCATGGAGGCCTTCTTGCGCGTGACCCACTCGACCAGCACCCAGGAGAAGCCGGCCGAGGCGGTGGCCAGGAAGGTGTTGATCATGGCCAGCGAGGCGTAGCCGTTGGCTTCGAGGTTGGACCCGGCGTTGAAGCCGAACCAGCCCACCCACAGCAGACCGGCGCCCACGAGGGTCAGGGTCAGGCTGTGCGGCGGCATCGGCTCTTTCTGGTAACCGCTGCGCTTGCCGAGGAAGATGGCGCCGACCAGGGCCGCGATGCCGGCGTTGATGTGAACCACGGTGCCGCCGGCGAAGTCGAGCGCGCCCCAGCCCCAGAGCAGACCGGACTGGATCGGATCCTTCGGATGCAGGGCGACGGCGTCGGGACCCGCCCACCACCAGACCATGTGGGCCATCGGATAGTAGACGATGATCGGCCAGATGACCGCGAACAGCACGGTGGCGCTGAACTTGATCCGCTCGGCCAGGCCGCCGAGCACCAGCGCCGCGGTGATGCAGGCGAAGGTCATCTGGAAGGCGATGAAGGTGAATTCGGGGATGACCACGCCGGTGGAGAAGGTCGCCACGTTCGAGGCCGGCGTGACGCCGCCCAGGAACAGCCGGCCCAGGCCGCCGACGAACTTGTCGGCCGCGCCGCCGTCGGTGAAGGCCAGGCTGTAGCCCCACAGCGCCCAGGTGATCATGCCGACCACCGCCACGGTGGAGACCTGCATCAGCATCGACAGCATGTTCTTCTGGCGAACCAGGCCGCCGTAGAACAGGGCCAGGCCCGGAATGATCATCAGCAGCACGAGCAGGCTGGAAACCATCATCCAGGCGTTGTCGCCCTTGTCGACCGTATCGGTGATCGTCGGCTCGGCGGCGGCCGGCGCCGCGGGCGCGGCCTCGGCGGGCGCCGGAGCGGCCGTGGTTTCAGCGGCTGGCGCCGCCGCGGCGGCCGGAGCGGCCTCCTGGGCGAAGACCGGAGCCGCCAGCGGCGCCCCGGCCAGAACGGCGACGGCGGTCAGCGCCGCCAGCCGTCCAAGAAAATTCGGTTTCATCGTTGCTATCCCCTTGTCCCGATGATGTTTCAGAGCGCCGCCGAGCCGGTTTCACCGGTCCGGATGCGCACGGCGTCCTCGACGTTCAGGACGAAGATCTTGCCGTCCCCGATCTTGCCCGTGGCCGCCGCGGCCTTGATCGCCTCGACCGCCTTGGCCGCCGCGGCGTCGTCGACGACCGCTTCCAGCTTCACCTTCGGCACGAAGTTCACCTGGTACTCCGCCCCCCGGTAGATTTCCGTCTGTCCCTTCTGTCGGCCGTAGCCTTTGACTTCGGAGACCGTCAGCCCCTCCACGCCCGCGCTGACGAGCGCTTCGCGCACCTCGTCGAGCTTGAAGGGTTTGACCACTGCAATGATCAGTTTCATCCGCCTTGCTCCCGCGGTCCGGTTGCCCGGCCCGCGCCCCTCAAATTTCCCTGGCGACCGGTCCCGCCGCGAAGCCTGGGTTCGCGGTCCGCCGATCCGTCTGGCACGCTAGCGGCGGGGCTTGCCGCGACGTGTGCGCTGCACAATGAAGCGGCGCGAAACCGGTCTTTCGCCCAATGCCTGGGCGCGCAGGGGAGCGGGTGCCTCAATTTTGGGCGCCGGGGCGCTGGCTGGTCGTCGGACGCCGCCCCGCTGAAGGCCCTGCGGGGCGTGATCACCCCGCTGATGTTCGCCATGTTCCCGGCCGCCGAGGGGCCGCTGTTTACCCTGTGTGTGGAACCCGACGCGGGGTTGGCGCGTAGTTTGACCTGTCGGGGGCCGATGCAGTCGCGTTGCGACATGAGGTTCAAAACGATGTCCCTGACCAGACTCCTGACCGCCGCCGCCGTTTCGGCGCTGTTCGCCGCCCCGGCCTTCGCCGGCCCCGATCCCGCCCAGCCCGCCACGCCGCCGGCCGACCAGCGGCAGTC
Source organism: Caulobacter sp. (assembly GCA_030645575.1). Lineage (GTDB taxonomy): Bacteria > Pseudomonadota > Alphaproteobacteria > Caulobacterales > Caulobacteraceae > Caulobacter. The sequence continues at coordinate 8,755 of JAUSMJ010000037.1, read as the reverse complement.
CAGCGACACCCAGTCGATGAATCCGCCCTCGGCCGACCAGGCGGCCACCCCCGCGTCCGCCACGATCGTGGATCCGTCGGCCCCGGCGATCATCCTGCGAAGCTCGCCCACCCCGCCGGAAGACGCGTGGAAGCTGAAGGCCGGCGACCCGAACGTCGTCACCAACGGCCCCGTGCCCGACACCGCCGAGAATCGCGCCCGCTACGGCGCCCCGCTCTCCAACGGCGGTCGTCGCACAAAGCCCGTCGGCAACTAGGCGCGCAGACGCGCCGCACCCGACCAGGCGCGCGAACGCGCCGCACCCAAGGATAATCCCATGAACATCAAACGCCTTCTGGGCGCGACGGCTGTCGCCGCGCTGCTGAGCGGGGCCGCCTGGGCCCAGACCCCGGCCGCCCCGGCCGCCACCCCCGCTCCGGTGACCCCGGCCGCCGCGCCGATGACCATGCCCGGCACGCCGGTCGCCGGCCAGCTGGTGGCCAGGGGCGACATCATCGAGACCCTGAAGGCCGACGGCCACTTCACGACCTTCGTCAAGGCGCTCGACGCGGCCAACATGACGGGGGTGCTGAAGACCAGCAGGAATCTGACGGTCTTCGCCCCGACCGACGCCGCCTTCGCCGCCCTGCCGGCCGGTGAGCTCGACCGGCTGATGAAGAGCCCGGCCGAGCTGCAGAAGCTGCTGACCTACCACGTGATCAACGCCACCGTGGATTCGGCCAGGATCAAGGGCGCCAGGGGCGGGGTGAAGACTGTCGCCGGTCCCGAACTGGTGCTCGACGGCAGCGGCGCCAACCTGATGGCCAACAACGCCGCTATCACCCAGAGCGACGTGATGGCCGCTAACGGCACGCTTCATGTCGTCGACAAGGTGCTGATGCCGGGCTGGGCCCCGTCGATGGCCGCCACGACCGGCGGCGCCAGCGACGCGGCCGCCACGGCGCCCACCGCGCCCGGGACGCCCGAGCCGGCCACGCCGCCCGAGACCCTGCCGGCGACTCCGCCGATCGAAGACGAGCCCGCTCCGCCGGAAGCCCCCAAGGCCCCCGTCGCGCCGCCGCGACCCCAGGGTTGATGGTCACGGCCCGGCCGGGCTGCTAACTGATCCCCGATCATGAACAGGCGGACGCCGATGCGCGTCCGCCTGTTTCATGTTCGCCTGCTCCGCGAACACGGTTCACAGCCAGGACAAATATCGCCTCATTTGTCCGGCAGACCGGCGCCCGCCGTTCAGGATCGCCCAGTGCGGGCTCGGCTCGCGTTTCCAAGAGGACCCCTTGATGCACGTTGTTCGTTTCGCCGCCGCCCTGACCCTGGCGGGCCTCGTTTCCGCGCCCGCCATGGCCCAGACCATCGACCCGGCCCCGGCCGTCGCGTCGGCGCCGTCCGCCGTCGCCCAGGTCGCTCCCGCCGGCGACACCATCGAGACCTTGCGGGCCTCGGGCCAGTTCACCACCCTGCTCAAGGCGCTGGAGGTCACCAAGCTGACCGGCGTGATCAAGGGGCAGCGCACCCTGACGCTGTTCGCCCCGACCGACGCCGCCTTCGCCGCCCTGCCGGCGGGCGAGGTCGATCGGCTGATGAAGGATCCGCCCGCGCTTCAGTCCCTGCTGATGTACCACCTGGTCAATGCGCCGGTGGACTCGGCCAAGATCACCGGGGCCCGGGGGCCGATCCCGACCGTCACCAACGCCGGGGTCGTGCTGGATGGCCTGACCGGCCCGGGCCTGATGGCCAATGACGCCCACATCGTCCAGGCCGATGTGCGCACGCCCAACGGCATCATCCATGTCATCGACAAGGTGCTGAAGCCCGAGGTCGGCGCGGCCATCACCGCCCGCATCAACGCCGAGGCCGCCGCCGAGGCCCAGGCCGGAGCCGCGCCCGCGCAATAATCCGTAGAGGGAATTGCGCCCTCTCGTCGCTTGAAGCAGAAGGCGGCGGGCCCTATGGTCCGCCGACTTTTTTGCACCTGCGAAGAGAGCCATGTCGGCCGACGCCAAACCCAGGTCTTTTCAGGCCCTTATCATGCGGCTCAACCAGTACTGGGGCGACCAGGGCTGTGTGATTCTGCAGCCGCATGACGTTGAGGTCGGGGCCGGCACGCTTCATCCGGCCACGGTGCTGCGCGCGCTGGGGCCAAAGTCGTGGAACGCCGCCTATGTGCAGCCCTCGCGGCGGCCGGGCGACGGCCGCTATGGCGAAAACCCCAACCGGCTGCAGCACTACTACCAGTACCAGGTCATCCTCAAGCCGAACCCGGCCAACATGCAGGACCTGTATCTGGGCTCGCTGCGGGCCATCGGCCTGGACCTGAAGCTGCACGACATCCGCTTCGTCGAGGACGACTGGGAGAACCCGACCGTCGGGGCCTGGGGCCTGGGCTGGGAGGTCTGGTGCGACGGCATGGAGGTGTCGCAGTACACCTATTTCCAGCAGGTCGGCGGCCTGGACGTGTTCCCGGTGGCCGGCGAGATGACCTACGGCCTGGAACGGCTGGCGATGTATGTGTTCGGCGTCGACAACGTCTACGACCTGCCGTTCAACGACCCCGACAGCCCGCTGGGCGCCGTCAGCTACGGCGAGGTGTTCCTCGAGAACGAGCGGCAGCACTCGGAAGCCAACTTCCACGGCTATGACGTGGACGTGCTGAAAGGGCAGTTCGAGGACATGGAGCGGCAGGTGCCGCTGATGCTGGCTCGCAATTACCAGAACAAGGCCCTGGTCCTGCCCGCCTACGACATGGTGCTGAAGGCCAGCCACCTGTTCAACCTGATGAACGCCCGCGGCGCGATCGCCGTGGCCGAACGCGCCAGCTACATCGGCCGCATCCGCGACCTCTGTAAGATGTGCGCCCAAGCCTGGGTCGATCAGCAGGAGGATGCGGCGTGACGCCGTCCGAGATCTTGCCGACCTGGCTCGCTCCAAAAGCCCTCCTCCTCGATGGAGGAGGGTTGGGTGGTGGTGTGGCCGCTGAGGCCGGGCGAAGGGCGCAGGTTGGCGCCGGAGCCGATCAAAGCCCTTCCCGAACCACCACGGCCACACCTCCATCCCCAACCCTTCCCCCATCGAGGGGGAAGGGGGCCGTTCTCAAAGCCCTTCCCCTCAATGGGGAAGGGTTGGGATGGGGTGTATTCGCGATGCCCGATCATCACGCGTCGTTCGGCGCCGGCGTAGCCCAGCCATCGTCGCCCTTCGATCATGACCGACATACGCCGGGTGCGGCGAAACGCGCTCGCCGCCTCCGCCAGACGGCCCCGCTCAGCGAGCAGAAGCTCTGGGAGGCCCTGCGCAGTCTGAAACTCGGCGTCCGCCGACAGGCGCCGCTTGGCCGCTACATCGCCGACTTCGCCCATCATGGCGCGAGGCTGGTGATCGAAGTCGACGGCCGCCACCACGATCTGCCGGAAGAGCAGCTGAAGGATATCGAACGCGACGCCTGGCTGGAGTCGCAGGGCTATCGGGTGATCCGGGTGCGCGACGACCTGGCCTACGGGCGGTCTCACGATGTGGCTGAGAGGATCGGCCAGATCATACTGGCTCGTACCGGCAAGGCGACGGCGCCGACCGGCGCTCATTGTTTCGACGGCGCGGCTACACCCCCATCCCCGGCCCTTCCCCCATTGAGGGGGAAGGGAGAGTAATCATGCCCCAGCTGCTGCTTGAACTGTTCTCCGAAGAGATCCCCGCGCGCATGCAGGGGAACGCCGCCCGTGATCTGGAGCGGATGGCCCGCGATGGCCTCAGCAAAGCCGGGCTGATCAGCGAGGGGCTGAAAGCCTTCGCCGGGCCGCGCCGCCTGACGCTGGTGGTCGAGGGGCTGCCCGTGGCCCAGCCGGATGTGTCGGAAGAGGTCAAGGGGCCGCGCGTCGGCGCGCCGGACCAGGCCATGGACGGCTTCCTGCGCAAGACGGGCCTGGCCCGCGAGGCGCTGGTCGAGCGCGATGGCGTCTGGTTCGGTCACATCCACAGGACCGGCCGCCCGACGGCCGAGATCATCGCCGAGCTGGTCGGCGAGATCGTGCGCGGCTTCGCCTGGCCCAAGTCGATGACCTGGGGCCGGGGCAAGCTGCGCTGGGTCCGCCCGCTGCAGCGCATCCTCTGCGTGTTCAACCGCGAGATCGTGCCGCTGGAAATTGACGGCCTCGTCGCCGGCGACCTTTCCGAAGGCCACCGTTTCATGGCCGAGACGCGGGTGTTCCGCGCGCGCGATTTCGACGAATACCACGAGGCCCTGGCCGGCCATTTCGTCGTGCTCGACGTCGAGGAGCGGAAGGCCCGCATCCTCGAGGGCGCCCGCACACTTTGTTTCGCGCGCGGTCTGGAGCTGGTCGAGGACGACGGCCTGCTGGAGGAGGTCGCCGGCCTCGCCGAATGGCCGACCCCGATCCTCGGCGACATGGACCCGGCCTTCCTCGACCTGCCGCCCGAGGTCATCCGCACCTCGATGCGGACGCACCAGAAATACTTCGCCGTGCGCAAGCCGGGCGAGGCGGGGCTGGCGCCGTACTTCCTCGTGGTCGCCAATATCGAGGCCCCCGACGGCGGCAAGGCCATTGCGGCGGGCAACGCCAAGGTGTTGTCGGCCCGGCTGAGCGATGCGCGGTTCTTCTGGGACGAGGACCGCAAGGACGGCAATTTCGAGCGCTGGCTGGAGAAGCTGAACGGGGTCACGTTCCACGCCAAACTGGGCACCATGGCCGAGCGCGTCGAGCGGATCGCCGCCCTGGCGAAAGAGATCGCCCCGCTGGTCGGCGCCGACCCGGACAAGGCGGCGCTGGCGGCCAGACTCTGCAAGGCCGACCTGGCGTCGGAGATGGTCGGGGAGTTCCCTGAACTGCAGGGGATCATGGGCGGGTATTACGCGCGGGCAGAGGGTGCGTCCTTCGAGACGCGCTCTGCGAGCGCTCCTCAGGATGACGAACAGGGTGCGGGCGGCCTCACAAAGGGTCGTCATGCTGAGGAGCCCGCGTCAGCGGGCGTCTCGAAGCACGCACAGGAGATCGCCGACGCGATCCGCGACCACTATCGCCCGCAGGGCCCCGGCGACGCGGTGCCCACCGCGCCGTTGAGCGTGGCCGTGGCGTTGGCGGACAAGCTGGACACGCTGGTCGGGTTCTTCGCGATCGACGAGAAGCCGACAGGCAGCAAGGACCCGTTCGCGCTGCGGCGGGCGGCGTTGGGGGTATTGCGCATCATCCTTTCGGGCTCCTACCGGATGCCCTTGATGGAAGTGCTTCACGACGCCGCACTTCGCGTAGGACTTGCTCAGCAAGCGCCAGTCATCGAAGCCACCGAAGCGAACATAAGACGTATCGCTGAGGAAACGGGCGGGTCAGAAATCATCGCGGCCTATGAGCAAAGCACATTCGCGGCCGAGTTCGGAGGAAACCTACCCTTGCTCGCGATCATGCGTGCACGCGACGATCTGCGGCCATTCCTCGCCGACCGCCTGAAAGTCCTACTTCGCGATCAAGGCAAGCGCCACGACCTCGTCGATGCCGTGTTCGCGCTCGGCGACGACGATCTCGTCCGCATCGTCGCCCGTGTCGATGCGCTGTCCGGCTTCCTCGCCACCGAGGACGGGACCAACCTGCTGCAGGGCTACAAGCGCGCCGCCAACATCCTCAGGGCCGAGGAGAAAAAGGGCCCGCTGCCCACCGGCGCCCCGACCCGCGCCGCCGCTCCGGCGGAGGAGGGCGCCCTGTTCGACGCCCTGACCGCCGCCGGGCCGAAGCTGGACGCGGCGCTGGCCGCCGAGGACTTCACCGGCGCCATGACGGCGCTGGCCGCCCTGCGCGGGCCGGTGGACGCCTTCTTCGACAAGGTGCTGGTCAATTCGGACGTGGCCGCGGAACGCGACAACCGCCTGCGCCTTCTGCAGACGGTTCAGACCGCCATGGGTCGGGTGGCGGACTTTTCGTTGGTCACGGGCTAACCCCCAATCCGCTCATCCCCGCGAATGCGGGGACCCAGGCTTTTTCTGGGCGAGCGGCGCTGAGAACTAAAACACCTGGGTCCCCGCTTTCGCGGGGATGAGCGGAGTAAGTGGACGATATGGCGGCTACCGAGACCAAAACCCGCTGGGTCTATGCGTTCGGCGGCGGGTCCGCCGATGGCGACGCGGCGATGAAGAACCTGCTGGGCGGCAAGGGCGCCAACCTGGCCGAGATGTGCTCCATCGGCCTGCCGGTGCCCCCGGGCTTCACCATCACCACCGAGGCCTGCGTCCACTACTACGGCCACGGAAACAGCTATCCCGCCGAACTGGCCGGGCAGGTCGCCACGGGCCTGGCGACGGTCGAGACGATCACCGGCAAGCGCTTCGGCGACCCGGCCAATCCGCTGCTGGTCTCGGTCCGCTCGGGCGCCCGCGCCTCGATGCCGGGGATGATGGACACGGTCCTCAACCTCGGCCTGAATGACGAGACGGTTCAAGGGCTTGCGGCGCTCTCCGGCAACGAGCGCTTCGCCTTCGACAGCTATCGCCGCTTCATCCAGATGTATTCCAACGTGGTCCTGGGCCTCGACCACCACCGGTTCGAGGAGATCCTCGACGACCACAAGGATCGCCTGGGCATCCACGTCGACACCGACCTGACCGCCAATGACTGGAAGGTCGTGGTCGGCGACTACAAGGCCGCCGTGCAGCAGGACCTCGGCCGGCCGTTCCCGCAGGACCCGCAGGAACAGCTGTGGGGCGCCGTCGGCGCGGTGTTCGCCAGCTGGATGAACGACCGGGCCAGGTTCTATCGGCAGAACTTCGGCATCCCGGAAAGCTGGGGCACGGCCGTCAACGTCCAGGCCATGGTGTTCGGCAACCTCGGCGACACCTCGGCCACGGGCGTGGCCTTCACCCGCAACCCCTCGACCGGCGAGAACCGGCTGTACGGCGAGTTCCTGGTCAACGCCCAGGGCGAGGACGTGGTCGCCGGCATCCGCACGCCGCAGTCGCTGACCAAGGCGGCCCGCGAGGAGATGGGCGACCGCAATCCCAGCATGGAAGAAGCCATGCCGGCGGTGTTCGCCGAGTTCCACGCCGTGGCCCGCAAGCTGGAGCAACACTACCGCGACCTGCAGGACATCGAGTTTACCGTCGAACAGGGCCGGCTGTGGATGCTGCAGACCCGCAACGGCAAGCGCACCACCCGCGCGGCCCTCAAGGTCGCCGTGGACATGGCCGCCGACGGTGTGATCACGCGCGAGGAGGCCATCCTGCGCGTGGACGCCGCCGAGCTGGACCAGCTGCTGCACCCGACCATCGACCCGGCCGCCGAACGGGACGTGGTCACGCGCGGTCTGCCGGCCTCGCCCGGCGCGGCCACCGGCCGGGTGGTGTTCAGCTCCGAGGAGGCCGAGCGTCTCGGCAACGCCAAGGAGCCGGTCAAGGTCATCCTCGTGCGCCGCGAGACCAGCCCGGAGGACATCAAGGGCATGTACGCCGCCCAGGGCATCGTCACGGCGACGGGCGGCATGACCAGCCACGCGGCCGTGGTGGCGCGCGGCGCGGGCATCCCCTGCGTCTGCGGCGCGACCGACATCCGCGTCGATGCCGACGCCGGCCAGTTCACCGTGCGCGGCCGGGTGTTCAAGGAAGGCGACATGATCACCATCGACGGCGCGACCGGCGAGGTGATGGCCGGCGAGACGCCGATGATCGAGCCCGAGCTGGGCGGCGACTTCGACACCCTGATGGTCTGGGCCGACGGCATCCGCCGCCTGAAGGTCCGGGCCAACGCCGAGACGCCCAACGACGGCCGCACGGCCCGCCAGTTCGGCGCCGAGGGCGTGGGCCTGTGCCGCACCGAGCACATGTTCTTCAACGAGGACCGGATCACCGCCGTGCGCGAGATGATCCTCGCCGACGACGAACAGGGCCGCCGCGCCGCGCTGGCGACGATCGCGCCGTTCCAGAAGGCCGACTTCGTCGAGCTGTTCACCATCATGGAAGGCCTGCCGGTGACCATCCGGCTGCTCGACCCGCCGCTGCACGAGTTCTTCCCGACCCACGCCGACGACCTGAAGGCCGTGGCCGACACCCTGGGCCAGTCGCTCGACGCCATCGAGCAGCGCCTGCAGGTGCTGCACGAGTCCAACCCGATGCTCGGCCATCGCGGCTGCCGGCTGGGGATCAGCTATCCCGAGATCTACGAGATGCAGGTCCGGGCGATCATGGAGGCGGCCTGCGAGATCGCCCGCTCGGGCAAGCCCGCGCCCGTGCCGGAGATCATGCATCCGCTGGTCGGCAAGGGCGAGGAAATGGCCTTCTTGCGCGACCTCACAGACCGCACGGCCAAGGCCGTCCTGGAAGAGCAGGGGCTCGATCTGCACTACCAGGTCGGCACGATGATCGAACTGCCGCGCGCGGCCCTGCGCGCCGCCGATCTGGCGCAGGCGGGCGCCGAGTTCTTCAGCTTCGGCACCAACGATCTCACGCAGCTAACGATGGGCCTCTCCCGCGACGACGCGGGACGGTTTCTGCCGGATTATCTTTCAGAGCCGCCGGCTTCAGGCGGCGCGGATGGATTGATTAAAGGGAACGGTCCGATCTTCCCGCACGACCCGTTCCAATCACTCGACGCCGAGGGCGTGGGGATTCTCATGAAGATGGCCGTGGAGAAGGGACGGTCCTCGCGGCCCAAGCTCAAGCTCGGTATCTGCGGCGAGCACGGCGGCGATCCCCTGTCGATCCACTTCTGTGAGAAGGTCGGCCTCGACTATGTGTCGTGCAGCCCGTTCCGAGTCCCCGTAGCCC
>JAUSMJ010000030.1 GCA_030645575.1 Caulobacter sp. | reverse complement strand
CGCCAGCGCCAGGCGGACAAACTCCTGCTTGCGATCCATCGCCGAGACTCCCGTGAACGGCATCTCCAGACCTCCCTGCGAGGCCCAAAGGTGTCACGGATGTCCCCGAACACCCGTCACCGATGTCTCCGGTCTGAACACAGGGAAAAGGGAGGGTCGACTATGTACGTGTTGGAATCGCTTCGGATCGCGCTGCCCGACAACGGGAACACCGACGAAGGCTGGCAATGGGCAGACGTTCAAATCTATCTCAAGAACGCAACGACCGATGAACGTCCCAGCGTTTCAGTTGGGGTCCATATTCGATCTGACGAGTCGCAATCAATCGCTGCAGCAAAGCAACAAGCGCGGGATCGCGCATTGAGAGTCCTGCGGGAAGCGGTGCGCGTCTTAGAAGGGCCTGTTTGATAGCAGACACGTCAAAAGTGAAAGTATTGGAATTTGGCATAACTGGGCCTTTCGGTTAGAGTGTGTCTAACCGATGGTCCCACATCACGGCTTTAGGCCAGCAGGGTTGCAGCCCTGTTAGCCTTCTACCTTAATCCAGAAGACCGTTTAAGCGCAACGGCACAACACTGGACGTGGCCGACGCCGCGCATCGCGCATCGCACGGTTTGTTCAGATGATCCGCGCCGGCAACGATGACCATGCGCCTTGGGTTGATCACCATAAAGCCGAAGTCGTCGCTGCAGGCGCTGCCGCCGCAGGTTGACCACAACAGCACCGATTCAAGGCCCGCCGGACCGACGCAGGCGACGCCGTTATGGTCGGACAGGAAGTCTCGCACGACTATCTCGTGCGTACTGGCGGCGCGGTTACGCACGATCACCCGGCCCGAATCTATATCAATCCCGAACGTATCGCCGTTGATAGAACTGATCCCCAACACACGCACGACAGCGCCTCCGCAGCTGCCTGTCATGTTCTGAGCGAACTCGCTACGGACAGCCTGTTGCCCAGTAAGCGGCGCGATAGCGACCGCCTGTGAGTGAACGGGTGACGAAAGCGCTGTGAGTGCGACGGCGACCGTGGCGCCGTTTATTTTCTGCCAAGCCGCCATATCCCCTGTGCCCCGCGACCCGGCGGAAGCCGGGTGGTTGGTCACGCGCGAACACAGGGAAGGCGCGTCCTGCCTATTCCCCGAAGGTGTTTTATTGAGCAGGTCGCCCGACAGAGCGGACCTGTGTTCACGCGCAACAGCGCATCAGCCTCCCGTGACCAAACGTCGGGCTGACAGATGGAGTATCGCGCCTAAGCAGCGCGGTTCCAATAGCCTTTCCATTGGCGGCTTATCGGGTGCGCGAGGGCCGCGCCGGTGGCGGCGATGAATTGTTCGCCGTTGGACAGGCGACGGCTGTTCTCGCGCCAGCCCATTTCCCCGGCATACAGGTGCAGGTAGCGGCCGGCGATGTGGTGGTGCGTGCCTTGCTCGGCACGACGCAGCCGCGAGAAGAATGACTCCGCCATGTTCGTGCAGGCGTTGCCGTCGCTGTAGCACTGCGAGTGGTTGATCCGCGCCATGGCGTAACGCACATCTAGGCGGTCCCAGGACGTGGCTTCATCGGCGTGGATGATGCTGTTGGCGGCGATTTTGCTCATGATGTGCGGGACGGCGGCGCCTTCGCTCTTGGCGACATGCGTGACCGTTTGCCCATCGCGCTCGCGCATGACAACGACCACCTGGCGCTTGCCGGTCTGGGCAATCGCGGTGCGGCGATCGACGCGATGATCCTTGTAGTTGGCGGGCTTCACGTAGCCGCCGAAATAGGCGCCGTCGATTTCGACCGTCCCGTCCAATGAGCCTTCCTGTTCGGCCGTCAGGGCTTCGCGCAGCTTGTGCAGCAGGACGAAGGCCGTCTTGTACTGGCAGTCCAGATCCCGGCTCAGTTGCAAGGCGCTGTGACCCTTCGCACCGTTCACGAAGATCGCGATGGCGGCGAGGATGTCGCGCAGAGGCATCTTGCGGCTGGCGAAGATCGTGCCACTGGTGACCGTGAACTGGACGACACAGGCCGAGCATTTGAACAGGTGGCGAGCTCTGAACTTGTAGACTTCCGTGCAGCCACACTTGCCGCACATAGGCTCACCGTCCGTGTCGGCCCAACGCAGGGTCGCGAAGGTCTCGAACGCCTCGTCGTCCGACATACGCATGACCCTGGCGAGGGAGAGCGTGCGGGCCGAGGCTGAGAGGAGGAAGTGCTGAGACATGTCATATCCGTTATTAAGCTAACGAATATGTAAGGTGAGATTGCCCCGTTTGCAATAGCCAAACTAACATATATGATAGGTTTCTATTGCAAGTGCGAGGTTCTCATGTCCGAAGGTAATGCGCAATGGACCGACCTGGCTAAGCGAGTGCTTAAGGCCGAACTGAAGAGGGCCGGCGTCAGCTATGCCGAGTTGGCTAAGCGGCTGAACGAAATTGGGTTGCAGGAGACCGAAGGCTCCATCACGGTCAAGATAAACCGGGGGGCGTATCCAGCGTGGTTTCTCTTCGCCGTCATGCACGTGCTTGGGCAGTCTTCGCTGCGCTTGGACTAGCGGTAGGGCTAGGTGGTGCCGGTCCAACCGAGCGACACCCACAATCCGCAGATGGCCAGCAGCAGCCCGCTCCCGACGCAAAGAAGTCCCAGACCGTCTCCCAGCGTGCTGCTGTGGCTGTTACGGGCGCGCACCCACTGAGAGAGACGATCACCGCCAAGAAAGCCCCCGACTATACCGAGAGGCGCGAGCAGGAGCGCGATGGCCGCTCTGAGGCCGATCTCCACGCTCAGCGCGCACTTGTCGGGCTGACGATCATTCAGGTTTTCGTGGGCGCTTTTGGATTGTGGCTGATCTGGGGGACGCTCAAAGCAACCCGTGACGCCGTTCGGGAAGCCAATGACGCGACGAAGATCGCCTCTAAGGCGCTCGCTATCACCGAAATCGCTTCTGACCGCCAGTTGCGCGCCTACATTGGCATATCTGATATAAAGGCCGCCCCATCTGATGGCGTCATCATGGTCAAAGTTCTCATAAAGAACTACGGGCAAACCCCAGCCTACGACGTGCACGCCTATGCTGGAGGATGGTTTGGGCCATTCCCGTCTAGAGGGGGACATATTAAAGGCGGGCCGCCTGCCAAACAGGTCTCCGGCATACCCATGGCTCCCACGGGGACAGAAGAACTCTATTGCGAAATAGATCCCGGAGGCGACGCGGCCAGTGTATGGGCCGGGCATAGTGGAATTTATGCTTACGGCTACATCACCTATATGGATGCGTTCGGAAAGGAACGAGAATTCAGATTCAGTTATCGAGGTACTGAGAGCACTGTCATGGAAAGGGGCGAACTGCGCGCCTGCGTGGAGGGAAATTCCTCGACCTAACAACGCCAGCGATATCAGCCCCGCCGCGATCACGGTGTTACCCGGTTGGTGTGTTTCCTACATAATGCCGGTCGTGAGTGACCAGCTAGCGCCGTAACCCCTCACCCTCCCACGCTGCGCGCGGGCCCCTCCCTCTCCCTTTGTGAGAGGGATATCTGACCCTCTACATCTTGCTCCAGTCCGTCGCGCAAACCTGGGTCACGAAGTCCAGCAGGCCCGGCGTGGCGGCGCTCCACGGTGTCGGCTGGCCCGGGTTGGCTGGATAGAGCTCCTGACCATTGGCGCCGTAGTTCGCGCCGCTGATGAAGGTCGTGGTCTTGGCCGCGCAGTCGATCGAGGCGTTGTGCAGGGACCAGGATACGGGCGGCGTGTTCGCGCTGAACTGGGTGGGCGTGTTGTAGATCGCCTTGACCACCAGGGTGCGCGCCGAGCCGTTCGACTGAACCGAGCCGACGCCGTAGGACCAGGCCGCGAAGTTGTCTCGCGACAGGCCCTCGAATTCCATGGCGCCGGCCGAACCCGCCGCCAGAATCGTGGCCGCGGCGACCATTGAACCGAGTTTGATCATGATGTCGTCCTCCCCCTTAGGAGAGGCGACGATTTCACCGCGCTTGGAGGCCGACAACGTCCGACCTACCCATAATGCGGAAACCCGCGCCTAGGCCCCGCGGTCCGCCGCCGGCTGGATCGTCACGCTCTCGCCACAGCCGCAGGCGTCGGTCTCGTTGGGATTGCGGAAGACGAACTTCGAGCTCAACCGGCTGACCTCGTAGTCGATCTCCGCGCCGACCAGGAACAGCACGGCCTTCGGCTCGATCAGGATGGTGACGCCGTGGTCCTCGATCACCTCGTCCAGCGGATCGGCCGTTTCGGCGTATTCGAGGACGTACTCCTGCCCGGCGCAGCCGCCGTTCTTCACACCCACGCGCAGGCCGACGTAAGGCTTGTCGGGCTCTTCGTCGTGCTTTCGGCCCATGATCTCCTTCACCCGCGCGGCAGCGGCGTCGCTGAGGGTGACGACCTTGGGACGCGGACGGCGGGGTCTGGTGCTAAGAGTCGGTTCCATTGTGACTTTCTCGCCCGCTCATGTCCGAGGGCGCGGGAAATGGAGGGACAGCTTACTCATTTCCCCGGCGCGATGGCCGGCATTCCCGAGGAAATGAGTAAGCTGTCCCTTCATTTCAGGCATCAGAACATGTTCAGTTGCAGCTTGGCCTCGTCGCTCATGCGCGAGGGGTCCCAGGGCGGGTCGAAGACCAGGTCGACGGTGCAGGACTTGAGGCCCGGGATTTCCATCACCGCGTCCTCGACCCAGCCCGGCATCTCGCCGGCCACCGGGCAGCCCGGCGCGGTCAGGGTCATGTCGATCCTGACCTCGCGGTCGTCGGACACGTCGACCTTGTAGATCAGCCCCAGCTCGTAGATGTCGACCGGGATCTCCGGGTCGAACACGCTCTTCAGCTTCTCCACCAGCTGGTCGGTCAGGGCGTCCAGCTCCGCCTGCGGAATGGCGGAGGGCGTATCGGTCACGGGCGTCGCTGTGTCGGTCATGGTCTCAAGCGAAAAAGCTGCGGGCCTTGACCAGCGCGTCCACGAACGCGTCGGCCTCGGCCAGGGTGTTATATAGGGCGAAGGAGGCCCGGGCGCTCGACGTCACCCCGAACCGGGTCATCAGCGGCTCGGCGCAGTGGGTTCCGGCGCGGACCGCCACCCCCTGCTGGTCAAGGATCTGGGCGATGTCGTGGGCGTGGGCGCCCTCGACGGTGAAGCTGAGGATCGCGCCCTTGTCCGGCGTGGTCCCGAGAATGCGCAGCCAGTTGGCCCCGTCCAGGCGCTCGACCGCCCGGTCGTAGAGCGCCCGCTCGTGGCGGGCGACGGCCTCGCGGTCGAAGCCCATCAGCCACTCCAGCGCCGCGCCGAGCGCGATGGCCTCAAGGATCGGCGGGGTGCCGGCCTCGAACCGCATCGGCGGCTCGGCGTAGGTGATGGCGGCTTCAGTAACCGTGCCAATCATCTCGCCGCCGGCCTGATAGGGCGGCAGGGCGGCCAGCCGCTCGGCCTTGCCGTAGAGCACGCCCACGCCGGTCGGCCCGTACAGCTTGTGGCCGGTGCAGACGTAGAAGTCCGCGTCGAGCGCCTTGACGTCGACGGCCATGTGCACCGCGCCCTGGCAGCCATCGACCAGCACCGCCGCCCCGGCCGCATGGGCCAGGCCGGCGATGGCGCGGACCGGGTTGATCGCGCCCGTCACGTTGGACATCTGGGTCACGGCGACCAGTTTCGTCTTCTCGCCGATCAGGGCCTTGAGCCCGTCGAGGTCGAGCGAGCCGTCCTCCAGCACCGGCGCGAAGCGCAGCACCACGCCCTTGCGCTCGCGCAGCAGGTGCCAGGGGACGATGTTGGAGTGGTGCTCCATCTGCGTCAGCACGATCTCATCGCCGGCCTTGAGCGACAGCCCGAACGACGACGCCACCAGATTGATCGCCTCGGTGCCGCCCTTGGTGAAGACCACCTCGGCGACGTCGCAGTTCAGGAACCGCGCGACGGTTTTACGCGCCTTTTCATAGGCTTCCGTGGTTTCGTTGGCGAGCGTATGCAGGCCGCGATGGACGTTGGCGTAGCTGTGGCTCATCGCCTGGATCAGGGCGTCGATGACGGCCTGAGGCTTCTGCGCCGACGCGGCGTTGTCGAGATAGACCAGCTGCTTGCCGTGGATCGTGCGCGACAGGATCGGGAACTGGTCGCGGATGGTTTCGGGATCAAAGGGGGTCACGCAAACACCCCAAAATTCCGCTCATCCTCGCGGAAGCGAGGACCCAGGTTTACGGCGGGTGCATTCATTCCAAGGGATGTTTGGCTCCCTGATATGCGGCTGGCCTGCAAGAACGATCCGATCGAGAAGGCCAATCCAGGCCAGAAACGTCTTTGGCCGGCGATCTGGTGGGAGCCCGATCCCCAACCGTGAGTGCACCGACCGTAAACCTGGGTCCTCGCTTCCGCGAGGATGAGCGGAGAATGGGGGATGCTCATTCCCCCGCCCCCAGCTGCTGCGAAACCCACGCCCGCGCGATCTCCCGCGCGCCCTCGTGCTCAATCCGCTCAACCACTTCCCCGACAAACGCCTCGGTCAACATGGCCCGCGCCACGTCCTCCGGCATGCCCCGCTGGCGGGCGTAGAAGATCGCCGCCTCGTCGAGCGCCCCGACCGTGTTGCCGTGGGCGCACTGCACGTCGTCGGTGAAGATCAGCAGCTCGGGCTTGGCGTCGACCTCGGCCCGGTCGGACAGGATAAGGGCGTGATGGCCCATGCGGGCCTCCGTGCCGTCGGCGCCGCGCTCGACGACGATCCGCCCCTGGAACACGCCGCGCGCCTGGTCGCGCACGACGCCCTTGGTCAGCTGTGAGGTGGTCCCGTCGCGGCCAGCGTGGGTGACCACGGTGGTCAGGTCGGCATGGCGCTGGTCGCGCAAGAGATAGGCGCCGTCGAGGCGGACGGCGGCGCCCTGCCCCGGATGGCTGACCCGGGTCTCGATCCGCTGGCGACGCGCGCCGGCGGTCAGGATGGTCTGGTCGAAGCTCGCGCCCGCCGCGAGGGTCACCGCCGCGTCAACGATGGTCACGGCCTCGGCATGGTCGGCGACCAGCACGATCCGCTCCAGCGCCGCGTCCTCGCCCAGCGAGACGTCGAGATCGGTCTGGGTCAGATAGCTGGCGGCGCGGCCCTCATGGCTCTCCAGCAGGGTCAGGCGCGCGCCCTGGCCCAGCGTGACGGACAGACGGGCGGCATGGGCCGTGCCGTCGGTGGCGGCGACCACGCGCAGGGCGACCGTGCGGGCCTCGCCGGCCGGGATGGCGATGGCGGCCGGGCCGTGGCCGTTGACGATCGTCACCGTCTCGTCGGCCGCGAACGGCCCCGCGCCGACGTCGCCGTCGAAAGCGGGCGAGGCGGCGGGCAGGACGCGGATCAGCCCGCGCAGGTCGGTCCAGCGCCAGTCCTCGTCCCGGCGCGAGGGCAGCTGGGTCAGGTCGCCGGTGGCGATGGCGGTGGCGAGGGTCACGCTGCGGCTCCGTGCGTGGTTCGAGACGCGCTCTTCGAGCGCTCCTCACCATGACGGGCATGGGTGTTCGTCATCCTGAGGAGCGATCCCTCAGGATCGCGTCTCGAAGGACGCAAACTGTCAAAGCGCCACATCACGCCGCCACCTGGACGTACCGGTCATAACCCTCGGCTTCCAGCTGCAACGCCAGTTCCGGCCCGCCGCTCGCCACGATCCTGCCGGCGCTCAGCACATGCACGCGGTCGGGTTTGATGTAGTCGAGCAGCCGCTGGTAGTGGGTGATGACCAGCATCCCGCGCTCAGGCCCGCGCAGCGCGTTGACCCCGGCCGCGACGATCTTCAGGGCGTCGATGTCCAGGCCGCTGTCGGTCTCGTCGAGGATCAGGAAGCGGGGCTCCAGCATGGCCATCTGGAAGATTTCCATGCGCGTCTTCTCGCCGCCGGAGAAGCCGACGTTGAGCGCCCGCTTGAGCATGTCGAAGTCGATCTTCAGGGCGGTGGCCGTGGCGCGGGCCTTCTTGAGGAACTCCGGCGCGCTGATCTCGGCCTCGCCGCGCGCCTTGCGCTGGGCGTTGAGCGCCGTGCGGATGAAGGTCAGGGCCGGAACCCCCGGAATTTCCAGCGGATACTGGAACGACAGGAACACACCCTTGGCCGCCCGCTCGTTGGGTTCGAGCGCCAGCAAATCCTCGCCGTTGAGCGTGGCCGTCCCTTGCGTGACCTCGTAGCCGGACCGGCCCGTCAGCACATAGCTGAGCGTCGACTTCCCCGCCCCGTTCGGCCCCATGATGGCGTGCACCTCGCCGGCGGGGACGTCGAGCGTCAGCCCGTTGAGGATCTGCTTGTCGCCGACGGTGGCGTGGAGGTTGCGGATGGAGAGCATGGCGGTCATCGGCGGGAATATCGCTCTTCTCCCTTCCCCCTGGAGGGGGGAAGGGTCGGGGATGGGGGTGGCGCCGCCTGGGCGGCGATCTGTTCGACGATGTCGTGCAGGCGGTCGGCCACGTCACGATCCGAGAACCGAATGACGCGGTAGCCGGCGGATATCAAAAAGCCCGTGCGCTGGTCGTCGTAGGCCTTCGCTTCGAGCGTGTCGTGAACCGGCCCGTCGATCTCGATGACCAGCTTGCTGGCGTGGCAGACGAAGTCGGCGATGTAGCGGCCGATCGGCGCCTGTCGCCGGATGTTCAGGTTCAGCTTGCGCAGTTGTTCCCAGAGCTTCCGCTCGGCGAAAGTCATGTCGCGGCGGAGGCGACGCGCGCGGGCGACGCCGCCGGGAACGACGGTCCCCCGCTGACGCCGGTTAGCGTCCCCTTCCCCCTGGAGGGGGGAAGGGTCAGGGATAGGGGTGGCGCCGGTTCCATCGCGCGGTATCGACCGACCGTGCGCCGACGGCTCACCCCTTTGTCCCTGAACGTCCTCCACCCCCATCCCCGGCCCTTCCCCCCTCCAGGGGGAAGGGAGAGGAGTCGTAGGGTCGACGAATTCGAGGCGATTGCCGAACGGGTCGTAGATGTAGAGCTGGTCGCGCTCGGTCGTGACACGAAAACCGGCGGCCTTGGCTTTCTGAGCGAGCGCGATGCGGTCATCGACCTCGAACGCCACATGGGCCTTCACATTGGCGCGGAAGTCCTGCTCGACGCCGAGATGGACCTTCGCCGCGCCGGCCTCGAACCAGCAGCCGCCGCGTTTGGCCAGTTCGGCCGGTTTGGGGACTTCGGTCAGGCCCAGCAGATCGCCGTAGAACGGACGCGCCCGGGCCTCCCCCCCGACGGGGATGGCGATCTGCACATGATCGATGGCCCTCAACACCACGGCCCCCTCCGGCTATCGTCCCCTTCCCCCTGGAGGGGGGAAGGGTCAGGGATGGGGGCGGCGCCGCCGCCGCTCGCGCGGTGGCGGGGAGTGTTCTCGAACGCCCGACGCCTTTGACGCCGACAGTCCTCCACCCCCATTCCCGGCCCTTCCCCCCTCCAGGGGGAAGGGGGAAGAGGGGCGATCTGGACGTGGTCGATGGCGCGGAGGGTCATGTCTAGCTCGCCAGGAAGCAGCCGACCGCGTCGCCGCGGACATGACAGTTGAACA
This sequence comes from Caulobacter sp., assembly GCA_030645575.1. Taxonomy (GTDB): domain Bacteria; phylum Pseudomonadota; class Alphaproteobacteria; order Caulobacterales; family Caulobacteraceae; genus Caulobacter. The sequence continues at coordinate 22,630 of JAUSMJ010000030.1, read as the reverse complement.
TCTGGCCGTTGATCCTTTGCAGGAGCAGGAAGTCGGCGTCTTCAGCGGGATCGTAGACGACGACGGTATGACCATCGTCGGCAACCACGAGCGCACGCTTGCCGGTCGTCCCGGGCACATCGACCCAGTGAGGCTCCACAAGCGCGGCTCGCATCCCGGCGAGCCCGGCCTCGAACCACTCGGCGGGGAGTTCGGCTCCCTTCTGATCGGGATGGCGCTCGGGAACCACATAGGTCTCAACATCAGACCTGACCCGCAGAGCAAGCGCAGTAAGGTCCACCATCACCCCACGCTCCCTTCCAGCGAGATCGCCACCAGCTTCTGCGCTTCCACGGCGAACTCCATCGGGAGCTCCTGCAGCACCTCGCGGACGAAGCCGTTGACCAGCAGGGCCACCGCCGACTCGGTGTCCAGGCCCCGCTGCTGGCAATAGAATAGCTGGTCGTCCGACAGCCGCGTCGTGGTCGCCTCGTGCTCGAACACGCTCTGGCCGTTGCGGGCCTCGATGTAGGGCACGGTGTGGGCGGCGCAGTCCTTGCCGATCAGCAGGCTGTCGCACTGGGTGAAGTTGCGCGATCCGACGGCCTTCGGGTGCGCCGAAACCAGGCCGCGATAGGTGTTGGACGACTTGCCGGCGCTGATGCCCTTGGAAATGATCCGCGACTTCGTGTTGGCCCCCAGGTGGATCATCTTGGTGCCGGTGTCGGCCTGCTGGTGGCCGTTGGTGACGGCGATGGAATAGAACTCGCCCGAGCTGCCGTCCCCGCGCAGGACGCAGGACGGGTATTTCCAGGTGATCGCCGAGCCGGTCTCGACCTGGGTCCAGCTGACCTTGGCGCGGGCCTCGCGGCAGTCGGCCCGCTTGGTGACGAAGTTGTAGATGCCGCCCTTCCCCGTGACGGGATCGCCCGGGTACCAGTTCTGCACCGTCGAGTATTTGATCTCGGCGTCTTCGAGGATGACCAGCTCGACCACGGCCGCGTGCAGCTGGTTCTCGTCGCGCATCGGCGCGGTGCAGCCCTCGAGGTAGGAGCAGTACGAGCCTTTATCCGCGATGATAAGAGTCCGCTCGAACTGCCCGGAATCCTTGGCGTTAATGCGGAAATATGTGCTCAGCTCCATCGGGCAGCGCACGCCCGGCGGGATGTAGACAAAGCTGCCGTCGCTGAAGACCGCGCTGTTGAGGCAGGCGAAATAGTTGTCGCTGACCGGCACGACCGAGCCGAGGTATTTCCTGACCAGCTCGGGGTGTTCGCGGATCGCCTCGCTGATCGGGCAGAAGATCACCCCGACGGCGGCCAGCTCCTTCTTGAAGGTGGTGACCACCGACACGCTGTCGAACACCGCGTCCACGGCGTAGCGCGGGGCGCCCTGCACCCCGGCCAGAACTTCCTGCTCCCTCAGAGGGATGCCGAGCTTCTTGTAGGTCTCCAGGATGTCCGGATCGACCTCGTCCAGGCTCATCGGCCCGGCCTTCCGGGACGGCGCGGCGTAGTAGTAGGAGTCCTGGTAGTCGATCTTCGGGTAGTTGACCTTGGCCCAGTCTGGCTCTTCCAGCGCCAGCCAGCGCTCATAGGCTTCCAGTCGCCAGGCCAGCATCCACTCCGGCTCGTTCTTCTTCGCCGAGATGAAGCGCACGATGTCGGTGCTGAGGCCCTTGGGCGCGAAGTCCTGTTCGATGTCGGTGACGAAACCGTGCTGGTACTTTTCCAGATCGGCGACGGCGGCGACGGTTTCCTTGACGGCGGCCATTACGCGACTTCCTTCCGGCGCGCCGTGTGACGCGCATACAGGTCCAGCCAGGCGTCGCCGGCGGCGATCCAGTCGCCTTCCGTGCTGCCCCAGCCGCCGCTGATACGGATGGCGCTGGGCGCCAGATCAGCACGACCCATGGCGGCCACCACGTCGCTGGGCTTCATCTTGCCGGATGAACAGGCCGGGCCCGCGCTGATCATCACGCCCGCCAGGTCCATGCCCATGACCTGCATCTGGGCGTCGAAGCCCGGCGCGGCGAAGCCCAGTGTTTGCGGCAGGCGCGGCGCGCCCTTGCCGAGGATCACCGCGCCGGCGACCTCGACCCGGTCCTGCAGCGCGTCGCGCCAGACCGCCTGCGCGGCGATGGCGGCCAGGTCGCGGCGCGCGGCGTCGGCGGCCGCAGCGAAGCCGGCGATGCCGGAGAGGTTCTCGGCCCCCGCGCGGCGACCGCGCTCCTGCCCGCCGCCGTGCAGCCGGCGCACCAGCGTCGCGCGCGGCCCGGCCGCCAGGGCCCCGACGCCGAACGGGCCGCCGATCTTGTGCGCCGCCAGCGCCAGAGTATCCGCGCCCAGGGCGTTGAAATCGATAGCGATCTTGCCCGCCGCCTGAACCGCATCGACATGCAGCCAGCCGCCGGCCTCGCGCACCAGCGCCGCCGCCTGCGCGACTGGCTGGATCGCACCCGTCTCGTTGTTGGCCAGCATCAGGCAGACCAGCGGCTTGCCGCCCTTCGCGAGGGCCTCGGCCAGCCATGCCAGATCGGCGACACCGTCGCCATCCACCGGCCAGACCTCGACCAGAACCCCGGCCGCGCGCACGTTCTCGGCCACCGCGCCATGCTCGGTCGCGCCGAGCAGGATGCGGTCGCAGCCAGCCGCTACCGCGCTCTCGATGGCCAGGGCGTTGGACTCGGTGCCGCCGCTGGTGAAGGTGATCGATCCCGGCTTGACCGCGACCAGCTCGGCCACCTGGGCCCGCGCCGCCTCGATCAGCGAGCGGGCGGCCCGGCCGGCGGCGTGCACCGACGAAGGATTGCCGCCGATCTCCAGCGCGCGCACGACGGCGGCCTTCGCCTCGGGGCGGACAGGGGCGGTGGCGTTGTAGTCGAGATAGACGGTCACGCGGCCTCCGAGGCGGCCACGCGCAGCTTGCCGCTCAGCACGTCGGCCAGCGACACCGAGGCCAGATAGGCGTGCAGCTGGCGGCCCATCTCCTCCCACAGGTCGTGGGTCATGCAGCGCTCGCCCCCGACCATGCAGCCCCGCCCGACCGGCTTGCCACAGCGGGTGGCGCGCAGCGGCTCGTCCACGGCCAGCACGATGTCCGCGATATTGGTCTCGCTCGGGCTCTGGGCCAGGCGATAGCCGCCGCCCGGGCCGCGCACGCTCTTGACCAGGCCGCGGCGGCGCAGGCGGGCGAACAGCTGCTCAAGGTAGGACAGGGAAATCTGCTGCCGGGCGGCGATCTCGGCCAGCGACACGGCGCGCAGGGCTCCGTCCGCCCCCTGCCGGCCGGCGAGGTCGGTCATGGCCATCACGGCGTAGCGGCCCTTTGTGGACAGGCGCATGGCGAGAATCCTTGGCATCCGGCGCGCGGCCTGTGCTAAAGCCGCGCCTCGCCCGCAGGGGCCTTCGCGAAGGTCAGTGCGGACGTGGGTGATCTAGGAAAACCAAGCGCTGTGGTCAAGTATTCCGCGGCGCTGGAAGACGGGAAAAGCGCATGCCTGAAGTGGTGCTGACCGGGGCCGCCGGCCGGATCGAAGGTCGATATTCGCCGGGCAAGCGCGAGAACGCGCCGATCGCCCTGATCCTGCATCCCCACCCGCGCGCCGGCGGGCACATGAACAACCCGGTGGCCGTGCAGCTCTATCACCTGTTCATGAAGCGCGGCTTTTCCGTGCTGCGCTTCAACTTCCGCGGCGTGGGCCGCAGCCAGGGCGAGTTCGACGCCGGCATCGGCGAGCTGGCCGACGCGGCCACGGCGCTCGACTGGCTGCAGGCGGCCAATCCCCAGGCCAGCCAGTTCTGGGTCGCCGGCTACAGCTTCGGCGCCTACATCGGCATGCAGCTGCTCATGCGCCGGCCGGAGACGGACGGCTTCATCAGCGTCTCGCCGCCGACCAACATGTACGACTTCAGCTTCCTCGCCCCCTGCCCCGCGTCGGGCCTGATTCTGCACGGCCAGGCCGACACCGTGGTGCCGCCGGTCGAGGTGGAGCGGGTTGTGTCCAAGCTGCGCACCCAGAAGGGCATCGTCATCGACTACGAACTGGTCGAGGGCGCGACCCACTTCTGGGCCGAGCATCTGCCCGAGGTCGAGCGCCGCGTCGGGGCCTATCTCGACAGGCGCCTGGAAGCCGAACCGGCCTGATTTTTCGAGTACCGAAACCATGAATCTCGACGCCATCGCCATCGGCGTGAATCCGCCTGAAGACGTCAACGTCATCGTCGAGGTGCCGATCGGCGGCGAGCCGATCAAGTACGAGCTCGACAAGGACGCCGGGGTGCTGGTCGTTGACCGGTTCCTCTACACGGCCATGCGCTATCCGGGGAACTACGGCTTCATCCCCCACACCCTGTCGGGCGACGGCGACCCGGTCGATGTGATCGTGGTCAACACCCGGGCCATCGTCCCGGGCGCGGTGATGAGCTGCCGCATCGTCGGCGTGCTGTTGATGGAAGACCAGGCCGGCATCGACGAGAAACTGATCGCCGTGCCGTCCTCGCACCTGACCGCGCGCTACGACAGCGTGCGCAACTACACCGACCTGCCCCGGATCACGCTCGACCAGATCGAGCACTTCTTCACCCACTACAAGGACCTGGAGCCCGGCAAGTGGGTCAAGGTCAAGGGCTGGGGCGACGCCGCCATGGCGCGGCAGATGGTGCTCGAGGGGATTGAGCGAGCGAAGGCGCACGGGAAGCGCTAGCAAATCCGCCGTCATCCTGGGCCCTGTGCCCAGGACCCCTCTCGACGTGTTCCGAACCGTTCAAGCTGGAACGCTGCACCTGCGGCTGATCGAGGGGTCCTCGCCACAAGGGCGAGGAAGACGGAGTTTGTTGTGGCAAGCCTTACGCCCCGATCAACTCGGCGATCTTCCGCACGGTGTTCCAGTTGCGCCCCGTCGCCGTGAGCCCAAGCGACCTTTTCCCGAACACCAGCGCCGCCTTCGAGTCCGCGATGCCGTCACCGAAGAAGACGTAGACGCAGCGGTCCCCGGCCTCGACCTTCTCGCCGGGCGTGGCGACGGCTCGGATGGCGGCCAGCTGGTCGGCGGAGACCTTTTCGCGCGCGACATTGACCAGGAACCGCGACGGCTCGCGCTCGGCCTCATCCGGCATCGGGTTGGCGTCGATCATCGCCCGCCAGGCCTTCGGGCCGCGCACGATGAAGCGGGTGGCCAGGCCCAGCCGCGCCTCCGCCTCCCGCTCCAGCAGCGCCTCCAGCGCCTCGTCGGTCCGGTCGCCAGCCTCGAACACCACGTTGCCGCTCTGCAGCAGGGTCTTCACGTCCGTGAAGCCGAGCGCCTCGACCATGGCCTTGAGCTCGGCCATCGGGACCTTGCGGTTGCCGCCGACATTGACGCCGCGCAGCAGGGCGATGCGCATCGTCATGTCAGTACAGCAGGAAGGGTTTGCGGGCGGCGAGCCAGGCCTGTTCGTCCGGAACGGTCAAGGCGTCGAGATCGTCCGGCGTGGCGGCGCCATCATCGACCCACTCGCGCAGGCCCGGGCCGCCGTTGATCACGTCGATCGCCAGCTTGTCGAACACGTACTCGTACGGAAAGTCCCGCCACAGGGGATAGTCGGGATACAGCCGGCGGATGGCCTTGAACGCCAGCGCCTGCACCCGCCACGGCTTGAACGCCGCGTGGTCGTAGGCCGGATCATCGACGTGGATCTGCACGCCGTTGCACAGCTGGCCGACATGCTTGTGGAAGGTCGGCTGGAACCAGATGTCGCGCAGGCGGCAGCCCTTCAGCCAGTGCGGGGCGAGCGCGGTCATCTCGGCGATGACCTTTCGGGCGTCGATGTCGGGCGCGCCGAACAGCTCCAGCGGCCGGGTCGTGCCGCGCCCTTCGGACAGGTTGGTCCCCTCCAGCATCACCGTGCCGGCGTAGGCCCGGGCCATCGACAGGTTCGGCGCGTTGGGGCTGGGGTTGATCCAGCTGCGCTCGCCCAGCGGCCAGCCGTATCCGGGGCCGGCGGCGGGGTCGTAGCCCTCCATCTCGATCACGCGATAGACCACGTCGAGGCTGCGGGTGCGCACGAACCACTGGCCGAGCTCGCCGAGCGTCAGGCCATGGCGCATCGGCAGCGGCCCGGCGCCGACAAAGCTCTCCCAGCCCGGCAACAGCGTCAGCCCCTCGACCGGCCGGCCGGCCGGGTTGGGCCGGTCCAGCACCCAGACTTCCTTGCCGTGTTCGGCGGCGGCCTCGAGCACGTACAGCAGCGTGGTGATGAAGGTGTAGATGCGGCAGCCGAGGTCCTGCAGGTCGACCAGCAGCACGTCGAACGTCTCCATCGCCCGATCGGTGGGGCGGCGCGTCTCGCCGTACAGGCTGAACACCGGGAAGCCATAGACCGGGTCGGTGAAGTCCGGCGACTCCATCATGTTGTCCTGCAGGTCGCCGCGCAGACCGTGCTGCGGCCCGAAGGCGGCGGTGATCTGGATGTCCGGACAGGCGACCAGGGCGTCGATCGAATGAGTCAGGTCCGCCGTCACCGACGCCGGATGCGCCAGCAGCGCCACGCGTTTGCCCTTCAGGTCCGCGCGCAGGGCGGGGTCGGCCAGAAGCCGGTCGATGCCGAAGTTCATGCGGGCTCCAGAGTGAAGGCGAAGGTGTCGGGATGGTGGAAGTCAGGCTTATCCGGCGCATGGGCCAGCGCCCAGTAGGACATGCGGCCACCGGCCTCCTCGATCACCGCCGACAGGCCGAGGCGCGCGGCGCGATCGAGGGAAAGGTCGCCCTCCCCGGCCAGATCGAGGGTCGCCACGAGCTCGTAGAGGCCCGCCGAGGCCCGCTGGGTCATATGAGTCAGCGTCAGACCGGCCGGCGAGGCCATGCCCTCGCGATAACGGTCGAAGCGGTAGCCGGCCCAGCGGTTCGAGGGCGACAGATTGACCTCGTAATAGGCCTCGCCGCCCGCCGGCTGGATGAAAGCCTCGAAACAGCTGTGTTTCCACAGGCCATCGACGCGGTCCCGCGCCATGGCTGTCGGCAGGCGCAGCCCGGCGATGTCGCCCGCCGCCACGAAGCGCAGCGCCAGGCTCGCCGACGCGGCGCGAGCGATGTTGACCTCGATCCGGGTCACCGCCTCGCACGGCGTGTCAGGGTGGGGGGTCAGCGCCAGCAGCATGCCCCTTCGATAGCCCCTGCTTGACGCCGGTCAATGGCGCAGGCACTCATCACCCCATGATCGCCCGCCGCGCCCTTTGCAGCCTCTATTACGCCCGCTCGTCCTGACGAGCGGCTGTGCGATCGCATGCCGCCCAACCGCCGGCGGCATGCTCTGAAACTCTCAAGCAGACGGTCTCCGGCCTCATCCCTGAGGAGACCTTTCCATGCTCGCGACCTTGAACCCCTCCCCGCCCGGCGTGCTAGAGCCGACAGCGCAAGGAGACTCCACCCCGATGACCGCCGCCGACAAGCCGTTCAAGTCCCTGTTCCTGCGCACGATGCTGGAACGCGGCTACGTCCACCAGATCACCCATCCGGAGGAGCTGGACGAGGCGGCCTGCAATGGCGTGATCACCGGCTACATCGGCTACGACGCCACCGCGCCCAGCCTGCATGTCGGCAACCTGATCACCATCATGATGCTGCGCCGCCTGCAGCAGAGCGGGCACAAGCCGATCGTCATCGTCGGCGGCGGCACCTCCAAGGTCGGCGACCCGTCCGGCAAGGACGAGACGCGCCAGCTGCGCACCCACGAGGAAATCCAGGCCAACATCGCCAGCCAGAAGCAGGCCTTCGGCAAGTTCCTGACCTTCGGCGACGGCCCGACCGACGCCCTGCTGATCGACAACGACGAGTGGCTGAGCAAGCTCGGCTACATCGATTTCCTGCGCGAGTACGGTGTCCATTTCACCATCAACCGGATGCTCGCCTTCGACTCGGTCAAGCTGCGGCTGGAACGCGAACAGCCGCTGACCTTCATCGAATTCAACTACATGCTGATGCAGGCGACCGACTTCCTGGAACTGAACCGCCGCTACGGCTGCGTGCTGCAGATGGGCGGGTCCGACCAGTGGGGCAACATCGTCAACGGGGTGGAGCTGATCCGCCGCGTCGATCACAAGCCGGCCTTCGGCCTGACCACGCCGCTGCTGTCGACCGCTTCCGGCGCCAAGATGGGCAAGACGGCCCAGGGCGCGGTCTGGCTCAACGCCGACATGCGCAGCCCGTACGACTACTGGCAGTTCTGGCGCAACGCCGAGGACGCCGACGTCGGCCGGTTCCTGCGCCTGTTCACCGACCTGCCGCTGGATGAAGTGGCGCGGCTGGAGGCCCAGGAAGGCGCGGCGATCAACGACGCCAAGAAGGTGCTGGCGGACGAGGCGACGCGCATGCTCCACGGGGCCGAGGCGGCGAAGGCGGCGCGTGACGCCGCCGAGAAGGCCTTCGAACAGGGCGCCCTGTCGGACGATCTACCGACCGTCGAGATCCCGGCGACCGAGCTGGCGGCCGGCGTTCAGCTGGCGAAACTGGCCGTTACGGCCGGCCTGGCCGGCTCGAACGGCGAGGCCCGCCGCCTGGCCCAGGGCGGCGGCCTGCGCCTGAACGACGCCCAGGAAATGGACGCCAACCGCGACGTCACCACCGCCGACATCATCGACGGCGTGATCAAGCTGGGCGCCGGCAGGAAGAAGATCGTGCTGCTGAAGCCGGTCTGACAATCCATCCCTGCCGCTCATCTCGGCGAAGGCCGAGGGACCCCGGTTTTTTCGGAAAGCCTGAACGAGCGGAGAGATGGCTAAAACACCTGGGTCCCCGCCTTCGCGGGGATGAGCGGATTTGGGAGAGGCCCGTGACTGACCTGACCATTGGCGACCCCGCCCCCGACTTCGATCTGCCCACCGACACGGGCCGGGTCTCGCTGGCCGGCCTCAAGGGCAAGACGGTCGTGCTGTTCTTCTATCCGAAGGACGACACGACCGGCTGCACGGCCGAGAACATCGCCTTCTCGGGGCTGAAGGCCGCGTTCGAGGCCGCCGGGGCGGTGCTCGTCGGGGTGTCGAAGGACACCGTGGCCAAACACGGCAAGTTCCGCGCGAAGCACGGCCTGACCGTCGAGCTCGGCTCGGCCGCCGAGGACGACGTGATCGAGCGCTACGGCGCCTGGATCGAGAAGACCCTCTACGGCCGCCAGTACATGGGCATCGACCGATCAACCTGGCTGATCGACGGCCAGGGCGTGATCCGGCGCGTGTGGCGCAAGGTCAAGGTCAAGGGTCACGCCGAGGCGGTGCTTGAGGCCGTTCGCGAGCTCTGAACCAGGGCGGCGCTCGGCGCGGCCTCGCCTGGATTTCAGGGTTACCCCAGGGAAGCGGCAGGTGTTGCGAAAACGCCGCGGCGACCACCAAATGCTCGCGCGGAGCGGGCAAAATCCCCCACGGGAACTGGCGCGACCCGCGAGTCGTGGTTAACCGTGACCCTGACAAGGCAGAATCAAGGCTTCGCGCACGCCTGACGCGCGAAGGGTCTTGCGCGTTCCCTTCACTTGGCCACATATCGCCCCAAACCGGGAATTCGGGTTCGGGGGCTATGGCCACAGCACGCTTGCGCAGAATTCAGCGAGCCTTGGAGGAGCTGTTTCCGGAACGGCATCTCTACATCCGTTCCGGCGGCGAGATGCGCGGTTTCGTGCTCTCGACTGGTAAACAGATCTTCGGCGCGGGCGTCATCGGCGCCGCCGCCCTGTGGATGGGCGTCTGCACCGCGGCCATGCTGGTCAGCGCCCTTTCGGTCAGCGCCACCGACCAGGAACTGGCCCGTCGCAACGCCTACTGGGAACGCGTCACCGCCGACCGCCAGGCCCGCCTCAACAGCGCCATGGAGCAGCTGTCCCAGAACAACGGCGGCATGGGCGAACTGGCCAAGTCGGTCGAAAACCGCCACGCCGCGCTCGTCACCCTTCTGGCCGACGGTGGCTTCCGGGGCGCGCCCGGCGCCGCGGCGGCCCTGGCCCCGGCCAAGCCTCGCCTGAGCGTCACCAATCCGATCGCCCGGGTGCAGTACACCCTGATGGACCAGGAACGGATCATCAACGCGGCCGAGAGCTACGCCCTCAGCCGCGCCGAGCGTCTGCGCCTCGCCTTCCGCCTCGCCGGTCTCAATCCCGACAACTACGCCAGCCGCGGCGGCGCGCTGGGCGGTCCGCTGATCGAGGCCCGCGACCCCCGCGCCCTGGCGGCCGTGCTGGATGTGGACGAGAGCTTCGCCCAGCGCATCCAGCGCGCCGCGACCAATATGTCGGACATGCGCGCGATGGCCACGGCCGCGCACCGCCTGCCCTTCTTCCGGCCGACCAGCGCCGCGGCCCAGTCCAGCAGCTACGGCGTGCGCCTGGATCCGTTCACGCGGCGGCCGGCTTTCCACTCCGGGCTGGACTTCCCGGGGGCGAGCTTCACGCCGATCTATTCGACCGCGCCGGGCGTGGTGTCCTTCACCGGCGTGCGGTCCGGATATGGCAATACGGTCGAGGTCGATCACGGCGGCGGGTTCAAGACGCGTTACGCCCACCTTGCCGCCTACAGTGTCAGCGTCGGGCAACGGGTTACGGTTGGCCAGCGTATTGCATCGATGGGGTCGACCGGCCGGTCGACTGGCCCACATTTGCACTATGAGGTGTGGGTCAATGGCCGGGCGCAGAACCCCAACCGATACTTGAAGGCCGGCGAATATGTTCAGCAAGCAGAATAAGACCCCGCCCAAACCCACGGCCGTTTCGGCTCCGGCGCCCGCGCCGGCCACCCTGGCGCCCGAGCAACCCAAGGCGCGACCGAAAGTGGCTTCCCTTATCAGCGACGGGATTACGATCGAGGGCGGCGTCGTCGGCGACGGCGAACTGCAGATCGACGGCGTGGTCCGCGGCGACGTCCGCGTCGCCCGCCTGACCGTCGGCGACACCGGCCACATCGAGGGCTCGGTCTACGCCGAAGCCACCGAGATCCGCGGCCGCGTGATCGGCTCGGTGACCGCCAAGCAGGTGCGTCTTTATGGGACAGCCTACGTCGATGGCGACATCACCCACGAGCAGCTGGCGATGGAAACGGGGGCCTTCTTCCAGGGCCGCAGCCTGAAGTTCCAGCGCCCGCCGCAGCCGCAGCAAAGCCCGGCGCCGCAGGCGGCCCCTCCGCAGGGTCAGAACCTCGGCATCCCGCCGAAGGTCGGTTAGCCAGCTTCCCCTTCTCCCGTTGCGAGAGCAGGTGGCCTCGGCCTGGCGCCACGGTCGGGACCGCGCGGTCGTTCAGCCGTCGGTTTCCGACCGATGCCGTCTCTCCCGAAGGGAGAAGGCGCATGCCTGCTCGTTCCCATGATAGCGTCCCGCCCTGGGAGGCTCGCGCCATGAACAAGATCGCTGTCGCCGTGCTGGCGGCGTTGCTGGCCGCGCCGGCCCTGGCCAACGACTCGACGGCCGAGCTGGCCGCCGGCGGGCTGGTGCTGACGAGGACCGACGCCATCGAGATGCGGTCCGAGGACCTGTTCATCTCGCGGGAGGCGGTCCGCGTCCGCTATGTGTTCGTCAACACCTCCGGCGCGCCGGTGACCACGCGGGTGGCCTTTCCGATGCCCGACATCGGCGGGCCGGAGTTCTTCTTTTCCGACACCGCGATCCCCAACCGCGACGACCCGGCCAACCTGCTCGACTTCCGCACCATCGTGGACGGCAGGCCCGTGGCCATGACTGTCGAGCAACGGGCCCTTGCCGGCGGCGTCGATCGCACGGCCTGGCTGACCAGCCACGACATTCCGCTGGCCCTGCAGATGGACGGGGCCACCGCCCGGCTCGACGCCCTGCCGAAGGCCGTGCGGGACGAGGCCATCGCGCTGGGCCTGGCGGTCCCCGACGAATACGACGCCGGCAAGGGCTGGGAGCGCCACCTGAGCCCGGCCTGGATCCTGAAGACCGCCTTTCACTGGGAGCAGACCTTTCCGCCGGGAGCCGAGGTGGTGGTCGAGCACAGCTACCGGCCCGCTGTCGGCGGCAGCGCGGGCACGATGGTCGGCTCGCCCGGCTACATGGCCGACGCGGAGGGGGTGGCCGAGCGGGCCCGCTACTGCATCGACTCGGCCTTCCTGGGCGCCGTCGAGCGGGCGAAGAAGGGTCGCGACTACCCGCCCTTCACCGAGAGCCGCATCGCCTATGTCCTGAAGACGGGCGGCAACTGGGCCAAGCCGATCGGCGATTTCCGCCTGGTCATCGACAAGGGCTCGCCCGCCAATCTGGTCAGCTTCTGCGCCAGCGGCGTGAAGAAGATCGGCCCCACGCGGTTCGAGGTACGCAAGACCAACTGGCGGCCGGACCGGGACCTGTCGATCCTGATCCTCAAGCCGCTGCCGCCCGAAGTCCCCCAGTGACGCAACGTCATACTTTCGCGCCGACCGTTGCGGCCTATCCTTGAGGCCATGACCGGACCTGTTCTCGACCCGACCTATGATCCCCGCACCGACGGCGCCCTGCGCGAGGCCGGGCAGAGAATGGTCAAGCCGCGCCACGCCGCGACCCTGATCATCGTCCGTCGCGACGCGAGGAAGCCGCGCCTGCTGATGGGCCGGCGGGGCGGCGGCCACGCCTTCATGCCCGACAAGTGGGTGTTCCCGGGCGGCCGCGTCGATCGCGGCGACTTCACCGCCCCCTCGGCCAACGACCTGCGGCCCGACGTGGCGACGCGGCTGGCCCTGACCGCCCGGCACACCAGCCCGCTGCTGCCCCGCGCCCTGGCCCTGGCCGCGATCCGCGAGACCTTCGAGGAGGCCGGGCTGCTGCTGGCCAAGGAGGCCCCGCCCCGGCCCGGAGTCGGCGGCTGGCGCGAGTTCCTCGAGGCCGGCGCCCTGCCCGACCTGGCGGCGCTGGACTTCGTCGCCCGGGCCATCACCCCGCCCTACCGGCCGCGCCGCTTCGACGCGCGTTTCTTCATGGCCGAGGCCGAGGCGCTGCTCAGTCTGGAACGGCGGCCCGACTGCGGCGAGCTGGACGCGATCGAATGGGTCGATCTGGACGAGGCGCTGGCCTTGGACCTGCCCAACATCACCCGCTTCGTCGTGGCCGAGGTGGCCGAACGGCTGGCGGGCGCGGCGCGGCCCGTGCCCTTCATGCGCTTCCTGCGCGGCGCGCGTCGGCTGGAGCACCTGTGAAACCGGTTCGCCCCCGTCACGCCGCCAGCCTGATCCTGCTGCGTAAACAGGCCGGCGGGACGCGGGTGCTGATGGGACGTCGGCCGACGAAGTCGCGCTTCGCCCCCGATGTCTTCGTGTTTCCGGGCGGGCGGGTCGATGCGGCCGACTACGACCGGCCCGTCGCCAGCGCCCTTGCCGAGGACTGCGTGCGCCGCACCGGGGCCGACCCGCGCCTGGCCGCCGCCCTGGCCACGGCGGCCCTGCGCGAGACCGAGGAGGAGACCGGCCTGATCCTGCCGCGCGAGCACGGTCCGCTGACCCTTGCCGCCCGGGCGATCACCCCGACCAACAGCCCGGTGCGGTTCCACGCCCGCTTCTTCGCCGCCGACGCCGACCTGGCCAGCGGCGAGGCGGCCGACAGCGGCGAGCTGGCCGACCTGGCCTGGCGCTCGTTCGACGAGTCGCTGGCCCTGCCGCTGTACGACATCACCGAGGCCGTGCTGCGCACGCTGCAGGCCCAGGGCGCGCCATTCATGATGACCTATCGCGCCGGGACCACGCTGGTGCGAGCCCTCGACTGACAGGGACTGACTTTCCTGTCCCTTGGGACTGGATAGCCAGTCCCCTCGCTGCAGTTCGGAGACAGGACAAGCAGTCCCAAGGGACAGCTAGTCCGGCGCCCTTATGTCGGCGCGAGGGTGACCCGGGCACGTAGGACCATGACGGGGCAAGTTAAAGCGGCTTGCCCAGGTCGAACTCGACGCGGAAATGGCGGTTGGGCCGGCGCAGTTCGTAGGCGAACAGGACGCCCGGCTCGATCTCCACGGCCCAGATGTTGTCGATCGAGACCGGGTTGCCCTTGGCCAGGAACAGGGTCCGGGAAAAGGCGTCCGCCGGGAAAGCCTGCCGCCCGGCGGCGCCCGGCGCCACCGTGTCGCCGCCGTACTGCGAAATGGCGTCCTCGGTTCCGTCCGGATGGCGATGGTCGTGCTTGAGCCGCAGGCCGGCGGCGGTGCGGGTGATCACCCAGGTGCGCGAACGATCTTCGCCGACCGTGAACGGGATGCGCACCTCCGTGGCGGAGCACTCGCGCACCTGCATCACGAGCGGTTTGCCCGCGAAACTGGCGTCAGCGGGATCGGTGGTGACCACCCGTCCGGCGAAACGCTGGCCGCACAGGGCCTGGAGACGGGCGAAGAACTGGTCGGCCGGCTGGGTACGCGGGACCGAGGCGCAGGCGGAGAGCAGCAGGGCGGCCACGAGGGCGATGGTTCTGTGGGTCATGCCGCGAGCCTAGACGGCGCAGGCGTTGACTTCCAGCCGCGCCTGAGTATGTTCCGCGCCTCTTTAGTTTCGGCCCTCGCGGCTACCCAAGGATTCCCACGATGGCCAAACCGGCTTCCATCAAGATCCGCCTGAACTCCTCGGCGGACACCGGCTTCTTCTACGTCGCCAAGAAGAACGCCCGCACCATGACCGAGAAGCTCGTGCTGAAAAAGTACGACCCGGTCGTGCGCAAGCACGTCGAATTCAAGGAAGGCAAGATCAAGTAGATCCGCCAACCTCTTGTCTATGTTGAAGGAAACCCGGCCCCGCGCCGGGTTTTCTGCGTTCAGGCGGCGCGCGCGATCACGCGATTCCGTCCGGCGGCCTTGGCCTCATAAACGGCTTCGTCGGCCCGCTTGATCAGGGCGTCGGGCGTGTCGGTCTCGCCCAGGGTGGTGGCCACCCCGACCGAGATGGTCACGGTCAGCAGCTCCTTGCCGCCGGCGACGCGGAACGGCGAACCGGCCACATGCAGACGGATGCGCTCGGCGACCCGCTGGGCGTCCTCCAGCCGCGCGCCCGGCATGATCACGGTGAACTCCTCGCCACCGTAGCGGCAGGGCAGATCGATGGCCCGCACGTTGGACGCCAGCCGCACGGCGAACTCGCGCAGCACCTCGTCGCCGACGTCGTGGCCGAAGTTGTCATTGATCTTCTTGAAGTGATCGATGTCGATCATCAGGGCCGAGACCGGATCGCCGCCATGCGCCGCCCGCTTCACCAGGGCCCCGAGCTGGCCCTCCATGTAGCGGCGGTTGTGCAGACCGGTCAGCTGGTCAGTGACGGCCAGCTCCAGCGAATGATCGAGGTTGTCGCGCAGAAAGTCGGTGTAGCGCTTGCGGCGGATCTGGGTGCGGGCGCGGGCCGACATCTCCTGCGGGTCGAGCGGCTTGGTCAGCAGGTCGTTGACGCCGATCTCCAGCGCCTTGACCAGCCGGTGCCGCTCGTCGGGATCGACGATGGCCAGGATCGGCAGGTGGCGGGTCGCCTCGTCCGAGCGGATGGTGGCGGCGAACCGCAGGCCGTCGAAGGTCTTGGCCGTGGCGTTGACGATGATCAGGTCCACCGGGCCGCGGGCCGTCAGATGGGCCTTCTCCGGGTCGGTCTCGATCACCGGCCGGTGCTCGATCGCCAGCTCGGCCATCAGGCGCTGGGCCTGGCGCTCGTTGTCATCGACGATCAGCACCCGGCCGCCCGTGCCGCCCAGGCGGGTGGCGGCGCCGGCGATGACGCCGATGCGCCGGCCCGAGGCCTCGCGGGCCCGCAGCTCGTCCATCACCTGTTTCAGGCGGGTCAGACTGCGCACGCGGGCGAACAGCATGACGTCGTCGATCGGCTTGGTCAGGAATTCGTCGGCGCCGGCCTCCAGCCCCTCGATGCGGTCCGCCCGGCCGTCGAGGGCGGTGACCAGCACCACCGGGATGTGGCGGGTGACGGGATCGTCCTTCAGCCGGCGGCAGACGGCGAAGCCGTCCATGCCCGGCATCATCACGTCCAGCAGGATGATGTCTGGGCTTTCCGACGCAGCGATGGCCAGGGCCGTGGGGCCGTCGTTGGCCGTGATCACCTCGTAGTACTCGGCGGCCAGCTTGGCCTCGAGCAGCTTCACATTGGCTTCGATGTCGTCGACGACCAGGATTCGCGCGCTCATCGGTTCGCCCTTCTAGTCCAGCAACCGCTTGATGGTGTCGAGGAAGTGGGACACCGAGATCGGTTTGGAAATATAGGCCTCGCAGCCGCCTTCGCGAATGCGTTCTTCATCGCCCTTCATGGCGAAGGCTGTGACGGCGACCACCGGAATATGGCTCAGCTCGTCGTCTTCCTTCAGCCACTTGGTGACCTCCAGCCCGGAGATCTCCGGCAGCTGAATGTCCATGAGAATCAGGTCGGGGCGGTGCTCGCGGGCCAGCGCCAGCGCCTGGAGACCCTCGCGGGTCTGCAGCGTCTCGTAGCCCTGAGCATCGAGCAGGTCGTGGAAGAGCTTCATATTGAGCTCGTTATCCTCGACGATGAGGACCTTCTTGGCCATTCCGGACCCGTAACCCCAGCCGTTTCGACGTTGCGCACGAACAAGAGACTCGCCGCCGTCGTGTTGCAGCCAGTAATCGGTGAATATCCTTAAACCCGAGCTAACCCAGCGAGAGAGCCTTGCAGCCCGTCGCCCACGAAGATCTGGTCATCCGGCCGACCGCGCCCCTGCTCATCGTCGATGTGGACGAAGTGCTGGCCCATTTCATGGCGGGGTTCGAACGCTATGTGGCGCGCCACGGGGTGGAGATGCGCATCGACCGCTTCGCCCTGTTCCAGAACCTGTACCGGCCCGGCGAGAGCGAGCCGCTCGACTTCGAGACGGGCAAGGCGCTGTTCGACGACTTCTTCCGCCACGGGGCCGACGATCTGGATCCGGTCGAGGGCGCGGCCGACGCTCTGGCCTCATTGTCGCGGCGGGCGGGCGTGGTGATCCTGACCAACGCCCCGGCCCATGCGCTCGAATCGCGCACCGGCTGGCTGGGCAAGCACGGCTTCGACTACCCGATGATTCTGCACTCGGGCCTCAAGGGCCCGGCCATCGCCGCCATGGCCGCCCGCACCAGCGGCCCGGCCGCCTTCATCGACGACCTGCTGCCCAACCTTGAGTCGTCGGCCGAGTCGGCCCCGGCCGTGGCGCGCTTCCAGATCATCGCCGACCCCCGGCTGCGGCCGTTCGCGCCGACCGTGCCGGACAGGCACGACCTGCACGAGGACTGGGCGACGCTGGGCCCGGCATTGGGAAAGGTGATCGGATGATCCGCATCGGCGTCGATATCGGCGGCACCAAGGTCGAGGCCGCGGCGCTCGACGCGGCCGGCGCGTTCGTCGCCCGGGTGCGCCAGCCCAATCCGGGCGACTACGAAGCCTTCCTGGCGGTGGTGAAGGCCGTGGTGGGCGAGGCAGAGGCCCAGGCCGGCGTCAGCGGCGCCAGCGTCGGGATCGGCATGCCCGGCTCGATCTCCACCAGGACCGGCCTGATGCGCAACGCCAACTCCGTCTGGATGAACGGCCGGCCGATGCGCGAGGACCTGGCGCGAACGCTGGGCCGGCCGGTCCGCATGGAGAACGACGCCAACTGTTTCGCCCTGTCGGAGGCCACCGACGGGGCGGCCGCCGGCGCGCGGGTGGTGTTCGGGGCGATCCTGGGCACCGGCTGCGGCGGCGGGGTGGTGGTCGATGGCCGCACGATCGAGGGCCGCAATGGCGTGGCCGGGGAATGGGGTCACGCCCCCCTGCCCTGGCCATCGAAGGACGAGCTCCAGACCCACAGGTGCTGGTGCGGTCGCGCCGACTGCCTGGAGACCTGGATCTCCGGCTCGGCCTTCGTCGAGGATTACGAGCGGGCCACGGGCCTCAAGCGCGACGGCGCGACCATCGCCGCGGCCGCCCGGGCCGGCGAAGCGGCGGCCGAGGGGGCGCTGGACCGCTACATCGACCGGCTGGGCCGGGGCCTGGCCGCGCTGTGCAATCTGCTCGACCCGGACGTCATCGTGCTGGGCGGCGGCATGTCGAACATCGACGAGCTGTACGAACGCGTCCCGCCGGTGGTGGCCCACTACATCTTCTCGGACAGCTTCGAGACCCCGATCCGCAAGGCGATGCACGGGGATTCCTCCGGCGTGCGCGGGGCGGCGTGGTTGTGGCCGGTTGAGGGGTAGAGGCTGGCTTCGCAGCAATTCCACCGTCATGGCCCGGCTTGTCCGGGCCACCCAGGAACACGGTGTGAGACGCTCCGCCGCCCTGCCAGCCAACCTTCAAGGTCAGCGCGCTTGGGTGGCCCGGACAAGCCGGGCCATGACGGAGTTGTTGTCAGGTTCGCCCCCACCCCGGGGCCGGCGCCGCCGCCTCGCGGCTCTGCGGGATCAGGTCGCGCATACGGCGGGTGAAGCTCTTCAGCGCCACCTCGTTCACGCTCAGCGGGCCCATGCCGTAGCTGGACGAGGCCATGCCGGCCTGGACCCGTTCGATCAGCGCCTTGTCCTCGATATTGACCTGGCGATTGACGCGCCAGTTCAGATAGCGGGTCGCGCGCATCTCGCGCCGGTCGTCGGGCAGGACATAGGCGATCTCGCGCAGCACCGTCTTCGTCGGCGACACGGGCAGGAACTGCATGAAGTCGATCTGGTCGGGGTAGATGTCGAAGGCGCAGTTGGGCCACAGCTTGAAATAGGTCCACAGCCGCCGCCGCTCGGGCGGCAGGTGCTCGACCACCGGCAGGAAGGCCTGGTAGCGCCGCTCCGACCAGTTATCCGACGGCGTGTCGCGCAGGGCGCCCCACATCTTGTCGCACCAGTCGCCGGCCTCCAGACCATAGCCAGCGCCGAACAGCCGCGTCAGGCCGGGGTGGGCGACGGTAATGTGCAGACTGTCCGAATAGTTGTCCGAGACGTTCTTCCAGTTCACCGCCCGCTCGCGCAGCGTGACCCGGCCCAGCGGCTGGAGCTCCTCCATGCGATAGGGCTCCATCTCGGCGTAATAGGGCCCGAGCATCTCCCGCACCGACGGCAGGCCGCCCTCAAGCCGGATGAAGACGAAGCCGAGGCAGACCTCGATATCGACCGGAACCAGACTGTGCGCCGCCTGGTCGAAGCCCTCGAAGGCCTTCACATGCGGCACGCCGGCCAGCCGCCCGCGCAGGTCATAGCTCCAGGCGTGATAGGGGCAGGTCATCCGCATCCCGCAGTTGCCCGCCGGCCCATCGACGACGCGCGAGGCGCGGTGGCGGCAAACGTTGTGAAACGCCCGCACCTTCTGGTCGTCGCCTCGGACCACCACGATGCTCTCGCCGAGGAACTCCAGGGTGTGGAAGTCGCCGGCCTCGGGAATGTCGGACAGGTGACAGACGATCTGCCAGGCTTGGCGGAACACGGCCCGCTTCTCGGCCTCGAAGAAGTCCGGGTCGTGATAGATCCAGCCCGGCAGGCCGGTGTCTTCCCCGGCCGCTTCCGGACGGATTTCCGATGACCGGACCGCGCTCATGACCCACCTCTTTCCCGACCGGTCCTAGACACTCCGGACGGTCCGCGAGGTCAAGACATCCTGACGCCGCGCAGGCACGGGCCGTGTATGCTGACCGCCATGAAGGCCCTTTGCCGCGACTGCTTCTGGACCGGGGACGGCGCGCCGCGCCGCTGCCCGGCCTGCGGCTCGCCACGGGTGATCGCCCATGACGAGCTGGCGACCCTGTCGATGGCCCATCTGGACTGCGACGCCTTCTACGCCTCGGTGGAGAAGCGCGACCGGCCGGAGCTGCGCGACGTGCCGCTGATCGTCGGCGGCGGCAAGCGCGGGGTGGTGACCACCTGCTGCTACATCGCCCGCATGAGCGGGGTGCGCTCGGCCATGCCGATGTTCAAGGCGCGCCAGCTGTGTCCCCAGGCCGTCGTCCTGCCGCCGGAGTTCGCCAAATACCGGGCCGAGAGCAAACGCATCTTCGGCAAGGTCCGCGACCTGACGCCGCTGGTCCAGCCGCTGTCGCTGGACGAGGCCTGGATCGATCTGTCGGGCACCGAGCGGCTGCACGGCGCCCCGCCGGCGGTCATGCTGGCCCGGCTGCAGGCGCAGATCGAGGCGGAGATCGGCCTGACCGTCTCGATCGGGCTGGCGGCCAACAAGTTCATGGCCAAGATCGCCTCGGAGATCGACAAGCCGCGTGGTTTTTCGGTGGTCGGGGCGGCCGAGGCGCAGGCCTTCCTGGCCCCCCGGTCGGTGCGCATCCTGCCCGGCGTCGGGCCAGTGATGGCCGCCTCGCTGGAGAAGGCCGGCCTGAAGACCGTCGGCGACATCGCCGCCGCCGACCCGCGCGACCTGGCCCAGGGGTTCGGCGCGCACGGCCTGCACCTGCACAAGCTCGCGCACGGCCAGGACGCGCGGGTGGTCGATCCAGACCAGCACCGCAAGACGATCAGCGCCGAGACCACTTTCTTCGACGACCTGTCGGCGGTCGAAGACCTCGAGAACCGCCTCTGGCCCCTGTGCGAAAAGGTCGCCCGCCAGCTGCGGGCCGAGGGCATCGCCGGGCGGGTGGCGGTGCTCAAGCTGCGCACGCCCGACTTTCGGATCATCACCCGCCGCCGCACCCTGCCGGTGGCGACCCAGACCGCCCGCACCCTGTTCACCGTCGCCCGCGAGCTGCTGGCGGTGGAGGCGAAGGGACAGTCCTACCGCCTGATCGGCGCGGGCCTGTCGGACTTCATCGAGGCCGCCGCGGCGGAGGGCGACTTCTTCGCCGACGCCGAAAAGCGCAGCCTCAAGAGCGAAAAGGCCGTCGACGCGCTGCGCGCGAAGTTCGGCAAGGGCGCGGTGGTGACAGGACGGGCGCTGGGTCGCGAGGAGCGGGACTGATCGTCCGGGCGAGGCGCGACTCACCCCCTGGAGGGACGTCGGCCGAGGGTTTGGCGCGGCCCGCCAACGCCACCGCGCCGGGGCGAACGGCCCTGGATGTCTCGCCTGACGGGTGAAACCCGATCAAGACCGCGCCAAACCGACGCGCGCGACCCTGTCGGCCCTTCCAAAGCGCCGCCGTTTCCATATCTAATTGGACATGAGGCGGGTTCTTCCCGGATCCGCCCTGGATGGACGACGAATGGCGGAGAAGAAATCAGGCGCTGGATCGAACGGCGCGGGATCGGCGGTCGTCACCCAGACGAAGCCGAAGACCGCCAAACCGTCGCTCTATCGCGTGCTTATTCTCAACGACGACTACACCCCCATGGAGTTCGTCGTTTACGTGCTTGAGCGCTTTTTCAACAAATCGCGCGAAGATGCGACCCGCATCATGCTTCACGTGCACCAGAACGGCGTCGGCGTCTGTGGAGTCTACACCTACGAGGTGGCCGAAACGAAAGTGGCCCAGGTGATCGACTCCGCCCGCCGGCATCAGCATCCATTGCAGTGCACAATGGAAAAGGATTGAGGAGCCCCAATTGCCCTCGTTTTCGCGCAATCTCGAAGAGACCCTCCATCGCGCCGTCGCCTATGCGAACCAGCGCAAGCACGAGTACGCGACACTGGAGCATCTGCTCCTGTCGCTGACCGACGACGAGGACGCCGCCGGGGTGATGGGCGCCTGCGACGTCGATCTGGCGACGCTCAAGAAGACGCTGACCACCTATCTCGACACCGAGCTGCGCAGCCTGATCGTCGAGGACGGCGAGGACGCCAAGCCCACGGCCGGCTTCCAGCGGGTGATCCAGCGGGCCGTGATCCACGTCCAGTCCTCGGGCCGCGACGAGGTGACCGGCGCCAATGTGCTGGTCGCCGTCTTCTCCGAGCGCGAAAGCCACGCCGCCTATTTCCTGCAGGAGCAGGACATGACGCGGTACGACGCGGTGAACTTCATCGCCCACGGCATCGCCAAGAAGGCCGGCGCCTCCGAGCCCAAGGCCGCCAAGGGCGCCACCACCGAGGTCGATGAGGAAAAAGCCTCGGTGAAGACCGGCGGCGAGGCCCTTGAAGCCTATTGCGTCGATCTCAACGAGAAGGCTCGCCAGGGCAAGGTTGATCCGCTGATCGGCCGCCACAGCGAAGTCGAGCGCTGTATCCAGATCCTCTGCCGCCGGACCAAGAACAACCCGCTGCTGGTCGGCGACCCGGGCGTGGGCAAGACCGCCATCGCCGAGGGCCTGGCCCGCAAGATCGTCACCCACCAGGTGCCCGAGGTGCTGGAAGGCGCGACCATCTTCGCGCTCGACATGGGCGCCCTGCTGGCCGGCACCCGCTATCGCGGCGACTTCGAGGAGCGGGTCAAACAGGTGGTCAAGGAGCTGGAGAACCACCCCAACGCCATCCTGTTCATCGACGAGATCCATACGGTGATCGGCGCCGGCGCGACCAGCGGCGGGGCGATGGACGCCTCCAACCTGCTAAAGCCGGCCCTCGCCTCGGGCAGCCTGCGCTGCATGGGCTCGACCACCTACAAGGAATTCCGCCAGCATTTCGAGAAGGACCGGGCCCTGGTGCGCCGGTTCCAGAAGATCGACGTCAACGAGCCGACGATCGAGGACACGCTGAAAATCCTCAAGGGTCTGAAGATCTACTACGAGGAATTCCACAAGCTGAAATACACGGCCGAGGCGCTCAAGGTCGCGGTGGATCTGTCGGCCAAATACATCACCGACCGCAAGCTGCCCGACAAGGCGATCGACGTGATCGACGAGGCCGGCGCCGGCCAGA
>JAUSMJ010000029.1 GCA_030645575.1 Caulobacter sp. | reverse complement strand
ACCGGCCGGGCCCGATGGACAACATCGACCTGTTCATCGACACCAAGTTCGGCCGCCGGCCGATGGACACCATGCACGCCTCGCTGGAGGAGGTGCTGAAAGAGACCTACGGCGTCATCGTCTACCAGGAACAGGTGATGCGCATCGCCCAGATCCTGGCCGGCTACAGCCTCGGCGAGGCCGACATGCTGCGCCGGGCGATGGGCAAGAAGAAGAAGGAGGAGATGGACCAGCAAAAGGCCCGGTTCGTCTCCGGGGCCATCGAACGCGGCGTCGATGGCGACAAGGCCGGGGCCATCTTCGAACACGTCGAGAAGTTCGCCGGTTACGGCTTCAACAAGTCGCACGCGGCGGCCTACGCCCTGATCGCCTACCAGACGGCCTGGCTGAAGGCCAACACGCCGGTCGAGTTCTTCGCCGGCTCAATGAGCCTGGACCTTTCCAACACCGACAAGCTGGCGGTGTTCTACCAGGACGCGCGCAAGTTCCAGATCAAGATACGCCCGCCCGACATCAACCGTTCGGGCGCCGACTTCGAGGTCGAGGACGGCGAGGTGCTCTATGCCCTGGGCGCTGTGCGCAATGTCGGTTTCGCCGCGATGGAGCACGTGGTCGCCGTCCGCAAGGAGGGCGGACCGTTCGTCGATCTGTTCGACTTCATCGAGCGGGTCGATCCGCGCCAGGTCAACAAGCGCGGCCTCGAGGGCCTCGCGCGGGCCGGCGCCTTCGACAGCATTCACCCCAACCGGGCCCAGATCGTTGAAGCGGCGGACGTCCTCATGGCCCACGGCCAGAGCCTGGCCGCCGACCGGGCGTCGGCCCAGGTCAGCCTGTTCGGTGGCGAACAGCCGGACGCGGCCCGGCCGCGCCTGCCGCGCACCGAGCCCTGGGACCAGATCCGCCGGCTCGACGAGGAGCTGGCCGCGGTCGGCTTCTACCTGACCGGCCATCCGCTGGAGGACATGATCGAGGTGCTGCGCCGCCGACGCACGACCATGCTCAGCGACGCCATCGTCCAGGCCGAGGCCGGGACCGAGGCCTTCCGCATGGCCGGCATGGTCCGCCGCCGCCAGGAACGCACCCAGCAGAGCGGCGAACGGTTCGCGTTCGTCTCCCTGTCCGACCCGACCGGCGAATACGAGGTGCTGTTTCCGCCCGAGGCGCTGAAACGCTGCCGCGACATCCTCGAGCCGGGCAAGGCCGTGGCCATCAAGGTCCGCGCCAAGTCGCGCGACGGCGAGGTGCGTTTCTTCGGCGACGACGCCGAACCGATCGACAAGGCCATCGAGTCGCTCGCCGCCAGCCTGCGCGTGCACGTCTCGCCCCAGTCGATGGAGATCGAGGCGCTGAAGAAACGCCTGTCCGTCGCCGCCACCCAGCGGGGCGGGGAGGTGGTCCTCGTCGCCGGCCTGGGCGCCGGCCGCGAGGTCGAGGTCAAGCTGCCGGGGTTCTACACCCTCGACGCGTCGCTGCGAGGTGCGCTGAAGACGGCGCCGGGGGTGGCGTATCTGGAGGATGTGTAGGGGGGCGGGAATGGCAGATGTCTTCCGACTTTGAGGCAATTCAGGCCGTGGATTGGCCCACCGTGACTCACTTCGAAAGTCCTCGCGCTCGTGATGTTGCTAGACAGATCGGCGCCGATGTCCGCCCGCAGGCGTTGGCGGATGCACTGGTTGAGGCGTCAGTGAATGCTCTACATGCTCAGACGAAACACCGCGCCGTGGCGTTCTACGACGAGCCGATGGATGACTGCCGCGAGGTTGAGTACCGCCGTGCATGTCTTCTGATTGGGATCGAGAACGCGGAACTCTTCAATCAGCTCTTCAACGGTCGGGGCGGTTATCGCGCGATGTATCGGCGAAGCCCAGATATGGGAGAGGCCTACAATGAGATGCTGGTTGGGCGGCTCGTAGGCGCGATTCTGGCGGATAAAATGCTGGGTGCCTCCTCGGTCGCGATGGCGATTCGTGAAAGTCGACAACTTGAGGCGTCCTTGGTCCATCCGAGCGCCAAAGTATGGCCGTTCTTCGAGGAGGCCTTCGTGGATGGCGTGTTACTCGACTTGCAGGATTGGCGGGAACAGGCGCGCGGAAACAAAATATACTGCTCACGCCGCCCGCTGTTTGTGGTGAAGGGCGCGTTCGCTGATATGGCGGGCAATGTGAAGGTCACGAAGCCGGATCGTTCGCAACGCCTTCACAAGCACGGTTGGACTTAGCTGTTGTTGGCAATGAATCATCGCCAAGGCGTACCGCTCCTGATGTCTTGACGGCCAGTTTTGCTCTGTCGACGGCCTTGCTCAAGGACCGCTTCGCGGCCGCGGAGCGGCGGCCCCGCAGGGGCCGTCCTTGACCAAGGCCGTCGACAGAGCTCCAATTCCATCAAGGTCTTCAGGGTGTATCAGCATCCGGAGATCCCAAGTCCCGTTTCCCCGGCGAAGGGGGATAAGGCGGGCCCGAACCTCGCCCCCGCTTGCATTTCCGCCTCCCATCCCCTACATGCGCGCCTCATCACGCACGTGGACGTTCGGGCCGGGTGGGGAGACATCCCGCTCAGTCCGTTCCGGTCCCTGGAGTTTCCAGGGGTTTGTCCGCGGAGGCGATAACCGGAAAAAGGACAAGACCACATGGCTCTCCCCGAGTTCTCCATGCGCCAGCTGCTTGAAGCGGGCGCCCACTTCGGTCACCAGACGCACCGCTGGAACCCGAAGATGGACCGCTACATCTTCGGCTCGCGCTCGAACATCCACATCATCGATCTGTCGCAGTCGATCCCGCTGCTGCACCAGGCCCTCGTCAAGGTCCGCGAAGTCGCGGCCGCCGGCGGCCGGGTGCTGTTCGTCGGCACCAAGCGCCAGGCGTCCGATCCGGTGGCCACGGCCGCCAAGCGCTGCGCCCAGTACTACGTCAACCACCGCTGGCTCGGCGGCACCCTGACCAACTGGCGGACCATCTCCGGTTCGATCTCGCGCCTGCGCGAGCTGGAAGGCGTGCTCGACGGCGACGGCGGCGGCCGCACCAAGAAGGAGCTGCTGCAGCTGACGCGCGAGCGCGACAAGCTCGAGCTGAGCCTGGGCGGCATCAAGAACATGGGCGGCATCCCCGACATCATGTTCGTGATCGACACCAACAAGGAAGCGATCGCCATCCTCGAGGCCCGCAAGCTGAACATCCCGGTCATCGCGATCCTGGACACCAACTGCGACCCTGACGGCATCACCTATCCGATCCCGGGCAACGATGACGCCGCCCGCGCCATCCAGCTGTACTGCGACCTGATCGCCGACGCCGTGCTCGACGGCATGGCAGCCGGCGTGGTGGCCAGCGGCGTCGATATCGGCGCCTCGGAAGCCCCCGTCGAGCCCACGCTGGCCCGAGAGCTTACGCCGGAGCCCGCTCCCGTCGCCGCCCCCGCCGCCGCTGAACCGGAGGCCGTCGCGGCCCCGGAAGCCGCCCCGGCCGAAGCCCCCGTGGCGGCCGAAGCGGCCGTTGAAGCCGTTTCGGAAGAGCCCGCCGCCAGCTGATCGTTCCCCGCAAGGGAACCTTGAGCTTCACACACCCTTCGCAGCCCGGCCGTAAGGCCGGGCCGCACCCCTATAAGTCCCAACTCAGGAGGACATGATATGGCGGAAATCACCGCGGCGCTGGTCAAGGACCTGCGCGAAAAGACCGGCGTTGGCATGATGGACTGCAAGCGCGCCCTCGTCGAAAACGACGGCGACATGGACGCGTCGATCGACTGGCTGCGCGCCAAGGGCCTCAGCAAGGCCGCCAAGAAGGCCGACCGCGCCGCGGCCGAGGGCCTGATCGCCATCGCCAGCCGCAAGGACGGCGCGGGCATGACCGCCGCGGTCATCGAGCTGAACGCCGAGACCGACTTCGTCGCCCGCAACGAGCTGTTCCAGACCGCCGCGCGCAAGACCGCCCTGGCGGCGCTCGACGTCGCCGGCGGCGTCGAGGACATCATCGCGGCCACCACGGCCGACGGCGAGGTCATCGGCGACATGGTCACCCAGCTGATCGCCACCATCGGCGAGAACATGATGGTGCGCCGCTCGGCCAGCTTCGCGGTCTCGCCCGGCGCGATCGGCGCCTATGTGCACAACGCCGTGGCGCCGGATCTCGGCAAGATCGGCGTGCTCGTCGCGCTGGAAGGCGCGGGCGACCAGGCCGCGCTGCAGGAGCTGGGCCGCAAGATCGCCATGCACGTGGCCGCGACCAACCCGATGTCGCTGTCGACCGACGATCTGGACCAGGCCAACGTCGAGCGCGAACGCGCTGTCTTCACCGAACAGGCCCTGGCCTCGGGCAAGCCCGAGTCGGTGGTCGAGAAGATGGTCGAGGGCCGGATTCGCAAGTTCTACGAGGAAGTCGTGCTGCTGAAGCAGGCCTTCGTCATGAACCCGGACCAGACCATCGAGCAGCTGGTCGAAGCCACCGGCAAGGCGCTCGGCGCGCCGATCAAGGTGGTCGGTTTCGTGCGCCTGGCCCTGGGCGAGGGCGTCGAGAAGGAAGTCAGCGACTTCGCCGCCGAAGTCGCCTCGATGACCGGCGGGAACTGATCCGCCGACCGAAGACCTGAAGAGGGCGCTCCCGGCTGACGTCGGGGGCGCCCTTGGTCTATGTTCCACCCGACCTGACTCGCGAACCGCCGGACCCCCATGCCGACCAAGACCTACAAACGCATCCTGGTGAAGGTCTCCGGCGAGGTGCTGATGGGCGATTCCGCCTTCGGCATCGACATGGGCACGGTCGAGGCCGTGGCGCGCGATATCAAGCAGGTCGCCGACAGCGGTATCGAGCTGTGCCTGGTCATCGGCGGCGGCAACATCTTCCGCGGCCTGGCCGGCGCGGCCAAGGGCATGGAGCGGGCCAGCGCCGACTATATGGGCATGCTGGCCACGGTGATGAACGCCCTGGCCATGCAGGACGCGCTTGAGCGCATCGGCGTCTCGACGCGGGTGCAGTCCGCCATCCCGATGCCGACCGTCTGCGAGCCGCTGATCCGCCGCCGCGCCGAACGGCATCTGGAAAAGGGCCGGGTGGTGATCTTCGCCGCCGGCACCGGCAACCCGTTCTTCACCACCGACAGCGGCGCGGCCCTGCGCGCGGCGGAAATGAAGTGCGACGCCCTGTTCAAGGGCACCAGCGTGGACGGCGTCTATACGGCCGACCCGAAGAAGGACAAGACCGCCCAGCGGTTCGATCGGCTGACCTATCACGACGTGCTGGCCAAGGACCTGAAGGTCATGGACGCCTCGGCGATCAGCCTGATGCGCGAGAACGGCATTCCCATCGTGGTCTTTTCGATCCGCGAACGGGGTAATCTGATGAAGGTGCTGCGCGGCGAGGGCGTTCACACCGTCATCTCCGGGGCTGCATAGGAAGAAGAAGGAGCCTGCACATGGCCGCGACCGAAAAACCCGTGCTGAGCGCCTACAAGGGCCGCATGGACAAGGCCGTCTCCGCGCTGAAGGACGAGTTCGCCAGCCTGCGCACGGGGCGCGCCTCGGCTGGCCTGCTCGACCAGGTGCATGTCGAGGCCTACGGCAACACCGTGCCGCTGAACCAGGTCGGCTCGGTCAGCGTGCCCGAGCCGCGCTCGATCAGCGTCAGCGTCTGGGACCGGGGCCTGGTGGTCTCCGTCGAGAAGGCGATCCGCAACTCCGGCCTGGGGTTCAACCCCGTGGTCGAGGGGCAGAATCTGCGCATTCCGGTGCCGCCGCTGACCGAAGAGCGGCGCAAGGATCTGGTCAAGATCGCCGGCAAATACGCCGAACAGCAGAAGATCGCCGTGCGCAATGTGCGCCGCGAGGCCATGGACGACCTGAGGAAGGCCGAGAAGGACGCGGTCATCACCCAGGACGAGCATCGCCGCATGGATGGCGAGGTTCAGAAGATGACCGACGAGGCCGTCAAGCGGGTCGACGAGACCTTGAAAACCAAAGAACAAGAGATCATGCAGGTTTAGGCGATACGTCTTGCGGGGGATGGCGCGCGACGGGCATGAGGGAGTGGCGATGACGCCGACGGACGGGCCGCTGCATGTCGCCATCATCATGGATGGCAACGGGCGCTGGGCCAAACAACGCGGTCTGCCACGCACTTTCGGTCACCGGGAGGGCGTGAAGGCCCTCAAACGCACGGTCGAGGCCGCCTCCGGTCTCGGCGTCGATACGCTGACTGTATTCGGCTTTTCCACGGAGAACTGGCGTCGGCCGATGGCCGAGGTGTCGGAGCTGATGAGCCTGCTGAAGGCCTATGTGGAGAGCGACCTCGAACGCCTGGTGCGCGAGGGCGTCAAGGTGCGCGTGATCGGCCGCCGCACGGGCCTCAAACCGGACATTCTCGCCGTGATCGACAGGGCCGAGGCCCGCACGGCGCACAATACCCGCTTCCTGCTGCAGGTGGCGTTCAACTACGGCGGTCGGGCCGACATCACCGACGCGGCCCGGCGCTTCGCCGAGGACGTCGAGCAGGGCAGGGCCCGCGCGGCCGACCTGGACGAGGCCATGTTCGAACAACGGCTGTCGACGGCCGACACCCCGGCGCCGGATCTGATCGTGCGGACCAGCGGCGAGCGGCGTCTGTCCAACTTCCTGCTCTGGGAATGCGCCTATGCCGAGCTGGTGTTCCAGGACGTCTACTGGCCGGACTACGGGCCTGACCATCTGAGGGCGGCGATCGCCGAATTCCGGGCCCGTGAACGGCGTTATGGCGGAGCCGCGTCCGATGACGTCCTCGCCGCCGGCTAGACGGTTCGACTGGAACAACCTGGGGACACGGATCGCCTCGGCCAGCGTGCTGATCCCCGCCGTCATCCTGGCGTTGTGGTTCGGGGGCTGGGCCTGGCTGCTGCTCGTCTCCGTCAGCGTCGCCCTGCTGGCCAACGAATGGGGCGTGATGAGCGCGCCCGTCGCGCCGGTCCGCATCGCCACGGCCGTGACGGTCGGGGTGCTGGCCAGCGTCTTCGCCATGTATTTCCACCAGCCGGCGCTGGCCTGGACCCTGGTCGTGATCGGCGCGGCGCTGTCGGCCCTGGTGGCGCGCGGCACGGCCGAGCGGCCCGCCGACGCGGCCTATGGCGTGATCTACATCGCCCCCTGCGCCATCGCCCTGCTGTGGCTGCGCGGCGAGGAACACGGCCGCAGCTGGGCGACCATGCTGTTCGCCGTGACCTGGTCGGCCGACATCTGCGCCTTCCTCGTCGGCAGCGCGCTGAAGGGCCCCAAGCTGTGGCCGCGGTTCTCGCCCAACAAGACCTGGTCGGGCTTCTTCGGCGGGCTGGTCGGGGCGATGATCGCCGCGGTCATGGTCGCGACCTTTTCCGATGCCACGCTTGTCTGGCACGCGGCCGCCCTGGTCGGTCTGGCCGGGGGCCTGGCCACCATGGCGGGCGATCTGTGGGAGTCTGCCTTGAAGCGAAGATTCGGCGTGAAGGATTCGGGCGACCTGATTCCGGGGCATGGCGGCCTGCTCGATCGTGTCGATGGCCTGATGTTCGCATCGGTGGTCATCGCCGGGGCGCGGCTGATCGATCACTGGGGCTGGCCCGCTTGACCGCCGCTCGCACCGTCGTCGTCCTGGGCTCGACCGGCTCGATCGGGGTCTCCACCCTCGACCTGTTCGACCAGTCGGGCTGCGAGGTCGAGATCCTCGCCCTGACCGCCGGCCGCAACGTCGAGAAACTGGCGCAACAGGCCCTGCGCTGGCGGCCCCGGGTCGCCGTGATCGAGCAGGAATCGCTGCTCGGCGAACTGCGCGAGCGGCTGACCGGCAGCGGCATCGCCTGCGCCGGCGGGGCCCTGGCCGTTCAGGACGCCGCCGCCATGGGCGCCGACTGGGTCATGTCGGCCATCGTCGGC
Source organism: Caulobacter sp. (assembly GCA_030645575.1). GTDB lineage: Bacteria > Pseudomonadota > Alphaproteobacteria > Caulobacterales > Caulobacteraceae > Caulobacter. The sequence goes on along the minus strand of JAUSMJ010000029.1, from coordinate 87,246 downwards.
GCGGCAGGCCTGGCGCCGACCCTGGCCGCCGCCCGCATGGGCTCGGTGATCGCCCTGGCCAACAAGGAGAGCCTGGTCTGCGCCGGCCCGGCCCTGCTGGAGACGGCCCGGCTGGCCGGCGGCAAGGTGATTCCGGTCGACTCCGAACATTCGGCGATCTTCCAGGTGCTGCAACCGGACTGCATCACCCGGGTCGCGCGGCTGATCCTGACGGCCTCCGGCGGCCCGTTCCGCACCTGGAGCCGCGAACAGATGGCGCTGGCCACGCCGGAACAGGCCGTGGCCCACCCCAACTGGAGCATGGGCGCCAAGATTTCGATCGATTCCGCGACCATGATGAACAAGGGACTGGAGATGATCGAGGCGTCCTACCTCTTCTCCACGCCCGCCGAACGCATCGACGTCCTCATTCATCCCCAATCGGTGATCCACAGCATGGTCGAGTACGAGGACGGATCGACCCTGGCCCAGCTGGGCCCGCCCGACATGCGCAGCCCGATCGCCTGCGCCTTCGCCTGGCCCGACCGACTGCCGTGGCCGGCGCCGAAGCTCGATCTGGCGGCGATGGGCCAGCTGACCTTCGAGGCGCCCGACGCGGCGCGCTTCCCGGCCATCGCCATCGCCCGCGCCGCGCTCAATGCCGGCGGCGGCGCGCCGGCCGCCATGAACGCGGCCAACGAGATCGCCGTGGCGGCTTTCCTTGACCGCAAGATCGGCTTTCTCGATATTGCCCCGCTGGTTTCCGATACCCTCGACCGCATGAACGGTGTGGGGGATCTGGCCGCCAGCGTGGGGGACGGCGCTCTCGAGGGCGCGATGATGGTCGATGCGAGCGCTCGCCGGGTTGCGGCCGAAGCGGTTTCACAACGTCCAGTCTTCCACTGACCGTAAGGGAGTAGCCGGCCGATGCCCGACCTGGTGTCATGGATTCTGCCGTTTCTGTTCGTGCTGACCCTGGTGGTCACGATTCATGAGCTGGGGCACTATTGGGCGGCCCGGGCCTTTGGCACCGTGATCGAGAGCTTCTCGATCGGCTTTGGCCAGGCCATCTTCAAGTGGCGCGACAAGCGGGACGTCGAATGGCGGATCGGCTGGATTCCGCTGGGCGGCTATGTCCGTTTCGCGGGCGACGACAACGCGGCCAGCATCCCGGACCAGGAGGACCTTGCCGAGATGAAGGCCAGGATCCTCGCCCACAACGCGCCGTCCGCGCTGCGGAAATTCTTCCATTTCAAGCCGGTATGGCAGCGGGCGATCATCACCGTGGCCGGCCCGGCGGCCAATTTCATCCTCGCGATCCTGCTGTTCGCCCTGTTGCTGGGCGTGTTCGGCCAGGTCCAGAGCACGCCGCGCGTCTCCGAGGTGACCCCCGGCAGCGCCGCCGAAAAGGCGGGCTTCCGGCCGGGCGACGTGATCCTGGCCGCCGACGGCCGCCGGGTCCGCGACTTCCGGGATGTCATCCAGCGCACCGTGGTGCGCGCCAATGTGCCGATCGTCTTCACGGTCGACCGGGCGGGCCGCGCGCTGGAGCTTGTCGCCACGCCGATCCTGAAGGAGCGCATCGACCCGACCGGCGCCCGCCAGAAGATCGGCGTGCTGGGCCTGACTCACATCGAGCAGGCGGAAGACCGGGTGCGCGTCCGCTACGGCCCGGTCCAGGCGGTCGCCGGCGGCGCGCGAAAGACCTGGGAGGTCTTCTCCACCACCTTCTATTACCTGGGCCGGCTGGTGCGGGGCCAGGTGCCGGCCGACCAGCTGGGCGGCTTCATCGGCATCGCCGCCGCGTCCGACGCCGTGGCCAAGGCGGGCGCCGAGGGCGCGCCCAACGCCGCCATGGGGGTGTTCGGGTCCTTCGTCGCCCTGCTGCAGCTGTCGGCGATTCTCTCGGTCAGCGTCGGCTTTCTGAATCTGTTGCCGATCCCCGTTCTGGACGGCGGACATCTGGTCTTCTACGCCTATGAAGCCGTTGCCCGCAGGCCACTGGCGGCAAATGTCCAGGCGGTCGGGTATCGCCTTGGTCTTGCCTTGCTGTTGGGATTCATGCTGTTCGCGGTGTGGAACGACCTGCAGCGCTACAACGTGTTCAACTTCCTTGGTGGTCTGTTCTCGTGAGCACCCGCCGACCGCCGATGGCAGACCAAATGAAGCATGTTCGTGCGCACAGCGCCGCAATTGTCACCCTTGCGGCGATCCTTATGGGATCGACAGCGCTAACCCTGCCGGCCGCGGCCTATGCCCAGGTCGAGTCGGGGGTGGTGCAGCGCATCCTTGTCCAGGGCAATGAACGCATCGAGGCGGGAACGGTTCTGTCCTACCTGCCGATCCAGCCGGGCGACACGGTCGATTCAGCGCGCATCGACGTGGCGCTGAAGACGCTGTTCCGCACGGACCTGTTCGCCGACGTGAAGATCGATCTGCAGCCGAACGGCGACCTGGTCGTGCGGGTGGTCGAAAACCCGATCATCAACCGCGTGATCTTCGAGGGGAACTCCGCCCTCAAGGAAGAGAAGCTGCGCGACGAGGTGACGATCCGCCCGCGCGGCATCTTCACCCGCTCCAAGGTGCAGTCCGACGTCCAGCGCCTGATCGAACTGTACCGCAAGTCCGGCCGCATCGGCGTGACCGTCACGCCCAAGGTCGTCGAGCTGCCGCAAAAGCGCATCGACCTGATCTTCGAGATCAACGAAGGCCCCAAGAGCGGGGTCCTCGACATCAACATTCTCGGCAACGTGGCCTTCTCGGACAGCGACCTGCAGGACGTCATCGTCACCGAGGAGTCCCACTGGTACAAGTTCCTGTCGAGCAGCGACAACTACGATCCCGACCGGATCGAGTACGACAAGGAACAGCTGCGGAAGTTCTACCGCAACAAGGGCTACTACGACTTCCGCGTGATCTCGGCCGTGGCCGAGCTGTCACCCGAGCGCAATGGCTTCGTCGTCACCTACACCATCGAGGAAGGCGAGAAGTACAAGTTCGGCAAGCTGACCGTCGAGACCGAGCTGAAGAAGCTCGACGGCACGGTGCTGCAGCAGCTGCTGCCGATCCGCGCTGGCCAGATCTACCAGGACGAGCTGATCGAACAGGCGACGGATTCGTTGACCTTCGCGGCTGGCGCCGCGGGCTTCGCCTTCGTCGATGTCCGCCCGCGCTATATTCCCAACCGCGAAACCCGCACCGTCGATGTGGTCTTCCAGGTCAAGGAAGGTCCGCGCGTCTACATCGACCGCATCGATATCGTCGGTAACACCCGCACCCTGGACTACGTCATTCGCCGCGAGATGAACGTCTCCGAGGGCGACGCCTACAATCGCGTGCTGGTCGATCGCTCCAAGCAGCAGATCCGCGCGCTGGGCTTCTTCAAGGAAGTGACCGTCGATGAGGTGCCCAGCGGCGTCCCCGACCGCACCACCCTGCGGGTGACGGTCGAGGAACAGCCCACCGGGGAGCTGTCGTTCAGCGCCGGCTACAGCTCGGTCGATCAGCTCATCCTCGATCTGGGCGTGAGCGAGCGGAACTTCCGCGGCCGCGGCCAGAACGTGCAGGCCCGGATTTCGGTCGGCTCGCTGCGCCAGCAGATCAACTTCTCGTTCACCGAGCCGCGCTTTCTGGGCCGCGACCTGCGCGCTGGCGTCGATGTCTATTCCTACCGCTACGATTTCAGCCAGCAGACCGCCTTCGACACCCGCTCGACCGGCATAGGCCTGCGCCTTGGCTTCCCGCTGACGACCAACGCGTCGATGGGCCTGCGCTACACCCTGCGCACCGACGACGTGGTGGTGGACGATTCCTTCTGCATTCCTGGTCAGGAACTTGTTTCGCCGACCCTTTGCGCCCAGCGCGGCTCCAACATCACCTCGCTGGTCGGCTACACGGTCCGGCTGGACCGCCGAAACGATGTCCTCAAGCCGACCCGCGGCTTCTTCGTCGAGCTGAACCAGGACCTGGCCGGCGTCGGCGGCGACGTGAACTATCTCAAGACCGAGTCGAATGGCGGCTGGTACCACGGCTTCAACAAGGACTTCGTCCTCAGCGCCACCGGCACCTTCGGCTACATCGACGGCTGGCGCGGCGACGACGTCCGCATCAACGACCGTTTCTACAAGGGCGGCAACAGCTTCCGCGGCTTCGAGGTCGCCGGCATCGGTCCGCGCGACACCTCGTTCGGCCGCACGGACGCCCTCGGCGGCAAGCTCTACGCCATCGGCTCGCTGGAGCTGTCGGTGCCCACCTTCCTGCCCGAGCAGTATGGCATCAAGGCCGCGCTGTTCACCGATGTCGGCACGGTCGGCCTGCTTGACGACGCGGACCAGCGCGACCGGTTCGGCCAGATCATCGACTGCGATACATCGAGCACGACAGTCACGCCGTGCATCAAGGATGACCTTGGATTGCGTGCTTCGGCCGGCCTGTCGATCTTCTGGCGCTCGCCGATGGGTCCCATCCGTTTCGACTTTAGCCAAATTCTGGCCAAAGAAGACTACGACAAGACGGAAACATTCCGCTTCTCAACCTCCACAAGGTTCTAGACTCCATGCGATTCAACAAGACCTTCGCGGTCGCGGCCGGCGCGGCCGCAGCTCTCGCCTTCGCTTCGGCCACCGTGGCCCAGACGCCCCCGCCGCGTCCCGCCGCGCCTGCCGCCCCGCCGGTCAGGCATGGTCCGGCGCTTCCCGGGGTCTGCACCTACAACGGCGAACAGGCCGTGCAGGGGTCGGAAGTCGGCAAATACGTCGCCGCCCGCATGCAACAGATCATCACCGAGGTGAACGCCGAACTCACCGCCGAGGACACGGCGATCAAGAACGAAGCCAAGGCCATCGACACGGCCCGCGCCGCCGGCCCGACCGACGCCCTCGAGGCCCGCGCCGCCAACCTCCAGGTCCGCTTCAACGCCTTCAAGCGCAAGCAACAGCTGCGCCAGACCGAGGTCCAGCAGACCGAGCGCAAGGCGCTGATGCGCGTGCTGCAGGAGTTGGATCCGATCGCCGTGAGCGTCTACCAGGCGCGCAACTGCTCGATCCTGCTGGGCGACGGCGTCCTGCTGAGCAACCCGGCCATGGACATCACCGGCCAGGTGGTCACGGGTCTGAACGCCAAGATCAAGTCGTTCACCTTCAACCGTGAGCGCATGGACACCCCGCCGGCCGGCGCGGCCGCCACGCCGCCGCGCGCGAACTAGTGTCCCGATTCCGAAGTTCGCAAGCGCTCGTGGCGGGCTCCGGCGAACTTCGGAATCGATGAGGACACTAGCAAGTGTGTGTTTCTAGTGTGCTTTTTGGATTTGAAGTTCGCTCGCGGCTTGATCCAACAATGAGGCGAACTTCAAATCCAGCACACTAGCCGACTCGCGCTATCGCGGGTCTGTGCGAGGATATGATGCCAGACCCGCGATTTTACCTTAGCCGAGGGCCGCTTTCGGTGGCGGACCTCGTCCGGCTGACCGGCGCCAGGCCGGAGCCGTCGGACATGCCGGATGCGCTGATCGTCGGCGCGGCTCCGCTCGACAAGGCGGGATCGGCCGATGTCGCGTTTCTGGCCGACCGGAAACATCTGGCGGCCCTGAAGGCGACGCGGGCCGGCGCCTGTTTCGTCGGCCAGGCCCATGTCGGGGATATTCCCGTCGGTTGCATCGGTCTTGTCGTGGGCCGGCCCCAGGCGGCCTGGGCTGCGGTGGCCAACGCCCTGCACAGCCCCCGTTTCCACGATGTCGCCGACCGGGCGGTTCACCCGGACGCGGCGCTGGAGGATGGCGTCCTGCTGTCCCCCAACGTGACCATCTCGGCCGGCGTCCGGATCGGCCGTGGCACGCGCGTCGCGCCGGGCGCGGTGATCGGCCCCGGCGTGACTATCGGCCGGGACTGCGAGATCGGTCCCAACGCGTCGATCGGCTTCGCCCTGCTGGGAGACCGGGTGCGCATCTACGCCGGCGCCCGCATCGGCGAGGCCGGTTTTGGCGCCACGGCGGGCGGCGAGGGCGTCATCGACGTGCCGCAGCTGGGCCGGGCGATCCTGCAGGACGGCGTGACCATCGGCGCCAACAGCTGCGTCGATCGCGGCGCCTGGGATGACACGGTGATCGGCGAGAATACGAAACTCGACAACCAGGTGCACATCGCCCACAACGTGCGGGTCGGTCGCAACTGTGTCATGGCGGCCTATTCCGGCATTTCGGGCAGCGTGACGATCGGCGACGGCTGCGCCTTCGGCGGGCGAACCGGCGTCGCCGATCATGTGACCATCGGCGACGGCGTCCAGATCGCGGCCGGCGCCGGCGTCTTCCGCGACGTTCCGTCCGGCGAGACCTGGGGCGGGATACCCGCCCAGCCGATCAGGAACTGGCTGCGCGAGACGGCTCTGCTGTCGCGCATGGCCCGCGAAAAGAAAAGGACCAGCCATGAGTGACGGCGAGACGGCGCTGCCGACGATTGAGATCACCGAGGTCCTGGCGCGCCTGCCGCACCGCTATCCGTTCCTGCTGGTCGATCGCGCGGAAGACTACCGGGCCGGCGAGTCGTTGGTCGGGATCAAGTGCGTAACGGTCAACGAGCCGTTCTTCCCCGGCCACTTCCCGGGCAACCCGGTGATGCCGGGCGTGCTGGTGGTCGAGGCCCTGGCCCAGGTCGGGGCCCTGCTGATGTCCAAGACCTGGGACGTCGACATGGAAAAATCGACCATCTTCTTCATGTCGGTCGATGGCGCACGGTTCCGCCTGCCGGTCCGGCCCGGCGACGTGCTGAAGCTGCATGTCGAGGTCGTGCGCATCCGCGCGCCGGTGGTCAAGTTCACCGGCAAGGCGATGGTCAACGGCAAGCTGGCGGCGGAATGCGAATTCGCGGCCATGAAGGCGGACAACCCCCAGTGACGAAAATCCATCCCACGGCCATCGTCGACAAGGCCGCCCGTGTCGATTCCAGCGTCGAAATCGGCCCCTATTGCCTGGTCGGTCCCGGCGCCACGCTCGGCAGGGGCGTCAAGCTGCTGTCTCATGCCATTGTCGAGGGCGTGACCGAGGTCGGCGAGGACTGCGTCCTGCATCCGTTCGCCTGCCTGGGCGGCCCGCCGCAGCATTCGGCCCACCGGGGCGAGCCGACCCGCGTGGTGGTCGGCCCGCGCAATGTGTTCCGCGAGCATGTCACCGTGCATGCGGGCACCGCCAGCGGCCGCGGCGTGACGACCATCGGCTCGGACGGGCTGTTCATGGTCAGCGTCCATGTCGGCCACGACTGCATCATCGGCGACAAGGTGATCATGGCCCCCAGCGTCGCCGTCGGCGGCCATGTGACGGTCAGCGACTTCGTCTTCCTCGGCGGTCTGGCCGCGATCCACCAGTTCACCCGCGTCGGCCGCTACGCCTTCGTCGGCGGCGGCGGCATCGTGACCAAGGACGTGATCCCCTACGGCTCGGTCTGGGGCAACCACGCCCATCTCGAGGGGCTGAACCTGATCGGGCTGAAGCGTCGCAATTTCACCCGTGAACAGATCGCCGCCCTGCGCGCGGCCTACCGCCTGCTGTTCGCCGACGAGGGCACGTTCCAGGAGCGGCTCGACGACGTCGCCGAGACCTACGCCGGAATGCCCGAGATCATGGAAATCGTCGCCTTCATCCGCGACGATGCGAACCGCCCGCTATGCCTGCCCGAGCGCGAGGTCTGAGCGTGAAGAAGCTCGGGATCGTCGCTGGCGGCGGGGGCCTGCCGGCGGAAATCGCCGACCGCTGCCGGCGCACCGGCCGACCGTACTTCGTCGTGCGCCTGCGCGGCTTCGCCGACGAGGGCACCACGGGCCACCCCTCGGCCGACCTTGGCCTGGGCGAACTTGGCAAGGTGTTCAAGGTCTTGCGCCAGGAACATTGCGAGGCCGTCTGCTTCGCCGGCACGGTGGCGCGGCCCGATTTCGGCAAGCTCAAGCCCGACCTGCGCGGCATGGCGGCGCTGCCATCGATCGTCGCCGCGGCCCGCAAGGGCGACGACGGCCTGCTGCGCGCGGTGCTCGACGAGTTCCGCAAGGAAGGCTTCGCCATCGAGGGCGCCCACGAGGCGGCCCAGTCGATGACCCTGCCGCTTGGCCGCCTGGGCGCGGTGTCGCCGGGCGAGCGTCATGGCGAGGACATCCAGCGCGCGCTGGTCGCGGCCCGCGCCATCGGCCGGCTCGACATCGGCCAGGGCGCGGTGGTCTGCGACGGTCTGGTGCTGGCCGTCGAGGCTCAGGAGGGCACCGACGCCATGCTGCGCCGGGTGCGCGAGCTGCCCGAGGCGATCCGCGGCGCGCCGGGCGGCGCCCGCGGCGTGCTGGCCAAGGCGCCCAAGCCGATCCAGTCGACCGACATCGACATGCCGACCATCGGCGTGGCCACGGTGCGGGCCGCCGCCCAGGCGGGTCTGGCCGGCATCGTCGGCGAGGCGGGCCGCCTGCTGGTGGTCGATCGCGAGGAGACCGCGGCCATGGCCGACGACCTGGGCCTGTTTATCCTCGGCGTCGAGGCGAAGGACGAATGACCCGGCCCCTGACCGTCATGCTGGTGGCCGCCGAGGCCTCGGGTGACGCGCTGGGAGCGGGCCTGGCCCGGGCGTTGAAGGCCCGGCTGGGCGACGGCGTGCGGTTCGTGGGCGTCGGCGGGGGACGCATGGCCGCCGAGGGCGTCGACAGCCCCTTCGACATCGCCGATCTGTCGATCCTCGGCTTGTTCGAGGCCATACCGGCCTATCCCCGGATCATGCGCCGGGTGGCCGACACGGCGGCGCTGGCGGATCGCGAGCAGCCCGACGTGGCGGTGCTGATCGACTCCTGGGGCTTCACCCTGCGGGTCGCCAACGCCCTGCGCCGGCGTCGGCCGGACCTGCCGTTGGTCAAGTACGTCGGGCCGCAGGTCTGGGCGACGCGGCCGGGGCGGGCAAAGACCCTGGCCGCGTCAGTTGATCATCTGCTGTCGATCCACAGCTTCGACGCCCCCTGGTTCGAGCGCGAGGGGCTGGCCACGACCTTCGTGGGCAATCCGGCGCTGGCGAAGGACTTTTCAAAGGCCGACCCCGCCCGCCTGCGCGAGGCCATCGGCGCCGCGCCCGGCGAGCCCATCCTGCTGGTCCTGCCAGGCAGCCGGCCGGCGGAGATCAAGCTGGTCATGCCGGTGTTCGAGGAGGCCGTGAAACGGCTCAAGGCCGAACGCCCGGACCTGCATGTGGTCGTGCCGGTGGCCGGCACGGTCGCCGATACGGTCAAGGCCCGCGTCGCCGGCTGGCCGTTCCGCGCCCATGTCATCGAGGACGAGGCCCTGAAGGACGACGCCTTCGTCGCCGGCACGGTCGCCCTGGCCTGCAGCGGCACGGTGACCACCGAGCTGGCCCTGGCCGGCACGCCGATGGTGGTGGCCTACCGCATCGGCGCGGCGACCTACGCCATCCTCAAGCTGATCTTCAAGTCGCCCTGGGTGACGATGTTCAATATAGCCGCGAAGGCCTTCGTGGCGCCGGAGTTCCTGCAGGCCGACTGTACGGCCGAGAAGCTGGAAAAGGCCGTCGCCGAACGCCTCGACGACCCGGCCCTGCGCGCGCGCCAGATCGCCGCCCAGAACGCCGCGCTCGAGTTGATGGGCAAGGGCGGGCCGGATCCTTCGGAGAAGGCGGCGGACGCGGTGCTCAGGATCGTCGCCGACAGGTCGCGCTGATGCCAACCTTCGACGTCGTCGTCGTCGGCGCCGGCGCGGCCGGCATGATGTGCGCCATCGAGGCGGGACGACGCGGCCGGTCGGTGCTGGTGATCGATCACGCCAATGCGCCCGGTGAGAAGATCCGCATCTCCGGTGGTGGTCGCTGCAACTTCACCAACCTGCATACCGGGCCGCAGGCCTTCCTGTCGCAAAACCCGCGCTTCTGCCTGTCGGCCCTGCGCCGCTACACGCCGAAGGACTTCATCGCCGCCGTCGATGCGCGCGGCATCGCCTGGCATGAGAAGACCCTGGGCCAGCTGTTCTGCGACGGCTCGGCGATGCAGATCGTGACGATGCTGACCGACGACATGGCGCAGGCCGGCGTCGAGCTGCGCCTGTCGACCGGCGTCGAGCGGGTCGAGCGGGAAGGGGAGGGGTTCGCCCTGACCCTGTCCGACGGCGCCCGCGTCGGCTGCGCCGCGCTGGTCGTGGCCACGGGCGGCAAGTCGATCCCCAAGATGGGCGCGACGGGCTGGGCCTACGACATCGCCCGGCAGTTCGGGCTGAACGTCATCGACACCCGGCCGGCGCTGGTGCCGCTGACCTTCGAGATCGGCCTGCTGGAGCGCTGGAAGGACTTGTCCGGCGTCGCCATCGACGCGGTGGTCGGCTGCGGCAAGACCAAATTCGCCGAGGCCATGCTGTTCACCCATCGCGGCCTCAGCGGGCCGTCGATCCTGCAGATCTCGTCCTACTGGCGCGAGGGCCAGGAGATCGCCGTCTCCATGGCCCCCGGCGTCGATGTGTTCGCGGCGCTGAAGGCCGCCAAGGGCTCGAACCCGCGCCAGGCCGTGCACACGGCCCTCGGGGCCTTTCTGCCCGACCGGCTGGCCCGGAAACTGGCCGAGGAGGCCGGTGCGCGGGGCAACCTGGCCGACACGCCGGACGCCGTGCTGCGGGCGCTGGACGCGGCGGTCAACCACTGGCGGGTCAAGCCGGTCGGTTCGGAAGGCTACCGCACGGCCGAGGTCACGCTGGGCGGCATCGACACGCGCGACCTCAGTTCCACGACCATGGCCGCCAACACCGTTCCGGGCCTCTATTTCATCGGCGAATGCGTCGATGTGACGGGCTGGCTCGGCGGCTACAATTTCCAGTGGGCCTGGTCGAGCGGCTGGGCGGCCGGGCAGGTGGCGTAGGGAGCGGGGACATGCGCTTCAGTGCGTGTCCCCTGCTAACCGGCAAACGAGTGACACGCACTGAAGTGCATGTCCCCGCGCTTAACCCCGCTTGTCGAGCGGCGCGTAGTCGCGCTGCGTGGCGCCTGTGTAGAGCTGGCGCGGGCGGCCGATCTTGCGGCCGGGATCCTCGAACATTTCCTTCCACTGGCTGATCCAGCCGACGGTGCGGGCCAGCGCGAACAGCACGGTGAACATGTTGGTCGGGAAGCCCATCGCCCGCAGGGTGATGCCCGAATAGAAGTCGATGTTCGGATAGAGCTTGCGCTCGATGAAGTAGGGATCGCTGAGCGCGATCTTCTCCAGCTCCATGGCCACTTCGAGCAGCGGGTCGTTGACGCCCAGCTCCTTAAGCACCTCGTGGCAGGTCTTCTGCATGACCTTCGCCCGGGGGTCGAAGTTCTTGTACACGCGGTGGCCAAAGCCCATCAGCTTGTACTTGCGGTCCTTCACGCCCTGGATGAACTCGGGGATCTTGTCGACCGTGCCGATGGTCTCCAGCATCTCCAGCGCTTCCTGGTTCGCGCCGCCGTGCGACGGGCCCCACAGGCAGGCGATGCCGGCGGCGATGCAGGCGAACGGATGGGCGCCCGACGAGCCGGCCAGCCGCACCGTCGAGGTCGAGGCGTTCTGCTCGTGGTCGGCGTGCAGGATGAAGATCCGGTCCATCGCGCGGGTCAGGATCGGATTGGGAACCCAGTCCTCGGCCGGCACGGCGAAGCACATGCGCAGGAAGTTTTCCGAATAGCTGAGCTCGTTGCGCGGCGACACGAACGGCTGGCCGATGGTGTATTTGAACGCGCGGGCCGCGATGGTCGGCATCTTGGCGATCAGGCGGTTGGCGCTGATCTCGCGTTCGCGGGCGTCATCGACGTTCATGCTGTCGGCGTAGAAGGCCGACAGGGCGCCGACCGCGCCGGTCATCACCGCCATCGGGTGGGCGTCGCGCCGGAAGCCCTCGAAGAAGCGGTCGAACTGGGCGTTCAACATCGTGTGGTAGGTGATGTTGTGCTCGAAAGTGCTGAACTGGTCCGCCGTCGGCAGCTCGCCGTTCAGCAGCAGGTAGCAGACCTCCAGAAAGCTCGATTTCTCGGCCAGCTGGTCGATCGGATAGCCGCGGTGCAGCAGGACGCCGGCGTCGCCGTCGATGAAGGTGATCTTGCTCTCGCAGGACGCGGTCGAGGTGAAGCCGGGGTCGAAGGTGAAGGTGTCGGAGTCGGCGTACCACTTGCGCACATCGACCACGTCGGGACCCGTCGAGCCCTTCAGGATCGGCAGCTCGAAGCTCTTGTCGCCGATCGTCAGCATCGCCTTGTCGGTCATGCGTCAAACTCCCTTGAAAACACACACGGGCCCGAACGGGCGTTCGGGGCCGTTATAGCGGTTCACGCGACAGGCGAAAGCACGTCGTCGAGCCGCGCCAGACTCTCCTCGCGACCCAGCGCCGAAAGCGTGCGTCCAAGGTCCGGCGACGCCATTCCGCCGGTCAGGATGGCGCGCAGGGCCGGGGCGAATTTGCCAAAGCCGACGCCTTCCGATTCGGCGAACGCCTTGAGCAAGGCCTCCATCGACTCGGCGCCCCAGTCGTTGGCCGCCGCCAGTCGCGTCTGGAGGCGCAGCAGGCGGGCGCGGACCTCGTCGGTCAGCTGGCCACGGGCCTTGTCGTCGAGGACGAGGGGCCTGGCGCGGTAGAGGAAGGCCAGCTGGTCGGCCAGCTCGACGATGGTTTTGGCCCGTTCCTTGACCAGCGGAATGGCGCGCAGGGCGTGCGCCTTGCGGGCGTCGTCCAGGGTCTCGCCGCGGGCGGCGAACACCTCGGCGACCAGCGCCAGCAGCCGGGCGTCGTCGGCCAGACGGATATAGTGGGCGTTGACGAAGTTCAGCTTGTCCCAGTCGAGCCGCGAGGCGCCCTTGTTGGCGTCGGCGATGTCGAACCAGGCGATGGCCTGCTCGTCGCTGAACAGCTCGTCGTCGCCATGACTCCAGCCGAGTCGGGCGAGGTAGTTGCGCATCGCCTCGGGCAGGTAGCCGAGCGCGGCGAAGTCGGTCACCGCCGTGGCCCCATGCCGCTTGCTGAGCTTGGCCCCGTCCTCGCCGTGGATCAGCGGGATGTGGGCGAAGGCCGGAACCTCCCAGCCCATGGCCTGGTAAAGCAGGCTCTGGCGGGCGGCGTTGTTCAGGTGGTCGTCGCCCCGGATGATGTGGGTGACCTCCATGTCGTGGTCATCGACGACCACGGCGAGGTTGTAGGTCGGCGCGCCGTCGGAGCGGAGCAGGATCAGATCGTCCAGGTCGCGGTTGCGGAAGGTCACCTGGCCCTGCACCAGATCGTGCACCACCGTGTCGCCGTTCAGCGGGCCGCGAAAGCGGATGGCGTGTGGCCGGGCCAGATCGGCCGGGCCCGGATCCTGGTCGCGCCAGGGCGAGCGCAGGGCGTGCCCGGCGGCGTGCGCCTTGTCGCGGGCGGCCGTCAGTTCGTCGCCAGACAGCCAGCAGCGATAGGCCTTGCCGGCCTCGAGCATTTCCAGAACCACGGCGCGGTGCAGCTCGGCGCGGGCGAACTGGAACACCGGTTCGTCGTCGAACGGCAGGCCCAGCCAGTCCAGGCCGTCGAAGATCACCTGCACGGCGGCCTCGGTCGATCGCTCGCGGTCGGTGTCCTCAACGCGCAAAAGGAAGCGACCGCCCGTATGTTTCGCGTATAGGTAGTTGAACAGGGCGGTGCGGGCCGTGCCGATGTGCATGGAGCCGGTCGGCGAGGGGGCGATACGGGTGACGACGGGCCTGGAGTCGGACATCTCGATGGGGCCTGGGAAGCTGGGCGCGCCTCTTAGCATGGTCGCTCGCGCCGCACATAGCCTTGCCGACATCCGGGCGGAATTCACCGCCCAGGCGGGACGCTGGACCCTCTGGTCGCCCGTGGTCTTCGGCCTTGGCGCGGCCGGCTACATGACCTTGCGGGTCGAGCCGCCGCTGTGGCTGGTCGCGGCCCTCGCTGTGGCGGCCCTCGCCGCGACATGGCGGCTGAAGCGCCGGTGGCAGGCCGGGCCGGCGGTGGTCGCCGCCACCCTGCTGGCCTTTGGCGCGGCCGGGTTCCTGGCCGCCAAGGTCCGGTCCGGCCGCGTGGCCGCCCCGATCGCGCCGACCGCCGATGCGCCGCGCATGATCGAGGGCTGGGTTGTCGATGTGCCCAGTCCCGGGGCCGGCGGCATGCGCGTGCTGGTCGCGCCGGTCGCCGTCTCGGGCCTGGCGCCCGGCCAGACGCCGGTGCGGCTGCGCGTCACGCTGCGCGACGGCCTTTCGCCCCCGCCGCCAGGCGCGGCGATCCGCCTGCGGGCGATGATCGGGCCGCCACCGTCGCCGGCCAGTCCCGGGGCCTACGATTTCGCCCGTGACGCCTGGTTCGACCGGGTCGGCGGCGTCGGCTTCGCCCTGGGCGAGCCGCGCCAGGCGGTCCTGCCGGCGCCCCCCTGGCGGCTGCGGCTGGCCATGGCGATCAACGCCGCCCGCTGGCGGCTGGCCGGCCGGATCGTGGCGCGCATGGGCGAGCGCAGCGGCGGCGTCGCCGCGGCCATGGTCACCGGCCACGAGGCCTGGATCCCGCCGCGGCAGACCAGCGACATGCGCGCCTCGGGCCTGGCGCACATCATCTCGATTTCCGGTCTGCACATGGCCATCGTCGGCGGCTTCGTGTTCGCCGCGACGCGGCTGCTGATCGCGCTCTGGCCGTGGCTGGCCCTGCGGGTCCCGGGCAAGAAGATCGCCGCCGGGGCCGGACTGACCGCCGTCGGGGTCTATCTGGTGGTGTCGGGCGCCCCGCCGCCGGCCGAGCGGGCGGCGATCACCGCGGCCGTGGCCTTTTTCGCTATCCTCGCCGACCGGCAGGCGATCAGCCTGCGCACCCTGGCCGTGGCCGCCCTGATCATCCTGGCCCTGCAGCCGGAGGCCGCCGTGGCGCCGGGGTTCCAGATGTCGTTCGCCGCCACCACGGCCCTCGTGGCCCTGGCGGAGGCCTGGCCCCGGTCGGTGAAGGAGATCGACGCACCCTGGTGGATCCGCCTGCCCCAGGCGGCGAGCCTGTGGCTGTTGGCGGCGGTGGCGGCCAGTTTCGTCGCCGGCCTGGCGACCGGCCCCTTCGCCATGCATCACTTCAACCGCATGGCCAGCTATGGCCTTGTCGCCAATCTGGTCGTCTCGCCGCTGTCCAGCTTCGTCATCATGCCGTTCCTGGCGCTGGGCGCGGCGCTGGAGCCGCTGGGCCTGGGCGGGCCGTTCCTGTGGGTGGCGGGGCAGGGGATCGACGCCATGACCGGGGTGGCGCACGTCACCGCCGAACAGCGCGGCGCCCAGATCACCGTCGCCAGCGGCCCGGCGGCGGCCCTGCCCGTCGCCTTCCTCGGCGTGATGCTGCTGTGCCTGTGGAGGGGCCGGCTGCGCTGGCTGGGCGCGCCATTGGCGGCCGCGGTGCTGGTCTGGCCGCGGCCCGCGCCGCCCGACGCGTGGATCGCCTCGGACGGGGCGGCCGTGGCCGTGCGCCTGGACCGCGAGGCGGTGCTGCTGCGGCCCGACGCCCGACGCTTCGCGGCCGACCTGTGGACGCGCCGGCGCGGCCTGACCATCGGCGACGATCCAGAGGCCGCGCGCGCCGCCCTGTTCGCCTGCGACCGCTTCGCCTGCCTGCCGCGGGGTCGGCCCGACGTGGCGTTGTGGGCTGGCAAGAAGTCGCCGAAACAGTCTGACTTCTATGAACTTTGCGCGCCGGGCCGGCTGGTCGTGCTGCGCTCGCGAGCACCGTGGCGCGGCTGCGAGGGCGCGTTCCTGCTGATGGCCGACGACTTCGCGGCCGGCGGGGCGGCCGAGCTCTGGCGGACGCGGGACGGCTGGCGGGTGCGGTGGGCGAACGATGTGCGCGGGCGGCGGCCGTGGACGGGACCCTAGATCCTCCTCAACGCCGTCATGGCCCGGCCTGTCCGGGCGATCCACGACCGCTCAGGCATGAAATAGGGGCGCGACCCGAGCCGCGCCCCCATCTGGAACCCCGTGTGCATGTGTCCTCGCGACAAGAGCGAGGATGACGGCCGAACGGTCGGCGGATCAGTGATACTTGCGGATCAGTCCGACCAGCTTGCCCTGGACCTCGATCTGGTCAGGGCCATAGACCCGCGTCTGGTATTTCGGGTTGGCCGCTTCCAGCGCGATGCTGCCGCCCTTGCGGCGCAGGCGTTTGAGGGTGGCCTCCTCGCCCTGGATCAGGGCCACGACGATCTCGCCGCTGTGGGCGGTGTCGGTCTTGCGGATCAGCACGAAGTCGCCGTCGAGGATGCCGGCCTCGATCATCGAATCGCCCTGCACCTCGAGCACATAGTGTTCGCCGGCGCCGAGCATGCTTTCGGACACCAGCATCCTGTCGCGTTCAACCTGCAGCGCCTCGATCGGCGAGCCGGCGGCGATGCGGCCAAGCAGCGGGATCTCGCGCACGTCGTTGGCGATGGAGGCGGGGGACGGGGCCAGCTTGTCGCCGGGGACCACCTGGGGCTTGAACGCCTGGCGTCCGCCGGACGGCGCCGAGGTCGTCGCCTGTTGCGGCAGCTTGGTCACCTCCAGCGCCCGGGCCCGGTGCGGCAGGCGGCGCAGGAACCCACGCTCCTCCAGCGCCGTGATCAGCCGGTGAATGCCCGACTTGGAGGCCAGATCGAGCGCCTCCTTCATCTCGTCGAACGAGGGGGAGACGCCGGTCTCCTTGATCCGCTCGTGGATGAACATCAGCAGTTCGTGCTGCTTGCGGGTGAGCATCGCCTAGCCTCGCCAACGAATCTGTCGCGGAACAAACCGCTAACAACTGTCGATGTTCTCTAGGCGTTCTTGGTTTCTGTCAAGTTAACGGCTGAAGCACGGGAAAAAGGCCAAGGAACACGGGCGTTTGCGGTTCGGCCCTGGGAGGCGGATTGCGACCGTGTGAGCCCTCGTATCGTCCCGCTCGCCCCTGAACCGTCATGGCCCGACTTGTTCGGGCCACCCAGGCACAATGAGCGTGGGGATCATGCGCTGAGCTCTTGGCGCAATGCGCCGATCAACCGTGTTCATGGGTGGCCCGAACAAGTCGGGCCATGACGAATTGAGAGGGAGCAGGAGTTAGCTCGCCGCCAGCAGCGTCCGCGTCGCCGCCTCGACACCCGCCTGCCGCATCAGGCTTTCGCCGACCAGCATGGCCTTCGCGCCGCAGGCCTCGAGTCGGGCCGCGTCGGCGGCGGTGAAGACGCCGCTCTCGGTGACCAGTAGCGCGCAGGCCGGTGCGCGGGCGGCGAGCCGTTCGGTGATCGCCAGATCGACGGTGAAGGTGCGCAGGTCGCGGTTGTTCACGCCGACCAGCGTCGCGCCGAGGGCGCCGGCGCGGTCAATCTCGGCCGCGTCGTGCACCTCGACCAGGGCGTCCATGCCGAAGCGCGCGGCCTGCGCCATCAGCTCGGCGGCCAGGACGTCGTCGATCATCGCCAGGATGACCAGGATGGCGTCCGCGCCCAAGGCTCGGCTCTCGGCGACCTGCCATGGATCGACGAGGAAGTCCTTGCGGATGCAGGGCAGGGCGACGGCTGCCCGGGCCGCCACCAGATAGCTGTCCGCGCCCTGGAAGCTCGGGCCATCGGTCAGCACCGACAGGCAGGCCGCGCCGCCGGCCTCGTAGGCCCTGGCCAGCGCCGGCGGGTCGAAATCGGCGCGGATCAGGCCCTTCGAGGGGCTGGCCTTCTTGATCTCGGCGATGAGCGCTAGCCGGCCGGGGGCGTGGTGGCGCTCCAGGGCCGCCTTGAAGCCGCGCGGCGGGCTCGCCGCCAGCGCGGCGGCTTCGACCTCGGCCAGCGGTCGCGCGGCCTTGCGCCCGGCCACCTCATCCCGCTTGTAGGCGGCGATCTTCGCCAGAATGTCGGTCACGCTGTCACCGCGATCAGGGTCTCGAGCGCCTTCAGCGCCCGCCCGTCATCGATGACCGCCCCGGCCAGCTCGACGCCCTCGCGCAGGGTCTCGACCCGGTCGGCCACGAGGAAGGCGGCGGCGGTGTTGAGCAGCACGATGTCGCGATAGGCGCCGGTCTTGCCGTTCAACAGATCGCGCAGGGCGGCGGCGTTGAACGCCGGGTCTCCACCCGTGAGGTTCGCGAGCGAACCGCGAGGCAATCCAACAGCTTCCGGCGTGATCTGAAAGCGCCGAACGCCGCCATCGCGCCATTCGGCGACCTCGGTCTCGCCGG
Source organism: Caulobacter sp. (assembly GCA_030645575.1). Lineage (GTDB taxonomy): Bacteria > Pseudomonadota > Alphaproteobacteria > Caulobacterales > Caulobacteraceae > Caulobacter. The sequence continues at coordinate 69,119 of JAUSMJ010000029.1, read as the reverse complement.
TGGTGGTCAGCTCGTCCATGCCCTGGCCATGCACCGACCACGCCCGCACGGCGCCCAGCGCGCCCAGCGCCTGGGCGATCGGCTCGACGAGGCGCGGGGCCGAGACCCCGACCACCTGCCGTCGCGCGCCGGCTGGATTAGTGAGCGGCCCCAACAGGTTGAAAATCGTGCGAAATCCGAGTTGCTGGCGGATCGGCGAGACGTGCTTCATCGCCCCGTGGTGGGCCTGGGCGAACAGGAAGCAGATGCCGGCCTCGTCGAGCGCGCGGCGCTGTTTGTCGAGACCCGGATCGATGTTGACGCCCAGCGCCGCCAACACGTCGGCCGTGCCGGACTTGCTGGTGATGGCCCGGTTGCCGTGCTTGGCCACCTTCAGCCCGCCGCCGGCGGCCACGAAGCCGACCGCGGTGGAGATGTTCAGCGTGTGCAGCCCGTCGCCGCCCGTGCCGCAGACGTCGATCGTCTCGTAAGGCAGATCCAATGACACGGCCGCCCGGCGCATGGCGCGGGCGCAGGCGACGATCTCGCCGACCGTCTCGCCGCGCAGACGAATGGCCGTGACCGCCGCGGCCACCTGGGCCGGCGTCGGCTCGCCGCGCAGGCAGGCGCTGAAGAAGGTCTCCGCGTCGGCCTCGGACAGGGTCGCGCCGTCGGCCAGACGGCTCAGCAAGGGCTTGAAGGCGTCGGACACGTCGCTCAGGCCGTCTCGACGCGCTTCACGCCGGCCAGGTCGAGGAAGTTCGCCAGCAGATGGTGGCCGCCCTCGGTAGCGATGGATTCGGGGTGGAACTGCACGCCGAACACCGGCCGGGTCCTGTGCTGGAAGCCCATGATCTCGCCATCGTCGGTCCAGGCGGTGACCTCCAGCACGTCGGGCAGGGTCTCCTTCGGCACCGACAGGCTGTGATAGCGGGCGGCCGTGAACGGGTTGGGCATGCCCTTGAACAGGCCCTTGTCCGTGTGATGGATCGGGCTGGTCTTGCCGTGCATGATCGCCTTGGCCCGCACCACCTCGCCGCCATAGGCCTGACCGATGGCCTGGTGGCCCAGGCAGACGCCGAGGATCGGCAGATCCTCCGGCGCCCCGCGCAGCAGCGGCAGGCAGATCCCCGCCTGGTCCGGCGCGCACGGCCCCGGCGACAGCAGCACGGCCTCGGGCTTCATCCCCAGCGCCTCCTGCACCGTCAGGGCGTCGTTGCGGTGCACGACCGTCTCCGCCCCCAGCTCGTTCAGGTAGTGAACGAGGTTGTAGGTAAAGCTGTCGTAGTTATCGATGACGAGGATCATGGCCCTGTTGTTGTAGTGCCATTCCCCCTGTCCGTCATCGTCCCAATCCAGGCGCCACCCCAAACTTCCGTCATCGTCGGACTTGTTCCGACGACCCATGCACTCGGTGCGGGGGGCTGTCGCGCGGCACTGACAGCTCGCTCCCGTCCACGGTTAGGCCTTGGGTCGTCGGAACAAGTCCGACGATGACGGAAAGGGGGAGCGGATTGCTTGCGGCTCAACCGCGCTCCATCCTCCGCCAATGGCGACCACCGATTCCGTTCTCGACCGCGAGGCCCTGGCCTACGCCAGGGCGCTGCTCAAGCCGCCGCTCAAGCGCGAGAACCTGCTGGGCGCGCTGGGCGCGGCCCTGTTCGCGGCCATTGCGGCCCTCGGGTTCGCGGTGGCGATGATCATGGCCCCGCCCGTGACCACGAGCAAGCTGGCGCTGGAGCCGTCGCCGGCGAGCGCCGAGGTCGTGTCGGCCAGCGAAAACAACTAACCGAACCGCCAGGCTTCCGCCGCCGCCCTGCGCAGGGCGTTCGACTTGTGGATGGTCTCGTCATACTCGGCGTCCGGGTCGCTGTCGGCGACGACGCCGCCGCCGGCCTGGACGTACATCGTCCCGTCCTTAACCAGGGCGGTGCGCAGGACGATGCAGGTGTCCACCGAGCCGTCGGCGCCGAAATAGCCGACCGCCCCGGCGTAGCCGAGGCCGCGCTTTTCGATCTCCAGCTCGTCGATGATCTCCATCGCCCGCACCTTGGGCGCGCCCGACAGGGTGCCGGCGGGCAGGGCGGCCATCAGCACGTCGACCGGGTCCAGGCCGTCGGGGGCGTCGCCCTCGACATTGGAGACGATGTGCATCACGTGGCTGTAGCGCTCGATGATGAAGCTTTGCGTGACCCGCACGGCCGGGCCGCGCTGCGCTTTCGCGGGCTCGTTGCGGCCGGGCTCGCGCAGGCGGGCGACGCGGCCCACGTCGTTGCGGCCCAGGTCCAGCAGCATCAGATGCTCGGCCCGCTCCTTCGGGTCGGCCAGCAGCTCGGCCTCGAGCGCCGCGTCCTGCTCGGGCGTCGCGCCGCGCGGGCGGGTGCCGGCGATCGGCCGGATGGTGATCTTGCCGTCGCGCAGCCGCACGAGGATCTCGGGGCTGGAGCCGACCAGCTGGAACGGTCCGAAGTTCAGGTAGAACAGGAACGGCGAGGGATTGGTCCGCCGCAGCGAGCGGTACAGGGCGAACGGCGCGCGCGTGAACGGCGCGCGGAACCGGTGGCTGGGCACCACCTGGAAAATGTCGCCGGCGCGGATGTAGTCCTTGGCCTTCTCGACGATGTCGGCATAGGCGGCGCGGCTGACCCTGGTCTCGAACACGTCCGGGCCGGGCGCGCCGTCCGTGGCGGGCGCGGGCAGGGGCAGGCGCAGGTCGGCCATGACGGCGTCGAGGCGCGCGTTGGCTTCGCCGTACGCGGTTTCAGCGCCGACGCCCTTCGCGGGCCGGGCCGGGGTGACCAGCACGATCTCCTGGGCGATGGCGTCGAACACCGCCACGATCGAGGGGCGGATCATCACCGCGTCGGGCAGATCGAGCGGGTCCGGATTGATGTCCGGCAGCTTCTCGACCAGCCGGACCATGTCATAGCCGATCGCCCCATAGACCCCGGCGGCGGGCGGCGGCAGGCCGGCCGGCAGGTCGATGCGCGAGCGGGCGACCAGATCGCGCAGGCTGTCCAGCGCTCCGCCGGCCTGGGGCGTGAAGCGGCCCTCGGCGATGGCCTCGCCCTCGGCGACCTCGGCGGCGTCGCCGCGGCAGCGCCAGACCAGGTCCGGCTTCATCGCCACGATCGAATAGCGGCCGCGCCAGGCGCCGCCCTCGACCGATTCGAACAGGAAGGCGTAGGGCCGGTCGCGGGCGATCTTCAGATAGGCCGAGACCGGAGTCTCCAGATCATCGATCAGCCGGCGAAAGACGACCTGGGGCCGTCCCGCCTCCCAGGCCGCCCTGAAGCTGTCGAGCGACGGCTCGGTCGTCACTGGCCCTTGCCTGCCGGCGCCGCCTCGCCCTGGCCCTTGGCGGCCACCGCCGGATCGACGCCGATGGCGATGCGGGCGCGGGTGAGATCGGTCTTCGCCTTCAGCCGGGTGCGGGCGTAGCGGCTGGCCGAGTCGCCGATGTCGCTGAACAGCTCCTGGGTGAACTGGGCGCGGGCCTGCTCGGTGGCCTGGGCGACCTGCTGCGGCTCGCCGGCGCGGATCGCGGTGACCACGGCCACGGCGACGCTGAAGTTCGGCGCGCTGGCGGTGAATGGCGCGCCCTTCTTCGATCCGAGGGCGCCGCCGACCAGTTCGCGGCCAAGCGCCTGATGGGCCTGGAGCGTGGCGCGGCTGATCGCGTTGACGCGCACCACGGTCGCGCCGGACGAGGCGGCCACCGCCTCGATCGACTCGCCCTTGCGGACGCGGGCGGACAGTTCCTCGGCGCGGGCCTTCATGCGGTCGGCCTGGCGCTTGAGGATCATGGTCCGGACCAGCTCCGGCCGGATCGTCGCCATCGGCGGCATGGCCGGCGGCACGATGCGATCAACCCGCACGGCGAAGTATTCGCCCTCGCCGGCCTCCTGGATGTCGCTCTCGCCGCCCTGGGGCAGTTCGAACACGGCCTTGAGGATCAGTGGCGAGATGCCGGGGACGGGCTTGCCGTCCATGCCGCGGCCGTCGGCCGTCACCGGCGCCTGGACGCTGGTGGGGGCGCCGGCCTTGCGGGCCGCCTCGGGCAGGGTGGCGCCGGCCTCGTGCGCGTCCTCGTAGGCCTTCGACAGGTCGGAGATCTTCGCCCCGGCGAGGTCGCCCCGGATCTTGGCCTCGATCTCGGCGCGGTGCTCGGCCAGCGTGGCCGTCACGCCCGGCGTGATGGCGGTCACCTTGACCACCGCCAGGCCGAACTGGCCCTTCACCGGGCTGCTGACGCCGCCCTGGGGCAGGGAAAAGGCGGCCGTGGCGATGGCCGGATCGAAGAACGACGAGCGGGGCTTGTCGGCGTAATCGACGGCCGTCACGCCGTAGGCCTTGGCCACCGCGTCGGGAGCCTCGCCCTTCTGAAGGCGCGCGGCGATGGCGGCGGCCTGGCCGGCGTCCTTGGCCGGAATCTGCACCACCGTCCGCAGCTCGGGCTTGGACAGGCTGTCCTTCATGAAGTCGAACTGCTTCTGCACATCGGCTTCGCTGACCGCGACGGCCGTCTCGAAATCCTTGGCGGTGAAGCGCACCACGGTGAAGGCGCGGAATTCCGGCAGGGTCAGCTGGGCGGCGTTCTGCTTGATGAAGGCGGCGATCTCCGCCTCGGTCGGCTGGGGGGCCGGGCCGACGCTGGCGGGCGTGACGACGAAATAGGCCAGGTCGCGCTGCTCGAGAGCGAACAGGCCGCCGACGGCCGAATAGGCGCGCGGGGCCTGCAGGCCCGCCCCCGCCGCGGCGACGAACTGATTGCGCCGCATGCCGTCGCTGACGACCTTGTCGAACTGCGGCGGCGTCAGCTTGTTCTCGGCCAGCACGGCGTTGAAACGAGCCTGGTCGAACTTGCCGGTCACCGGGTCGAAGAAGCGCGGTTCATTGCGGACCACGTCCTTCAGCATCGTGTCGGACGCGCGCAGGCCGAGCTTGGCCAGCAGCTCGTTGAGGGATTCGCGGAACGCCAGCTGCTCGAGGACGCGCCGGTCCAGCCCCTCCTGCATGGCCAGGTCCGGCGAGATCGTCTGTTGGAAGCGCTGCTCCAGCTGTTCTTTCTCGCGGTCGAACTCGCGCCGGAAATCAAGAGCGGTGACCGTGCGGCCGCCGACCTTGACGACATAGTTGGCCGGGCCGCCGCCGAGGATGTCCCGGTTCACGCCGAACACGGCGAAGCCGATCAGCAGCGGGACGAACAGCAGCAGGGCGAGCCAGGATTTGGCGAACTTCCGCATAAAGGCGAGCATGAAAGGACAGACCCTTGAGGAGCGCGGAGCGTTTGCGCCGCCCGGGCGGTATAGTGGAGGCGCATCCAACCCCGCAAGCGTGGCGCCGATGCGGCGTGACAGGGCGCGCGCCTTCGCGTAGGGCGCGGGACGGAAAATCCGAATGACGGGGTGCTGTTGATGACCGCCTTGCGACCGCTGATCGCCGGAAACTGGAAGATGAACGGGCTGGGCTCGTCGCTGGACGAGGCCCGCGCCGTGGCCGCGGCCGTCGATGCCCATCCGCCCGGCGCCCGGGTGGCCATCTGTCCGCCGGCGACGCTGGTGCACCGCCTGGCCGAGGCGCTGGGCGGCATGGGCGTCGAGGTCGGCGGCCAGGACTGCCGGGCCGAGCTGGCCGGCGCCTTTACCGGCGACATCGCCGCCGAGATGCTGGCCGACGCGGGCGCGACCCTGGTCATCCTGGGCCATTCCGAGCGCCGCGCGGGCTATGGTGAGAGCGACGCCCTGGTGGCCGCCAAGGCCGGCGCCGCCCACCGGGCGGGGCTGGAGCCGATCGTCTGCGTCGGCGAGACATTGGCCGAGCGCGAGGCGGGCCGCACGCTGGCGGTGGTCACCGGGCAGGTGAGGGGATCTCTGCCCGAGGTCCTGGCCGGCAAGCCGTTCGCCGTGGCCTATGAGCCGGTCTGGGCCATCGGCACCGGGCTGACGCCGACCCTGGAACAGATCGAGGAGGTCCACGTCGCGATTCGCGGCGTGTTGGCCGAGATGTTCGGGCCGCACGGCCAGCGCGTTCCGATCCTCTACGGCGGCTCGGTGAAGCCGTCGAACGCGGCCGACATCCTGCGGCTGCGCGACGTCGGCGGCGCCCTGGTGGGCGGCGCCTCGCTGAAGGCGATCGACTTCCTCGGGATCATCGGGGCGGCTTGAACTTGCACGGGGACATGCACTTCAGTGCGTGTCCCTGCGCCTACAGCAGCAACCCCCACAGCCGGCAGTCGCGGCGCTCGCCTTCGCGATCGACATGGCCGCGCAGATAGCCTTCCTCCTCGAAGCCCAGCTTGCGCAACAGCGACTCCGAAGCGATGTTGCCGACATGGGTGCGGGCCCACAATCGCTTGAAACCCAGTGTGGCGGCGTGGCCCAGGACCGCCTGCATGGCCTCGAAGCCGTAACCCCGACCCCAGGAATCCTTGCCCAGAATGAAGCCGACCTCGGCCCGGTGGTGGCGCCAGTCGATGTCCGACAGATCGACGCTGCCAAGGTAGCGCCCGTCGTCGCTGAGCCGGACCGACCAGTAGAAGGCCTCTTCGTTGGCCATCTCGATCAGCTGGCCGCCGATGAAGGCGCTGACCACGTCCGGATCGTCGATGGCCATGCTGTCCATGTGCGCCATGACCCCCGGGTCGGCCATGATCGGATGGATCAGGGGGCCATCCTCGGCCGTGACGGGCGTGAGCTTGAGACGCGCTGTTTCGAGAATCATGGACTTGCACAGATGGGAACTATGCCCAGCTATGGCGTGGTCGCCCGCGTGGTGCTAGAGGGGCCGGCTTGTTTCGACCGGGCGCCGCCGCGCCGCACGGACCCTGAAGATCGCAATGCTGCTGAACATCCTGCTCACGATCCAGATCATCGTCGCCGCGCTGCTGGGCGTGGCGGTTCTGCTGCAGCGCTCCGAGGGCGGCGCGCTGGGCATGGGGGGCGGCCCGTCGGGCTTCATGACCGCCCGCGGCCAGGGCGACCTGCTGACCCGGGCGACCTGGACCCTGTTCACGATCTTCCTGATTCTGTGCGTGGGTCTGACGATCCTGCAGGGCCGCGAGCGCGCCGGCTCCTCGATCGTCGGCCGTGGCGACATCGAGGCGATCAAGCCCGTCGCGCCGACGGCCCCGACCGGCGCGGCGCCGACGCCCCAGGTTCGCGGCCTTCCGGCCCAGTCGTCATCGACTCCGGGTTCGGCCGTCGATGACGCCCTGGGCGGCCCGGCCCCGGCCGGAACCCCGCCGAGCAATTAACCGCCCCCGATTGTCGATGATGCAGGCGCCGGCCCCGAATCGGCGCTATTCTGGATTCCCATGGCCCGGTACATTTTCATCACCGGCGGCGTGGTCTCCTCTCTGGGAAAAGGTCTCGCGTCCGCCGCCCTTGGCGCGCTCCTCCAGGCGCGTGGCTACAAGGTCCGCCTGCGCAAGCTCGACCCCTATCTGAACGTCGATCCGGGGACGATGAGTCCCTATCAGCACGGCGAGGTCTTCGTGACCGACGACGGGGCCGAGACGGATCTGGATCTGGGTCACTATGAGCGGTTCACCGGCGTCAACGCGACGCGGGCGGACAACATCACCACCGGCCAGATCTACAAGACGATCATCGAGAAGGAGCGCCGCGGCGACTACCTGGGCGCGACGGTCCAGGTGATTCCGCACGTCACCAACGAGATCAAGGCGTTCGTGCTCTCGCCGGCGCTCGACGAGCACGGCCAGGAGGCCGACTTCGTGCTGGTCGAGATCGGCGGCACGGTCGGCGACATCGAGGGGCTGCCGTTCTTCGAGGCGATCCGCCAGCTTGGCCAGGAACTGCCGCGCGGAAACAGCTGCTTCGTCCACCTGACCCTGCTGCCGTTCATCAAGACGGCCGGTGAGATGAAGACCAAGCCGACCCAGCACAGCGTCAAGGAACTGCGCTCGATCGGCATCCAGCCGGACATCCTGCTGTGCCGCTGCGAACAGCCGATCCCGGCCGACGAAAAACGCAAGATCGGCCAGTTCTGCAACGTGCGGCCCAGCGCCGTGATCCAGGCAATGGACTCCTCGTCGATCTACACCGTCCCGCTGGATTATCACGAGCAGGGGCTGGACCGGGAAGTGCTGGACGTCTTCGGCATGGGCGACGCGCCCGAACCCGATCTGACCCGCTGGAACTCGATCGGCGAGACCCTGACCAATCCCGACGGCGAGGTGACCATCGCCGTCGTCGGCAAGTACACGGTGCTCAAGGACGCCTACAAATCCCTGATCGAGGCGCTCAGCCACGGCGGCGTCGCCAACCGGGTCAAGGTCAACCTCGACTGGGTCGAGAGCGAGACCTTCGAGAACGAGGACGGCGCGGCGGCCAGCCGGCTGGAGGGCGTCCACGGCATCCTGGTGCCAGGCGGCTTCGGCGAGCGAGGCAGCGAGGGCAAGATCCTCGCCGCCGAATTCGCCCGCGTGCACAACGTGCCCTATTTCGGCATCTGTTTCGGCATGCAGATGGCGGTCATCGAGGCCCTGCGGAACGTCGCGGGCATCGCCGGCGCCTCATCGACCGAGTTCGGCCCCTCGGACGAGCCGGTCGTCGGCCTGATGACCGAATGGACCCAGGGCAACCAGCGGGTCGAGCGGCGCGAGGGCGACGACCTGGGCGGCACCATGCGGCTGGGGGCCTACGAGGCCGTCCTGACGCCCGGTTCGAAGGTCGCGCGGATCTATGGCTCGACCGACATCTTCGAACGGCACCGCCACCGCTACGAGGTCAACATCGGCTATCGCGCCCAGATGGAGGCGGCGGGCCTGAAGCTGACCGGCTGCTCGCCCGACGGGGTGCTGCCCGAGATCGTCGAGCGGACCGACCACCCCTGGTTCGTCGGGGTGCAGTTCCACCCCGAACTGAAGAGCCGGCCCTTCGCCCCTCACCCCCTGTTCGCCAGCTTCATCGCCGCGGCGAAGGAGCAGAGCCGGCTGGTGTAATGCTGGACGGGCGGTCGTTCCGGGATATCATGCGGCATGTCCGTGATCCTGACCCCGAAACTGGAGCAGTTCATCCGCGAGAAAGTCGCCGCGGGCGGGTATCGCGACGAAGCCGATGTGGTCGCCGACGCGCTCTATCTGCTTGAACAGCGCGATTCGGATCGGCGCGGCGCGCTGATCGGCGCTGTTGAGGAAGGCGAAGCCGACATCCGGGCAGGGCGCTACCTGACGCTCAGCACGCCCGAGGAAATCGACGCCTTTTTCGCCGCCCTGTGAAGCCGGTCAGGCTCTCGGCGCGGGCTCGGCGGGACACACAGCTGATCGCGACGGTCAGTCGAGGCGAATGGGGTGAGGAGCGAACAGCCCGATACCTCGCCGCCCTCGCGGCCGGCCTCAAGCGGATAGGAGACAACCCGGCCGTCGGCGCGGTGTTCGGGCCCGAAAAACCCGATCTCCGCAGGCTGCGCGTTGGGCGACATATCATCTTCTATCGCGATGAGGCCGAGACCGTGTCCGTCCTGCGGGTGCTTCACGAGCGGATGGAGCACCTTTCGCGGCTGGGCGGCTGAGGTCGCCCTTGAAACCCCGGGCGCTTTCCGGCATATACCCGCCCTCACGCGGCGGCCCGACGGCCGCCGTCACCGTTTTCATGCTCAGCGAGCAGAGTTACTCCGATGGCCGTTCCCAAACGCAAAGTCTCTCCGTCGCGTCGCAACATGCGCCGCTCGCACCACGCCCTGGGCGCGAACAGCTACGTCGAGGACAAGGACACCGGCGAGCTGCGCCGTCCGCACCATGTCGATCTGAAGACCGGCATGTACGGCGGCCGCCAGGTCATCACGCCCAAGGAAGACTAGCCGCTTCCACGGCCTTCCGACGAGTTTCGACGGCGCCCGGGGCAACCCCTCCGGGCGCCGTTCGCATTTGAGCGACCGACCGGTCGGCTTCGTGCTATCCTCCTTTCAAATCAAGGGGGGAGGACCCCATGCTGAGCCGTCGATACCTTGCTCTGGCCTTGGCCGCGGGCGCCCTGTCCCCCCGCCTGGCGTTCGCCCGGGACACGCCGCCGCCGGATTCTGAAGAGACCATCGGCGCGGGCCAGGACCGCTATGACCGCCTGACCATTCCGGTGACCATCGGCGACCAGGGCCCGTTCCATTTCGTGGTCGATACCGGGGCGGACCGCACGGTGCTGTCCCAGGACGTGGCCGAGCAGCTGGGCCTGCCGCCGGGCCGCGACGTCATGGTCCAGGGCATCACCGGCTCGGAACTGACGCGCACGGTCAAGGCGCCGCCGATCAATCTGGGCAAGATCACGCTCAACAGCCTCGACCTGCCGGTGCTGCCGCGCGAGCGGCTGGGCGTCGATGGCCTGCTCGGCGTGGACGCGCTGGCCAAACGGCGGCTGGTGATGGATTTCCGCGAACGGAAGCTGGAGATCCTCGCCGCCTCCGGGGCCTTCTATCCCAACTCGACCCGGCGCGACGCCTTCGTCTCCGCCCGCGACCGGTTCGGCCGGCTGGTGGTCATCGACGCCAACGCCAACGGCGCGCCGGTCGCCGCCTTCATCGATTCGGGCGCGGGCATGAGTATCGCCAACCGGGCCCTGGCCGAGTCGATCCGCTCGCGCGGCGGCTGGCGCACGGAGGGCCAGACGGTGCCGCTCTATGGCGTGACCAGCCACCAGGCGACCGGCGAGCTGCGCGTGCTCGATTCGGTGCGCCTGGGCGGGCTGCGGTTCAATGACATCCCGGTGCTGATCAGCGACCTGGACCTGTTCAAGCAGTGGGGCATGGCCGACCGGCCGACCATCCTGCTGGGGGTCAACGTGCTGCGGCTGTTCTCGCGGGTGGAGATGGACTACGGCCGCAAGCGGGTGATGTTCCGCGTCGCGGCCGATCCGCAGATCTGGCTGGCTTAGTCGCGAGGGCAGTCAGCCCTGCGTCCGCGCCCGGGCCTGGATGGCCGCGCGTCGCGCCTCGACGGCCTCGGGCGTCACCGTCCGGTTGTTGGCGCTGGATTTTTCATGCTCGAACTCAAGGCCCTCGCCGAACGACAGGGCGTAGCCGCCGTCGATGATCCGCTTGTAGGTGGTCAAGGTGTCCACGGGGATGGTGGCCATGTCGGCGGCCAGCTTTTTGGCCACGGTCAACAGTTCGGCCGCCGGCACGACGCGGTTGACCAGACCCCAGTCGCAGGCCGTCTTCGCGTCGAGGAAGTTTCCAGTCAGCGACAGCTCCTTGGCGCGGTAAATGCCGATCAGCCGCGACAGCTTCTGCGACAGGCCCCAGCCCGGCATGATGCCGACGCGCGCGTGGGTGTCGGCGAAACGGGCGTTCTCCGAGGCGATCAGCACGTCGCAGGCCAGGGCCACCTCGAAGCCGCCGGTGATGGCCACGCCGTTGATCGCCCCGATCACCGGCTTGGTGCAGAGCTCGATGGCCTTGACCGGGTTCTCCTCGGCCCCCTCGGCGTTGGCCGCGCTCATGGCCCTGGGATCGGAGCCCAGCTCCTTGAGGTCGAGGCCGGCGGTGAAGGCCCGCTCGCCCGCGCCGGTCAGGATCACCACGCTGACCTCCGGATCGGCGTCCAGCGCGACCATGGCCCTGTAGAGTTCGCCGCGCATCGCCTTGCTGAGCGCGTTCATCGCCTCGGGGCGATTGAGCGTGACGACGGCGATCCCGTCCTGTTTCTCGACCAGCAGCATGGGCGCGTCCTCCGTTTGGATCAGGGATGGCCGGGCGACGGAGGGGCAGTCAAGCATCCTCCCATCCTCCCATCCTCCCATCCTCCGTCATGGCCCGGCTTGTCCGGGCCACCCAAGAACACCGCTGACAGCGGACGGAGGTTCGGCGAGCGATCGTGACCATCTAAACACGTCCGTGCTAAACACGTCCGTGCGCCTGGGTGGCCCGGACAAGCCGGGCCATGACGGCGTGGGGGTCGGTTGCGATTCCCTGGTCGGGAGGCTAATCCGGGCGCGCTTTATTGAAGGACGCCCCATGACCGAGATCGTCGATATCATCGCCCGCGAAATCCTCGACAGCCGCGGCAATCCGACGGTCGAGGTCGATGTGATCCTCGAGGATGGATCGTTCGGCCGGGCAGCGGTGCCGTCGGGCGCCTCCACCGGGGCCCACGAGGCGGTCGAGAAGCGCGACGGCGACAAGAGCCGCTACGGCGGCAAGGGCGTGCTGGAGGCGGTCGCCGCGGTCAATGGCGAGATTTACGACGCCCTCGGCGGCGTCGATGCCGAGGACCAGCGGCGGATCGATAGCCTGCTGATCGACCTGGACGGCACGTAGTAAAAGAGCCGGCTGGGCGCCAACGCCATCCTCGGCGTCTCCCTGGCCGCGGCCAAGGCCGCCGCCGTCAGCGCCGACCTGCCGCTCTACAAGTATGTCGGCGGCGTCTCGGCCCGCGTGCTGCCGGTGCCGATGATGAACATCATCAACGGCGGCGCCCACGCCGACAATCCGATCGATATCCAGGAATTCATGATCCTGCCCACCGGGGCGGCGACCTTCTCCGAAGGTCTGCGCATGGGCGCCGAGATCTTCCACGGCCTGAAAAAGGCCCTCAAGGACGCTGGCCATAACACCAACGTCGGCGACGAGGGCGGCTTTGCCCCCAACATCGGTTCGGCCGAGGAGGCGCTGGCCTTCATCGTCAAGGCCGGCGAGGCGGCCGGCTTCCGCGCCGGCGAGGACTTCGTGCTGGGCCTCGACGTGGCGGCCACGGAATTCTTCAAGAACGGCAAGTATGTGCTTGAAGGCGAAGGCAAAACGCTCGATCAGGCCGGCATGGTCGCCTATCTCGAGGCGCTGGTTGGCAAGTTCCCCATCGTAACGATCGAGGACGGCTGCTCGGAAGACGACCTCGACGGCTGGAAGCTGCTGACCGACGCGCTGGGCAAGAAGATCCAGATCGTCGGCGACGACCTGTTCGTGACCAACCCCGAGCGGCTGGCCCTGGGCATCGACAAGGGCCTGGCCAACTCGATCCTGGTCAAGGTCAACCAGATCGGGACGCTCAGCGAGACGCTCGACGCCGTCGATATGGCCCACAGGGCCGGCTACACCGCCGTGATGAGCCACCGTTCGGGCGAGACCGAGGATTCGACCATCGCCGACCTGGCCGTGGCCACCAACTGCGGACAGATCAAGACCGGCTCGCTGGCCCGTTCCGACCGGCTGGCCAAATACAACCAGTTGCTGCGCATCGAGGAGCAGCTGGACGACCAGGCGGTGTATGCTGGGCGACGGGCGATCAAGCAGCGCTGACCTCAATCCTCCCCACGCAGTGGGGAGGGGGACCGCGCGGAGCGCGGTGGAGGGGGCTGCGCCAACGATCGGTGAATAGCCGCGTTCTGGCTCACCGTCTGCCGCTGGCGCCGCCCCTCAGTCAGGCTCCGCCTGACAGCTCCCCGCGAAGCGGGGAGCAAGGCCCCGAAGATTAGCGACCCCTTAACCACACCACACCAAAGTCGCCTCCGTACCGCCGCCCGGATTCGCCAGCGTGTTCCAACGCCTGCAGCCCCTTCTTCCGACCATCGCCCTGCTCGGGCTGATCGTCTACTTCGTGTTCCACGGCCTGACCGGGGAACGCGGATTGCTGCTGGGATCGCAACGGCGGGCGCTGCTTGCCGAAAGAACGCGCGAACTGGCCGATCTGCACGGTCGCAGGGTGGACCTGGAGGCCCGGGCCCGGCTATTACGCGACGGAAGCCTGTCGGCGGACCTTCTTGAGGAACGCGCGCGGTCTTTGCTGGGATTCGCGGACCCCAAAGATTATGTGATCCGCACCAAGCCCTGACCGGGGGCGGTTTTCCATCCCGGCGCTCAGCGAGGGACGGACTGGCCGCGAATGAGACGATCCAAGGGAGCATGCGATGGCGCGGGCGCGTAAAGCGGAAACAACTTCGGGGAAGGCCGCTGACAACGTTGTCAATTCAAGCCTTAAGGGCGCGTCGCGGGCGCGGCTGCTCAAGTTCTATCGCGACATGCTGCTCATCCGCCGGTTCGAGGAACGGGCCGGCCAGCTGTACGGCATGGGGCTGATCGGCGGCTTCTGCCACCTCTACATCGGCCAGGAAGCCATCGCGGTGGGCATGGACGCCATCCGCAGGCCCGGCGACCAGATCATCACCGGCTACCGCGACCACGGCCACATGCTGGCCGCGGGCATGGACCCGAACGCGGTCATGGCCGAGCTGACCGGCCGGGCCGGCGGCTCGTCGAAGGGCAAGGGCGGCTCGATGCACATGTTCTCGACCGCCGAGGGCTTTTACGGCGGCCACGGCATCGTCGGAGCCCAGGTCAGCCTGGGCACCGGCCTGGCCCTGGCCGACAAGTATCGCGGCGACGGCGCGGTCAGCTTCACCTACTTCGGCGACGGGGCGGCCAACCAGGGCCAGGTCTACGAGAGCTTCAACATGGCCGAGCTGTGGAGCCTGCCGGTCGTCTATGTGGTTGAGAACAACCAGTACGCCATGGGCACCTCGATCGAGCGGTCCTCGTCGGAGACCCGGCTGCACAAGCGCGGCGTGTCGTTCAACATTCCGGGCGAGGAAGTCGACGGCATGGACGTCGAGGCGGTCGCCGCCGCGGGGCTGAAGGCCGCCGAGCACGCCCGGTCCGGCAAGGGACCCTACATCCTCGAGATGAAGACCTATCGCTACCGCGGCCACTCGATGAGCGACCCGGCCAAATACCGCACCAAGGAAGAGGTCGATGAGGTCAAGAAGACCCGCGATCCGATTGATCACCTTCGGGAAAGACTGGCCAGCCTCAAGGTCGGCGAGGACGAGCTGAAGGTCATCGACGCGGAGGTCAAGGCCATTGTCGCCGCCGCCGCCGAATTCGCCCGCACCAGCCCCGAGCCCGACCCGTCCGAGCTGTACACCGACGTCTATCTGGAGGCCGCGCAGTGATCCTCCTTCGCCAAGGCTTCGGAGGATTCATCCTCCAACACACCAACTCTTACTCGGGGCCGAGGACGGCTTGTCCTTCGAAGCTCCGCAGGAGCGAAGAAGGATGAGTTCGGTCGAGATTCTCATGCCCGCGCTGTCTCCAACGATGGAGGAGGGCACCCTCGCCAAATGGCACGTGAAGGCGGGCGACACCGTGAAGGCGGGCGACGTCATCGCCGAGATCGAGACTGACAAGGCGACCATGGAGGTCGAGGCCGTCGATGAGGGCGTCGTGGGCGCGATCCTCGTGCCCGCCGGGACCGAGAATGTGAAGGTCAACACGCCGATCGCGCGGCTGGGCGAGGGCGCCGCCAGCGCCCCTGCGTCCTTCGACACGCCGCCTGCGGCGGCTGCTCAGGATGACGTAAAGGGTGGGTTCGCAGCCCCTGCCGCCAAAGCCGAGCCCACCCCTCCACGTCATCCTGAGCAGGCGCAAAGCGCCGTGTCGAAGGACGCAACGGCGGTCCAGCTTCAAGATCCCGAAATCCCCGCCGGCGCCAAAATGGTCCGTATCACCGTGCGCGACGCCCTGCGCGACGCCATGGCCGAGGAGATGCGCCGCGACGGCGACGTGTTCCTGATGGGCGAGGAGGTCGCGCAGTACCAGGGCGCCTACAAGGTCAGCCGGGAACTGCTGCAGGAATTCGGCCCCCGCCGCGTCATCGACACCCCGATCACCGAGCACGGCTTCGCGGGCCTGGGCGTCGGGGCGGCCATGGCCGGCCTGAAACCCATCGTCGAGTTCATGACCTGGAACTTCGGCATGCAGGCCATCGACCAGATCATCAACTCCGCCGCCAAGGCGCACTACATGTCCGGCGGCCAGATCCGGGCGTCGATCGTGTTCCGCGGTCCCAACGGCGCGGCCAGTCGGGTCGGGGCCCAGCACAGCCAGGACTACAGCGCCTGGTACGCCCAGATCCCCGGCCTGAAGGTCATCGCGCCCTACGACGCCGCCGACGCCAAGGGCCTGCTCAAGGCGGCCATCCGCGACCCCAACCCCGTCGTCTTCCTCGAGCACGAGATGATGTACGGCGTGGAGTTCGACATCCCCGAGGTCGATGACTGGGTCGTCCCGATCGGCAAGGCCAGGGTCCGCCGCGAGGGCAAGGACGTGACCATCACGGCCCACAGCCGCATGGTCGGCCTGGCCCTGAAAGCGGCCGAGGACCTGGCCGCCGAGGGCATCGAGGCGGAGGTCATCGACCTGCGCACGCTGCGGCCGCTGGACCACGAGACGATCCTGCAAAGCGTGCGCAAGACCAATCGCCTGGTCAGCGCCGAGGAAGGCTGGGGCCCGATGGGCGTCGGCGCCGAGATCGTCGCCCGGGTCGTCGAGCACGCCTTCGACTACCTCGACGCCCCGCCGCTGCGGGTGCATCAGGAAGACGTCCCGCTGCCCTACGCCGCCAACCTGGAAGCCCTGTCGCTGCCCGGTCCGGACAAGATCGTCCGGGCGGTGAAGGCGGTGTGTTACCGGTGATGATTCCGACGGCCCATACAGCCCTGCGTCCTTCGAGACGCGGCTTTGCCGCTCCTCAGGATGACGTGCAGGGTTGGGTTGCACATTTCTTCGTCATGGTGAGGAGCGAGGCATCAGCCGAGCGTCTCGAACCACGCACGGGATGTGAGCGATGACTGGCGCAACCCATGTCCACACCGGCGGCTGCCACTGCGGCGCGGTCCGCTTCGAGGCGGACCTGCCGGCCGTGGTCGAGGCCCAGACCTGCAACTGCTCGATGTGCGAAAAGGTCGGCTTCATCCACGTCATCGTGCCGGAAAGCCGCTTCCGCCTGACGTCCGGGGCTGACCAGATCACCACCTACACCTTCAACACCGGCGTCGCGCAGCACACCTTCTGCAAGGTCTGCGGCGTGAAGAGCTTCTATCGGCCCCGCTCCAATCCGGACGGCTGGTCGGTCAACGCCCGCTGCCTCGACACCACCGAGGGCCTCGATCTGCGCATCGAGGCCTTCGACGGCCAGAACTGGGAGGTCCACGCGGCCGCCCTGGCGCATCTCAGTAAGGAAGACTGAATGTCCATCGAGATCCTCATGCCGGCCCTGTCCCCGACCATGGAGGAGGGGACGCTGGCCAAATGGCACGTGAAGGCGGGCGACACCGTGCGAGCCGGCGATGTCATAGCCGAGATCGAGACCGACAAGGCGACCATGGAGGTCGAGGCCGTCGATGAGGGCGTGGTCGAGGCGCTGCTGGTCGATGCGGGGACCGAGGGCGTGAAGGTCAACGCGGTGATCGCGCGGTTGGCGGGGGAGGGGGAGAGTGCCGCGCCCGCGCCAAAGCCCCCTCAGTCAGCCGTTCCGGCTGACAGCTCCCCCAAGGGGGGAGCATCCGAACCCGCGCCGGCCGCTGTGAAGGCGGATCCTCCCCCGCAGGGGGAGGGGGACCAGGCGAAGCCTGGTGGAGGGGGCCAACCGCTCCCGCAACTTAACGGCGCGTCCGGCGAGCGCGTGTTCGCCTCGCCGCTGGCCCGGCGCCTGGCCCAGGCCGCCGGCATCGATCTCAAAACCATCGCCGGCTCGGGCCCGCACGGCCGGGTGATCAAGGCCGACGTCGATGCCGCCCGCGGCAAGGCCCCCTCCTTCGCCAAGGCTTCGGAGGGCAAGTCGGAGGACAAGCGCCAGGTCCAGTCGCTGGAGCAACAGGGCATCCCGGCCGGCAGCTACGACCTGATCCCGCTGGACGGCATGCGCAAGACCATCGCCCGGCGGATGACCGACAGCTTCCGCGACGTGCCGCACTTCCCGCTGACCATCGATCTGGAGATCGACGGCCTGCTGGCCGCACGGGCCAGGATCAACGCCCTGCTCGAGAAGGACGGCGTCAAGGTCAGCGTCAACGACCTGGTGATCAAGGCCGTGGCCGTGGCCCTCAAGCGCGTGCCCGAGGCCAACGCCAGCTACACCCCCGAAGGCATCGCCCTGCACCACCACGCGGACATCGCCATGGCCGTGGCCATCGACGGCGGGCTGATCACCCCGATCATCCGCGCCGCCGAGACCAAGGGCCTGGCCCAGATCGCGATCGAGGCGAAGGATCTGGCCGCCCGCGCCCGCGACAAGAAGCTCAAGCCCGAGGAATTCCAGGGCGGCACCTTCTCGGTCAGCAACATGGGCATGATGGGCATCCGCTCGTTCGCCTCGATCCTCAACGAGCCGCAGGCCTGCATCCTCAGCGTCGGGGCCGGGGAGCCGCGGCCGGTCGTGAAGAACGGCGCCCTGGCCATCGCCACGGTGATGACCGTGACCCTGACCTGCGACCACCGCGCGGTCGATGGCGCGATCGGTGGCCGCTTCCTGGCGGCGTTCAAGGCGCTGATCGAAGAGCCGCTGACGATGATCGTCTAGGTCGGGGCGAGAGGCTGCCTTGGCCGTTCCGGCGGAACAACCCGCGTGCGACGATTGCGGAACGCCGCTGGTGGGCCGGTTCTGCCATGCCTGCGGCGAGGACAACGCCCCGCCCCGGCGCGAGCTGCGTCATCTGCTGACAGACCTGTTCGACACCTTCTTCTCGTTCACCGAGCATGTGCCCTCGACCCTGCGCGACCTGGCCATCGATCCGGGCCGGATCCTGCGCGGCCTGCGGGACGGGGACACCAAACGCTACCTGTCGCCGTTCAAGCTGTATGTCTCGGCGACGGTGCTGTTCTTCCTGTTTCTGGGCCTGTTCGACGTGGCCTTCTTCCAGCTGCGCGTCGAGCGGACCAGCCCTGGCGCGCCCGTCGTGCTGATGAAGGCGGCTGGGGTTGATGGCGACCACTTCCGCCTGCACGAGACCTGGCTGCATCCGCGCACCGTCGCCGCGCGGGACCCGCAGGTGGTGGCCGCGTTCGACCGGTTCCTGGCCGGGCCGGTCGATGAAACCAACCGGTCCTACGTCATGCTGGTGCGTAATCTGGCCGACGAGCCCGCCCGGACCAACGACCTGATCGCGACCTGGGCGCCACGGCTGCTGTGGCTGCTGATGCCCGTGTACGCCCTGCTGCTCTGGCCGTTCTACCGGCGAGGCACGCTGGTGGCCGACCACGCCATCTTCGCCCTCTGGGCCCACACCACCCTGTTCCTGCTGCTGATCGTCGGCGCGCTGTGGAACATGACCGGGCTGGGCGGCGGCCTGGCGGTGGCGATGCTGCTCTATCAGGTCTACCTGACGGTCGGGCTGAAGGGCTACTACGGCCGGAGCTGGGCCGGCGCGGCGACCAAGGGTCTGGTGCATTCGGCCGTCTATGTCGGCCTGATCTGGCTGCCGCTGACAGCGGCGTTCTTCTTCTGGCAGGCGATGCAGAACCTGCCCGCGAGCTTCTGGGAGTCCTGACTTGAGCGATTTCGACGTCATCATCATCGGGTCGGGCCCGGGCGGCTATGTGACCGCCATCCGCGCCAGCCAGCTGGGCCTGAAGACGGCCATCGTCGAGCGCGAGAACCTCGGCGGCATCTGCCTCAACTGGGGCTGCATCCCGACCAAGGCCCTGCTCAAGAGCGGCGAGGTCTATGAGCAGCTGTCGCACCTGGCCGACTATGGCCTGTCGGCGAGCGGCGCGGCCTTCGACTTTCCCGGGATCATCGCCCGCTCGCGCGGCGTGGCCAAGAAGATGGAGGGCGGGGTCGGCTTCCTGATGAAGAAGCACAAGGTCGAGGTGTTGATGGGCGTGGCGACGCTCGAAAAGGGCTCGCCGGCGCCGAAGGTGACCGTGGCCCTGAACGCGGGCGGCAGCCGCACGATCACGGCGAAACATGTGATTCTGGCCACCGGCGCCCGCGCCCGGACGATCCCGGCCATCGGCCTGGAGAGCGACGGCGACCGGGTCTGGACCTATCGCGACGCCCTGACGGCCAAGGCCTGCCCCAGGAGCCTGATCGTCATCGGCTCGGGCGCCATCGGCATCGAATTCGCCAGCTTCTACAGAGCGTTGGGCGCGGATGTTACGGTGATCGAGGCGCTCGACCGCATCCTGCCGGTGGAAGACGAGGAGGTCTCGAAGGCCGCCCACAAGGCGTTCGAGAAGCGCGGCCTGAAATTCCGCGTGGCGGCCAAGGTGACCAGGCTGTCGAAGTCGAAGTCCGGCGTGTCCGTGGCCCTCGAAGCCGGCGGCAAGGCCGAGACGCTGGAGGCCGATGTCGCCATCGTCGCCGTCGGCATCACCGGCAATGTCGAAAACCTCGGCCTCGAAACCCTGGGCGTGACGGTCGATCGCGGCCATGTCGTCACCGACGGCCACGGCAAGACCAATGTCGCCGGCCTCTACGCCATCGGCGACATCGCCGGCCCGCCCTGGCTGGCGCACAAGGCCAGCCACGAGGGCGTGCACTGCGTCGAGCATATCGCCGGGCTCAAGCCGGCGGGTCTGACCGCGCCGATCCCCGGCTGCACCTATTCCAATCCCCAGGTCGCCTCGGTCGGCCTGACCGAAGCCGCCGCCAGGGCCGCCGGGCGCGAGCCGAAGGTCGGCCGGTTCCCGTTCCGCGTGAACGGCAAGGCCGTGGCCGCCGGCGAGATCGAGGGCTTCGTCAAGACGGTGTTCGACGGCAGGACCGGGGCCCTGCTCGGCGCCCACATGATCGGCCACGAGGTGACCGAGATGATCCAGGGCTTCGTCGTGGCCATGACGCTGGAGGCCACCGAAGAAGACCTGATGGCCACCGTCTTCGCCCACCCGACCATGAGCGAGGCCATGCACGAGGCCGTGCTGGACGCCTACGAGCGGGTTCTGCACCTCTGACCGACCCTTCTCCCAACGGGAGAGGGAGGGGCCCGTCCCGCGAAGCCCTGGCGAAGCAGGATGGGAGGGTGAGGGCGTTGCGGCGCCCCCTGCCGTGCCCACCTTAATCCCTCATCCGACCTGCTCCGCAGGCCACCTTCTCCCTCCGGGAGAAGGAAAATACGCTACGCCGCGCGCGGCTCTGTCTCGGCCATGCGCTGGATCGCCACATAGTCGGTCTTGCCGGTGCCCAGCACGGGGACTTCGGCGATCCTGACGATCTTGCGCGGCACGGACAGTTCCGGCGCGCCCAGGGTCTGGGCGTGGGCCAGCAGGGGCTCGACGGAGGCGTCCGACCGGTCGGTGAACAGCACCAGCCGCTCGCCCTTCTTCTTGTCGGGCATGGCGATGACGGCGTGGCGGCCCTCGGGCCAGACGGCCACGGCCAGGTCCTCGGCCGCGGTCAGGGAGACCATCTCGCCGCCGATCTTGGCGAAGCGCTTGACCCGGCCCTTGATCGTCACCCAGCGGTCGTCGCCCTCGATGGTCACCACGTCGCCCGTGTCGTGCCAGCCGCCCGGCAGCGGATCGACCCCGCCCTTGTCGTTCAGGTAGCCGGCCATGACGTTCGGCCCGCGCAGGAACAGCCGGCCGCCGCCGGCGATGCCCTCGACGGTCTCGATGCGCGTCTCCATGCCTGGCAGCATGCCGCCCACCGTGCCGCGGCGGTTGTCGGTGGGTTTGTTGACCGCCACCACGGGCGAAGCCTCGGTGGCGCCATAGCCCTCGAGCACGGGCACGTCACCGAACCGCTCGGCGATCAGGTTGTGGGTCTCCTCGCGCACCTTCTCGGCGCCGCAGACGATGAACCGCAGGCCCGACAGATCGCCCGGGTCGGCCGAGCGCGCGTACTGGTTCACGAAGGTGTCGGTGGCCAGCAGGATCGAGGCGCCGGACTCGCGGATCAGCGCCGGGATCTGCTTGATGTGCAGCGGCGAGGGGTACTGGAAGGCCTTCATGCCGGTCAGGATCGGCAGCAGCACGCCACCGGTCAGGCCGAAACAGTGGAAGGTCGGCAGGGGATTGAACATCACCCAGGCGGGGTCGAGGGCGATATGGGCCTCGATCTGATGGACGTTGGCGACCAGGTTCCTGTGGCTCAGCACCACGCCGCGCGGCGCGCCGAAACTGCCGGAGGTGAACAGGACCACGCCCGGCTCGTCGAAGTGCAGCCTGGCCCGGAACTGGTGCGGGAACATCGCCGCCGTGGCCGCGAACAGCTTGTCGGCCAGGCCGATCTTCGCGCGCAGGTCTTCAAGATAGACGATGGTCGCGCCGCCGGCCTCCAGGGCATCGACCAGGTCGTGCAGCTTGCCCTGTTCGATGAAGGCGTGCGCCGTCAGCACCGTCTTCACCCCGGCCAGTTTGCAGGCGGATCGCAGGTTCCGCAGCCCGGCGGTGAAGTTCAGCATGGTCGGGATGCGCCCGAAGGCGTGCAGGCCGAAGAAGGTGACCACCGCCCCGGCGCTGGACGGCAGCAGGATGCCGACCTTCTCGCCCTTGTGCGTGATCCCGGCGATCTTCCGGCCAAGCGCGAAACTGCCCCGGATCAGGTCGGTGTAGCTGAGCGGCGTACGGTTCTGATCCTCGAGGATCGGCTTCTTCGCCCCGTATCGGTCGCGGGCCTCGAGCAGGGCGTCAAAGACAGACCGCTCGCCGGCCCGCGCGTCGTAAGCACGCGGCATATGGGTGAAACTCCCCGACTGTTTCCCACCGTATCGTTGGGGTGACCCTATCGTCCGGGTCCAGCCTTGAAAAGGTCCGTTACAGACCGTGATCGACGGCCGGGCCGACGAGGATGGGCCGGGACCCGGCGCGGGTGCGCACGAAGCTGTCGATGGCCGCCAGCCAGGGGCCGCGGATCGCGTCCCGTTCCAGGTGCAGCGCGTGCCGGCCGCCCTTGACGCTGTAGAGGCCGCAGTGGGCCATGGCCCGGCAGACCTGGGCCTGGGCCGCCGCGTCGGCGTTGCGGTCGGCGCCGGCGCTCAGCAGCAGGGTCGGGGTCTCGACGTCCTTCAGGCCGGGCTCGATCGCCTTCGACGTCGCCCGGAAACTGGCCAGCCAGCCGAGGCTCGGCCCGCCCATGCGCAGGTCCGGGTTGGCCGTCTGCCAGGCCATCTGCACCGTCCCGCGCCAGGGATCGCTGGTCAGGCCGGCGGCGACACCATCGGGGCCGCCGCGCGCCCAGCCGCTGTTCCAGGCGGCGGGCAGGCGGCCAAGGCCGGCCTTGACCAGCCCGGCCTTGCCGCTGTCGATCAGGTCGCCGGCGGCGAAGGCCGGGGTCGTCAGGATCAGGCCCTCGGCCGGCGCGCCCTGTTCCACCGCGGCGACGGCCACCAGCCCGCCGACGGAGTGGCCCAGGATGATCAGCGGGGCTTTCGGCGCGCCGGCGACCATCATCCGCGCCAGGGTCTTCACCGCCGCGATGTCATCCTGGAACCGTGGCGCGTGGCCCAGGTCGCGGGGCAGGACGTAGCGCTCCGACCCGCCCTGGCCGGCTCGTTCGAGCACCCAGACGCTGTAGCCGCGGGCGTTCAGGTCGCGCGCCGTCTCGAACCAGGCCTCGGCCGATTCGCCGTAGCCGGTGAGGATCAGGACCTGCGCCTGCGGCGTGACCAGGGTCGAGGAGACGCCATAGCGCTGGGCCGGGGCGTCGCCGATCTTCAGCAGGCCCCAGGCCCAGCCGTCGGGCGCCCAGAAGCGGGGCCCGAGCGTCGGCGGGATGCGGCTCTCGACGAACGGCGCGCGACCATCGCCGCCGCCGCCGCAGGCCGCGAGGAGGAGCAGAAGTCCGGCAAGAGCGAGGCGAAGGCGCATCGGTCGGGAGTGTCGAGGGCTTGGCAGGCGGCCGCAAGGCCGTTCTCCCGAGGGGAGCCGGGACAGTTCAAGCAGTCCCAAGGGACAGCTGGAACAGTCCCCGAATGTCGGCCGGGACTGGATTAGCTGTCCCTTGGGACTGCTTATCCGGTCCCGGCCGGCTCAAGGCTTGATCCCGCGCCCCGGAAGGACGATCTAGGCGCCATGGCCACGGTTATCGACACCCTGCAGGCGCGCCCGCGCCATCCCGAGAAGCAGAACCGGCCGCAGACGCCGCTGTTGCGCAAGCCCGAGTGGCTGCGCGTGCGCGCGCCCGGCTCGGCCGGCTACAACGACACCCGCGATATCGTCCGCTCTCATGGCCTGACCACGGTCTGCGAAGAGGCGGCCTGCCCGAACATCGGCGAGTGCTGGACCCAGAAGCACGCGACCATGATGATCATGGGCGAGATCTGCACGCGGGCCTGCGCCTTCTGCAATGTCACCACGGGCAAGCCGCTGGCCCTCGATCCGACCGAGCCGGCGCGCGTCGCCGAGGCGGTGGCGACCATGGGCCTCAAGCATGTGGTCATCACCTCGGTCGATCGCGACGACCTGGATGACGGCGGCGCGGCCCACTTCGCGGCCGTCGTCCACGCCATCCGCGCCGCGGCGCCGGCCACGACGATCGAGATCCTGACGCCCGACTTCCTGCGCAAGGCCGGCGCGGCGGAGGTGGTCATCGACTCGGCCCCGGACGTGTTCAACCACAACCTCGAAACCGTGCCGCGGCTGTATCTGAGCATCCGGCCCGGCGCCCGCTACTACAACAGCCTGCGGCTGCTCGAGCGGGTCAAGGACCGCGATCCCCGCCGCTTCACCAAATCCGGCCTGATGGTCGGCCTGGGCGAGGCAAAAGAGGAGGTCATGCAGGTGATGGACGACATGCGTTCGGCCGGCGTCGACTTCCTGACCATCGGCCAGTACCTGCAGCCGACCCGTCGCCACGCGGCCGTCGATCGGTTCGTCACGCCCGACGAGTTCGCGGCCTATGAGGCGATCGCCCGGGCCAAGGGCTTCCTGATGGTCTCGGCCAGCCCCCTGACCCGCTCCTCGCACCACGCCGGCGAGGACTTCGCCCAGCTGAAGGCGGCGCGTGAAGCGCTTGAGGCCACGGGCTGAGGCTTTGCGGCACAGACTGACCCGCATCCTGCCCTACACGCCGGACCAGCTGTTCCAGCTGGTGGGCGATGTGGAGCGCTATCCCGAGTTCGTGCCGTGGATCACGTCCCTGAGGGTGTGGAACCGCCAGGACCCGGGCGAGGGGGTGACGCTGCTCGACGCCGAGGCGGCGGTCGGCTTCTCGTTCCTCAAGGAACGCTTCTCGACCCGCGTGCGGCGCGACGCCGGCGCCCGGACCATCGACGTGAGCCTGCTCAGCGGCCCGTTCCGTCGGCTGCGGAACCGCTGGCGGTTCGTCGAGCATCCGGAAGGCGTCTGCGTCGAGTTCGAGATCGACTTCGAGTTCAAGCTGCGCTTCCTCGACCGCATCCTCGACGCCAACTTCGACCATGCCGTGAACCGGCTGATCCAGTGCTTCGACGACCGGGCGAGGGGGCTGTACGGGGCGAAGGGGACAGTTCAAGCAGTCCCGAGGGACAGCTAGAACAGTCCCCAAGTGCCGGCAGGGACAGGATTAGCTGTCCCTCGGGACTGCTTATCCTGTCCCTTTGCCACGCACTCAGATCGCGTCCCGCAGCATCAGCAGGGCCGTCGCGACCGCGGCCATCTGGACGTCCAGCCGGGTCTGGCCCTCGTAGAGCTCGTGCCGGTGCCGGATGCCCGCCGTGCTGCGCGCGGTCGCCAGATGGACCGTGCCGACCGGCTTCATCGGCGAACCGCCGCCCGGGCCGGCCACGCCCGTGATCGCCACGGCGATATGGGCGTGGGAGTGGGCCAGGGCGCCCTCGGCCATCATCCTCGCCACCGGCTCGGATACCTCGCCGAAGTCGGCGATCAGGTCGCCCGGCACGCCGAGCATCTCCTGCTTGGCGCGGTTGGTGTAGGTGACGAAGCCGCGCTCGAAGACGTCGGAGGCCCCCGGGATCGAGCAGATGGCGGCGGCGACCAGGCCGCCCGTGCAGCTTTCGGCCGTGGTGACGCGCAGGTGACGCTCGCGCACCTCGTCGATCAGCAGCCGGGCCAGGGTCTCGACTTCGAGGGGGAACATAACGGCGGTCTCCGGGGGGCTGGCCAAATCGACGGGACGCAGCCCAACATCCCGCACCTCCGACTGACAAGCCGATTCGAGCCATGACAGACACGATCGAGGCCCCCCGCGCCGCCGGGACGACGACGCCGCCGCTGTTCGTGGTGTCGGTCTTCACCAGCGCGGCGCTGGTGTTCATGGTCCAGCCGATGGTGGCCAAGCTGGTGCTGCCGCTGCTCGGCGGCTCGCCGGCGGTGTGGAACACCAGCATGGCCTTCTTCCAGATCGCGCTGCTGGTCGGCTACGGCTACGCCCATGTCCTGCAGAAGATCCAGCATGTGCGGCGGCAGATCACGGTCCATATCGCGGCCCTGGTGATCGCCGGCCTGACGCTGTTTCCGCTGAGCATCTCGACGCTGGCGGGCGAGCCGTCGTCCAACCATCCGGCCCTTTGGCTGCTGGCGGTGCTGACGCTGTCGATCGGCCTGCCGTTCGCCATCCTGTCGGCCACCGCGCCGCTGGTGCAGGCCTGGCATGCGCGGGTGTTCCGGGGGGAGGGGGCGGGCGAACCCTACAGCCTCTACGCCGCCAGCAACCTGGGCAGCCTGCTGGCGCTGCTGGCCTATCCGGTCGTCATGGAGCCGCTGCAGACCCTGCAGGCCCAGCGCTGGACCTGGAGCGGCGGATACTGGGCCTTCGTGCTGATCCTGGCCGCCCTGGCCATGCTGGTGTGGAAGCGAGCCGAGATACCGGCCGGGCAGGCGGCCGTGGCTCCGGTCAAGGCGACCCCGGCGCCGACCTGGCGCGAGCGGGCCATCTGGGTGGCGCTAGCCGCCATCCCGTCCAGCCTGATGCTGGGGGTCACCGCCCACCTGGCCACGGACGTCGCCTCGGCGCCCTTTCTGTGGGTCGCGCCGCTGGCCCTCTATCTGGTCACCTTCATCATCGCGTTCCAGACGAAGCCGGCGATTCCGCGCTGGGCCACCCTGACGTTCCAGGCCGCGGCCGTCGCCGCCTGCGCCGCCACCCTGCAGTTCGGCTCGAACGGCATCGAGCTGCAGATATTCGTGCACCTCGCCTGCTTCTTCCTGACCGCCCTGGTCTGCCATCAGGCGCTGGTGGCGCGGCGACCGGACCCCGAGCACCTGACCGAGTTCTATCTCTGCATGTCGCTGGGCGGCGTGGTCGGCGGCTCGTTCAACGCCTTCGTGGCGCCGGTCATCTTCCGCTCGGTGCTCGAGTATCCGCTGATGCTGGCCCTGTCGGTGCTGGCGCGGCCGTGGGGCCGGGGGCGGCTGACCACGGTGCAGATGTTCCTGGTCGCCATCGGCCTGCTGTCGGCCCTGATGGCGGCGGTGGCGGTCGATCAGGTCGGCCCGACCCTCAGCGTCAAGCTGGCCCTGGCGGCGACCACCGTGACGGTCTTCCTGATGCGCGACCGGGCGCTGCTGATGTTCGCCCTGATGGTTACCCTGCTTTTTTCGGCCAGCGCCGTCGGCGACCGGGTCGATGTGATCCGCACGGACCGCAGCTTCTTCGGCGTGCTGCGCCAGTCACGGCTGACCGTGCCCCGCACCTGGCCCACGCCGCCGCCGGAGATGGCCAACTTCTCCGGCGGCGAGGTGCGGCTGCTCGCCCATGGCACCACGCTGCACGGCGCCCAGGCGGTCGATCCGCGCTATCACTGCCGGCCGCTGGTCTACTACGCGCCCGAGACGCCGATCGGCCAGGTGTTCACCGCCCGCCAGGCGGTCAGCCCGGCCCTGCGCATCGGCGCCGTGGGCCTGGGCACCGGGTCGGTGGCCGGCTATGTGCGGCCCGGCGACCACCTGACCTTCTTCGAGATCGACCCGCTGGTGATCCGCATCTCCCACGACAGCGGCCAGTTCGACTACACGACCAAATGCGCCCGGGGGCCCGTCGATTTCGTGCTCGGCGACGCCCGCCTGACGCTGGAGAAACAGCCGAAGGACGCGTTCGACATCCTGCTGATCGACGCCTTCTCGTCGGACGCGGTGCCGGCCCACCTGCTGACCGTCGAGGCCGTGCGCGGATATCTGACCCACATCAAGCCGGACGGGGTTCTGATCCTGCACCTGTCCAACCGTAACCTGGAGCTCACCGCGCCAGCCATGGCGGTGGCCAGGGCGGCCGGCGGCCATGCCCTGCTGCAGGAGCACCGCGTCCCGAGCAATTCGCCGAACATGTGGGAGTCGTCCGAGGACGCCCTGATCATCGCCCGCACGCCACAGGCGCTGGCCCGGTTCCGCGCCGACCCGCGCTGGACGCCGTCGCGGCCCGATCTCGTGCGGCCCTGGACCGACGACTACACCAACCTGGTCGGCGCGATGCTGCGGCGGATGCAGGAGCGCAGTGGTCCGATGATGGAGAACCTGAAGGACGCGTGGTCGCGGCTGACCGGGAAGTAGGGGACATGCACTTCAGTGCGTGTCCCCGTCAGCCTACAGCGGCAGGGGACACGTACCGAAGGCGGTACATGTCCCCGGCTATATCTCCACCACCGCCACGGCCTGGGCGGCCAGGCCCTCGCCGCGACCGGTGAAGCCCATGCCCTCGGTGGTGGTCGCCTTGACGCTGACCCGGTCGAGCGGCAGGCGCAGGATCGCCGCCAGCCGCTCGCGCATGGCCTGGCGGTGCGGCTTGATCTTCGGCCGCTCGCAGATCAGCGTGACGTCGATATTGACGATCCGGCCGCCCTTCGCCGCGACCAGCGACGCCGCGTGTTCGAGGAACAGGTCGCTGGCCGCGCCCTTCCACTTCGGGTCGGTCGGCGGGAAGTGGTCGCCGATGTCGCCCTCGCCGATAGCCCCCAGGATCGCGTCGGTCAGGGCGTGCAGCCCGGCGTCGGCATCCGAATGGCCGACCAGGGTCTGGTCGTGGTCGATGCGCACGCCGCACAGCCAGACCGCCTCGCCAGGGCCCCAGCGATGGGCGTCGAAGCCCTGGCCCATGCGAGTGACGCGGGCGCCGCCCGCCAGC
Organism: Caulobacter sp.; assembly: GCA_030645575.1. Lineage (GTDB taxonomy): Bacteria > Pseudomonadota > Alphaproteobacteria > Caulobacterales > Caulobacteraceae > Caulobacter. Next base: position 40,420 of record JAUSMJ010000029.1, on the reverse strand, counting down.
CGTTCGGCCATGTCGAAGTCCTCGGGGTATGTCAGCTTCATCAGTCGGGGATCGCCGGGCGCGATGGCGACGCGGCCGCCGTGGGCCTCGACCACCTGGGCGTCGTCGGTCGGCTCGCCGCCTTCCGGCCAGGCGGCGTAGGCGGCCAGCAGGCGGTCCCGCCGGAAGGCCTGCGGCGTCTGGGCCCGCCAGAGCCCCTCGCGGGACGTGGTTGTCAGGCCGCCCGGGCCTTCGCGCTTGAGCGTGTCGGCGACGGGCAGGGCGGGGATGGCCCCGTCGGCCCCGTCCAGCGCCCTCAGCAGGGCGTCGATGTGGCCGGTGGTGACGAACGGCCGGGCGGCGTCGTGGACCAGAACCGCCTCGTCGGCCGGGCCCGCGATGGCGTTGAGGCCCGCCTGCACCGACAGCGCCCGCGTCGCGCCGCCGCGGGCCGCGCGCCAGCCGTCCAGCCCCTGCAGCGCCTGGGCGGCCAGGGCCTCGCCGTCCTCGCCGACGACAATGATCAGCTCCCGCGCGCCGGCGGCCAGCAGGGCCTCGGCCGACCAGCGCAGAACGACCTTGCCAGCGACGGTGCGCCACTGCTTGGCCAGACCCGGCCCGGCCCGGGTTCCGCCGCCGGCGGCGACGATGACGGCCGAGAAATGTCCGGACGAAATGCTCATACCCTCTGTCTAGGGCGCGAAAGTCTCATCTCCAACCTTTACCGCACCGCACAATCTGCCTAAAAAGGCGGCGTTCGAGGTGATTATAGAATGAGCACAACGCTCACAGTCGGAGACGTGGAAGTGCCGGGGCGCGTGTGGATCGCGCCGATGACGGGCATTTCCGATCTTCCCTTCCGCAAGGCCGCCGGGCGGCTGGGAGCGGCTTACGCGGCGACGGAGATGGTCGCCTGCGCCGAGTTCGCGCGCGCCCGGCCCGATGTCGTGCGGCGCGCGGCGATCGGCGACGGTCATCCCCTGATGGTCGTGCAACTGGTCGGCCGCGAGCGTCGCTGGATCGCCGAGGGCGCGCGGCTGGCCCAGCAGGCCGGGGCCCAGATCATCGATCTCAACTTCGGCTGTCCCGCGCGCGAGGTGACCGGCTCGCTGTCCGGCTCGGCCCTGATGCGCGACCTGGACCTGGCCGAGTCGCTGGTCGCCGCGGCGGTCGAGGCCGTCGACACGCCCGTGACGGTAAAGATGCGCCTGGGCTGGGACGACGCCAGCCGCAACGCGCCCGAATTCGCGCGGCGCGCCGAGGCGGTTGGCGCGAAAGCTCTCACCGTACACGGCCGCACCCGCTGCCAGTTCTACAAAGGCGCCGCCGACTGGGCCGCCGTGCGGGGGGTCAAGGAAGCGGTCTCGATCCCGGTGATCGTCAATGGCGACATCATCGACGGGGCCAGCGCGGCCCGGGCGCTCGAACAGTCGGGCGCCGACGGCGTGATGGTCGGTCGCGGCGTGCTGGGCCGGCCGTGGATCGCCCGCTCGATCGCGGCGCAGCTGCGGGGGGCCGGCGACGCCGAGCCGTCGCTGGCCGAACGGCTGGAGATCGTGCTGGGTCACTTCCGCGACAGCATCACCTTCTACGGCCCGCGCCTGGGCCTGCGCATGTTCCGCAAACATCTGGCCGCCTACGTCGAGAACGCGCCAGCGCCGGCCTCCGCCGAAGCTCGTCGCGAGGCGCGCGGGCGGCTCTGCCGCATGGACGATCCGGCCGACGTCGAGGCCGCGCTGACGGCCCTGTGGTCGGGCGACCCGCGGAGGCTGGCGGCATGACGGGCCGCGCCTCGCCACGGAGCGCCGCTTCGGCGGCCGCGCTGAAGGCCGCCGCCTTCGACCTCAGCCCGGAGCCAGCGCTGCTGATCGGCGCCGACGGCGCCCTGGCGGCCGCCAACGAGGCGGCCGAGGCCCTGTTCGGTCAGGGGCTGGGCCTGCTGTCGCGCGGCCGGATCAGCGGCGTGCTGCCGCCGACTTCGCCGCTGATGGCCCTGCTGACCCGGGCCGTCGAGGAGGGCGTCCGGGTGCGCGAGCATGGGGTGGAGATCGCCCTGTTCGGCCATGCCGGGTTCGAGGCCGACTGCGCCGCCTCGCCCCTGCCGGACGGCGCGGTGCTGCTGACCCTGCACGTGCGCGGGGCCCTGGGGGCGGAACGCTCCGCCGATCCGGCCGGCCTGCGGTCGGTCGTCGGGCTTGGCCGCATGCTGGCGCACGAGATCAAGAACCCGCTGGCCGGCATCCGCGGGGCCGCGCAGCTGCTCAAGACCGGCGCGGCGGCCGAGGACCAGCCCCTGGCCCAGCTGATCGTCGATGAGACCGAGCGCATTCGCCGCCTCGTCGATCGCATGGAGGCCTTCTCCGACGACGCCCCGCCCGAGCGCGTGGCGGTCAACATCCACAGCGTGCTCGACCGGGTCCGCGCGCTGGTCGCCAACGGGGTGGCCGAGGACCTGACGCTCAAGGAGCGCTACGACCCCTCCCTGCCGCCGACCTGGGGCGACGAGGACCTGCTGATCCAGATCTTCCTCAACCTGGTCAAGAACGCCGCCGAGGCCGCCCATATGCGCGGCGACGGCGCGGGCGAGATCACCATCTCCACGGCCTGGCGCCCCGGCGTGCGCATCCGCGACGCCACGGGCCAGCCGCGGCAGAGCGCGCCGCTGGAGGTCAGGATCCAGGACAACGGCCCGGGCGTGCCGCCGCACATGCGCGACCACCTGTTCCAGCCGTTCGTGACTTCCAAGAGCTTCGGCGCGGGCCTCGGCCTGGCCCTCGTCGCCAAGCTGGTGGCCGGCCACGGCGGCCTCATCGACTTCGACTCCGAGCCGGGCAGGACGGTTTTCCGCGTCCTGTTGCCCGTGGCTCCCTCCGGGACCCCTTAAATGAACCCTGCCACCAAGAAGATCCTCATCGCCGACGACGACAGCTCGATCCGGCTGGTGCTGAGTCAGGCCTTCACCCGGCTGGGTTACCAGGTGCGCGCCACGGGCAACGCCTCGACCCTGCTCAAATGGGTGCAGGAGGGCGAGGGCGACCTGATCCTGACCGACGTGATGATGCCGGACGAGAACGTGTTCAACGTCCTGCCCAAGATCCGCAAGGAACGGCCAAAGCTGCCGATCATCGTGATGAGCGCCCAGAACACGCTGCTGACGGCGGTCAACGCCGCCGACGCCGGGGCGTTCGAGTATCTGTCCAAGCCGTTCGACCTGGACGACGTCACGGCCGCCGCCCGCCGCGCGCTGTCGCGGCCGACCGACAGCGAGGCGGCCAAGGCCCAGGCCCGGGCGATGAAGGACGAGCGCCTGCCGCTGATCGGCCGCTCGGCCCCGATGCAGGAGGTCTATCGCACGGTCGCCCGGCTGGTCGGGGCCGACCTGAAGGTGTTGATCCTCGGCGAATCCGGCACGGGCAAGGAGCTGGTCGCCCGCGCCCTGCACGACCTGGGCCGCCGCCGCGACGGCAAGTTCGTGGTCATCAACCTGGCCGCCGTGCCGCGCGAACGGGTCGAGACCGAGCTGTTCGGGCGCGGGGAAGGGGACCTGGGCAAGCTGGTCGAGGCCGACGGCGGCACCCTGTTCCTCGACGAGATCGGCGACATGCCGCTGGACGCCCAGAGCCGGCTGCTGCGGGTCATCGACGGGGCCGAGCCGGCGCTCAACCCGCGCACGGGGCGGGCGCCGAACGTGCGTATCATCGCCGCCACCAACCGCGACCTGCGCGGCCTGATCCAGCAGGGCCTGTTCCGCGAGGACCTGTTCTTCCGCCTCAACGAGGCGCCGGTGCGGCTGCCGCCGCTGCGCGACCGGGTCGAGGACATCCCCGATCTGGCCCGGTCCTTCCTGCTGCGCGCCGCCCGCGAGGGCCTGCCGTCCAAGACGATCGACCAGTCGGCCCTCGACCGGATGAAAACCCATGACTGGCCGGGCAATGTGCGCGAGCTGGAAAACCTCATGCGCCGCATCTGCGCCCTTTACGGCGAGGACCAGATCACCGCCCGGATCATCGAGCGCGAGCTGGCCGATCCGGCCCCCGTGGTCGGGGAGGGCGGCCCCCTGACCCTGTCCCAGCTGGTGGAACGCCATCTGGCTAGCCATTTCGCCGACCAGCCCGACGGCCTGCCGGCGGCCGGGCTCTACGACCGGGTGCTGGAGGAGGTCGAACGGCCGCTGATCCAGCTGACCCTGGCGGCGACGCGTGGCAATCAGGTGCGGGCCGCCGAGATCCTCGGACTGAACCGCAACACCCTGCGCAAGAAGATCCAGGACCTCGGCGTGGAAATGGCGCGCGGCAAGCGGTGAGGCGGCGTGGCTGTCTCGTGACAGCAACAAGACTGTTGCAGTTTAGGCGCAGGCGGTTCTAGGCTGTTTCCCATGAGTTTGTCCGCGTCAGAGACCGCCCTCGGCGGCGACGCACCGCTCCCCACGTGGCGACGGGCCCTTGAGTCCCGCTACGTGGTCGGCGGCGGCTATGCGATCGCCGCCATGCTGACCATCACCGGGGCGCTGCTGGTGTCGAGTCCACCGGCGGCCGGGCCGATCGGGCCGGCGGTCCAGGCCATGCTGGTGGTGCTGGGGCTCAATCTCGTGCTGATCCTGGGGCTGGCGCTGCTCGTCGGTCTGCGCGTCTACCGGCTGCTGCGCGATCGCAACGTGGACGCCGGCGCGCGGCTGCATCTGCGGTTCATGGGCCTGTTCGGCCTCGCCGCCGTGGCCCCCGCCATCATCGTGGCCATTTTCTTCGGCGGCTTTGTGCTGACCGGGGTCGAGACCTGGTTCGGCGACAAGATCAGCACCCTGGTCGAAAACTCCGCCGACACGGCCCGCTCCGTGGTCGCCGAGCAGCAGCTGATCCTGCGCGACAACATGACCCTGGTGGCCATCGACCTGAACGACGCCGCGCGAGCGCTGGAGACCACGCCGGTCGCCTACGGCCACTACCTGGCGCAGATCTCGGCCAGCACCTTCGCCGCGGTCTATGTGCTCGATCGCGACGGGCGCATCCTGGCGCGCGCCGAGAAGCCCAACGGGCCAGCCTTCATCGCCCCGCCGCCGGCCAGCTTCAAGGCGGCCGACGAGGGCATCATCACGGCCGAGACCTTCGAGGCGCAGAACGTGATCCGCGGCCTCTACCGGCTCAAGGCCTATCCGGACGCCTATCTGTACGTGGCGCGGCCCGTCGGCACGGGCATCATCAGCCAGCTGCGCGACGCCGAGGCGGCGCTGGTCGCCCTGCGCGAGGCGGCCAACAACCGCGAGCGGATCAAGGGCGCGTTCCTGCTGACCTATATCGAGACGGCCCTGCTGGTGCTGGTCGGCGCGGCCTGGCTGGCCATCGCCGCCGCCAACTCGATCGCCGCGCCCGTGGCGCGTCTGGTGAAGGCCGCCGGCCGCGTGGCGACGGGCGATCTGAGCGCCAGGGTCGATACGAGCGATCAGCCCGAAGAAATGGCGGTATTGTCCCGCGCCTTTAACAGTATGACGCATGATCTTCAGGTCCAGCAGGTGGCCCTGCGGACCGCCAGTCTGGACGCGGAATCGCGGCGGCAGTTCATCGAGACGGTGCTGCTGGGCGTCAGCGCCGGGGTTATCGGCCTGGACCAGGCCGGCAACCTGTCGGCCGCCAATCACCAGGCCGCCGTGTTGCTGGGCGCCGATCCGGACGCCATGACCGGCCAGGCCCTGGCGGTCATCGCGCCCGAACTCGCGCCCGTGGCCCAGCGGGCGGTCGAGATCGGCGGCGAGGCGGAGGAGGAGGTCGATATCGTGCGCGGCGCGGAGACCCGCCGCCTGCGCGTGCGGGCCTGCTGCGCGGCCGACGGCATCGTGCTGACCTTCGACGACATCACCCGCCTGATCACGGCCCAGCGCAACGCCGCCTGGAAGGATGTCGCCCGGCGCATCGCCCACGAGATCAAGAACCCGCTGACCCCGATCCAGCTCTCCGCCGAGCGGATCAAGCGCAAGTACCGCAAGGAAATCACCTCGGACGTCGAGACCTTTGACCGCTGCACCGAGACGATCATCCGCCAGGTCGGCGACATCGGCCGGATGGTCGATGAATTCTCCGCCTTCGCCCGCATGCCGGCGCCGCGCTTCGCGCCGCATGACCCGGCCGAGCTGCTGCGCCAGGCCGTGTTCGCCCAGCGCGTGGCCAGTCCGGAACTGACGGTCGATATGGCCGAGCCGCATACGGACCTCAGCCTGGTCTGCGACGAGCGCATGGTCGGTCAGGCCCTGGCCAACATCCTGAAGAACGCCGCCGAGGCGGTTTCGGCCCGGGGCCTGCCGCCGAAGGAGGGCCGTATCTCCGCGGCCCTGGTCGAGGAGGGCGGCGGCCTGTCGTTCCGCATCGAGGACAATGGCGTGGGTCTGCCGACGCGCGACCGCGACCGCCTCACCGAACCCTATGTGACGACGCGCGAGAAGGGCACCGGCCTTGGTCTCGCCATCGTGAAGCGCATTCTCGAGGACCATGGCGGCGAGCTGGCGTTGGGGGACGCCAGCCACCTTCCCGGAGCTCGCGTGACCCTGAAATTCCCGCACGCGCGTACGACGGCCGCGCCCGCAAACAAGGAGGCGGCCCATGGCGGCTGACGTACTGGTCGTCGATGACGAAGCGGACATCCGCGAACTCGTCTCCGGCATTCTCACCGACGAGGGGTACGCCGTGCGAACGGCGGCCGACTCCGAACAGGCCCTGTTGGCCATCCGCGCGCGCAAGCCGACGCTGGTGGTCCTCGACATCTGGATGCAGGGCGGCGGCATGGACGGGCTGGAGCTGCTTGACCTGGTCAAGTCGCTCGACGGCGACCTGCCCGTCATCATGATCAGCGGCCACGGCAACATCGAGACGGCCGTCAGCGCGATCAAGCGGGGCGCCTACGAGTTCCTTGAGAAGCCGTTCAAGTCCGACCGGCTGTTGCTGATGGTCGAGCGGGCCATCGAGTCGGCCAGCCTGCGCCGCGAGAACCGCCGCCTGCGCACCCAGTCGCTGGCGCCGGACGGCCTGATCGGCCGGTCGCTGCCGGCCCAGCAGCTGCGCCAGATGATCGCCAAGGTCGCCCCGGCCAACAGCCGCGTGCTGATCGCCGGCCCGGCCGGGTCGGGCAAGGAGATGGTCGCCCGCATGATCCACGCGGCCAGCCCGCGGGCCAAGGGCGAGTTCGTCGCCATCAGCGCCGCCGGCATGGCCCCCGAACGCATGGACCTGGAACTGTTCGGCGAGGAGGGCGAGGGCAGCCGGCCGGGCAAGATCGGCGTGTTCGAGCGGGCTCACGGCGGCACCCTGTATCTCGACGAGGTGGCCGACATGCCGCGCGAGACCCAGAGCCGCATCCTGCGGGTGCTGGTCGAACAGCGGTTCCGCCGCGTCGGCGGCGACGCCGACGTGCAGGTCGATGTGCGGGTCATTTCGTCCAGCTCGCGCGATCTGCGCGAGGAGATCAGCGCCGGCCGCTTCCGCGAGGACCTGTTCCATCGGCTGAACGTGGTGCCCGTGCGGGTGCCGGGCCTGGCCGAGCGGCGCGACGACGTGCCGGAGATGATCAGCTACTTCATCGAGCGGATCGCCGAGGCCACCGGCATGCCGCGCCGCCGCCTGGGCGAGGACGCCATCGCCACGCTGCAGGTGCACGACTGGCCCGGCAACGTGCGCCAGCTGCGCAACAACGTCGAGCGGATGATGATCCTGGCGTCGGGCGACCCGAACGAGCCGATCACCGCCGACATGCTGCCGGCCGAGACGCCCAGCGCCTCGCAGAACGGGGCCATCGGCACCGAGCGGATCATCGCCCTGCCGCTGCGCGAGGCGCGGGAGCTGTTCGAGCGCGAGTATCTCAACGCCCAGATCCTGCGGTTCGGCGGCAACATCTCGCGCACGGCGGCCTTCATCGGCATGGAGCGGTCGGCCCTGCACCGCAAACTGAAGTCGCTGGGCCTGGCCGGGGCGCGCGGCGTCGAGGAGACGGAGGACTGATGTCACGCTGGGCTTATGTGAACGGCCGGTTCGTGCGCCATGGCGATGCGGCCGTGCATATCGAGGATCGCGGCTATCAGCTGGCCGACGGCGTCTACGAGGTCTGGGCCGTGTTCGGCGGCCGGCTGGCCGACGCCGAGGGCCATTTCGAACGCCTCGAGCGCAGTCTGGGCGAGCTGAAGATCGCCATGCCGATGAGCCGGCGGGCGCTGCAGCTGGTGCTGGGCGAGGCCGTGCGCCGTAACCGGCTGAAGGATGGCCTGCTGTATCTGCAGGTCACGCGCGGCGTGGCCCGGCGCGATCATGCCTTCCCCGACCCCGCGCCGCATCCGGCCATGGTCGTCACGGCCAAGCCGATGGACTGGGCCGCGGCCGGGGTCCGCGCGGCCAGGGGCGTCTCGGTGATCACCACGCCTGAGAACCGCTGGGGCCGCTGCGACATCAAGACCATCGGCCTGCTGCCCAACGCCATGGCCAAGACGGCGGCCAGGGACCAGGGCGCGGCCGAGGCCTGGTTCGTCGATGCCGACGGCCTGGTCACCGAGGGGGCCTCGTCCAACGCCTGGATCGTCGATGCCGAGGGGGTGCTGCGGACGCGCGACACCAGCGCCAATATCCTGCGCGGCGTCACGCGCAAGACGGTCATGGGCCTGCTGGGCGAGACGAACATCCGCCTGGACGAGCGCGCCTTCACGCCCGAGGAAGCCCGCAACGCCCGCGAGGCCTTCATCACCGGCGCAGGCGCCCTGATTCTGCCTGTCGTGGCCATCGACGGCGCCCCGATCGGAACGGGCAAACCCGGGCCGGTGGCGCAACGGCTGCGGGCTCTCTATATCGAGAACGCCCAGGCTTTGAACATCTCGTGACCGAAGCGCTCGCCAGAGGTTGCGGACGGCTCTGAGCGGCGCCTAGGCTGACTTTGCGTGTGTGGAAGGCCTTCTGCCTTCCGACCAACAAGAGGGGAATCCCCGTGAGTGACAAGAAACAGAATCTGCAGGACACCTTTCTCAACAGCGTCCGCAAGTCCAAGACGCCCCTGACCATCTTCCTCGTGAACGGCGTGAAGCTGCAGGGCGTGGTCAGCTGGTTCGACAATTTCTGCGTGCTGCTGCGCCGGGACGGCCAGTCCCAACTGGTGTACAAGCATGCCATCTCCACCATCATGCCCGCCCAGCCGGTCCAGCTGTACGAGCCCTCCGACCAAGACGATTGACCCAACTCATCGACCATGAAGACCCCGTCCAACGGGCGCTGGTTCTTCACCCCGTTCGGCCCCAGCAAGCGGGCGCGCGCGATCCCCAGGCCCGGCTTGAGGAAGCGACGGGGCTCGCCCTGGCGCTCGACCTCGATGTGGTCGAGTCGCGCATCGTGCCCCTGCGCGAGCGCATGCCCGCGACCCTGTTCGGCAAGGGCAAGGTCGAGGAGCTGCGGCTGCTGTGCGAGGTCGAGGAGATCGACGTCGTGGTCGTCGATGACGCCCTGTCTCCGGTGCAGCAGCGCAATCTGGAAAAGGCCTGGGACGTCAAGGTCGTCGATCGCAGCGGCGTGATCCTGGAGATCTTCGGCCGCCGCGCGCGGACCAAGGAGGGCGTGCTGCAGGTCGAGCTGGCCCGCCTGGAATACGAAAAGTCGCGCCTGGTCCGCACCTGGACCCACCTGGAGCGCCAGCGGGGCGGCACCGGTTCGACCGGCGGTCCGGGTGAAACCCAGATCGAGCTCGACCGGCGCCAGATCGCCGACCGCATCATCAAGATGAAGAAGGAGCTGGTCGAGGTTCGCCGCACGCGCGCGCTGCACCGCACCCAGCGCAAGAAGGTCCCGTACCCGACCATCGCCCTGGTCGGCTACACCAACGCCGGCAAATCGACGCTGTTCAACAGGATCACGGCCGGCGGCGTGCTGGCCAAGGACATGCTGTTCGCCACGCTGGACCCGACCCTGCGCAACGTGAAGCTGCCCGGCGGCCGGCCGGCCATCCTGTCCGACACCGTGGGCTTCATCTCCGACCTGCCGCACGAGTTGATCGAGTCGTTCCGCGCCACCCTTGAAGAGGTGCAGGAGGCCGACGTGATCCTGCATGTGCGCGACATCGCCGGGCCCGACACCCAGGCCCAGAAGCGCGACGTCGAGACCGTGCTGACCGAGCTGGGCGTGACCGCCGAGTCCGGCCGCAAGCTGATCGAAGTGTGGAACAAGGCCGATCTTCTGTCGCCAGAAGCCCGGGACGAAGCTGAGGGCGCGGCCCGGCGCGGCGGCGCGCTGCTGGTGTCATCGATCACGGGCGAGGGCTGCGAGGCCCTGCTTAACCGGCTGGCCGAGATGGTCGATGAGACGCCGGAGATCGATGTCCAGCTGTCGTCCAACGCCGGCGAGGCCCTGGCCTGGCTCTATCGCCACGGCCGCGTCGTCGGCCGCCACGAGGGCGGGGAGGGGACCCTGCACCTGCGCGTCCGCCTCGACGGCCAGGCGCTCGGCCGGTTCGAGCGGATGTATCCCGACGCGGTGGTGGCGGAAGCGGAGGGGTAGGGCGCGTCAGCCCTTCTCCGCCGCCTTGGCCTCGTCCCACAGGGCGTCCATCTCGGCCAGGTCCGACATTTCCGGCGTCTTGCCGCGTTCGGCCAGCGCGTCCTCGATGAAGCCGAACCGCCGCACGAACTTGGCGTTGGTCGCGCGCAGGGCGTCCTCCGGTTCGATGTCGAGGGTGCGGGCCAGGTTGGCGATGACGAACAGCACGTCGCCCAGTTCGCCGCGCAGCTTTTCGATGTCGCCGCCGGCCACCTCTGCCTTCAGCTCGGCGACCTCCTCGTCGAGCTTGTCGAGCACCTCCTTGACGCTGGGCCAGACGAAGCCGACGCGGGCAGCGCGCTTCGACAGCTTCACCGCGCGGGTCAGGGCGGGGAGCCCAACGGGCACGTCGTCGAGGATGCCGTGGCGCTCCTTGCCTGCCCGTTCCTGCTGCTTGAGCGTTTCCCAGGCGACCGTCTGTTCCCCGGCGGTGCGATGGCCTTCGTCGCCGAACACATGCGGGTGGCGGCGGATCATCTTGTCGCTGATGGCGGTGGCCACATCGGCGAAGTCAAAGGCGCCCTGTTCCGCCGCCATGCGGGCGTGGAAGGCGACCTGGAACAGCAGGTCGCCCAGCTCCTCCTTCAGGTCTTTCAGGTCGCCCCGCTCGATGGCGTCGGCGACCTCGTAGGCTTCCTCGACCGTATAGGGCGCGATGGTCGCGAAGGTCTGTTCCAGATCCCAGGCGCAGCCGCCGTCGGGATCGCGCAGGCGGTCCATGATCTCCAGCAGGCGGAAGACGGGATGGTCGACGTCAGGAGACGGCGGGGTTTGCGACATTCGGTTCTGTGCCCGCGACATCTTCCGGAACGACAGGCGGGAACACCGCGTCCTTCTCGCCGAGCTGGCGGAGAATCTCGGCGTGCCTCGCCTCGGTCAGGGGATAGCCGATCATCACGGCCGCCGCTATCAGGCCGACGATTCCGGGCGCGAAGGCGTAGAGGGCCAGCAGCCCTTCCATCGACAGCGGCGTGCTGGCCGCCGCGTTCTTGGCGTCGAAGCCGAGGAAGTCGAGCAGGAACAGGCTGGTCACGGCCAGCGCCGAGCCGATTTTCACCGTGCCGGTGAGGATGGCGTAGAGCAGGCCCGTGCGATCCTTGCCCGAGGTCAGGCGCTCTTCGTCGCCGAAGTCGGCCATCATCGAGCGCAGCAACAGCGCGCCGGCGGAGTAGGGGATGCCCGCCGCGATCAGGAAGGGCGTGGCCAGCCAGAATTCGCCCGCCGGCAACGTGACCACGCCGAACTGCACCACGGCGTAGGTCAGGCAGGCGGCGATCAGGGCCTTGGCCTTGCCGACCCGCTTGGCCAGCCGCGTCCAGATCATCGCCCCGAAGATGGCCGCCACGAAATAGATCAGCAGCAGCGCCGAGGACTCCACGAAGGTGAACTGCTTCACCCGGATGAAGAAGAAGAAGAACAGCGTGCCGGCGATGCCCGGCGCCAGGCCGGTGAGCAGGTCGGCCGCCAGAATCCGCAGCACGGTCGGCCGCCTCAGAAGCCGGAAATAGTCGTTCAACGTCGCCCGTTCGCCGTTGGCGTCCTCCACCGGCGGCGGCTCGGGCACCCGCCAGAGGGCGATGAGGGCCATCAGCGGCAGCATGGCGACGATGAACCATCCCTGGCCGCTGACGATCTGGGTCTCGGAGCTTCCCAGCTTGAGCGTGTGCAGCAGCACCGGCAGGGCCAGGATCATGATCATCCCCATGACGTTGCCCGATTGCCAGAAGGCGTAGATGCGCGAGCGCTCGTGATAGTCGACGGTCAGCTTGGCGGCCCAGCTGGTATGCGACAGCACCGCGATCGAGTAGCCGAAATAGACCACGACCAGCCAGAACCACAGATACAGGCTGCCGACCCCCGGCCTGGCCATGAACAGCATGTAGATGGCCAGCATCAGCACCGGAATGCTGATCGCCATCCAGCCCTTGAACCGCCCGAAAGACCAGCGCGTGCGGTCGAGGATGGTGCCGAAGATCGGGTCGAAGCCGATGTCGATCAGTCGCACCAGCACGAACGCCAGGCTCACCGCCGACAGATTCACGCCCAGCGTTTCGGAATAGTAGTGGGGAAGCGTGATCACCAGCGGCAGCCCAAACGCCGCCAGGGGAAGGCACGGAGCGGCGAACGCCGCGAGCGTCAGGGTGGATCGTCGGCCGCCGGCCATGTCGCCTCGCTACTGGGGGAGTCGGCGTTATATGATCGCCGTTCAGGATGATCAGAGCCCGAGGGCCGCGGCGACGCAAGCGAAAGGATGACCGCGCGCGGCGAATGTCGCCCGTCGCCGACGACCTCCGCGCGCAGTGGCCTACGCCGCGACTCAGCGTTCGGCGACGGCCTCGCCAGTCACCAGCCTGCGCGCGAAACGGTCGAACGTATTCTGCGCGTCCGTCCAGGTGTTGGCCGTCTGGGACCAGCGGATGTCGGTCTCGTACCAGCGAAAGCCGACGGGAATACGCTGGCCGTCGGCCGTGGTCAGGACGCCGCCGATCCTAGCCCCGCCGATGCCATAGCTCTCGTAGGACAGGCTGGGCTTGACGGCCATCTGCCGCAGGGTCGGCCGGTTGGGGATGGCGTCCTCGATCACGAGGTCCAGCGTGCCGCCGGCGGCGGCCAGTCCGCCGCTGCGGTCGAGCGCCTGTTCGACCGACTTGCGCAGGTCGCCCGCCAGGTAGTCGAGCTCTCGCTGGCCATAATCATCGGCCTTGTCCTGCAGCTGCGGTCCGATGGTCACATGGATCTCGGCCACGGGCCCCAGCGGCGCGGCCTGGACCGCGAAGGCCGCCGCCGAGGCGGCCAGGACGGTGGAGATAAAGGCTGTCAGACGCATGATGTGGCTCCGCGCGCTTTTCGGTCCCTCACAGCGAAGATAGGCCCGCGCCACGACCTTGGGAAGCGTCTGGCCCCGCCAGTCCCTTTATATTGCTGACGCCAGATGGGGATGTCGCTGGACCAGTCGATTGGAGTTATCAGGGTAGGGGGGCGACCGAAGGGCGGCCGAAGCCATGTCGGAGCTCAGGAAAGGAGCCGCCCCAGAAACCTACTTGATCCGGGCGCCCAAGGCGCCCAACCTAAGACCATGAGAAGGTCTGAGCGGAAATCGCAGCCCAACACTCTCGGTCTTGCGGGAGACGGCGACGACATCGACCTGATCCTGACGATCGAGGGCTCGTTCGGCGTGCATTTCGGCGACGAGACGGCGAAATGGTGGACCGTCGGTGATATTCATCAGGCCCTCTTGGATCGCGTTCCTGTCGCCGCCACGCCCGGCCTGTGCTCAACCTCGATGGCGTTCTATCGCATCCGCGCGGTCTTGGCCGAATTCAGCCGAAGTCCTTCACCTGTGAGGCCGTCTACCAGGCTCTCCGAGTTCCGCATTGCTCCGAAGGCGCTGTCGGCGCGCCTCATGCGAGAACTGGGGATTCGTCAGCCAGCTTTTCCTCTCTTCTGGTGGGGTGTCATCGGATGCGTGGCGCTGCTATTGGGCATTGCATCTCCGCTGCTGATCCTGGTCGTCCGGGCAGCTTGGCCGGCATTACTGCTATTTCCGGCCGGCCTGATCATGGTCTGGACCGATCGCGGGCAGTACGGCCGCATGACAGTCGGAGACTTGGCTCAAAAGGTCGCGATCCGGAACTTCGCCTACTTCACCTCGCAAGGCGCGGACTCTCGGCCAGAAACCCTGTGGCGCGCCCTGCGCCAACTTTTGGTCGAGGAGACGGATATCAATCCCTCTCATCTCACGGCCGACACTCGGCTTGTTGCCTAGCGCGATCACGGCAGGGGGACACGCCATCCAGCGCTGAACATGCATGTAACGTCTAAGGCATATTATCAGAAGCGATAGAATGACCGGACGGTGGAATTTGCTCGCTACAGGCCCACTTCAAGCGTCAGGCCGTCCCAGGCTGGCTCGATACCGGGCGGAAGCTCGTCCAGCAAACGTCTGTAATCCATGTCGATATGCAGGTTGGTCAGGATGGCGCGGCGGGGTTTGACCCGCGCGATCCAGTCCAGCGTCTGGCCCAGGTGCGCATGGGTCGGATGCGGCGTGTAGCGCAGCGCATCGACGATCCAGGTGTCCACGCCGGCCAGCGCCTCGAACGCCGCCTCCGGCAGGCCGTTGACGTCCGGCGAGTACGCCATCGGCCCGAACCGGTAGCCGACGCAGCGGATGTGGCCGTGCTCCTGGTCGAAGGTGTTGACCGGAATAGCCCCGGACGGGCCGTCGATGGTGAACGGCTGACCGTAGGGCGGCAGCTGGACCGCATCGAGGATCGCCGGATAACCTCCCGTATTTTCGAAGATATATCCGAACCGCTTCAACAGAACTTCGCGCGTCGCGGAGTCCATCCAGGCCGGGATCCTGGCCCGCTGGCGCAGGAAGAAGGCCCGCACGTCGTCGATGCCGTGCACCTGGTCGGCGTGGTCGTGGGTGAACAGGATCGCGTCGATCCGCGCCACCTCGGCGGCGATCAGCTGTTCGCGCAGGTCTGGCGCGGTATCGACCAGCACGGTGGTCTGCGCGCCCTCCCCCTTGCGCCGCAGGAGCAGGCCGCAGCGGCGGCGGCGGTTGCGCGGCTCGGCCGGGTCGCAGACGCCCCAGTTCCCGTCGGCGCGCGGCACGCCGCCGGACGAGCCGCAACCAAGCACCGTGACCTCGAGCACCCCGCTCATGGCCGTGGAATCCGGTCGAACAGGGCGAAGAAGGCGTCCTCGGTGCGCTGTTCAGTCTCGTCGAGCGTCCAGCCGCGGATTTCGGCAAGCTTTGCAAGCACATGCGGCAGAAAGGCCGGCTCGTTGCGGCGGCCGCGCATGGGCACGGGGGCCAGATAGGGGCAGTCGGTCTCGACGATGATCCGGTCCGCCGGCATGTCGGCGATGACCTCGCGCACGTCCTGGGCGGCCTTGAAGGTGGCGATGCCCGAGACCGAGAACCAGGCCCCCAGCGCCGCCGCCCGCCGGGCCAGGTCCGCGCCGCTGGTGTAGCAGTGCATGAGCAGCCGGAACGGGCCGGCCGCGTATTCCTCCTCGAGGATCCGCGCCATCACCTCGTCGGCCTCGCGCGTGTGCACGACCAACGGCAAGCCCGTTTCGCGGGCGGCGATGATGTGCTGGCGGAACACCGCCGCCTGTACGTCGCGCGGGCTGAGATCGTAGTGGAAGTCCAGGCCCGTCTCGCCGATGCCGACGACCTTCGGCCGCCCGGCCGGGAAGATGAGGTCCTGGGCCTTAAGATCTGGATTTTCCTTGGCTTCGTGCGGATGCGTGCCGACGGTGGCCCAGATGTCGGCGTTCTCCTCGGCCACGGCGTAGGTCGCCTCGAAGGTCGAGACCTTGTCGCTGATGTTGACCATCAGGGCGATGCCCGCCGCCCGGGCCCGGTCGATGACGGCCTGGCGGTCCGGCGCGAACTGCGGGGCGTGCAGGTTGACGTGGCTGTCGATCAGCATGGCGCGGTCAGGCCGCCGCCGCGCGCAGCTCGCGCAGGGCGGTCCAGAAGGCGTCGGCCCGGTCCAGGTTCAGCCCCTCGGCCTGGTCGGGCAGCACGCGCAGCCGCTCCCACGCCAGCACCCAGCGGTCGAGCCCCTCGCCCGTGCCGGCCATCGCCTGGCCGACCGCCATGGCGCGGATCTGGGCGGCCAGGCGGTCGAACAGCAGGTCGAACCGGACCTGGCCCTCCGCGCCGCGGAAACTGTCGGCCAGATGCAGCAGCGCCGCCTCGTCGAGCCGCGGCAAGTTGCGCAGGATCTCGTGCGCCGCGTCGTCGGCCCCCAGGGCGTCGGCCGCCGCCAGCCGCAGGGCCAGGCCCGGCGCGCCGCCGGCCATCCTGGCCAGCCGGGCGGCCTGGTCGGCGGTCAGGTCGCTGCGGGTGGTCAGGAAATCGGTGGTCAGGGCCTCGCCCGGCGCTGTGAAGGCCAGCCGGCGGCAGCGCGAGCGGATGGTCGGCAGCAGCCGCCCCGGCGCGTGGCTGACCAGGAAGATCACCCCGCGCGGCGGCGGCTCCTCAAGCGTCTTGAGGATGGCGTTGGCCGAGTTGACGTTCAGATCGTCGGCCGCGTCGATGATCGCCACCCGATAGGGCGCGGTCGCCGGCGTCTGGGAAAAGAACTCCGGCAGGCGGCGGGCCTCATCGACCGGAATGACCTTGCGCAGCTTGCCATCTTCGCCCAGCCGCTCCAGCACCATCAGGTCCGGATGGGAACGGGCCGAAACCTGGCGGACCACGGGGTCCGACGCCAGCGATCCCAGCAGGCCGTTGGCCGGGTCGGGGGCCGCGCCCAGCAGCCGGCGGGCGGCGCGAAAGGCGAAGGTCGCCTTGCCCACGCCCTCGGGGCCGGTCAGCAGCCAGGCGTGGTGCAACCGGCCGCGGTCGATCGCGTCGAGGAAGGCCTGCTCCTGCGCCTGTGCGCCCTCCAGGGCGAAGGCGTCGCGGGGATGGACGGGCTCGGCGCTCATCGGGCCAGCCGATCCATGACGGCGCGCCAGACCAGGTCGGCGACCTGGTCTTCCGTCCCGGACGCGTCGATCAACACGCAGCGGTCCGGCTCGTCGCGGGCGATGGCCAGATAGGCCGCCCGCAGGCGGGTGTGGAAGGCGAACTCCTTGGTCTCGAACCGCACCTCGAACATGTCGCGGCCGAAGGCGCGCTTCAGACCGATCTCCGGCGACAGGTCGAAGACCAGGGTCAGGTCGGGCCGGTTGTCGCCGACCACGGCCCGCTCGACCGTGGCGATGAACTCGGCCGACACCCCGCCGCCGGCGCCCTGGTAGGCGCGGGTCGAGTCGGCGAAACGGTCGCAGACCACCCATTCGCCCAGCTCCAGCGCCGGCACGATGGTGCGCTCCAGATGATCCCGCCGGGCGGCGTTCATCATCAGTGTCTCCGACAGCGGCGACCAGCGATCTGCGCCGCCCTCGACCAGCAGACCGCGCAGCGCCTCGGCCCCGTCGGAGCCGCCCGGCTCGCGGGTGCGGATGGCCGCGCGCCCCTCGGCCTGCAACCGGGCCGTCAGGATGCGGGACTGGGTCGATTTCCCGGTCCCCTCCCCGCCTTCGAAGGTGATGAATTTTCCGCGCGCCACGGGTTCTCAATCGGACGGAACGGCGGCGTTGTCCAGAATGCCGGCGGCCGGAACTGTGGACTATCTCGCCGCCGGCGCGGGGCCGAGGTAGCGGACCCGCACCCGGGCCACGCCCTTGCGCGCCGTACCCAGCTGTTCGGCGGCGGCCTTGGACAGGTCGATGATGCGGCCGCTGACGAACGGGCCCCGGTCGTTGACCCGCACGCGGATCTTGCGGCCGGTGTCCAGATCGGTGACCTCGACGATACAGGGCAGCGGCAGGGTCTTGTGGGCCGCCGACGGCCGGTTCATGTCGAACAGCTCGCCGTTGGCGGTGTTGCGGTTGTGGAACTGGGCGCCGTACCAGCTGGCGACGCCCTTTTCGTCGTAGTTCGGATCGTAGCGCGGCGTGTACCAGACCCCGCGCACCTGATAGGGCCTCATCGTCCCCGGCAGGCGCCCGCCCGGCGCCCCCCGCTGCGGCGGCCCCGAGGGGTCGGGCCCCCGCACGGCATAGCGCGGCGAGACGCAGGCCCCCAGCGCCAGACAGGCCAGCAGGACGGCGGCGGCGTTCAGCGACAGCTTCTGGCGCGAGGCGAACATGACCCCTCCCCCTTCGATGGCGCCAGCATGGCGCCAAAGGGTTTTCAGCGTGGTTAAGGCCGGGAAACCGCGATTCACGCCCGGAACGGCTCGACGCGGCCGCCGGGCGCCCTAGGCTGGGGAAAAGAACAGAGGGCGGAGACACTTCATGGAACAGGCGCTTTCGCCGCACGGCGCGCCCTGGGCGGCGACGCGGGCGCGGATGGTCGAGATGGCCGCCGGCGACGTCAAATGGCGCGACGGCAAGGCCGCCGTCTATGTGTTCAACGCCGGCGAGGACGTCGAACGGGTGCAGAAGGAGGCCTACGCCCTGTTCGCCTCCGAGAACGGCCTGGGGCCGGCGGCCTTCCCCAGCCTGGCGCGGATGGAGCGGGAAGTCGTGGCGGCCGGCCTGGCGCTGCTGCACGGGCCTGAGGGCGCGGCCGGGTCGATGACCAGCGGCGGCACCGATTCCATCCTGATGGCGGTCAAGGCCGCGCGCGACTACGCCCGCAAGGTGCGTGGCCGGCAGGGGCCGCTGAACCTGGTGCTGCCACACTCGGCCCATCCGGCCTTCGACAAGGCCTGCCTGGTGATGGAGATCGAGGTGCGGCGCACGCCGCTGAAGGACTTCCTCGCCGATCCCCAGGCCATCGAGGCGGCGGTCGATGACGCCACCATCATGATCGTCGGCTCGGCCCCCTGTTTCCCGTTCGGCCTGATCGACCCGATCGAGGCGCTCGGCGCCCTGGCCCTGCGGCGCGACCTGTGGCTGCACGTGGACGCCTGCGTCGGCGGCTATATCGCGCCGTTCGTGCGGATGAACGGCGGTGACGTGCCGCCGTTCGACTTCGAGGTGCCGGGCGTGCGCTCGATGTCGGCCGACCTGCACAAATACGGCTACTGCGCCAAGGGCGCCTCGACCGTGTTCTTCCGCTCGGAGGACCTGAAGAAACATATGATCTTTCAGGTCGGGGACTGGCCGGCGGGCCCGATGACCACCCCGACCCTGGCCGGGACGCGTCCGGGCGGGGCCATCGCGGCGGCCTGGGCGGTGATGCAGGTGCTGGGCGTCGATGGTTACCGCGCCAAACATGGCGAGGTGACCCGGGCGCGCGAGATCATCGAGGCGGGCGTCCGCGCGCGCGGCTTTTCCGTCGTCGGCGCGCCACGGCTGGGCATCCTCGCCTTCACCCGCGAGGACGTCGACTGCCTGGCCATCCTGGGCAAGCTGTACGAGCGGGGCTGGGTGACCAGCGCCATCACCCGGCCGCGCGGCCTTCACCTCATGCTGTCGCCCGTGCACCTGACCGTCGCCGACCGCTATCTGGACGATCTCGACTGGGCCACCCAGGCGGCGCGGGGCCAGTCCGGAACGGGGGCGGACGTCGGCTACGCGCGCTGACGGCCCGCGAAACCGCCGCAGGTTGATGTGCGTCAAACTGCCCGCGCCCGGGAGGGCGCACGGTCTCTGGCAGTAATCGACCTCCCCCGAAACGAGAGGCTGGCGGCGCCGCGTACTGGCCGTCCGCCGGCGAGGAGACCAACCATGAAAATCGTTCTGACGACGGCCCTTGCCCTGTCGCTGCTGGGCGGCGGGTCGTCTCTGGCCCAGCCTTCGTATCCCGACCGGCCCGACTATCGCGATCGTGGCCAGACCCACGACTATCGGCCGGGCGGCCCCCGCTGGTCGCGCGGCGACCGCCTGCCGCCGCGGTACCGCCAGGACCAGAACTTCGCCCGGGACTGGCGCCAGCGCGGCCTGCGCCAGCCGCCCCGTGGCTATCGCTGGTATCACTACGGCGACAACAACTATTTCCTCGCCGCCATCGCCACGGGTCTGATCCTGGAAACGGTCTACCGCGACGACCGCGACCAGCGCTGGAACCAGTCCTACCGGCGCACCTACAGCTATCAGGATGACGTCTACTACCGCGAGTGCCGCACCTCGACCGATCCGGCCGGCGTGCTGCTCGGCGCGTTGATCGGCGGCCTGATCGGCAACGCCGCCGGCGACGGCCGGGGCGGCTCCACCGCCGCCGGCGTGATCATCGGGGGCGCCCTCGGCGCGGCCATGACCAAGGACATGGACTGCGAGGATCGCAGCTACGCCTACCGTTCCTACTACAACGGCTTCAACTCCGGCCGGCCGGGCGCCCGCTACAGCTGGAACAACCCGCGCAGCCGTCACCGCGGCGATGTCGTGGTCGGCAACTACTACAATGACCGGTCCGGCTTCCGCTGCACCACCTTCACCCAGACGATCTACATCCAGGGCCGGCGCCAGATTTCGCGCGGCCACGCCTGCCGTCAGCCCGACGGCACCTGGGCGGTCGTCGACTAGCCGGCCGCGTGGGAGGGACATGCGCTTCAGTGCGTGTCCCTTGCCGACGGAGGGGACACGCACTGAAGTGCATGTCCCCGCGCGCGGCTTCGCGGCTTCACGCCTGTGCGGGCTGAAGTTGGGGAGGTGGCGCGGAGCGCCCCGGCTGTCGCCGGGTGCAAGAGGGGCAGGCTTGGGCAGGCTCGCGGCAGTCGGGAACGCTCCGCGGTGACCGTTTTGGCGGGGGCGTCGGTAGGCAGCGGTCTTAGCGCTTAGCCGACGCGATCCCGGCGGACGGGCCGGCGCACGGATGCCGGTCCCGATGAACAGTTCCGCTCGATCATCGTCCCCGCCGCCGCAAGGTCGCATGGCCATACGCCCTCCCCGTGCGGCGAGGATGGCGCAAGCATAGGCCCGGTCCCGGCGCGGCGGCGGAGATGGTTTCGGCGCGGTCGGATATCCGCGAATAAATCGTGAAAAATCAGACCTTTGAGCGCGGGCGTTTTTCCCGGGCGCGGCGGAGCCGGCTAGGTCACCGCCCGGATCGGGTCCGCGCCATCCCAGCCCATGGCGGCGCGGCGGATGTGGTCGAAGAAGCGCATCTTGGTCCCGCTGACGTCTGACAGCTCGATCACCGTGCCGGCATGGTCCTGGTCGGTGTCGAAATAGGCGAAGCGGCCGTTGGGGCCGTTGATCTGGCCTTCGTGGCCAATGGTCAGGCCGCGCGCCAGGGCCGCGTCATAGTCGGCCTGGTAGGACGTCGACCACCAGGACATGTGCTGCAGCCCCTCGCCATGGCGGGCCGCGAACTCGCGGTACATCGACGGCACGTCATTGCGCTGCTGGATCAGCTCGATCTGCAGGTCGCCGCTGTTGGCCAGCGCGATCGACAGCTCGATGTCATGGGCGACGCCCCGGTGGCGGAACCAGTCGACCGGGACCTTCTCGATATAGAAGAACGGCCCCACGCCCAGCACGTCGATCCAGTGCTTCATCGCCGCCTCGACGTCGCGCACGACATAGCCGTTCTGGCGAACGGGACCGGTGAAACGGCTCATGACGAAATTCTCCTGGCCATCGACGCGCGGCCCTCGATGCCAGACTCGGGCAATCCCGGCGAGGACGCAACCGGCCGGGCGAACCGCGCGCCGGGGCGCCGCCGGCATGGTGGATCCCCAAAACGGGGACAGCCGCCGCGTTCGCGCCGATTGCCATTTCCGCGCGCGCGCCTAACCTCCCGGCCGCCGGCGCGACACGAGGCCGGAAGGAAACCAGGGGGAAAATCATGAAGACCAGACTGCTCATCGCCATCGCCGGGCTCGCGCTCGTCGCCACGCCGGCGCTCGCCGCCTCGACCACGGTCGAGTTCGCCCGCAACGACGGCCAGACCACCACGGTGGTGTTCAATACGGACGGCACGGCCAGCGCCAACGGCCAGCCGGCGTCGCCCTATACCCTCGACGAAGCCGCCAAGAAGATCTGCGGCCAGGTCGAGGGCCAGGAACTCTGCGTCACGTTCGGCGAAATGGGTTCGACCGTCGGCTTCTCGACGACCTACAACGACACGGCCGGCAATTCCGGCACGGCGACCATCACGGCCGTCACCGAATAGATCGCGGCGCGGCGGCGGCCACGAGCGCCGCCGCCGCCAGCCGCGGTCCGAAGCCCTCCCCGCGGGACGATGATCGGGCGGGGCCTGCAAACGCTATCGGGCGCCCCGAGGCGCGCCTCGGCGCCCGGCCCCGTGAAATCCTAGTCCTTCGCGCGCTCGAGGTAGGAGCCGTCCTCGGTCAGGACGACGATCCGCGTGCCGGCCGCGATATAGGGCGGGACCATGGTCTTGACGCCATTGGACAGCAGCGCCGGCTTGTAGGACGAGGAGGCCGTCTGGCCCTTCATCGACGGTTCGGTATCGACGATTTCGAGCGTCGCGGTGCGGGGCAGTTCGATGGCGATCGGCGTTTCATTGTAGATCGACAGCGAGATGGCCATGCCGTCCTGCAGATAGGCCGCCGCGTCGCCGACCATGTCTTCCGTGCCGACGTACTGTTCGTAGGTTTCCGGGTTCATGAAGTGGAACCCTTCGCCGTCCTTGTAGAGAAAGGTATGCTCCCGCTGATCGACCATGGCGCGCTCGACCACCTCGGTGGTGCGGTAGCGCTCGGCGACCTTCACCCCGTCGGAGATGCGGCGCATGTTGAGCTGGGTCACCGGCGTGCCCTTGCCCGGGTGGATGTTCTCGGCGCTCAGAACGACATAGAGCTTGTCGTCGAGTTCAACGACGGCGCCCTTGCGGAGCGAGCTGGCGGCAACCTTCACGTGATGCGTCCCTGAAGTTCGGTGGCGGCCCCGGAGGCGGCCACGATTGTGCTGGAAGAATATGTTCCCCCGCTCCATAGCGTCCCGAGCCAAAATCTCCAGTAGTTCTCGCTTCATCCCGCCTGGCGTCTCGCCGACGCAGGCGTCTGACCCGGTGGCGCCGACCTTGACCAGCCCCCTTCCGACCCCCTGGTGGCGCGCGGACGTCCATGCCGACCGGCGGCCGTTCCTGCTGGCCCGCAACCGCGTCAAGGCGGCGCTGCGGCGCTGGTTCGAGGGCCAGGGGTTCGTCGAGACCGAGGCCGCCTGCCTGCAGGTCTCGCCCGGCAACGAGGCCCATCTGCACGCCTTCGCCACCGAGGCCCTGAGCCTGACGGGTGAGCGCAGGGCCTTCTACCTGCACACCTCGCCGGAATTCGCGTGCAAGAAGCTGCTGGCGGCGGGGGAGGAGAAGATCTTCGAGTTCGCCCGGGTCTGGCGCAACCGCGAGCGCGGGCCCCTGCACCATCCCGAGTTCACCCTGCTGGAGTGGTATCGGACCGCGGCGCCCTACGAGACCCTGATGGACGACTGCGCGGCGATCCTGGCCCTGGCGGCGGAGACGGCCGGCACGGCGCGCTTTCGCTTCCGCGGGCTGGAGGTCGACCCCTTCGCGACGCCGGAACGGATCACGGTGGCGGAGGCCTATGATCGCTTCGCCGGGATCGACCTGCTGGCCAGCGTCGCCGCCGACGGTTCGACGGACCGGGACGCGCTGGCCTGCGCGGCGCGCGCGGCGGGCATCCGCGTCGCCGCCGACGACACCTGGGCCGACGTCTTCAGCCGGGTGATGGTCGAGAAGGTCGAGCCGAACCTCGGCGTCGGCCGCGCCGCCATCCTGTGCGAATACCCGGTCGCCGAGGCGGCCCTGGCGCGACCGACGGCGCACGATCCGCGCGTGGCCGAACGGTTCGAGCTCTATGCCTGCGGCGTCGAGCTGGCCAACGCCTTCGGCGAACTGACCGACCCGGTCGAACAGCGCCGCCGCTTCGAGGCGGAGATGGACGAGAAGGCCCGCGTCCACGGCGAGCGCTATCCGATCGACGAGGACTTCCTGGCCGCGCTCGGCGCGATGCCCGACGCCGCCGGCGCGGCGCTCGGCTTCGACCGGCTGGCGATGCTGGCGACCGGCGCGACGCGGATCGACCAGGTGCTGTGGGTTCCGGTGGCGTCATGAGCGAGACCCCGACCCTACGCACGCTCGAGGCGCTGGCCGACGCCGGCCTGCTGCCCGCCGATCGCCTCCCGTCGCTCGAGGCCGTGGCGGCGCGCTACGCCGTGGCCATCACCCCGGCGATGACCGCCCTGGTCGACGCGAGCGACCCGGCCGACCCCATCGCCCGCCAGTTCGTCCCCGACCGCGCCGAGCTGGACGCCCTGCCGATCGAGTCGGCCGATCCCGTCGGCGACGAGGCCCACAGCCCGGTCGAGGGGATCGTCCATCGCTATCCCGACCGGGCCCTGCTGAAGCTGACCCACACCTGCGCGGTCTATTGCCGGTTCTGCTTCCGGCGCGAGGTGGTCGGGCCCGATGGCGCGGGAACCCTGACCCCGGCGCGGCTCGACGCGGCCCTGGCCTATATCGCCGCGACCCCGGCCATCTGGGAGGTGATCCTGACCGGCGGCGACCCGCTGGTGCTGTCGCCCCGCCGCCTGCGCGAGGTCATGGCGCGGCTGGAGGCCATCGATCACGTGCGGGTCGTGCGCTTTCACAGCCGCGTGCCCGTGGTCGCCCCCGAGACGGTAACCGACGACCTGGTCGCGGCGCTGAAGAGCCCGACCAAGGCCGTCTATGTCGCCCTGCACGCCAACCATCCGCGCGAGCTGACGGTCGAGGCCCGGGCCGCCTGCGCGAAGATCATCGACGCCGGCCTGCCGATGGTCAGCCAGACGGTGCTGCTGCGCGGGGTCAATGACGACGCCGCCACCCTGGGCGCGTTGATGCGGGCCTTCGTCGAGACGCGGATCAAGCCCTACTATCTGCACCAGGGCGACCTGGCGCCCGGCACCGGCCACTTCCGCGTGCCGATCGCGCAGGGCCAGGCCCTGATGCGGGCCCTGCGCGGCGACCTGTCGGGCCTGTGCCAGCCGACCTACATCCTCGACATCCCCGATGGCCACGGCAAGGCGCCGATCGGCCCCGGCTACCTGACCGGCGAGCCCGGCGGCCCCCTGCGCATCGAGGACCCCGCCGGTGTTCGCCACGCCTATCCCGGGGACCCGAAGGAATGACCGGCTGACGCGGATTTCGGCGGCGCGGCCGAGGCCACGCCGCCCCTCACTACTTCGTCGGGTGAAAATCGAACCCGGAATCCGCATAGAAGTAGAATTCACAAGGTTCGTCCGACACGCAGGCGGTGGAGTGCGCCATGCCCGCGGGAACGTACCAATAGGAACCCGGCCCCATACGCGGCGGATTGGTCTCGTTGCCGAACGGGTTGGTCATCACGCCTTTGATGACCACGCCGTGATAGGCGCCGGTGTGGGTATGAGGCCCGGCGTCGAAATGCGCCGGAAACTTGCCAAAGGAGCCATGCGCGCCATCGGCAAGCGCGCCGTAGGCGTCGGCCATGCTTATGGCCTCGTTCAGCGCGAAGTAGGACAGCGATTCATGCTGAACCACCGCCGGTTTGCTCGGGTCGAAAGGTTCCGCGGCCAGCGCGGCCCCCGCGACCAAAGGCATCGCGACGAGCGCCGACAGGACCAGAGATTTCATTTTCATGTGTGCAGTTCCCTTGATTGCTGTCCGCACAACATGCCCAGCGGGCCGCCGAAAACACATGATCCAGATGCCAGGAAACCATACCGATCGTCTTTTCAAATCCGTTCCAGCTGGATTCTGAATGCGTTTGGCTCCATGCCGGACCTCGATGGTTCGATCCTTGGGAGCCGACGATGACCGACCCCCTCAGCGAGGTCATGAAGCGTGTGCAGCTCGAAGCCTGCGTCTATTTCGAGCGCGAGTTTCACGCGCCCTTCGCGATCGCGATGGGCGGCAAGGCCTTCGCGCAGTTTCACGCGGTCACGGGCGGCTCCTGCGTCCTGGAATATCGGGGAGAAACCCGCGAGGTGCGGACCGGCGAGGTCCTTCTCTTCCCGCGCGGCGCGGCGCATGTGCTGACCGACACGCCAGGACGGCCCCCGGTTTCGGGCGAGGCGCTCATGAAATCCCTTGCCGACCCGGAACCGTTGTTTTCGACTGGCCAGCGCCCGGCGCGGATCATCTGCGGCCATTTCGCCTACAGCAGCGAGGTCGCCCACCCGCTGTTCGACGGCCTGCCCGACTTCGTCCATCTCCGTTCCGCGCGCGGTCGCCAGCAATCCTCGCTGTTTGTCTTGCTGGACCAGATCATTCTCGAACTGGCGGACGCGGAGCCGGGGTTCCAGCTGATCGTTGATCGGCATGCCGAGGCGCTGCTGGTGCGGATCATCCGGGAGCACTACCGCGACAATGGCGCCGACAGCGGCTTTCTGCGCGCCCTCGCCGACGCCCGGCTCGCCAAGGCGGTTTCTCACATCCATTCGGACTACGCCGCGTCCCTTGATCTGCCGAGCCTTGCCCGGAGCGCGGGCATGTCACGCTCCGCCTTGTCGAAGGCGTTCAAGGAAACGGTCGCCGTTTCGCCGATCGAATACCTTTCGACCTGGAGGATCATTGTCGGGCGCGACCTGCTTCTGCGCACGCGCCTGTCACTGCCCGAGGTGGCGGAGAGGGTCGGGTATGGGTCCGAAGTATCCTTTTCGCGCGCCTTCAAACGCCGTCTCGGGGTTTCGCCGGCCGTCTACCGACGGAGCGGGTCAAGCGCGTGAACAGCCGCCGCCGGGCCGGAAGCGGAAGCTGTTCGAACAGCGTCCGTCAATCGTCCAGGCCTTGGGGCTGACGCGGAATGGCGGACGGGGTGGGATTCGAACCCACGGTGGGCTCGCACCCACGGCGGTTTTCAAGACCGCTGCCTTAAACCACTCGGCCACCCGTCCGTTGGCGGGCTTCTAACAGCGCCCGGGCCGGGCCTCCAGCGCTATCGGGCGGGGGCCTCGGCCGTGACCATCGGGATGGCGGCGGCCGGGCTTCACCATCGGCTTCCGGCGGGTTATGTCACCGGTGTCAGGATGGTGGCGGATGCGGATTTCTCGACGAGACGCGGTGCTGGCGCTGGCCGCCGCGATGGCGGCGGGCCCCGCCGTCGCCGCGCCGCCCTTTGGGCCGGTGGTCCGCACCACGGCCGGCGCGGTGCGCGGCCGGTGCGAGAGCGGCCTGCTGGTGTTCCGGGGTCTGCGATATGGCGCCGACACCGGGCCGCGGCGGTTCCAGCCGCCGGTTCCGCCGACGCCCTGGTCCGGGGTCCGCGACGCCGTCGCCTTCGGCCCGGGCTCGCCGCAGCGGGGCGACGAGACGCCGACCTCCGAAGACTGCCTGTTCCTCAATGTCTGGACCCCCGGCGCCGACGCGGCCCGGCGGCCGGTGATGGTCTATATCCACGGCGGCGCCTACGGCGCCGGGTCGGGATCCAGTCCGCTCTACGACGGAACGCGGCTGGCGACGCGCGGCGACGTGGTGGTGGTGACGCTGAACCACCGGCTCGGGCCGTTCGGCTATCTGTCGCTGGGCCGGTTCGGCGATCCGCGCTGGGCCGACTCCGGCAACGCCGGCCAGCTGGACCTGGTGCTGGGGCTTCAATGGGTGCGCGACAACATCGCCGCGTTCGGCGGGGACCCGGGCCGGGTCATGCTGTTTGGCCAGTCCGGCGGCGGGGCCAAGATCGCCACCCTGATGGCCATGCCGGCGGCGAAGGGCCTGTTCCACCGCGCCGCGACCATGAGCGGCCAGCAGGTCACCGCGTCGGGGCCGCTGAACGCCCGGCGGCGGACCGAAGCCTTTCTCGAGGCGCTGGGGCTGGCGCAGGACCGGGTCGGCGACCTGGCCGCCCTGCCCGCCGCGCGGCTGGTCGAGGCGATGGCGGTGAAGGACCCGATCCTGCCGTCGGGCGGGCTCTATTTCGGGCCGGTGCTCGACGACCGGAGCCTGACGCGCCACCCGTTCTGGCCCGACGCGCCGGACCAGTCGGCGGGCATCCCGATGATCATCGGCAACACCCATGACGAGACGCGCGCCTTCCTTGGCGCTGATCCGCGCAATCATCGCCTGACCTGGGACGCGCTGCCGGCCCGGCTGGCGCCGGAGTTGCGGGTGGACATCAGCCCGGAAACGGTCGTGGCCGAGTATCGGCGGCTCTATCCGGCCTGGTCGCCCAGCGAGGTGTTCTTCGCCGCCAGCACCGCCTCGCGCTCCTGGCGGGCGGCCGTGATCGAGGCGGAGGCCCGGGCCGCCCAGGGCGCGCCGGCCTTCGTCTACCAGCTGGACTGGAAGAGCCCGAAGGACGGCGGCAAATGGGGCTCGCCGCACATGCTCGACATCCCGCTGGTGTTCGGGACCCTGGACGCGCCGGGCTCGATCACCGGAACGGCGGAGGACGCCCGGGCGGTGTCGCGGGCGATGCAGGACGCCTTCATCGCCTTCGCCCGGACCGGCGATCCGGGGTGGGCGGCCTACACCCTGCCCCGCCGCCAGACGATGATCTTCGACGGCCCGCCCCGGATGGAGGATGATCCGCGCGGCGCCGAGCGGGCGCTGTTCGCCCGCGTGCCGTACGTGCAGCCGGGGACGTAGGGAGCCCCGGGGCGGCCGTTCAGGTCCCCCTGGCCTTGGCCCCGGCGTCGAGCACGTCCGCACGCTTCGGCGTCATGTCCTCGAGGTTCCAGTCGGCCTCGACGAACGGCCGGCTGGTCGGGGCGTGCGCCGGATAGCCGTGCAGGTCATTCTCGGAGTCGATGATCTCGCCCCGTCCCTCGGCGACGTCGCTGATCAGCTGCACGTCGTTGGCGTCGCGATCCCACGGCCGGGCGCCGGCGTTCTGAAGCACCCACTGCTGGACCTGTTCGGCCGGAATGGCGGTGAGGCCCGCCGGCCAGAACGGGGCCTTGTTGAGCATGATGATCTTCGCCGGCGTGGTGGTGTAGCGGCCGAACATCGGCAGCGGCGCGCCCCAGCGATCCACGGCGATGTTGTCGCGGCCAAAATATTCGACGTCGCCATAGCCGCCGAGCATCATCAGGGGCAGGCCCTCCGGCGTGTCCTGACCGGCCCGCAGCACGTTGCCCACGACCGCCAGCCGGCCGACCTGCCAGGGGCTGGTCCCCCATTCCTCGGCCATCAGGTTGTAGTGGATCGCCCGCTGGCCGGGATTGAAGATCAGGTTGTTGACGATCGCCGCCCAGACGCCGCCCTTGAGCATCGGATTGCGCTCGTAGTTGTGGGCGTAGAGGTTGCCCCAGATCAGCACGCCCGTGACGTTGTCGTGGATCAGGGTGCCCTTGGAGTGCTCGATCTTGCCGTGGGTCGAATTGCGCAGGCTCTCGGCGATGATGTTCTGCGAGAAGGTGATGTTGCGCGAGGTGCCCGCGCGCCACTCCTGCGGCGTCTTGCCGACGAAACGCGGGCCGGAGGCCGACAGGTTCTCGTCCGTGCCCCAGGTCAGGGTGCAGTGATCGACGATGACGTTGAAACTGATCCCCTGGGTGGAAATCGAATCGAAGTCGTGGCCGCTCTTCTTGGGAAAGCCCGCCTCGCCCGGCCGCACGCGGATATGGCGCACGACGACGTCGTGGGTGGCGATGTCGAGGCCGCCCTTGATGAAGGTCACGCCCGGCGAGGGGGCGGTCTGGCCGGCGATGGTCAGAAACGGCTCGCGGATGGTCAGGGTCTGGCCGCCCAGGTCGATGACGCCGCCGACCTCGAACACCACCGTGCGCGGCCCCCTGGTCTCCACCGCCTCGCGGAAGGATCCGGGCCCCGCGGCCGCCAGGGTGGTGACGCGGATGAGTCGGCCGCCGCGCCCGCCGGGCGTCGTGGCCGCCCAGCCTTGCGCTCCGGGGAAGGCGAGTCGCGCCGGCGCGGCGGCCACGGGCGGCGAATCGGCCTTGCCGAATGGCCACTGGGCCAGGGCCGCGCCGCCGGCCAACAGACTGAGGCCGAGGCCGATCATAACGGGTCGCAACATGGGCTTCACTCCCTGGTCCGGCTGCATTCGAGGATCATCGCGCCGCTTGGCGTTGAAAATGACACCGGTTTCCTCTAGACACAATCCGGACCCTGAAACTGGGGCCATGCGACGGGGGAGGACAAGGGGCGTGACGTCAGGGGCAAGGCCATCGACGACGCCGGCCGCATCGACGGCCGACCCCGCGACGATCGCGCGGACCTTTGTCGACGCCCGCCGCGCCGCCCGGGCCCTGCCCGCCTTTCCCGGCGCCATTCCGGCGAGCCTGGACCAGGCCTACCTGATCCAGGATGCGGCCATCGGCCTGTTTCCCGACGCCATCGCCGGCTGGAAGGTCGGGCGAGTGCCACCACACCTCCAGGCGCGGCTGGGCGAAGAACGAGTCGCCGGCCCGACCTTCCGCGAGGCCCTGCGCACGCCGCGCCCGGGCGAGGCGGTGGCGCTGCCGGTCATCGCCGGAGGCTTCGCGGCCGTCGAGGCCGAGTTCGTCTATCGCCTGGCCCTGGACGCCCCCGCCAGCAAGACCGACTGGACGGTCGCCGAGGCCCTGGCGCTGGTCGGCGGCCTGCATATCGGGGTGGAGTTCGCCGGCAGCCCGCTGAAGGCCATCAACGACCTGGGCTCGACCGTGGTGGCGTCCGACTTCGGCAACAACGCCGCTCTGGTGGTGGGGCCGGAGATTCCCGGCTGGCGAGGCCGCGCCGACGCGTCGATGGCCTGCGAGACCTTCATCGACGACGCCCCGGTCGGGGCCGGCACGGCGGCCTCGACGCCGGGCGGCCCGGCCGCCGCCCTCGCCTTCCTGCTGGGCCACTGCGCCGCGCGCGGCCGTCCGCTGACCGCCGGTCAGTACGTGACGACGGGCGCGGCGACCGGCATTCATGAGATCACGGCGGGCCAGACGGCCCGCGTCAGTTTCGGCGAGTTCGGCGAGATTCTCTGCGTCGCAGAGGTCGCGAGACCGGCCGCCCGTTAGGGAGGGTTCCATGACCACCGAGACCGTCGCCGCGCCGACCGCGCGGGTTGGAAACTACCGCTGGGTCGTGGTCTGGCTGCTGTTCGCCGCCATGGTGATCAACTATGTCGACCGCCAGACGATCGGCCTGCTCAAACCGACCCTGAGCAAGGAGTTCGGCTGGAACGAGACCGACTACGCCAACCTGATCCTGTTCTTCCAGGCCTCCTACGCGGTCGCCTACCTGGCCTTCGGGCGGGTGATGGACAGGCTGGGCGCCCGCTGGGGCTTCGGCATCGCCTTCCTGATCTGGCAGCTGGCCCATATCGCCCATGCCGGGGCGCGCGGCCTGACCGGCTTCATCTTCGCCCGCATGGCGCTGGGCGTGGGCGAAGGCGGCGGCTTCCCGGGCGGCATCAAGGCGGTCACCGAGTGGTTTCCCAAGACGGAACGCGCCTTCGCCACCGGTATCTTCAACGCCGGCACCAACATCGGCGCCATCGTCACCCCGCTGATCATTCCGGGCATCGTGCTGGCCTGGGGCTGGCAGATGGCCTTCATCATCACCGGCGTGGCCGGGCTGATCTGGCTGCCGATCTGGCTGCTGGTCTATCGCCGCCCGCGCGAGCACGCCAAGGTCACGGCGGCGGAACTGGCCCATATCGAACAGGATCCCGCCGACCCGGTCGAAAAGGTCAGCTGGCTGAAGCTGTTCACCAAACGGGAAACCTGGGCCTACGCCCTGGGCAAGTTCCTGATCGACCCGATCTGGTGGATGTTCCTGTTCTGGCTGCCCGACTTCCTCGGCAAGCGCCATGGCCTGGACCTGAAGACCTTCGGCCCGCCGCTGATCGCCATCTATCTGCTGTCGGACATGGGCAGCGTCGGCGGCGGCTGGCTGTCCTCGACCCTGATGAAGCGCGGCCTGAGCCTCAACGCGGCGCGCAAGACCGCCATGCTGATCTGCGCCGTCTGCGCCGTGCCCGTGGGCTTCGCCGCCATGGCCGACAACCTGTGGGTCGCGGTCGGCGTCATCGGCCTGGCCACGGCGGCGCACCAGGGCTTTTCGGCCAACCTCTACACCCTGCCGGGTGACGTCTTCCCGCGCTCGGCCGTGGGGTCGGTGATCGGCATCGGCGGCATGATCGGCGCCATCGGCGGCATGGCCATGGCCCGCTACGCCGGCTGGGTGCTGGACACGATCGGGACCTACACGCCGATCTTCGTCGTCGCGGCCAGCGCCTATCTGGTCGCCCTGGGCGTGGTCCACCTGCTGACCCCGAAGATGGAGCCGGTGAAGCTGTAGGAGCTCTCACGGCGCCTTGGCGCGATCCATGATTCGGTCAAACAACGACCGGCGCGCCAGGGCGTCATCCACCCTGTCCAACGCGATCGCCAGGCCTCCAGCCTCGGCGTCCAGCGCCAGCGCCGCGTCGGCGAAGACGTCCCACAGCGGCGTCAGCCGATCGACCAGCGCCTGGCCGGCCGGCGTCAGGGCCAGGCGCTTGCGGCGGGCGTCCTCGTCGTCGGGCTGCGTGACGACCAGGCCCGCCTTCTCCAGGGATTGACGGGTCTGACTGACGGACACATGGGTGATGCGCAGCGTCGTGGCCAGTTCGCCCACCGTCGCCGGCCCCCGCAGCGCGATCTGATTAAGCACGCCGTACCAGCGCTGCTCGAAGGCGATGCCGAGGGCGGCGTAGACCCGGGTGGCATCTCCGTCGAAGGCCGCTGACAACCGCCGCAGCCGCGCCCCGATCGCCGCCCCACCCGCCTCCCGCGTATAGTCGTCCGTCATCGCGTCCCGCCTCCTGGCGCCTTGACCTTGATCTTGACATATATGTAGGCACCTACATATCTCGATGCAAGCGATCCGGAGCCGTGGATCTTGGAGGAAGACCGGTGCCAGACATCTCCCAACCCAGCCGCCGCCTGATCCTGGCCGGGGGCCTCGTCGCGGCTCTCCCCGGGTACGCCTTCGCCGTTGCCCCCGGAGACGCGCTCGGCGCCTTCATCGAGGCCGAAAGGGTCAAGGCCGGGATCCCGGGGCTGGCCGTGGGTTTCGCCCGCGACGGCAAGGTGCGCCTGGCCCGTGGCTACGGCCTGGCGGACATCGCATTGAAACGGCCGGTCACGACCGACACGATGTTCCACGCCGCTTCGCTGACCAAGACGGTGACCGCCACCGCCGTTGCGCGGCTGGCGGAGCAAGGCCGCCTGAACCTGGACGATCCGGTGGCGCCGCGCCTGGACTTCCCCCTCGCCTCTCCGCGCTTCCCGCAATCGCCGATCACCTGGCGACAGCTTCTGACCCACACCTCGGGCATATCGGACGCGAAATACTATGAGATCGACTTCCGCAGTCGCGGCGCCGACTCCGCCCTGTCCCTCCGCGACCTTCTGACCGGCTACCTGGTTCCCGGCGGCGCGCACTGGTCGGCCGAAGGCTGCTTCTCGGACAGAGCGCCCGGCGCGGCCTGGGACTACAGCAATGTCGGCTACGCCCTGCTGGGCTACCTCGCCGGGCGGATCGGAGGCCAGGACATGCGCGAACAGACCCGCCGCCAGATGTTCGCCCCGCTCGGCATGCGTCATACGAGCTGGACGATCGCGGAGACGCCTGCGCGCCTGCGGGCGACCGGTTACGACCCGGTCGACGGAAGGCTCACCCCCGTCGAAGCGATCTGCGCGCCGGACTGGCCGGGCAGCATGCTGCGCTGCTCAGTCACCGACTTCACGCGGTTCGCCGCCGCGGCCGCCAACGGCGGAAGGGCCGGCGGCGCCAGGCTGCTCGGCGAAGATGCGGCCGCAGGAATGTTGGCCATGCGGGCTCCGGCCGGACTGCCGGACTGGCTGACCGGCCAGGGCCTCGGCTGGATGGAGTCAAAGCTCGACGGCGTCGCCCGCCCCAATCACTGGGGCGGCGACCCGGGCGTATTCACCGCCGCCTACCTCGACCCTGCCCGCCGGAGTGCGGCCGTGATTCTCACCAACACAACCGTGACCGCCGAAGCCCGGAAGGCGGTCAAGGCAATCGCCGTGCGCCTCTTTTCGGAGGCCTAGCTACCGGATAACCCGCGCGCCCTTGCCCTGCATCACCGCCTCCACCTCCGCGGCGCGGACCATGGAGGTGTCGCCGGGGGTGGTCATGGCCAGGGCCCCGTGGGCCGCGCCGTACTCGACGGCGGCCTGCGGCCCCTTCCCTTCCAGGAAGCCGTAGGCGAGCCCGGAGGCGAAGCCGTCGCCGCCGCCGACCCGGTCGTAGATCTCCAGGTTCTCGCGCATCACCGACTGGTAGAATTCGCCGCCGGCGTAGAGCACGGCCGACCAGTCGTTGACGCTGGCGGTCCTGGCGTTGCGCAGGGTCGTGGCGGCGACCTTGAAGTTGGGAAACTGAGCTACCGCCGTCTCGATCATGCGCTTGAAGTTGGCTGGGTCGATCGACGAGATGTGTTCGTCCAGGCCCTCGACCTCGAAGCCGAGGCAGGCGGTGAAGTCCTCTTCGTTGCCGATCATCACATCGACGTACTGGGCGATGTGGCGGTTGACCTTCTGGGCGCCGGGCTTGCCGCCCTGGCTCTTCCACAGGGAGGCGCGGTAGTTCAGGTCATAGCTGACGATCGTGCCGTACTTGCGGGCGACCTCGACGGCCTCGATCACCGCTTCGGCGGTATTGCTGGCCAGGGCCGCGAAGATGCCGCCGGTGTGGAACCAGCGCACGCCCTCCTCGCCGAACAGCTTCTCCCAGTTCACCTCGCCGGGGCGGATCTGCGAGGCGGCGCTGTGGCCACGGTCGCTGCAGCCGAGGGCCGGGCGAACGCCGAAACCCTTCTCGGTGAAGTTCAGCCCCACGCGGGTGTTGCGGCCCAGGCCGTCGAAGTCGCGCCAGACCACGTGGCTCATGTCCACGCCGCCCTGCATCATCAGGTCCTCGACCAGCCAGCCCAGGTCGTTGACCGGCAGGGCGGTGACCGCCGTGGCGCGCTTGCCCCAGCATTTGCGCATGGCGCGGGCGACATTGTACTCGCCCCCGCCCTCCCAGACCTGGAAGGACCGCGCGTTGCGCACCCGGCCGAAACCGGGGTCGAAGCGCAGCATCACCTCGCCAAACGAGGCGCAGTCCCAGCGGGTCTCGCTGGCCGGGCGGACATTCAGGACAGATTCAGTCAAGGTTGGGTCGCTCAAGCGAGCTCTCTCCGGATTTTGGCGATGAGATCCACGGTCTTGCGCACGCGGGCTTCGATGCCCGCCCAGTCGCCCGCCTTGAGCAGGTCGTTGGTGATCAGCTTGCTGCCCATGCCGGCGGCGACGATGCCCGCGCCGAACCATTCGCGCAGGGACGCCTCGTCGGGATCGACCCCGCCGGTGGGCATGATCTTGGTCCAGGGCATCGGCCCCAGCACGTTCTTGACGAAGGTCGGGCCGCCAACGCTCTCGCCGGGGAAGACCTTGACGATCTCGCTGCCCAGCTCCTGGGCCTGGCTGATCTCCGTCGCGCTGCCGCAGCCGGGCGAATAGGGGATCATGCGCCGGTTACAGACACGGGCGACCTCGGCGTTGAGGATCGGGCCGACGACGAACTTGGCCCCGTTGGCGATAAACAGGCCGGCGGTCGGCGCATCGACGATGCTGCCCACGCCCATGATCACCGACGGGTCGGCCTTGGCGAAATGCCGCGTCACGTCGAGGAAGGTATGGGCCGCGAATTCACCGCGGTTGGTGAATTCGATGCAGCGGGCCCCGCCATTGGCGCAGGCCTGGATGACGTTGACGCAGGTCTCTACGTCGGGGTGATAGAAGACGGGGATGACCCCCTGGTCGATCATCGCGGCCAGCACGGCCATTCGGTCACAGGTCATGGAAACTCTCTCCCTCGCGCGCCGTCAGCCTTACGCTCGCCGCCGGAAAAAAGAAGGGCGCCGGGGGTGTGCCCGGCGCCCAGTCCGCGCAAGGAGAATGACTAGAAGGTGTACCGGAGGCCGAAGTAGAACTGGCGCCCCGTGTGGTGGTAGACGGACGAACGATCCGCCGTCGAAGAGATGTACTGGTCGTTGTACTCGTCGGTGAGGTTAAGCCCCTCGAACGTGAGGCTCAGGCTGTCATCCACCTTGAAGCTGGCCGAGGCATCGACGTTGAACGTCTCGCGCTTGCCTTCCACGTCGTTGGTGTTGGTCGCCCCGGCCACGGTGCTGCTGTTGCGGCCCGGAACCGTCTGCAGATAGTCGTCGCGGTAGGACGCCGAGACGCGGGCGCTGAACCGCTCGTCTTCATAGTAGAGCGTCGCGTTGTAGGCCTTGGGCGACAGGTTCACGAGGTCGTCGGTCACCGTCACGCCCGAGGTGGCCGAGGTCGCGTATTCGATCTCGGACTGGACGTAGGTGTAGTTCAGGACGGCCCCGAACCGATCGAGCGGCGCCGGCAGGAAGGTGAACGGCTGCTGGTAGCTGATCTCGAAGCCCTTCAGCGGCCCGCCGTCGGTGTTGATCGGCGAGGTGATCGCATAGACCGTGTCCGCGTCCTGGCCGGGCGGCAGCAGGCTGAGCGGCAGGCCGGTGGTGCCGAACGCGCGGCTCTCGCGGACCGTCTGGATGTAGGTGTCGATGTCCTTGTAGAACAGCGCGAACGACAGCAGCGAGTCCTTGGCGAAGTACCATTCCAGGCCGAGGTCGTAGGTCTTCGCCTGGAACGGATCGAGCACAGGATTGCCGGTCGTGATGGTCAACGCGGCCGTATTGACCGTGCCCCCGGGCGACAGGCTGGGCAGCTGCGGCCGCGCCATCACCTTGGCGGCGCCGAAGCGCAGCTTGAGGTCTTCGGTGAGATCGACCGCCAGGTTCAGGGACGGCAGAACATCGCTGTACTCATTGCCCACCGTGACCTTGGTGCCGCCGCCCGTGGCCAGGAAGCCCGTCGCCTCGACCTCGGTCTTGACGTAGCGCAGGCCCAGGTCGCCGCGCATCGGCATGCCCCACAGTTCGGAGCGGAACTGCGCCTGGAGATAGGCGCTGCTGGCGATCTCCTCGGCCGACCGGTTATTGCCCCGGGCGCTGCCGTTGGTTTCGCCGAACAGCGTGAAATTCCCGCCCGGAACCCCCGTGTCGCAGTTGCAGTAGATGTCGAACGTGCGGGCGATCACGTTGAGGTTGGGGATCAACCATGACCGGTGCAGACCGCCGCTGTTGAACCCGGTCAGCAGGCGCGAAATGTCCGCCACCGTCGTGCCGCCCGGAAGCGCGGGCACTGAGGTCTCGCTGGAACGCCGCTTCTCGAACGAGTCGAACTGGAACTCGGCCCAGTTCAGGCCGCCCTTCAGGGTCCAGACCTCATTGAGATCATAGGTCAGGTCGAACCGCAGCGTGGTGTAGACGTTGTCCACGCCCTGCGGTCGGATGCGGATCTCCGAACCGGTCGCGCCGGCGGGCGGAGAGTTGATCCACTGCCAGTTGGCCGGGTCGGTGACGTCGAAGCCGTAGTCGATCGCCGGCTCGCGATCGTTGCCGCGGAAGTCCCACGAGTAGCCGTCGGCGTCGAGATGATCGAGCGTGACGGTGGTCTGGAAGGGGTTGCGGAAGATCGACTCCGCGCGGCCGGCGACGAAACCGCCGCTCCACTGGTCGTTGAAGCGGTGCTGAACATCCAGGGTGTACTGGGTGAACTTTGTCTCAAGGTCGTCGAAACGGGATTCCGACCGCACGTCCACGTCGTTGAACAGGCCGTAGACGATGTCGCCGTC
The DNA here is from genome assembly GCA_030645575.1 of Caulobacter sp. Taxonomy (GTDB): domain Bacteria; phylum Pseudomonadota; class Alphaproteobacteria; order Caulobacterales; family Caulobacteraceae; genus Caulobacter. The sequence continues at coordinate 2,827 of JAUSMJ010000029.1, read as the reverse complement.
GGACGCGACCTCGGCCGCCAGGACGTCGGTGGCGCCCTTGCCCCGCGACCCCGACCGGCTGAACGACAGCGACTCGAGGAAGTCTTCCTGCCGCGTCGATTGCAGATCGGCGTAGAGGACGTCGAGCGACACCGTCGTCGCGTCCGACGGTCGGAACTGCAGGCTGAACGTCGCGCCGAGGCGGTCCTGGCTGTGCGTCAACCGCCCATATCGCGGCAGTCGGGGATGATAGAGCGAGCTGCGCTGCGGCGAGGTGCACAGGTCGGTCGTTCCAGCCGCGCAGGACTGGAAGCCGCTGCTGCTGGCCGCGTCCGCCCAGCGCACCGAGCTGAAGCCCTCCTCAAGCAGGTTGCGCTGGCTGTAGGCCAGCGAGACCAGCACGCCCCAGGTCCCGTCCTGGGTCTGGTTGCTGTACATCAGGGCCCCGCGCGGGTCCCACTCCTCCGCCAGGTCGTTGTAGCCGTACTGGCCGGCGAAGGTCAGCACGCGGCCCTTGAAGTCGAACGGCCGCGAGGTTCTCAGATCGACGGTCGCGCCCAGCGAGCCTTCCTCGACCTCGGCCGCCTGGGTCTTGCGCACGGTGATGCTGTTGAACAGCTCCGAGGCGAAGATGTTGAAGTCGAACTGTCGCCCGCGGTTGGCGCCGCCCGAGCTGTCCGTGCCCCCGGTGGTGGCCAGGGCCTGGATGCCGTTGATACGGATGCGGGTGAAGTCGGAGCCGAGGCCGCGAACGGTGATCGAGCGGCCCTCGCCCGCGTCCCGGTCGATCGAAACGCCCGGAATGCGCTGAATGGCTTCGGCCAGGTTCAGGTCGGGAAAGTCGGCGATGTCCTCGGCCTTGATGACATCGACGACGCCCGTCTCGTTGCGCTTCGTGGCGAGGGCGCTGGCCAGGCTGCCGCGGAAGCCGGTGATGACCAGCTCCTCCACCTGGGTCTCGCTGTCCGGGGTCGCGGCGGGCGCGTCCTGGGCCTGGGCGGCGCTGGCCGCCGCGAGACTGAAGGCGATAACCGCCAGCGATGCGCCCAGGCGCGGATTCGCATGGCGCGAATGGATAGCGTTCGACATGTCCAACTCCCTCCCCTTCGGCGCGTGTGCCCGGCGATCAGCGCCGCCGGTGTTTGTCATTCGCTTGCCCGACCGTCGACCGCGCTCCCTGCCGCCGATCGGGTGACACCGGTGTCATTCACAGATACGATCCGTTTGACACCGGTATCATTGCTATGGATAGCGTAAGATCGATGCGGCTGACAAGCCATTCACGCCACAGGCTCGTCACTTTCTCGCCACGGGCGAACTTCGCCCGGCCCCAACGCCCACCCCACGGGAGAAACCCTTGTTCCACAAGCTCCTGCCGATCGTGATCACGGCCGCCGTCACAGCCCTGCCCGCGCATGTGTCCGCCGAAACAACTGCAATCGCGGCCTTTCCGGGCGCGGAAGGTTTCGGCCGCCATGCCGCCGGCGGCCGTGGCGGGGCGGTGTTTCACGTCACCAGCCTGGCCGATTCGGGGCCGGGCAGCCTGCGGGCGGCGGTCGAGGCGAAGGGGCCCCGCACGGTGGTCTTCGATGTCGGCGGCACGATCATCCTGGCCACGCCGCTGAAGATCAGCCGGGCCAACATCACGCTGGCCGGCCAGACGGCGCCGGGCGACGGGATCACCCTGCGCGGCCAGCCGCTGGTCATCGCCGCCGACGACGTCATCGTGCGCTATATCCGCCTGCGCCTTGGCGACGAGACGAAGGTCCAGGACGACGCCCTGTCGATCACGCGGGGCCGCCGGATCATCGTCGATCATGTCTCGGCCAGCTGGTCGATCGACGAGACCCTGTCCGTCGGCAGCCGCTACAGCCCGCCCGAAGACGGCATCCATGACCTGACCGTGCAGTGGTCGCTGATCGCCGAGTCGCTGAACGTCTCGGCGCACCTCAAGGGCAGGCACGGCTACGGCAGCCTGATCCGCGGCGGCTTCGGCGCGCGGTTCAGCTGGCGCCACAACCTGTGGGCCGACCACCAGGCGCGGATGCCCCGGCCCGGCAACTACAACAGCGCCGCGATCGATCCGGTTGGGCCGCTGTTCGAGTTTCGCAACAACGTCTTCTACAACTGGGGCGGCGGCCGGGCGGGCTACAACGCCGACACCGACAGCCACGCCGGCTACGACTTCGTCGGCAACTGGTATCAGGCCGGGCCCGACAGCGAAGGCGCCCTCGCCTTCTGCGAGGAGAACCCGCTGGCCCGGGCCTTTTTCGCCGGCAACGCGATGAACGGCGTGGTTCCGGCCGATCCGTGGAGCCTGGTCGGCTGCGCCCCGCCGCCGGACTACCGGCAGCCAGCCCCGCTGGCCGACTCGGGCGGCGTCACCGACACGGCGGCCGTCGCCTACCAGCGGGTGCTGGCCGGCGCGGGGGCGTCGAAGGTGCGCGACGCCGTCGATCTGCGCGTCCTTGCCGGCGTGCGCGACCGGACCGGCCGGCTGATCGACAGCCAGGCCGACGTCGGCGGCTGGCCGGTGCTGAAGGGCGGCCCCGCTTGGATCGACAGCGACGGCGACGGCCTGCCGGACGACTGGGAACGGACGCACGGGTTCGACCCGCGGAACGGCTCGGACGGCGCGAAGGACCGGGACGGGGACGGGTTCACCAACCTGGAAGACTGGCTCAATAGCCTCACCTGATCCTCTCCCGTGTTCAGACCGGAGACATCGGTGACGGGTGTTCGGGGACATCCGTGACACCTTTGGGCCTCGCAGGGAGGTCTGGAGATGCCGTTCACGGGAGTCTCGGCGATGGATCGCAAGCAGGAGTTTGTCCGCCTGGCGCTGGCG
>JAUSMJ010000011.1 GCA_030645575.1 Caulobacter sp. | reverse complement strand
GGAGGTGGACTGCCACCTCTACTACCGCCGCTCGCGCCAGCTGGCCCTCGAGGCCCACGCGCCGAAGGTCTGGAAGGAACGGCTGGTCAGCCAGCTTGAACGCAGGAACGCCGCGTAAGCGGACGGGAGAAAAGATCATGGACTTCAACGACTCCCCCGAAGAAGCCGCCTACCGCGAAGCCGCTCGCGCCTGGCTTGAGAAGAACGCCGCCGAGCACAAGGGCGGCGCCAGCGCCAATGGTCGCCGGCCCAACAGCCCCGAGCACATGGCCATGGCCAAGTCCTGGCAGGCCAAGAAGGCCGACGCCGGCTACGCCTGCATCACCTGGCCCAAGGAGTGGGGCGGGGCCGGCGGCACGCCGATCCAGTCGGTGATCTTCGGCCAGGAAGAGGCCAAGGTCGGCGTCAACTACGGCTATTTCACCATCGGCCTGGGCATGTGCGTCCCGACCGTGATGGCCTTCGCCGACGCCGGGACCAAGACCCGCTTCGTCAAGCCGGCGATGCGCGGCGAGGAGATCTGGTGCCAGCTGTTCTCCGAACCGGCCGGTGGCTCCGACGTGGCCGCCGCCCGCACCCGCGCGGTGCGTGACGGCGATGACTGGGTGATCAACGGCCAGAAGGTCTGGACCACCGGCGCCCAGTATTGCGACTACGGCATCCTGCTGGTCCGCACCGATCCCGACGTGCCCAAGCACAAGGGCCTGACCATGTTCTGGATCGACATGCACGATCCGGCCGTCGAGGTGCGTCCGATCCACCAGGCCAGCGGCGGCAGCGAGTTCAACGAGGTCTATTTCACCGACCTGCGGGTCAAGGACAGCCAGCGGCTGGGCGAGGTCGGCGAGGGCTGGAAGGTGGCCCTGGTCACCCTGATGAACGAGCGCCTCGCCGTCGGCGGGTCGTCCGGCCCCGACTACAAGCTGATCATGGACCTGGCGCGCCAGACCTCCGGCCCCGGCGGCCCGACGATGAAGGACGGCGCCTTCCGCGAGAAGCTGGCCGACTGGTATGTCGCCGCCGAGGGGCTGAAGCTGACCCGCTTCCGCACCATGACCGCCCTGTCGCGCGGCCAGACGCCGGGCCCGGAAAGCTCGATCGGCAAGATCATCGCCGCCAACCAGATGCAGGACATGTCCAACCAGGGCGTGGAGATGGAGGACCAGTACGGCATCCTGGCCGATCCGTCGGAAGCCCCGATGCAGGCGGCCTTCCAGCAGTCGCTGCTGTGGGCGCCCGGCCTGCGCATCGCCGGCGGCACCGACGAGATCCTCAAGAACATCATCGCCGAGCGGGTCCTTGGCCTGCCGGGCGACGTGCGAGTGGACAAGGACGTGGCGTTCAAGGACGTGCCGACGGGGCGGTAGTTGCTGGGGGGACACATCCCGGCCCGGGCCCGGGTGTGTCCCGCCGTTCCGTCAGGCGGCGGCCCTCTGCCCCGACTTCGCCTGCTGGGCGTAGAGTTCTTCGAGGCGGGCGACGATCTCGTTGCGAACGATGTGGCGGCGCTCGAACCTGTGGATCAGCGCCACGTCGGTGCCTTCAAGCAGCTCCAGCAGATGGGCGAGGCCCGACGGCTCGTCGCGGGGCAGATCGACCTGGTCGGGATCGCCGATGATGACCAGGCGGGTGTCCCGGCCAATTCGCGTGGCCGCCATGCGCATCTTGGGCACGCTCATGTTCTGGGCCTCGTCGATGATGATGAAGGACTTGTTGAAGGTCCTGCCGCGCATCCGGCCCAGGGGCGTGATCTCGATCAGGCCTTCGTCGGTCAGCCGCTTGATCTCTTCCAGCCCGATCAGGTCGCGCAACGCGTGTTCCGTCGCCGTCACCTGGCCGTCCGGTTCGATCTCGGCGCGCAGGGCGGGGGTCATCACCTCGCCCTCCAGCAGGACGTGCGGGCGCGTGATCACGATATGCCTGAACCGGCCCTGGGTCAGCAGGGTCAGCGCCGCCGCCACCGTCAGGTGGGTCTTGCCCGTGCCCGTGGGGCCGACCCCGATGATCAACGACCGGTCGGAATAGAGCAGGGCGTTCGTGAACGCGACCTGGCTGAGCGACATGGGACGCAACGGGTGCCGCAGCCCCGGGAGCCGGAAGGCCAGGTCATGTCTCAGGGCGGTCTGGACGACCGACGTCGCCGTCTCCACGACCAGAGCCTCGTCAATCAGGCGGGACGCCGGCGCCTCGGCGAGGGCCTCGAACAGCTTGGCGGCCAGGGACACGGCCACGTCGTCCCCTTCCGCGCGCGCACCGCCGGGCAGGGGGGTGAGGCGCAGGCGATAGGGCCGGAAGACCTGCTCAAGCTGGCGTCCCGCGGCCACCACCGCCGGAACGACGCGCTCGACGAGCTCGGGCGGGAGTTCAAGGTCCTGGGCGCGGAGAATCCGGGTCGGGTCAGTCACGGTCGTGTCTCCCTCGACGGCAGGGTCGTTCGCGGCGGCGGCGCGGCGGCGGCCCCGGGGCCCAGCCGATCCTTCCTGACCCAACATTGTGAACGCCCAGGTCTCAACGTCGGCTTAAGGACGGCCCGGCGCGACCTCTTCTGGCGCCGCCGCGCTATTCCGACGCCTGCAGCTCGGCCCGCTGCTCGCTGGGCCGGTCGCCGCGACCGAGGTTGAAAGCGGCGTTGATCAGCCCGATGTGGCTGAAGGCCTGGGGGAAGTTGCCGACCAGCCGCCCGGCGCGGGGATCGTATTCTTCCGCCAGCAGGCCGACATCGTTGCGCAGGGCCAGCAGCCGCTCGAACAGCACCTCGGCGTCGGCCTTGCGTCCGAGCAGGACATAGGCGTTCACCAGCCAGAAGCTGCAGGCCAGGAACGCGCCCTCGCCGGGCGGCAGGCCGTCGTCGATGCGCTCTGTGTCGTAGCGCATGACGAAGCCGTCGCGCAGCAGGTCCTGCTCGACCGCCGCCACCGTGCCGACGAAGCGGGGATCGTCCGGCGCGACGAACCCCAGCTCGGCCAGCAGCAACAGGCTGGCGTCCAGCGTCCCGCCGCCGAAGTCGCGCACGAAGGTGTTGCGGACCGGATCGAACCCGCGCTCGAGGATGCGGTCGCGAATGACCTCCCGGACATCGCGCCAGCGATCGGCGTCGCCGGGCAGGCCGTAGTTCTCCACCGCCTTCACCGCCCGATCGACCGCGACCCAGGCCATGACCTTCGAGAAGGTGTAGTGCTTGCGCTCGGCGCGGTCCTCCCAGATGCCATCGTCGGGCTGGTCCCAGACGCGGCAGACGTGGTCGGTCAGGGCCCGCTCGACCCGCCAGGCCGCCTCGTTGCCCGTCAGGCCGCCGCGCCGCGCCTGGTGCAGGCTGTCGGCCAGCTCGCCGTAGACATCGAGCTGGAACTGGGCGTGGGCGGCGTTGCCGATACGCACTGGCTTCGAGCCTTCGTAGCCTGGCAGCCAGTCGAGTTCCCACTCCGACAGCCGACGCTCGCCGGCGACGCCGTACATGATGTGCATGTCCTCGGGACTGCCGGCCACGGCCCGCAGCAGCCAGTCCCGCCAGGCCTGCGCCTCGTCGTAGTAGCCGGCGTTCATCAGGGCCAGCAGGGTCAGGGTCGCGTCGCGGATCCAGCAGTAGCGGTAGTCCCAGTTGCGCGGCCCGCCGATCTGTTCGGGCAGGGAGGTGGTCGCCGCCGCGATGACCCCGCCGGTCGGTCCGTGCGTCAGCGCCTTGAGGGTGATCAGGGAGCGCCGGACGGCCTCCGACCAGCGTCCCTTGACCTCGGCCCTGGCCGACCATTCGCTCCAGAACTGTTCGGTCTCCGCCAGCGCCTGGCGCGGGCTGATGGCCTGTGGCGGAGCCGTGTGCGAGGGCGCCCAGCTGAGGGTGAAGGGCGTCGTTTCCCCCTCCGCGACGATGAACTCTCCGCGGGAATGGAGCTCCTCGCCGCGGATGCCGACCGGCGTGCGCAGGATCACCATGTCCGGCCCGGCGATGGCCCGGTGCGCGCCGCCATCGGCGCGAGTCATCCACGGCGTCACCGCGCCATAGCCGAAGCGCAGGGCCAGCTCCGAGCGGAAGGCGACACGGCCGCGATCGCCGCGAACGATGCGCACCAGTTCCGGGTTCTTGCCGCGGGGCGGCATGAAGTCGATCACCGTGGCGACCCCGCCGGCGGTCTCGAACCGCGTCTCCAGGATCAGGGTGTCGCCACGGTAGCGCCGCGTGACCGTCGCCGCCGCATCGGTCGGCGCGATCAACCACCGTCCATTGTCCGGCGTGCCGAGCAGGGCGGCGAAGCAGGCGTCGGAATCGAACCTCGGCCAGCATAGCCAGTCGATGGAGCCGTCCAGGCCGACCAGGGCGCAGGCCTCGCAGTCACCGATCAGGGCGTAGTCTTCGATCTTCAGGGGCATCCGGTGACAATGCCGCAGACGGCGGGAAGCTGCACGCCCCCGCCGCCGCCACGGCTATTCATTGACCCGCCGGCCCTCTTTCGCGGCCCGCACCAGCCCGACGAACTCGGCCCGCAGGCCGAAGGCGTCCCCGCCGCGCGCGTGCTGGGCGGTGTCGAGGATCTGGTCCCACCCATAGCCAGCGTCGAGCCACGGATCGCCGCGCAGCTTCTGGCCGAAAGCGGCCACGGCGACGGCCCAGCGCGTGGCTTCCGGCGCGCTCGCCAGGTCGCGGGCGGTGTTCCCGGCCGGGATGGCCTGCTGCATCAGCTGCGAGCTGTCCGCCCCGGGGGCCTTCCAGCGCACCTTGAGGAAGGCCATCTCGCCCGATGGCGAGCCCGCCGGGGGCGCGGCGCCGTAGCGTAGCGGGTCGGACGACGGCGCGGCGCCGGCCGGGGTGATCTCGTAGAGGGCGGTCACCGAGACGCCGGAGCCGACCTCGCCCGCATCGACCTGGTCGTTGTTGAAGTCCTCGCGCGCCAGCATCCGCGTCTCGTAGCCGATCAGGCGGTACTCGCTGACCCGCGCGGGGTTGAACTCGATCTGGATCTTCACGTCGTCGGCGATCGGGAACAGCGAGCCGGAGAAGTCGTCGCGGAACAGCTTGCGCGCCTCGGCGTAGGTATCGACATAGGCGGCGGTCCCGTTTCCGTTCTGGGCCAGGGCCTGCATCATCGTGTCGTTGTAGTTGCCGCGGCCGAAGCCGTAGACCGACAGATAGATGCCGGTCTTGCGCTTGTCGGCGACGAAGTCGGTCAGCCGCGCGGGATCGGCGATGCCGACGTTGAAGTCGCCATCGGTCATCAACACCACCCGGTTGACCGCCCCCGGGTCGAAGTTCTGTTGCGCCAGGGCGTAGGCCAGGGCCAGCCCCTGGCCGCCGGCGGTGGACCCGCCGGCCTGGAGCGCTTCGAGGGCGCAGCGCATCTTCAGCCGCGACCGCCCGTCGGTGGGCTCCAGCACGGCCCCGGCCGAGCCGGCGTAGGCGACAATCGACACCCGGTCCCGCGGCCGCAGCTGGTCGATCAGCAGATTGAGCGCCTTCCTGGCCAGGCCCAGCTTGTCGGGCGACTCCATCGAGCCGGAGGTATCGACCAGGAACACCAGATTCAGCGGCGGCTGCTCGCCGGGCGGCAGGGCGTAACCCCGCAGGCCGATGTGCAGGATCTGGCGGTCCTTCGACCAGGGCGAAGGGACAACCGCCACATAGGGCCTGAACGGCTGGGCCCGGCTCTGCGGCAGCGAGTAGCCGTAGTCGAAATAGTTGACCAGCTCCTCGACCCGCACGGCGTCCTTCGGCGGCAGGGCGCCGTCGCCCAGGAACCGGCGGACATTGGCGTAGGCGGCCGTATCGACGTCGATCGAGAAGGTCGAAACCGGCTCGTCGGCCACGCGTCGGATCGGGTTGGACGCCCCGCCGGGGTAGCGCTCGGTGTCAAGCGGCGCGCCGTCTTCGGCCGCGAAGCCGCTGATTCCGATGGGTAGGCCCTGCGTCGTCTGGGCTTTGCGCTGCCCGGTCACCACGACCGTCTCGGTCGATGCGCCCGGCGGCGGCGGCGGTGGCGGCGGTGGCGGTGGCGCCAACATCGGCCGGGGGGGGTAGGGGCGGCCCCGCTCGTCCTGATCGGCCGCGGGGCGGAAGCCCAGCGCGGCGCAGGCCGCGGCGGTCGGCCGTCCGTCGGTCGGCGCGCGCGCCGAGGCGGCCTGGAACGGCGGCGCGGAGGCGGCCACAAGGGCGGCAAGGGCCGCCGACGTCGTCAGTCCACGGAAGGCTTTCGAGAAACGCATGTGATTCCCCTGACTCTCGGTCCCTGAACGATGGTCGCGCCGCCTCTGCGGCCAAACCGGGGCGAAACCAGCTCGCGAAGTCGGCCTGTGGCGCCGATACCACCGTTCCGCTCGCCTGTCAGGCGAACATGGTTCACGCGCGCATCACGGGTGGGGATTGATGACCTCTGCGCGTCGTAGGCGAGCTTGACTCCCACGGGAGCCCGGCGAAAAGTCGCGACCGCCGATTGGTTAACGGCCAAGCTGGGGAATTATCAGTATGCAGGAGACCAGCGACGCCAATGGCCGTCCGTTCGGGATGGCGCAAGGCCCGCTGATCCGCGGCGTGTCGGTGGCCGCGCTCGTCGCGGCCGTGGTGATCCCCCTGGTTGGCTGCGACACCGGCGCCCAGAGCTTTTTCGGCAAGCCGGGCGACGCGGCCTGTCCCCGGCCACAGATTCCCACCGGCGTCGCGCCACAGTTCAACACCCAGCAGCTGGAAATCCGCACGCTGCGCCGCCGTGGTTTCACGGGCGACTTCTTCTCGCAGCTGGAGCTGGCCCGGCGCTACGAAGGCCAGCGGGCGGCCGACAAGAACCTCGAGGATCCCGTCGAGGCGGCTGTCTGGTACGCCGTGGCCCTGTCGAACGGCGACGGCTACGCGCCCATCTCCGCCTATGGCCGCCGCTCGCCCCAGGGCGAACAGAAGGCCATCGCCCGCTACGACGACTGCCGCGCGGTCGAGCGCCGGATCGCCTATCACGCCCTGGACCGGCTGCTGTCGCAGATGTCGTCCGAGGAACAGGAGAAGGTGCGCAGTCGCGTGATCTACATCCTGTCGACCGAGGGGGCCGGCGGTTACCGCACCCTGGCGCGGATGCACGACAGCTTCTTCGGCCCGTTCGGCGAGCCGTCCGACAACGCCCAGGCGGCCGTGGCGCGGGGCAAACCCTACAAGCCGGGCACGCCCCAGGTGCTGAACCTGTTCCCGCGCAACGACGTCGATGCCTATCTCTACAACTACCTCGCGGTGCAGACCGGCGACGTCGGCGCCTATGTCATGCTCAAGGACTTCGAGCGCTCGTCGGCCCAGCGCGCCGCCGCCGGCCAGTTCGTCGAGGCCAAGGCCAAGCGCTGGATTCCGCCCTACGAGTTCTATCCGCCCGAATCGCCATCCTCGGGCGTGCCCCATTCGGACGAGAGCGACCAGATCGGCGACGCCCAGCAGCTGGCACTGTCGCGCATTCGCGAGCTGCCCTTCGTCCATATCGGCGAGGCCCTGGCCTACCTGCGCTCGACACCGCGCGTCGTGGTCAAGGAGGACGGTCTCTATCCGCAGGAGGTGCAGGACTTCCAGGCCCGCATCGGCCGGCCCCAGACCGGGGTGCTGGCGCCGATCGAGAAGGTCCGGGTCATTCAGTACGCCGCCGTCAACGGCTCGCCCAAGGCGCAGCTGGTGCTGGCGGTGATGTACGCGGAGGGCGTGGGCGTGCCGCGCGACTACGCTAGAGCCTTCCACTGGTTCGCCGAGGCCGACCGTCAGGGTTCGGCCGAGGCCAAGTACGCCATGTCGACCTACTTCTCGCTGGGCGTCGCGGGCGTGGCTGACCAGGACAAGGCCAAGGCGGTCGTCTACCAGATCGATTCCGCGCTTTCGGGCTTCAAGCCGTCGGTGGGGCGCCTGCAGCAGGTGCTGGCCCAGGTGTCCCGCTCGCCGCGACCCTCGCCCCGCGACAGGGATTACGCACGATGAAGACGCTCACCCGCTTTCTGACGGTCGCGGGCGCGGCCGCGCTCCTGGCCGGCTCCGTCGCGCCCGCCCAGGCGTCTCCGGACTCCGCGGCCGGCATCGACGCGCAGATCCGGCCCAATTTCGGCGGCCTGATCACGCCGCCATTGCGGCCGCGCTGGCGGCCCGACCGCTGGCATCCCCGGCGCGGCGGCCATCGGCCCCACGGCTATGGCCAGGGCGGCTACTACCCGCCCGGCGACCGCGTCGAGACCAGCCTGTCGGTCGATTGCAGCGCCCCGCCGCCCCCCTACGGCTCCGACCAGGGCTATGGGTCCGGCGGAAGCTACGGACCGCCGCCGCCCGGCTCGCAGCCGTCCGACGACGGCCAGTATGGCGACGATTCCGGCGGCTCGGGCCAGTCCTACAGCAGCGGCCCGATCGGCGACGCCCTGCAGCGCCTGGCCGACCACGGAACGCTCTATGTCCGCGGCGTCTGCCACGAAACCATCTGGATCGACCATCCGGTGAGCATCGTCGGCGAGGCCGCCTCGGTATTCGACGACAGCCCCGGCCAGCGGGCGACGATCATCCCGGCCGACGGCTCGTCCTGCGTCAAGATCGCGCCCGGCGTCGATGGCGTCGAGCTGCGCGACCTGATCCTGAGCACCGACAAGGGCGGCCGCGCCCCCTGCGTCGAGGCGTGGGATTCCAAGGTGGCGCTGGTCCGCACGACCGTCCGCTACTGGGGCGACACGGCCGCCGTGTTCGCCTCGGGCGGCGAACTGCGCCTGATCGAAAGCTTCATCGACGCCCGCACCTGGGACGCCGCCGTGGTCTCCGACGGGGCGGTGCTGAAGATGACCCGCACCCGCGTGCTGGCCGAGGAGGCCGGCGTCGATGTGACGCCCGGCGTTGGCGACAGCATCATCGAACAGAGCGGCATCATGGGCCGCGACGCGGCCCTGCCGGCCGGCAACGGCATCCTGGTGCGCGGTCAGCGCAGCGGGTCCGGCGCGCTGAAGGTCAACAACGCGGTGGTCTGCGGCTGGCGCAATGGCCTGCACCTCGACCGCGGATCGATCGTCGAGGTCAACCGCAGCCGGTTCTGCCGCACCACCGTGGGCGTGGTCACCGACGGCGACCTGACCCTGACGGAATCGGCCATCGGCTCGCGCGAGGTCGGCCTCTACGCCGCCACCGGCAAGGCGACGGTCAAGCGCAACCGCTTCCACGGCTGGGGCTCGCGCCCGATCTGGATCGAACAGGGCGTGGTGTTCGATTTCGAGCCCAACTACGCCTACTTCGCCGATGACTGCTGGAAACGTAGCTGGGAGCAGGGGGTCTATTGCCAGCGCAACGGCGGTCTGAACGCCGGGATCCGCGACGAGAGCGCCTTCACCAGCCCCTATCGCGACTGGTGGGAAGCCGATGGCTACGACCGCGGCTACATGCGCGACGGCACGCCGGCCGCCCAGCCCTATCCGGTCCCGCCAGCCCCGCCGAAGAAGTCGCGCTTTGGCGGCCGGGGGGGAAGATAGGGCGTGGATTCCTTCTCCCCCTGCGGGAGAAGGAGGTTACTCCCCTATCGCCGGCGCCCGGCGCGCGCGCGTCGCCTGTTCGAAGGCGTAGCCATAGGCCAGCAGTCGCGCCTCGCTCCATTTCGGGCCGACGAAGCTGAGGCCCACCGGCAGGCCGCCGACCTGGCCCATCGGCACCGTCAGGTGGGGATAGCCGGCGACCGCCGCCGCCCCGCCCGCGCCGCCGCCGACGTAGTGGTCCTTGAGCACCGGATCGATCAGCCAGGCCGGACCCATCGTCGGGCCGACCAGGGCGGTCACGTCGTGGGTCTTCAGCAGGGCGTCGATGCCGTCGGGACCGGCCAGCCGCCGGGCCTCGTCGCGGGCCTTCAGATAGGCCGGGTCGGCGAGGCCGGCGGTCTTCTCCGCCTGTTCGAACAGCTCCTGGCCGAACAGCGGCATCTCCCGATCGGCGTTGGCGCGGTTGAAGGCGATGACGTCGGCCAGGGTGCGGGTCTTGACCTTGTCGGGGTCGGTCGAGGCCAGATAGGCGTTGAGCCCGGCCTTCAGTTCGGTCAGCAGGACCACCAGTTCGTTCGCGCCGATCTTGTCGCGGTCGGGGAAGCTCGGGACATCGACCAGCGTCGCGCCCTGGGCCTTCAGCGCGGCGAGCGCCTGTTCGAACACCGCGTCGGTTTCCTTGTGGAAGCCGGCGGCGTAGCGCATCACGCCGATCCGCGCGCCCTTGAGCGCATCGGGATCGAGCGCCGTCGCATAGTCGCTCTTGCGGGCGTCCGCCTCGGCCGTGGCCGGGTCGGCCGGATCGCCGCCGGCCATCGCCGTTAGCATGTCGGCGGCGTCGCGCACCGTGCGGGTCATCGGGCCGGCGGTGTCCTGGCTGGCGCTGATCGGCACGATGAAGGCGCGCGAGACCAGCCCGACCGTCGGCTTCAAGCCCACCAGCCCGTTGACGGCCGCGGGGCAGGTGATCGAGCCATCTGTCTCGGTGCCGACCGCCGCCGCCGCCAGACCCGCCGCCACGGCCGCGCCGCTGCCCGCCGACGAGCCGCAGGTCGACCGGGCCGGGTCATAGGGATTGCGCGCCTGGCCGCCGACGGCGCTCCAGCCGCTGAGGGAGTCGCTGGAGCGGATGTTGGCCCATTCCGACAGGTTGGCCTTGCCCAGGACGACCACCCCGGCGGCCCGCAGCCGGGCGATGACCGGCGCGTCGCGGCCCGTGACATTGCCCGCCAGCGCCAGCGAGCCGGCGGTGGTCGCCATCGGGTCCAGCGTCTCGATGTTGTCCTTGATCAGGATCGGCATGCCGAACAGCGGGCCGAACGGTCCCTTGCCGCCCTCCCGCCGCGCGTCGGCCGCCCGGGCCTGGGCCACCGCGTCCGGGTTGAGGGCGATGATCGCGCGGAGCCCCGGATCGAGCGCCTTGCCCCGCGCCAGATAGGCCCGGAGGTTCCGCTCATAGGCGCCCTGGCCGGCGGCGACCTCGGCCTGGAGTTCGGCCATCGACTTGTCGGCCAGATCGACGGCGGGTGGCGCGGCCACGGCCGGCGCGGCGAGCATCAGCGCGAGGGCGAGGGCGAGGGGAAGGAGAGGGCGCATGCAACGGCTCCTGAACAGGCTGCGTTTCCCGCATGAAGGGGGCGGAGGACGATGGAGGCAAGCCCCGCGTCGTCCCTGAGGCTGATCCTGATCATTGCGCCGCGACGAGTCCCGATATAACCGGCGGGGGCAATGACAGGCTGGTCGAGGAACAGGTCCCGCTGGGGGCGGAGCGCGTGGGCGATGGTCGCCCTGGCGGTCGCCCTGCGCCTGACCGTCCTGCCCGGCTACATGATCTCCGCGCCGTCCGACGGCGCCCCGGCGGTGGTGATGTGCACCGTCGGCGGGGCGGTCGTCCGGACGGTCGATCCCGCCGGCGCCCCCACCGCGCCCGACGACCAGCGCGACGAGCATCCGGGCAAGACCTCGGTCTGTCCGTTCGCCGCGGCCGGCGTCGCGCTGGCCGCGCCGGACCCGCGGGTCGAGATCGCCGCGCCGCCGTCGCCCGCGTCGCTTCCCCTCGCGATCCTGGTCGGCCTGCCCGGTCAGGGCCTCGCCGCACCGCCGCCGCCCGCCACGGGCCCTCCCTTCAGCGTCTGATCGCCACCGGGTCGTTGTCTCCGCGGGTCCCTGACCCGTGGCGCGCGGCCGTTCGCATTTTCAGATCCTGAAGGACCCTTTCCATGTCTCTCCTGTCTTCCCGGCGCGCGGCCCTGGCCGCCGGCGCCGCCGTTGTCGCGCTGTCCGTTCCCGGCCTGTCCCTGGCCCAGTCCACGACCGAGCTTCCCCCCATCCAGGCCGATCCCGCCGCAAATCCGGCGGCGCGCCCGCCGGCCGGCGTCGTCGCCGGCGAGACGATCGCCCGCCGCAAGACCTCCAGCGAGGATGCCGTCTCCCTGCTGCTGGGCGAGCCCGGCGTGGCAGTCCAGGCGGGCGGCGGCACGACGGCCCTGCCGGTCGTGCGCGGCATGGCCGATGACCGCATGCTGGTCACCGTCGACGGGGCCGAGGCCACGGCCTTCTGCCCCAACCACATGAACCCGCCCGGGTCCTATGTGCTGGCCGGCTCGGTGACCTCGATCGCCCTGTCGCCGACCCTGTCGCCGGTCAGCGCCGGCGGCGACAACATCGGCGGGGTGATCGCCATCACCACGCGCGGTCCCGTGTTCGCCGCCACCGGCGAGGGCCCGCGGACAGAGGGGGAGGCGAGCCTCACCTACCGCAGCGTGATCGACGGAGGGTCGGCTTCGATCCGCGCGTCCGTCGCGGGCGAGCGGCTGAGTCTGGGCGTCGAGTCCGCCTGGGCGCGCGGCGAGAACTATCGTTCCGGCTACGGCCGTGACGTGCTGTCCACGGAATACGAGACCTATGACGCGGCCGTGACCCTCGCGGCCCGGACCGACCAGGGGGTGGTCAGCCTGCGGGCCGGTCGTCAGTTCACGCCCTACCAGGCCTTCCCCAACCAGCGCATGGACATGACGGAGAACGCCAGCAACTTCGCCGACCTCCGCTATGACGGCGCCTACGCCTGGGGCGATGTCACGGCCCGGGCCTCCTGGCGCGACGTCGAGCACGAGATGAACTTCCTGCCCGACAAGGGCGGCGACATGCCGATGCTGACCCACGGCGTCGATCTGGGGCTGGCCCTGGCCGTCACCCTGCCGACCGGCCAGGACGCCAGCCTGGCGCTGGGCCTCGATGTCCGCCGCACCGACCTCGACGACTGGTGGCCGCCGGTGGCGGGCAGCATGATGATGGGCCCCAACCGCTACCTCAACATCAACAACGGCTCGCGCGACCGCACGGGCCTGTGGGCCGAGTGGGCCGGACCGCTGGGAGGCGCCTGGACCGGCGTCGCCGGCCTGCGGCTGGAGCGGGTCGAGACCAACGCCGGCGACGTCCAGCCCTACAGCTGGACCGGCATGATGAACGCGGCCGACATCGCCGCCGCCACGGCGTTCAACGCCCGCGACCGCAAGCGCACCGACGATGTGGCCGACCTGACCCTGCTGGCGCGCTGGGACCCGTCGTCGGCCGTGTCGCTGGAGCTCGGCTACGCCCGCAAGACCCGCACGCCCAACCTCTACGAACGCTACGCCTGGGGCATGGGCCAGATGTCCGCCGCCATGACCTCCCTGGCCGGGGACGCCAACGCCTGGATCGGCGACATGGACCTCAGGCCCGAGACGGCCAACAACCTTGGGGCCACCCTGCGCCTGTCGGCCCCGACCGCCAATCGGCGGCTGACGGTCAGCCTGTTCCACGCCGAGATCGAGGACTATGTCGATGCCGACCCGATCGGGGTGTTCGGCCCCGGCGGCAGCTTCGCGCGGCTGCGGTTCGCCAACCACGACGCGCGGATGCAGGGGGCGGAGGTCAGCGGCCGCACCGACCTGTGGACCCTCGGCGGCTTCGCGCCGGCGGTGCTGACCGGATCGGTGTCCTGGGTGCGGGGCGAGAACCGGGACACCGGCGACGACCTCTACCACATGGCCCCGGTCACCAGCCGGGTCAGCCTGGAGCAGCCGCTGGGCGCCTGGACCGCCGTCGCCGAGCTTGAACTGGTCGGCGAGAAGGACCGGGTCAACGCCCCGCGCAACGAACCGGTCACCGACAGCTACGCCCTGTTCAATCTGCGGGGGGTCTGGCGACCGACGGAACGCCTGCGGTTCGATGTGGCGATCGAGAACCTGTCCGACGAGGCCTATGACCTGCCGCTCGGCGGGGTCTCGTTCGGCGACTTCAAGGCCGGCGGCATGGTCCCGCCGATCGCCGCCCTGCCCGGGCCGGGCCGGTCGTTCAACCTTGGCCTGACGGTCGGGTTCTGACCATGGCGGCGGCGCGCGGCGTCGGACCGGCGACGGTGGTCTCGATCGGCCTGCATCTGCTGGTCGTCGCGGCCCTGTGGCGGTCGCCCGCGCCCGCCGTCGATGGGCCGCCGCCGGCGCTGGAGGTGTTTCTGGCGCCGGCGCTGGTCGCCCGTCCCGCGTCGCGTCCGGCGGTGGCGAGCCCCCGCCCGGCGGCCGTCCGGGCGAAGATAGCAGCGGCGCCGCGCGCGCCGCTGTCCGACGGGTCAGGCGGCGCGCCGGCGACGGACGCGCCGTCGCCTGCGTCGGCGCCGGGGGCGGCCCGGCCGGTCGATCCGGCGCTGGCCGCGCCGGCCCCCGCGCCGCCGTCAAGCCGCCCGGCGGAAGACCCGTTCGACGCCTGGTCCCGCCAGGTCTGGACGGCGATCGACCGGCGCCGTCCGCGCGGCGAGGCGGGCGCGACGGCCGCGCGGGTGGCCTTCAGCCTCGACCGGAGCGGCCGGCTGACGGGTTTGCGTCTGGCGGGCTCAAGCGGCGCGCCGGATTTTGACAGGGCGGCGATGCGCGCGGTGCGGGCCGCCGCGCCGTTTCCGCCGCCGCCGGCGGGGATCGACGCCGCGCGGCTGCGGTTCGAGATCGTGATCCGTTCGACGGGCGGCTAGATCGAGGGGCCGGGCGGCCGTCGATGCCGGCGCGCACGTCCCATCGCCCCGCCGCCTCGCTCCCGGTCCGGTCAGGTCAGGGTCAGCGTCGCGGTGTCGATGTCCACGCCGAGGCGGGGCGCGCCGCCTTCGTCGCGGACGTCCACGCGCAGCTTCGGCGCCGGGGCGGACCAGTCGATGTCGATGAGGCCGAAGTTGCGGTCGCGCCAGACCTCGCCCTGGCGCAGGGCGTTGGGCGGGGTCACGGGCCAGACCTCGGTCAGGCCCGAGGAGGTGACGTCCCAGACGGGGTAGGGCGTGTTGACGTCCAGGCGCGAAATCTCGCCGTAGTGGGTGTCGCCGCTGATGCAGACCAGCCGTTCGGCGCGGGCGTCGCGGATCGTGTCGAACAGGCGCTGATGATCGCGGGCATAGTTGATCCAGCCTTCCCAGCCGGCGAAATCGGCCAGCACCTGCAGGCTGCTGCCCAGGATGCGCAGGTCGGCGGGCTGGCGCAGCTGGCCTTCCAGCCAGGTCCATTGCGCCTCGCCCAGCATGGTCGCGGCCGGGTCGGGGTTGCGGGCGTAGGGACCGGGGACCAGGGTCCCGGCGGCCTTTTTGGCCTCGGACCAGGCCTTGTAATCGACGCCGTCCAGTTTCTGGATCGGGGTGCGGTTCCAGCGCAGGTCCGGCAGGATCACCTGCACCCGCCGGCCGGCCGGGCCGAAGACATAGGCCGCGTGGATCCCCTCGCGGGTGCGGCGGGGGCTGGTCGCGGCCTCGCCCCAGAAGTCGCAGAACTGCCGGCGGGCCTCGGCCTTCATCGGATAGTCGGCGCCGCCGTCGTTTTCGCCGAAGTCATGGTCGTCCCAGATGGCGCAGACCGGCGTCGTCTCGCGCAGCCGGCGGAAGCCGGGCTTGGCGGCCAGCCTGGCGTATTTGGCCGCCATCACCGCCGGGTCGCGGGTGTCGGCGTAAATGTTGTCGCCCAGGAAGATGAACAGGTCCGGCTTCGTCGCCAGCACCGCGTCCCAGATGGGCTGGTCCTTGTCCTGGTTGGCGCAGGAGCCGAACGCGATGCGGGTCAGCGCGCGGTCGAGGGCCGGGTGCGGCGCGTCGATCACCGGCCGGGCCTGGGTCGCGCGGGCCGCGACGGGCGCGGCGGCGAGGGCGGCGGCGAGGCCAAGGGCGGCGCGGCGGCTGAGGTCGGTCATGGCGGGGCTTCCGATGGACGGGAATAGGGCCGGGCGGGGCCGGGAGTCGCCTCCCGGCCCCGCCCGGATGGGCGTCAGGCAGGCTCTAGAAGGCCTTCTTGACGGTCACGAAGATCTGCCGCGGCGCGCCCGGCAGGATGGTCTGGGCCGTGCCGGCGACGTCCTTCTTGGCGAAGCCGCCCGAACCGATCGTCGAGATATAGTCCTCGTCGGTCAGGTTGGTGATGTTGGCCTGCACCTCCAGACCCTCAAGGAACGGCGTGCCCGAGAAGCGATAGCCCACCGACAGGTCGGCCACCGTATAGGCATCGACCTGGCCGCCGAGGTTCTCGTAGGTGTAGTACCGCTCGCCCGTATAGGACACGCCCAGGCGGCCGAAGAAGCCATCCTGATCATAGGCCAGCTCGACCTTGAACAGGTTCTTCGGGGTGTTGACCACGGTCTTGCCGGCCGTCGCCATTTCCACCACGCCGGTCGAGGACAGCACGTCGTCCTGATACTCGGAGTTGTTGTAGCTGTAGGCGGCGTAGATCGAGAGAGCGTCGGTGATCTCGTAGTCGCCGGCGACCTCGACCCCGTTGGTCTCGACCGAACCGACGTTGGACAGGACCGGCGGCAGGCCCAGGATCGGGGCCGCGGTGCTGGCCGCCAGCAGGCGGTTGTCGAACGTCACGTGATAGACCGCGACAACGCCCTTGAAGCGATCACCGCGGAAGCGCAGGCCGCCCTCGAAGGTCTTCGACGTCTCCGGATCCAGGTTGGCGGCGACATAGTCGACCACCGACTGGCGTTGCGAGGCGAACGGGCCCGACGTCGCGGCCGAGACGAAGGCGCCCATGTTCTCGGTATAGCCGGCGAAGGCCTGCAGCTGGTCGTTGACGTCATAGACGGCGCCGATCTGCGGCAGGAAGCTGTCCTCGGACTTGATGCCGCCGGCCATGGCCCGCGTGGGGTCGGACACGGTGATCGTGCGGACCTCGTTCTCGACCTTCAGCGTCTTGAAGCCGAAGTTGATCTTCAGGGCGTCGGTGACGGTCCAGACGTCCTGGACATAGGCGACCAGCGTGTCCGTCTCGAAGCCGTAGGCCCACTGGGTGAAGAACGGATTGGTCTGGAAGGCCAACGAGTCGCGGCTCGGCCGGGCGGCGGTTTCGGCGTAGTAGCGGCGGGCCTGGTCGAACTGGTTGTTCTCGGTCCAGACGCCGGCGCCGATCTGGTGGTCGCCGAATTCGGCGGTCAGGCCGACGATCAGGCCGGTCCGGTCGATGTCGTACTCGGTGGTGCGGATCGACAACGGCGCGGCCGTCGATCCGGGCGTCCCCCAGGTCGGGCTCGGCACGTAGGGCGTCCACCACAGACCCTGACCCTCGTCGGCATGATGGTAGGCGGTCGCCGTCAGGCCGATCGCGTCGCTCAGCGGCAGTTCGAGCGTCGCGCCGTAGAGATCGTCGTCACGCACGCCGGCGCCGGCATAGTAGGCGTCGTCGATGGTCGCGTAGGGGGCGGGCAGGGCCGCGCCGGTGTTGTAGGCCTGGGCGGCGGCGACGGCGAGCGCCCAGTTCGGCTGGGCGTTGTCCCAGTCGCGGCCCAGACGGCCGATCATCTCGAACGACATGTCCTGGTAGTCCTGCTCGCGCCGTTCGGAGCGGTTGTAGAAGGCCGTCAGGGAGCCCTCGCCGAGCGGCAGGACGGCCTTGAGGTCGAACTGACGCTGCCGCTGCTCGCTGCCGCCCTTCCACTTGTCGGTCGTCTGATCGGCCACCGAGACGTAGCCGCGCAGGCCGCCGAGGGCCTCCAGCGAGCCGGACTCAAGGCGCAGGAAGGCCCGGTGCATGTTGTCGGAGCCGACGGTCAGGTTGGCCTGGCCGCCGAACGTCTCGGCCGGATCGCGCGAGAAGAACTGCAGCGTGCCGCCGAGGTTCGAGGTGGACGGGGCCGAGAGCGCGCCCGCGCCCTGGGACAGTTCGACCCTGCCGATGTCCTCGGTGCCGATGGCGCGGCTGATGTGCAGGCCGTTGTAGTTGCCATAGCTCATGTCACCCAGCGGCACGCCGTCGAGCGTGAAGCCCAGCTGGTTCTGGTTGAAGCCGCGAATGCTGATGCGGGTGGACCACTCGTAGGCGCCGAAGGGGTCGGCCGACTGGAACGTCACGCCGGGCAGCATGTCGATGACCTTCAGCGGGCTGACGCCGGCGATGGCGGTCGAGATCTGCTCGTCGGTGACGGTCTGGACCTGACGGCTCTGACCCTGGCCGTAGACCACGATGGCCTCGACCTCGGTGGAGGGCGCGTCGCCTTCGGCCGCCAGGGCCGACGATGCGAACGCGAGGAGCAGCGCGGACAGGCCCGCGCCGACGAAAAGATGATGCTTCATACGACTATCCCCGATTATGACGGCGACGCGGGAGGCGCGGCGCCGGTGAACGGGCGCTAGCGCCGGGACGCGACCGAGCTTCGACGGTTTGGTGACGTTTGCATGATGGGACTGGCCGGGGCCGTCCTCTTCCAGCATCGCCCCGGCGAACCGACTGATAACCATAGTTGACATATCTTGGGCTGTGATCCATGATGGATACATGGTCGAGCTCATCAAGAGCGCCACGTTCGACCGCTGGATCGGCGGGCTTCGAGACCGTCGCGCGGCCGTCCGGATTCAGGTCCGTATCGACCGGCTGGCCGGCGGGAATCCCGGTGACGTGAAGCCGATCGGCGGCGGTCTTTCGGAAATGAGGATCGACCATGGCCCCGGATACCGGGTCTATTTCATGCGGCGGGGATCGGTGCTCATCGTGCTGCTTTGCGGGGGAGAGAAGTCCACCCAGGCGCGCGACATCGAACAGGCCAGCGCCATCGCCGCCCAATGGAAGGATTGAATCATGACCGGGGAAACCTTCAGCCGCTACGACACCGCCGACTACCTTAAGACCGAAGGCGACATCGTCCTCTATATGGAGGCCGTCATGGAGGAGGCCGGCGACGATCCCGCGTTCATCGCCAGGGCCCTGGGAACCGTGGCCCGCGCGCGGAACATGAGCCGGCTGGCCAAGGACGTGGGCATGAGCCGGGAAGGCCTCTACAAGGCTCTGTCCGGCGAAGGCAACCCGAGCTTCGCGACGGTCATGAAGGTGGCCAACGCCCTCGGTATGCGTCTCACCTTTCAACCGGCCTGACGCGACCCCGTCTCCGGCGATCCAACGTCGAGGCGCGCCGTTTCGTCGGCGCGGGACACGTCCGCCTTCGCGACGGTGCGTTGCCTTTCCACCCCCCGGTCGCTACATCCCGCGCCGACCCCCTTTTTCGATCAGACGAGAGCGAGCGCCCCCCCATGGCCGCGCAATACATTTTCCAGATGCAGGGCCTGACCAAGGCCTATCCCGGCGGCAAGAAGGTGTTCGAGAACATCTGGCTGTCGTTCTATTCCGACGCCAAGATCGGCGTCGTCGGGGTCAACGGCTCGGGCAAGTCGACGCTGCTCAAGATCATGGCCGGCATCGACAAGGAGTTCAGCGGCGAGGCCAAGGCCGCCGATGGCGTGAAGATGGGCTACCTGGAACAGGAGCCGCATCTGGATGACAGCAAGACCGTCTGGGAAAACGTCATCGCCTGGTGCGACGAGAAGCTGACCGTCGACCGCTTCAACGCCGTCGCCATGGAGCTGGGCGAGAACTACACCGACGAACTGATGGAGGAGATGACCGCCCTCCAGGAGAAGATCGACGCCGGCGACCTGTGGGACATCGACAGCAAGGTCGAGATGGCCATGGACGCCCTGCGCTGCCCGCCCGACGACAGCCCCGTGACCAAGCTGTCGGGCGGCGAGAAGCGCCGCGTGGCGCTGGCCCGGCTGTTGCTCAGCAAGCCCGACATGCTGCTGCTCGACGAGCCGACCAACCACCTGGACGCCGAGTCCGTGGCCTGGCTGCAGCATCACCTGGAAGCCTTCCCCGGCTGCGTCATCCTGGTGACCCACGACCGCTACTTCCTCAACCAGGTGACCAGCTGGACGCTCGAGCTCGATCGCGGCAAGGGCGTGCCCTACGAGGGCAACTACTCCGGCTGGCTGGAGCAGAAGCAGAAGCGCGTCGTGCAGGAGCAGTCCGAGTCGGAGTCGCGCCAGCGCGCCCTGACCAAGGAGCTGGAATGGGTCCGCTCCAACGCCAAGGCCCGCCAGACCAAGTCCAAGGCCCGCCTGGCCGCCTATGAGCGGATGGTCTCCGACCAGGAAAACGCCCGCGGCGCCCAGACCCACGCCGTGATCCAGATCCCGCCGGGCCCGCGCCTGGGCAACCTGGTGCTCGAGGTCACCGACCTGGAGAAGGAGTACGGCGACAAGGTCCTGTTCAAGGGCCTGACCTTCAAGCTGCCGCCCAACGGCATCGTCGGCGTGATCGGCCCCAACGGCGCGGGCAAGTCGACCTTGTTCAAGCTGATCACCGGCCAGGAGACCCCCGACAAGGGCAGCGTGCGCCTCGGCGAGACGGTCAAGCTGGCCTATGTCGACCAGAGCCGCGACGACCTGGCGCCCAATGACACCGTCTGGCAGGCGATCAGCGGCGGCACCGAGGTGATGATGGTCGGCAAGCGCGAGATCAACACCCGCGCCTATGTCGGCAGCTTCAACTTCAAGGGCGCCGACCAGCAGAAGAAGGTCGGCCAGCTGTCGGGCGGCGAGCGCAACCGCGTGCACCTGGCCAAGACCCTGGCCACCGGCGGCAATGTCATCCTGCTCGACGAACCGACCAACGACCTGGACATCGAGACCCTGCAGAACCTCGAGGAGGCGCTGGAAGAGTTCGCCGGCTGCGCCGTGGTCATCAGCCACGACCGCTGGTTCCTCGACCGCCTCTGCACCCACATCCTGGCCTTCGAGGGCGACAGCCACGTGGAGTGGTTCGAGGGCAACTTCGAAATGTACGAGGAAGACAAGAAGCGGAGGCTCGGCGCCGACAGCCTGATCCCGCACCGGATCAAGTTCCAGAAGTTCACGCGGTAGGGGGAGGGGCCGCGCACCGGCTTCTATGTGCGACGGCCATCCGCCTCGGCCTCGATCACGTCCGGCTCGACGCCCAGCAGGCGGATCGACTGCACCAGCTGCAGGAAGCGCTGCGAGATCATCAGGCCGCCCCGCAGGACGACGGGATCCTGCAGCCGTTCGACGGTGATCAGATAGCCGCCGGTCACCCGCTTGACCCAGCCGCGCTCGCGATAGCGGCGGATGCGGCGGCGCACCGTTTCGTGGGTCAGGCCCAGGGCCTGGGCCACGCCGGTGATCGTCGCCGGCTTGCGCAGGTTGTCCGGCGGCGGCGTCTCGGCCCCGGCGTAGACCCAGGCCAGCTGGGGATCGTTGGTCAGCAGCTCGGCGTTGGCCAGCAGCAGGGTCGAGAAGATCGAGGCGTCGAGCATCGAGCCGTGCGGTTCGGCGCCGGCCTCCAGCACCCGCAGCAGGAAGTCGTTGACCAGCACCGCCACGTCCTCGACCAGGTCGGCGCGGGCGAGCTGGCGGGCCGACGCGAGGCTCGATCCGCCCGCGAACTGGCTGAAGTCGAATCCGAGGCCGCGAAGGTCGATGATCAGTCGTCGCAGGGCCCGCCACGTCGCCTCGCAGTCCGCGCGATAGGACTCCCCCTCGAACACCGACGGCGCGACGGCGTAGCCGCGCCGGTCCACGCGCCGCGCCAGGCCCGCGGCCTCGAGTTCGGCGATGTTGCGCCGGGTGGTTTCGTAGGCCAGCCCCATCGACTGGGCGATGGCCCTGACGCTGAAGGTGCGCGCGGGCCGATCAGCGGCGCCCTCGATCGACGGCGACCGGCTTGCCTGGACCGCCGCCATGTAGACCACGGCCCGCGTGAAATCCCCGCCATGGCGGGGAATCTGCCGGCCCATCACGTCCAGCAGAAAGGCGGTCACGCAGCGCAGGATCAGCCGCTGCTGACGGCGCAGACTCTCCACAGACGAATTTTCGGTCATCTCGCCCCCCGGCCGTGACCGATAGACAATCCCCATTCTGTGGAAACGCAATGCGACAATTGCCTGCGGACGCGAGATCGCGCCCCCGCGCGCCCGCGACAACCGTCGGCGGGGGCTCACGACCTCGTCGTTTGACGGGCGGAACAGCAGGCGCAAAGTCGGGGGATGAAAGACGCTTCGACCCCGCCTGTCGTCCTGATCTCGCACGAGATGCTCCTGCCACTCCAGGCGGCGCTCGAACCGAATTATCGGGTGCTGCGACTGTGGGAGCACCCCGATCGGCCAACCTTCCTCGAGGGCGTCGGCCGCGAGGTGGCGGCCATCGTTCACGCGGGCGAGATCAAGCTGTCGCGCGATCTGCTGTCGGAGATGCCCAGGCTGGGCCTGATCGCCTGCGTCAGCGTCGGCTACGACGGCGTCGATGTGCCCTGGTGCCGGGCCCACGGCGTGGCGGTCAGCCATTCCCGGGGCCTCAACGCCGACGATGTCGCCGATCACGCGGTCGGCGCCTTCCTGGCCGCCTGGCGCGGCATCGTCACGGGCGACCGCATGGTGCGCGAGGGCCGCTGGACCCCGGCCGAGCGCATGCGGCCACGGCCGGGGCTGATGGGCCGCAAGGCCGGCATCGTCGGCCTGGGCCATATTGGCGAGGCCGTGGCGCGGCGGCTCGAACCGTTCGGCCTGGCGGTTTCCTGGTGGGGGCCCAATCCCAAGGAGAGCCGCTGGCCGATGGCCGCCAGCCTGCTGGCCCTGGCGCGGGACAGCGACGCGCTGTTCGTCTGCTGCCGGGGCGACGCGGCCAACCGTCATCTGATCTCGGCGGCGGTCATCAAGGCGCTTGGTCCGCGCGGCTGCCTGGTCAATGTCGCGCGCGGCTCGGTGGTCGATGAGGACGCCCTGGTCGCGGCGCTGAAGGACGGGCGACTCGGCATGGCGGCGCTGGACGTGTTCGAGACCGAGCCGACGCCGGCCGCGCGCTGGGCCGATCTGCCCAATACCGTGCTGACCCCGCATACCGCCGGCGGCACGCTGGAGAGCCTTCCGAAAATGATCGGCCAGACGCTGGAAAACCTGCGGCGCTTCTTCCATGAGGAGCCGTTGCTGTCGCCCGTGCAGGCCTGAGGCCGCCGCCCGACCTTGACTTAATCATATAAAGATATCTTTATGTCCTCATGACGATGTCATCGGGACAGGCGGTGGAGATTCTGCGCGCGGCGGGCGAAGCGACGCGTCTGCGCATCCTCGCCCTGCTGGCGCGGGAGGAGCTTTCGGTGCTCGAGCTGTGCACCGTGCTCGACCAGAGCCAGCCGCGCGTGTCCCGCCATCTCAAGCTGCTGGCCGAGGCCGGGCTGGTTGAACGCTTTCCCGACGGGGCCTGGGTGTTCTACCGGCTGGCGGCCCATGGCGGCGGACGGGCGCTGGCTGACCAGGCGCTGGCCCTGATCGATCCGGCCGACGCCGCCCTGCGCCACGACGCCGAGCGTCTGGCCGGGGTGGAGACCGAGCGGTCGTCCGAGGCGGCCGCCTATTTCGCGCGCAACGCCGCCCGCTGGGACGAGATCCGCTCGCTGCACGTGGCCGAGGCCGAGGTCGAGGCCGCGATCCACCAGGCCGTGGGCGACCAGCCGCTCGGCCTGCTGGTCGACCTGGGCGCCGGAACGGGCCGTATGCTGACCCTGCTGGGCGGCCGGGCCAGCCGGGCGGTCGGGCTGGATCTGTCGCAGCAGATGCTCAACATCGCCCGGGTCAACGTCGGCGAGGCGGGGCTGGCGTCGTGCGAGCTGCGCCATGGCGACATCTTCGCCACGGGTCTGGCCGGGGGCTGCGCCGATCTGGTGACCGTGCACCAGGTGCTGCACTATCTGGGCGACCCCGCCGCCGCGGTGGCCGAGGCGGCCCGGCTGGTGGCGCCCGGCGGCCGCCTGCTGGTCGTCGATTTCGCCCCCCACGCCCTGGAGGTGCTGCGCGAACAGCACCAGCACCGCCGTCTGGGCTTCTCCGACGAGGAGATTGTCCGCTGGCTGAAGCAGGCCGGTCTGGCGCTGGAAAGCGCCGACGCCCTGCCGCCGGCGACGGGCGCCGGGCTCACCGTGAAGATCTGGACCGCGCGCCGGCCCGCCCTGGCCGAAAGGAGCGCCGCATGACTCCCCCCTCAGCGCTTGGACCCGTTGCCCGCGCGGGCGGCGCCGACCACGGCGTGCGCGTCTCGTTCGAGTTCTCGCCACCCAAGACGCCGCAGGCCGAGGAAAGCCTGTGGGCGGCCATCCGCCGGCTTGAGCCGCTGAACCCGTCGTTCGTCTCGGTGACCTACGGCGCGGGCGGTTCGACGCGCGAGCGGACCCACCGCACGGTCAAGCGGATGCTCGACGAGACCACGCTGAAGCCGGCCGCCCATCTGACCTGCGTCGGCGCCTCCCGCGAGGAGGTCGACGCGGTCGTTCGCGACTATTGGGAAAGCGGCATCCGCCACATCGTCGCCCTGCGCGGCGACCCGCCGGGGTCGCTGGGCGGCGCCTACGAGCCGCGAGCCGACGGCTACGCCAACGCCACCGAACTGACGGCCGGCATCCGCCAGGTGGCGCCGTTCGAGGTGTCGGTTGGCCTCTATCCGCAGGTCCATCCCGAAAGCGCGGGCATCGACCACGACATCGACGTACTGAAGGCCAAGGTCGATGCCGGAGCGACCCGGGCGATCACCCAGTTCTTCTTCGACACCGACATCTTCCTGCGGTTCATGGACAGGGTCCGCAAGGCCGGCGTGACCATCCCGATCTCGCCGGGGATCATGCCGGTCAGCAACTTCAAGGGCCTGCAGCGCATGGCCGAGCCGTGCGGCATCCCGCTGCCGTCGTGGCTGGCCGGGCTGTTCGACGGGCTGGACGACGATCCCGACACCCGCCGCCTGATCGCCGGCTCGGTGGCCGCCGAGATGTGCGCGAAGCTGGCCGAGGAAGGCTTCAGCGACTTCCACTTCTACACCCTCAACCGGGCCGACCTCGTCTACGCCATCTGCCGCGTGCTGGGCGTACGCGAGCAGCCCCTGCCGCCGAAGGAGGCCGCGGCGTGAAGAAGCGTCTCTGGGTCCCGATCCTGGCCGCCGTGGCGCTGGCCGGCGTCGCGGCCGCCCAGGCCTGGCCGCCGGCGTGGATCAAGCCGACGGCGCCGGTGAAGGTCGGCGACAACCTCTACTACGTCGGCAGCGAGGGGCTTGCGGCCTGGCTGATCGTCACGCCCAAGGGCCTGATCCTGATCGACGGGCCGATGGAGCAGAACGTCGCGGGCATCGAGGCCAACATCAAGGCGCTCGGCTTCAAACTGTCGGACGTCGAGATCCTGCTCAACACCCACGCCCATTTCGACCACGCGGCGGGCTTCGCGCAACTCAAGCAGGACACCGGCGCGGCGCTGCTGGCCAGCGCCGGCGACAAGCCGCTGCTCGAGAAGGGAGTCTATCCGGGCTCGGAGGACGTCGCATTCCTGCGTTTCAAGCCGGTCAAGGTCGATGCGGTGCTCAAGGACCGCGACACTGTCACCCTGGGCGGGATGACGCTGACGGCCCATCTGACGCCGGGCCATACGCCCGGCTGCACGACCTGGACGTTCCCGGTGAAGATTGACGGGGT
The DNA here is from genome assembly GCA_030645575.1 of Caulobacter sp. Lineage (GTDB taxonomy): Bacteria > Pseudomonadota > Alphaproteobacteria > Caulobacterales > Caulobacteraceae > Caulobacter. The sequence continues at coordinate 23,763 of JAUSMJ010000011.1, read as the reverse complement.
CGTGCGCAAGGCGCTGCTCTGGTGCAGCACGACGGTGGCGGCCAACCGGCTGACCCCGAACCCGCAATACCCGCGCATCGTCGCCGACTATCGCGCCAGCTTCGTCCGGCTGGCGGCGATGAAGGCCGATGTCTTCCTCGCGCCGCATGCCGAGCAGTTCGGCTTTGCCGAGAAACACGCGGCCATGGCGCCCGGCGGGCCCAGCCCGTTCATCGACCCGACCGAGCTCGGCCGGCGCATCGCCGACTCCCGCGCCGCCTTCGAAACCGAGCTGGCCCGCCAGCAGGGAGCCGCCCAATGACCCGTCAAGACCGCATCGCCGCCCTCAAGCGCGCCGCCACGCAGCGCATCCTCGTGCTCGACGGGGCCTGGGGCGTGATGATCCAGCGGCAGGGGCTGTCGGAGGCCGATTTCCGCGGCGAGCGTTTCGCCGACCACACCGTGCATCTGCGCGGCAACAACGACGTTCTCTGCCTGACCCGGCCGGACATCATCGCCGGGCTGCATGACGCCTACTTTCAGGCCGGCGCGGACATCAGCGAGACCAACACCTTCAGCGCCACCTGGATCGCCCAGCGCGACTACAGCCTGGAAAGCGCCGCCTACGACATCAACCTCGAGGGCGCGAAGCTGGCCCGCGCGGCCGCCGACCGCTGGACGGCGAAGACGCCGGACAAGCCGCGCTTCGCGGCCGGCTCGATCGGGCCGCTGAACGTCATGCTGTCGATGTCCTCGGACGTGAACGATCCGGGCGCGCGGACCGTGACCTTCGACCAAGTCTACGAGGCCTATCGCGAGCAGGTGAGGGGGCTCTACGAGGGCGGGGTCGACCTGTTCCTGATCGAGACCATCACCGACACCCTGAACTGCAAGGCGGCCATCAAGGCGATCCTCGACCTGCGCGACGAGGAGGGCCACGAAGAGCTGCCGATCTGGATCAGCGGCACCATCACCGACCGCTCCGGCCGCACCCTGTCGGGCCAGACGGTCGAGGCCTTCTGGAACAGCGTTCGCCACGCCAGGCCGTTCGCCATCGGCCTGAACTGCGCCCTCGGCGCCGACCTGATGCGGCCGCACATCGCCGAGCTGTCGCGCATCGCCGACACCCTGGTCGCGGCCTATCCCAACGCCGGCCTGCCCAACGCCATGGGCCAGTACGACGAGGAGCCGCATCAGACCGCCTGTTCGCTGCACGAGTGGGCGCAGAGCGGCATCGTCAACATCGTCGGCGGCTGCTGCGGCACGACGCCGGACCACATCGCCCACGTCGCCCAGTCGGTCGCCGGCATGGCCCCGCGCGCGGTTCCCGAACGGCCGACCGCCATGCGGCTGGCCGGGCTGGAAGCGTTCGAGCTGGCGTGATGACGGCCACCTCCACCCCCGTCATCCTCGGCCCTGTGCCGAGGATCCCTCCTTCCGCCGCACCGGCGTGGACGGCCTTGCCCCGGTGGGGAAGTTCGGCGAGGGGCCCTCGGCACAAGGCCGAGGGTGACGATTGTTTTTGGGCGGGATCGACCCGATGACCACCCTCAAGACCGTCCTGGCCCTCGGACCCGTCGAGACCGAGATGCTGCGCGACATCCGCAGCCGGCTGAACCGGCGCGCGGTCAGCGACGCGGCGCTGTTCTCGCTGGGCGCGGCGTTTCTGACGGCCTGCGCGCGCGCCGACATCCCACCGACCACGGCCGTTCCGGCCAAGGTGCTGTCCGGCGAGCTGGTGTCCAAGATCGCCGCCGCGGCCGACATCGCCACCCTGTCCCGGCTGGTGGCGACCCTGGCCGAGCACCGCACCCTGGATCCCAAATGCTGGCCCGGCCTCGTCGCCGCCGGGGTCCCGCAAGCCATCCTGTCCCGCCGCCTGGCCCTGGCCGGGCGGGAGCCGGCGGTCGAGGCGCCGCAATGATTTCCCCGCCGCTCATCCCCGCGAAAGCGGGGACCCAGGCCTTTTCTGAATGCCCGGGGCGAGGCGGAAGCAAACACACACAAACCTGGGTCCCCGCTTTCGCGGGGATGAGCGGATTGAGAGTCTGATGCGTCCCATCTTCGTCAACATCGGTGAGCGCACCAACGTCACCGGCTCGGCCAGGTTCCGCAAGCTGGTGGCCGAGGGTGACTATGCCGCCGCCCTGTCGGTCGCCCGCCAGCAGGTCGAGGCCGGCGCACAGATCATCGACGTCAACATGGACGAGGGGCTGCTGGATTCGAAGGCGGCCATGGCTGCCTTCCTCAACCTGATCGCCGCCGAGCCGGACATCGCCCGAGTGCCGGTGATGATCGACAGCTCCAAATGGGAGATCATCGAGGCCGGCCTGCGCTGCGTTCAGGGCAAGGCCATCGTCAATTCGATCTCGATGAAGGCCGGCGAGGCGGAGTTCATCGCCCAGGCGAAGCAATGCCTGCGCTACGGCGCGGCCGTGGTGGTCATGGCCTTCGACGAGGAGGGCCAGGCCGACACCGCCGCCCGCAAGGTGGCCATCTGCGAGCGGGCCTATCGCATCCTGGTCGATCAGGTCGGCTTCCCGCCCGAGGACATCATCTTCGACCCGAACATCTTCGCCGTGGCGACGGGGATCGAGGAGCACGACAACTACGCCGTCGACTTCATCGAGGCGACGCGGCGGATCAAGCAGCTGCTGCCCTATGCGCGGGTGTCGGGCGGGGTGTCGAACGTCTCGTTCAGCTTCCGCGGCAACGAGCCGGTGCGCCGGGCGATCCACAGCGTGTTCCTGTATCACGCGATCAACGCCGGCATGGACATGGGCATCGTCAACGCCGGCGACCTGCCGGTCTATGACGACATCGCGCCGGAGCTGCGCGAGGCCGTCGAGGACGTGATCCTCAACCGCCGTCCGAAAACTGGCGGCTCGCAGACCGAACGCCTGGTGGATCTGGCCCCGAAGTACAAGGGCGACGGGTCGAAGGTCCAGGTCGCCGACCAGGCCTGGCGCTCGCTGCCCGTCGCCGAGCGGCTGGCCCACGCGCTGGTCAATGGCGTCACCGAGTTCATCGAGGCCGACACCGAGGAGGCGCGGCTGAGCGTCGAGCGGCCTCTGCACGTCATCGAAGGCCCGCTGATGGACGGGATGAACATCGTCGGCGACCTGTTCGGGGCCGGGAAGATGTTCCTGCCCCAGGTGGTCAAGTCGGCCCGGGTGATGAAACAGGCGGTGGCCTGGCTGATGCCCTTCATGGAGGCCGAAAAGGAAGGCAAGCCGCGCGAACAGGCCGGCCGCATCCTGATGGCCACGGTCAAGGGCGACGTCCACGATATCGGCAAGAACATCGTCGGCGTGGTCCTGCAGTGTAACAATTACGAGGTCATCGACCTGGGCGTGATGGTCCCGGCCGACCGGATTCTCGACGAGGCCAAGGCCCACAACGTCGATATCATCGGCCTGTCGGGCCTGATCACCCCGTCGCTGGACGAGATGGTCTTCGTCGCCTCGGAGATGGAGCGGCGCGGGTTCGACATTCCGCTGCTGATCGGCGGGGCGACGACCAGCAAGACCCACACGGCGGTCAAGATCGCCCCGGCCTACCGCGCGGCCTCGACCACCTATGTGCTCGACGCCAGCCGGGCCGTGGGGGTGGTCTCGCAGCTGCTGTCGAAGACCGACAAGGCGGCCTTCGAGGCCCAGACCCGCGCCGACTATGTCAAGGTCCGCGAGCAGTTCGCGCGCGGCCAGGAGCAGAAGACCCGCACCCCGATCGCCAGGGCCCGCGCCAACCGGTTCGCCATTGATCTGGCCGCCGCGCCGCCGAAGCCGAGCTTCACCGGCACGCGAACTTTTGACTCTTACGATTTGAAAGAACTCGCGAAATACATCGACTGGACACCCTTCTTCTCCAGCTGGGAGCTGGTCGGCCGGTTCCCGGACATCCTGACCGACGACGTGGTCGGTGAAGCCGCCAGCGACCTGTGGAAGGACGCCCAGGCCATGCTGGCGCGGATTGTCGAGGAGAACTGGTTTCAGGCGCGCGGCGTGGTCGGCTTCTGGCCAGCGCAGTCGGACGGCGACGACATCGTGGTCTATGCCGACGAGAGCCGCAGCACGGAGCTGGCCCGGCTGCACACGCTGCGCCAGCAGATGGCCAAGACCGGCGACAAGGCCAACGTCGCCCTGTCGGACTTCATCGCCCCGATCGGCGGCCCGGCCGACTGGATCGGCGGCTTCGCGGTCACCGCCGGCCATGGCGAGCCGGAGGTCGCCAAGCGGTTCAAGGAGGCCGGCGACGACTATTCCGCCATCCTCGCGGCCGCCCTGGCCGACCGGCTGGCGGAGGCCTTCGCCGAGGCCATGCATCACAGGGTGCGCGCCGAGCTGTGGGGCTACGCGCCGGACGAGGCCTTCGATCTGGACCATCTAATCGGCGAAAAATATCGCGGCATCCGCCCGGCGCCCGGCTATCCGGCCCAGCCGGACCACACCGAAAAAGCCACGCTGTTCAAACTGTTGGACGCGGAGGCTCAAACCGGCATCGAACTGACCGAAAGCTTCGCCATGAGCCCGGCGGCGGCGGTCAGCGGCCTCTATTTCAGCCACCCGGACGCCCACTACTTCGGCGTCGGCCGCATCGACCGCGACCAGGTCAGCGATTACGCGGCCCGCAAGGGTTGGGACCTGGCGATGGCCGAACGCTGGCTGGCCCCGATCCTCAGCTACGACCCGGCCGCGGCGCCGCGCGACGCCGCGGCCTGAACCAGCCCCAGCTTCTCCGGCCGGATCCGCGATCGGCGCGCGGGCAGGTCGGCTATCAGGCCCGCCCGCTCGGCCTCGCCCAGGCGGGCCCAGCCGGCGATCTCGGGCAGGGTGCGGCAGCAGCCCAGGCACAGGCCGCTCTCGGGATCGACGATACAGACCTGCACGCAGGGCGTGGCGATGGCCCGGGGCGGCGCGTCGGTCATCGGACGGCGGTTCCCTCCGGGATGGCGTAGGCCACGGTGGCCTTGGCCGCGAGCCGGTCGCGGCCCTCGGTCCACATCAGCACGTCGCAGGTGGCGATGCGCCGGCCGAGCTTGAGCAGCTCGGCCTCGGCATAGAGCAGGCCCGGCCTGGCCGGTCGCAGGAAGTGAACGGTGATCGAGGTCGTCACCGCCATGGCCACCTCGCCGATATGGGCCAGCACCAGGGCATAGGCGGCCGTGTCGGCCAGGCTCATCAGGGTCGGGCCTGAGATCACCCCGCCCGGGCGCAGATTGCGGCTGGCCGTGCCCATGGTCAGCATGACCCGCGCCGGCATGACCGACGTCACCCGCGGCATGGTCTCGGGGTCGGCCTCGGGGAAGGCGCGCTGGAGGAAGGCGTTGAGCCCCGCGACGTCCATGCGCAGCGAAGTCTTGCCGGTAACCGGTTCCTGGATCATCGCCACAGCATCGCTGTCGCGAGCCCGTGATTCAAGGAATCATTGTCGGCATGAAGTCGACATGATTTCGCCATCTTTCCGCAAGGCGGGTGAAACATGAAATCTGTGTAATCATTCGAATCTGTCAGGTATTTAATTTGTGAATACACAGGCGTGGAAGCAGTCTTTCCCTGCAATAAATCAGGGAAATGGAGCGACCCCATGCGAATCCTCACCATCGCCGCCGCGGTTCTGGCCGCCGGCTCCGCGTCCGCCGCCATGGCTGTTGACGGCCGGCTGAGCGACAGCCAGTTCGTCAAGGCCGGCCATTGTCGGGGTCTGGCCGCCGGCGAGACTGCGGCGAAGCTCGACGCGATCCTCAAGGTCCAGAAGCGGGGCCGGTCCGACCACATCATCGACCAGGCCTGGACCGCCCGCAACGACGCCGAGCGGCTGGCGCGCAAGGACGCCTCGGCGGCCCAGACCGCCTGGACGGCCGACTGCGGTGTGTTCGGGGACTGACGACCGGGCGCCTCCCGCGCCTCTTCGCCAGAGCCCCGTTCGGCGCCCCGTCTCTCCCGGCGGGGCGCCGTTCCCTTTGTGGGGCGGAAAGCGCCGACCACCCGCCGCCCCGTCACGCCGCGAGGCTCGAAAGGGGCCGTTCGGATGCGTCGCCGGGAATTAAATCGCGTTCACTTGATTACATTCAGGTCGGATTAAATCATTGTAATTGCCGCTATATTTCCAACAAGTAATTTGCTGCCAGGCTTGGGCGGGCGCATCAGGAGGTCACAAGTTCACCACAGGGAAAAGGAGCCTCCCCGATGCGTATTCTCACCGCCGCCGTGATCCTGGCCGCCGCCTCGGCGACCGCCGCCTTCGCCCAGACCGAGCGTCTCACGGACACTCAGTATATCGCCGCCGCCAGGTGCCGTGGCCTGATGCAGGGCGCCGACACCGCCGCCATCGACGCCGTGCTGAGCGCCAACAGGGCCGGCCGCGTGGGCGTGGTCCTCGATCGCGCCGCCACCGAGCGCAAGGACGCTGAGCGCAAGGCCCGCAAGGCGAGCGGCCCGGGCGGCAAGGCCGAGGTGGCCCGCGAGGTCGCCGGCGCCTGCACGGCCTTCACCAGCTAGCCGGCCCGCGCCCTCCGGCGCCAACCCATCACCGATCCAGTCGAGCACCCTGGATTCACTTGGCGCCCCGTCTCCCCCGACGGGGCGCTCTTTTTTTGGCGACTGTGTCTTTGACAAACCATTGGGCTGTCAGTCGAGCGAGATAGTTTCCCGTCTCCGTGCCCGGAGGATGCGGCTCTCAATTTCCAACACGAAAATGCTCAGGAGGTGGCCATAGTGGGTACGGCCCAAGGAATCGAAAATTTGGGCCGCTTCTGGTGAGGCCCCTTCAGCTTCTGACGGCGCTGGGCGCGGTTCGTATGGTCGGACACACTCGTCCGCTATGCGGCGGGCCAACTGAAGTGATTCTATCGGACGGCTATAGTTCCGCTCGATTAGCGGTTCGGCGCAGCCCCAATCGGCCGGTCCCCACGCATCTGCGTTCGGAGCGCTGGCCTGTAAGACAGCGACGACGGAAACAAGTGCCAACATCACTCGGCCTTCTGATCGTCGGCTTCCGGCTTCGGCGCTTTAACCACCTTCTCCGCCGCTTCCTTGAAGCGCGCCTCGTCCTCGTCCGCCTCTAACTCGCGGGCTAAATCGCGGAACCTCTCAACCTCGGGGCGGTCATCCGTTTCAGGCATTGCTTCACCATTGGGCCGGGAGCAACGGCATGATAACACGCTTCGCATGTACATCATGTATGTGGACGAGAGCGGGGACAGCGGTCTCATCAATTCCCCCACACGCTACTTTGCCTTGTCCGGAATCATTGTTCACGAAAGTCGTTGGCGGGACCTTCACGATCACCTGCTCGCATTTCGGAAGACGCTAAAGGGGGTATACGGTCTTCCCGTCCGAACGGAAATTCACTCGTCGGAGTACGTTCGGTCGCCGCCCGCTCCGGGGATTTCCAAGAACCAGAGATTGTCGATCCTTCGAAACCAGCTCGATGAGTTGGCAAAGATCGATTTCATTTCGATTACAAACGTGATGGTCGATAAGACCGGAAAAGCTGCCGACTACGATGTATTCGACAACGCTTGGCGCGCCCTGCTCCAACGGTTCGATAATACGATCGGCTATGGCAATTTTCCCGGCGGCCACAAGGCCGACAAGGGTCTGGTCATTACAGACAACACTGAGGGCGAAAAACTTCGAAGACTCATCCGGCGGATCGGTGCCTACAATCCGGTTCCGAACCAACAGCACGCGGGCCCAGGTTATCGCGACATTCCAATGGTTCGAATCGTCGAAGACGCATTCGGGAAAGACTCTCGCGATAGCTACATGATTCAAGCCGCTGACGTTTGCGCCTATTTCCTCCTCCAGAAGCACGCCCCGTGCGCTTACATCAAGAAGCGCGGAGCAGTGCACTACCTCAACCGCCTTGACTCGATCCTCAACAAGAGGGCCAGCCAATTCAACGGCTTCGGCATTGTGGTGCTGTAGGAAGAAGGGGGGAGAGGCGTTAACCTCTCCCCGGTGCGGTCCTACTTCTAGGTTGTGCCCAGTTTCAGACTACGCCTCAGCTATACCGATTCATCGTGAAAAGTCAATGTTTCACCCCTTGACTCCGCTCGCGCCCCTTCTTTGTTCGCTCGCGATTCGTCTTCTTTCTTACGTGCCCCCGCACTGCTAGGCTTCGAGCCGCGAACGCGAACGCCCCGCTTCAGGAGTGCTGCGAGGTTTGCGTTCTTTAGGGCCCCAACTTTACGTTGACGCTAGCGTCATCTTTCCAAACAACTGTTCGACCCCTATAGTCGCCCCCGACACGCAACGGCCCCTCGAGAGGCCGCCCCGGGAGCCACATATGAACCTCGAATTCTCCCCCGAAGACCTCGCCTTCCGCGACGAGGTCCGCGCCTTCATCGAGCAGAACTATCCGGAAAGTCTGCGCGGCAAACAGGACGAGGGAGACGACCTGACCAAGGACGACTTCCTGTCCTGGCACAAGGTTCTGGCCAAGAAGGGCTGGGTCGCGCCGTCCTGGCCCAAGGAGTGGGGCGGCTGCGGCTGGACCTCGACCCAGAAATACATCTTCTCCGAGGAGACCGCCCGGGCCGACGCCCTGCCGATCCTGCCGTTCGGCGTGGCGATGGTCGCCCCGGTGATCTACACCTTCGGCACCCAGGCCCAGAAGGACCGCTTCCTGCCCAAGATCTACAACGGCGAGGAATGGTGGTGTCAGGGCTACAGCGAACCGGGCTCGGGCTCCGACCTGGCCTCGCTGAAGACCAAGGCCGAGCGCATCACCGGCGACGACGGCCGCGAATACTACCTGGTCAACGGCCAGAAGACCTGGACCACCCTGGCCCAGCACGCCGACTGGGGCTTCTTCCTGGTCCGCACCGATCCGACCGCCAAGATCCAGTCGGGCATTTCGTTCCTGCTGATCGACATGAAGACCCCGGGCATCGAGGTGCGCCGCATCACGACCCTGGAAGGCGGCCACGAGGTCAACGAGGTCTGGCTCGAGAACGTCAAGGTGCCGGTCGAGAACCGCGTCTACGAGGAGAACCAGGGCTGGACCTGCGCCAAGTTCCTGCTGGCCCACGAGCGCAGCGGCATCGCCGGCGTCGCCCGCTCCAAGCGTGGCGTCGAGCGCATCCGCCAGATGGCCCAGACCGAGCTGAACGACGACGGCACGCCGCTGATCCAGGACGCCGCCTTCAAGCGCAAGGTCGCCGAGCTGGAGATCGACCTGACGGCGCTGGAGTTCACCGAACTGCGCACCCTGGCCAGCGAAAGCGCCGGCAAGGGGCCCGGGCCGGAGTCCAGCCTGCTGAAGATCAAGGGCACCGAGATCCAGCAACGCCTGACCGAGCTGGCCCTGGAGGCCGCCGGCCACTACGGCGCGCCCTATCTGCGCGACATGGGCGGCAACACCCGCATCGGCCCCGACTACGCCGTCGGCCGCGCCGGCGCCTATTTCAACACCCGCAAGACCTCGATCTACGGTGGATCCAACGAGATCCAGCGCAACATCATCGCCAAGATGGTGCTGGGCCTCTAGGCCTCGCCCCCAATCAGAACACGTCAGGGACGCCCCATGGATTTCAATTTCACCGAAGAACAGTCCATGCTGCGCGACACGGTCGCCAGCTTCCTCCAGGACAAGTACGACTTCGACAAGCGTCGCAAGATGATCACGTCGGAAGCCGGCCGTGACCCTGCGATCTGGGAGGCCTTCGCCAACGAGCTGGGCATCCTCGGCGCGCCGTTCTCCGAAGAGCTGGGCGGCCTTGGCGGCGGCGCGATCGAGAACATGATCGTCATGGAAGAGTTCGGCAAAGCCCTGGTGGTCGAGCCCTATCTCGGCACCGTGGTGATCGGCGGCGGCTTCCTCAAGCACAGCGGCTACGCGGGCGCCGCCGACCTGATCGGCGGCATCATCGAGGGCAAGACGATCATCGCCTTCGCCTATGCCGAGCCGCAGGGCCGCTACACCTGGTCGGACCTGAAGACCACGGCCAAGAAGGACGGCGCCGGCTACGTGCTCAACGGCCACAAGGCGGTGGTCATCGGCGCCCCCTGGGCGACCCACCTGATCGTCACCGCCCGCACCTCGGGCGGCCAACGCGACACGGACGGCGTCTCGGTGTTCATCGTCGACAAGACCGCCAAGGGCGTGGTCACCCGCGACTATCCCACGGTCGACGGCCAGCGCGCCTCGGAAGTCTATTTCGAGAACGTCTCGGTCGGCGCCGACGCCCTGATCGGCGTCGAGGGCGCGGGCCTGCCGCTGGTCGAGAAGGTGCTCGACGAGGCGACGGCCGCGGCCTGCGCCGAAGCGGTCGGCGCGATGCGCCAGCTGCACACCGGCACCCTCGAATACGCCCGCCAGCGCAAGCAGTTCGGCGTGCCGATCGCCAGTTTCCAGGTGCTGCAGCACCGCATGGTCGACATGTTCATGAACGTCGAGCAGTCGGTGTCGATGACCTATATGGCGACCATCAAGCTGACCGATGACGCCGAGCGGGCCAAGGCCGTCAGCGCCGCCAAGGTGCAGATCGGCAAGGCCTGCAAGTTCGTCGGCCAGAACGCCATCCAGATCCACGGCGGCATGGGCATGACCGACGAACTGGCCATCGGCCACTACTTCAAGCGCGCGACGATGATCGAGGGCCTCTACGGCTCGGTCGATCACCACCTGCGCCGCTATGAGACGCTGAGCTTCGGCAAGGCGGCGTAAGCGCTGGCCAGGCTATCCTGTCCCTCGGGACTGGATAGGCTGCCGCCTGGGCGGTGACAGGACTAGCAGTCCCAAGGGACAGCTAGTCCTGTCCCGGTCGATCACCACCTGCGTCGCTACGAAGGCCTGAGCTTCGGCAAGGCGGCCTAGGCGCGGGACCGCCTATCCTGTCCCTCGGGACTGGATAGGCCGCCGCCCGGGCGGTGACAGGACAAGCGGTCCCAAGGGACAGCCAGTCAAGGGCGCGGCGCCGCGCCGCGATTCACCAATCTGAAATCGCTCTGCCCCCAGATGGTCGCGCGGCCTCTCTGAAGGGCGCGGCGGTTCCGTGTCACCATGGTTGATCAGCCCGCAGCAGGCACCGAGCATCAGTCCGCCGTCGATCGCGAGTCGAGGACGGCGACCCTGACGCGGACCATGACCCTGATCGCGACGGGCGGCCCGTTGCCGGCCATCCTCGACGCGATCGCCCGCTACGTCGAGGCCGAGCATCCGCGGATGCTGTGCAGCATCCTGCTGCTGGACGACGCCGGCGAGCACCTGTTGCTCGGCGCGGGGCCGAGCCTGCCCGATTTCTACAACGATGCCATCGACGGCGTCACGATAGGGCCCGACGTGGGCTCCTGCGGCACGGCGGCCTACACCAACGCCTGTGTCGTCGTTTCGGATATCCAGACCGATCCGCTGTGGGTCAATTTCAAGGATCTGGCCGGCGAGGCGGGTCTGGCGTCCTGCTGGTCGGAGCCGATCCGGGGGCGGGACGGCCAGGTGCTCGGCACCTTCGCCATGTACCATCGCGAGATCCGGGTTCCCGACAAGAAGGACTTCCGGTCGATCGAGTCGGCGGCCCACCTGGCCGCCATCGCCATCGAGCGCAAACGGTCCGACGACGCCCTGGCCGCCAGCGAGGCCCGCCACCGGTTGTTCGCCGACAACGCCACCGACCTGATCATGCTCAGCGATCGGGACGGGCGACTGACCTACATCTCTCCGTCGGTCGCGAGGGTGACAGGCTATCTTCCGGAAGTTCTGGTGGGGCGGCTGAGCAAGGACGTCGTCCACCCCGAGGACTGGCCGGCGATGAAGGCGCTCGGCGACCGGCTGTACGCTGGCGAGTTCCCCGGGGACGCGCCGCGGGTCGATTACCGGGCTCGTCACAAGGACGGCCGCTGGCTGTGGTTCGAGACCCGCACCACCCTGATCCGCGACCCGGAAACCGGCGAGCCGACGGGAACCCTGGACGTCGCCCGCGACGTCACGGCGCGCAAGGCGCTCGAAGCCGAGCTGCGCGAACGGACCCGGGAAGCCGAGGCCGCCACCGAGGCCAAGTCCAACTTCCTGGCCAACATGAGCCACGAGATCCGCACCCCGCTGACGGCGATCCTCGGATTTTCGGGGCTGCTCAAGCGGTTGCCGGGATTGCCGGCGGAGGCGGACCTGCATCTGCAGCGGATCACGACGGCCGGCGAGGCCCTGCTGTCGGTGGTCAATGACGTGCTCGACTTCTCAAAGCTGGAAGCCGGACAGCTCGAACTGGATCCCCAGCCCTTCGACCCGGCCGCCGTCGTGCGGGAGACCGTCGATCTGGTGGCGGGCCAGGCGGCGATGAAGCGGCTGAAGCTGTCCGTCGATCTCGGCGAGGGCCTTCCGGCGGCGGTCAACGCCGACAGCGCGCGCCTGCGCCAGATCCTGCTCAATCTGCTCGGCAACGCCCTGAAGTTCACCTCGGCGGGCGAGATCCGGGTGACCGTCACCCATCTGGCCGATGACGGCGGACAGTTGCGGATCGAGGTCGCGGACACGGGCGCCGGGGTGCCGGCCGATCGCCTGGACCGGCTGTTCCAGCGCTTCTCGCAGGTTGATGGCTCGATCAGCCGGCAGCACGGCGGGTCGGGCCTGGGCCTGGCGATCTGCCTGGGGCTGACCGAGCTGATGGGCGGCCGGATCGGCGTCGATAGCGTCGAGGGTGAGGGCTCGCGGTTCTGGTTCACCATCGCCGCGCCGCCGGTGGCCGCCGGCGTCGCCGCGCGCCAGGATGAGGCCGGACCCGAGTCGATGGCCCGCGCGCGCCTTCTGCTGGTCGATGACGTGGCGATCAATCGCCAGCTGGTGCGGGCGATCCTGGAACCCTTCGGTCACGACATCATCGAAGCCGCCAGCGGGGCCGAAGCCGTCGAGGTCGCCCATGGCACGGCCTTCGACCTGATCCTGATGGACGTGCAGATGCCGGGCATGGACGGCCTGGCCGCGACGCGGGCGATCCGGGCCAGCGCCGAGCTGAACCATCGCACCCCGATCATCGCCTTCAGCGCCAACGTCCTGGCCGACCAGCTCGCTGCCTGCCGGGCCGCCGGCATGAACGACCACATCGCCAAGCCGATCGACCTGACCGACCTGGTCACCAAGGTGGCGCTTTGGACCGGCGACGCCGCCCCGGCCATCCCGGGCGACCAGGACCGCCACGAGGCCCGGTCGGCGTAGACCCGCCCGTCCGCGCCCATGCGTGAAGCGGCCGCCGGCGACCCAGGACAAGCTGTCCCTTGGGACTGCTTGTCCCGCCCCCGTCAGCGCGAAAGGGGCCTGGCCATCCAGTCCCAAGGGACAGGAAGGCCAGTCGAAAGCGCCATATCCGCCGATCCCGTCCGCACATCCGGGACCGTCTCCGCGGCGGCCAGCGCCACCCCGGCGAAGGGGCGTTGCCGGCCTCCGGCGTTGATGCCAGGACCGTCGTAAGCTACGCCGGACGCGGGAGGGCGCGTCATGCAGGCAGATCCGGACGCGGAAGAGGCGCGGCGACGCGTGATGAGGGCCGCTCACGAGGTCTATTTCGTCCCGTCGTATCAGGGGCACTGGATCGGGACGGTGCTGTTCTCCGCGACCCTGATCGGCGCGGCGATGCTCTACACCCTGCTGCCGGCGGCGATGGCCATCATCGGCGGCGGGGCGACCGGGGCGGCGGACGGCCGGACGGCGACGACCTTCCTCGCGCTCTATGCCGCGATGGCCGTCCTGCCGATCGGCGGATGGATTCTCTGGGGCCTGCGGCGACGGTGGGCGGCGCTGGCCGTGGCGGCGTTGTTCGCCATCTGCGCGGTGTGGCTGAGCCCGGCGGCGATCTCGTAGGTCAGCCGCCCAGCGCCTCGCGCTTCTCCTCCATGGCCAGCCACTCGTCCTCGGCGGCGGCGAGGTCGGCGCGGGCTTTTTCGCCGGCCTTCATGATCTTGTCGAAGCCGGCCGGATCGCGGCTGTAGAGGGCCGGGTCGGCGAGGGCGGCCTCCAGCCTGGCGATCTCGTCCGGCAGGCGGTGGACCAGGGCGTCGAGCTCTTCCAGCCGACGCTGGTCCTTGTAGGTCAGCTTGGCGGCGGGCTTTTTCGACCCGGCCTTCTGCGATGAGACGGCTTTGGCCCCGCCGGGATTGCGGTCCTCGAAGAAGCCCGGGTTCTGCCCCAGGAAGTCGGTCCAGCCGCCCGGCGTCTCGACGACATTGCCGCGGCCGTCGAGGGCGATGGTCGAGCTGGCCAGGCGGTCGATGAAGTCGCGGTCGTGGCTGACCAGGATCAGGGTGCCGTCGAAGTCGGCCAGCAGGTCCTCGAGCAGGTCCAGCGTCTCCATGTCCAGGTCGTTGGTCGGCTCGTCCAGCACCAGCAGGTTGGCCGGGCGGGCGAGCGCCTTGGCCAGCAGCAGGCGGTTGCGCTCGCCGCCGGACAGGCTGGAAACCGGCTGGCGCAGCTGCTTGTCCTGGAACAGGAATTCCTTGGCGTAGCCGGCGACGTGGCGCGGGACGCCGCGGACCAGGATCTGGTCGCCGCCGCCGTCGGTCAGCACGTCCCAGAGGGTCTGGCCCTCCTTCAACTCGCCGCGCGCCTGGTCGATGTAGGCGATCTGCAGGCCGGTCCCGAGCTTGATATCGCCCTCGTCCGCCGGCAGCTCGCTCAGCAGCAGCTTGACCAGGGTGGTCTTGCCCGCGCCGTTGGGACCGACGATGGCGACTCTGTCGCCACGCTGGATGCGCGTCGAGAAGCCCTTGACGATGACCCGCTCGCCGAAGGCCTTCGACAGGCCCCTGGCCTCGGCGACCCGCTTGCCGGAGGTGTCGCCGGCGGCCAGGCCCATGCTCATCTGGCCGCGGGATTCCCGCAGGATGGTGGCCTTCTGCTGGCGCATGTCCATCAGGCGGCGGCGGCGGCCCTCGTTGCGGGCGCGACGGCCGGTGACGCCGCGTTCGAGCCAGTGCTGCTCGCGCTCCAGCGCCTTGTTCAGGCGGCGGAACTCGTCGGCCTCGGTCTGCAGGATCTGTTCGGACCAGTCGTCGAAGGCCGCGAAGCCCTTGTCCAGCCGGCGCACCTTGCGGCTTTCCAGCCAGAAGCAGCGACGCGTGACCCGTTCGAGGAAGGCGCGGTCGTGGCTGACGATCAGGCCGGCGCAGCGCGTCGAGGCCAGCCGGTCCTCAAGGGTCTGGATGGCGAAGATGTCCAGGTGGTTGGTCGGCTCGTCCAGCAGCAGCACGTCCGGCGCCTCGGCGAAGCCCCGCGACAGGGCCGCGCGGCGGATCTCGCCGCCCGACAGCCCTTGCGTCCCCTTGGCCGGGTCCAGGCCGAAGGCCATCAGCTCGGCCTCGGCCTCGTGGGGCAGGGCGCCGCCGGCGGTGGCGTAGTCCAGCAGGGTCGCGCCGCTGATCACCGGCTCCTGCGGCACGAACACCATGCGCGCGCCGGGGCTGGCGAAGCGGTCGCCCGCGTCCGGCTGGATCTGGCCGGCCAGCATCCGCAGCAGCATCGACTTGCCCGCCCCGTTGCGCCCGACCAGCGAGGCGCGGACGCCCGGCTCGAGCGCCAGGTCCACCCCATCGAACAGCATGGTCGCGCCGTCGGCGAGACGCACGTCTTTGAGAGCGAGGATGGGGGCGGCCATGGGGGAGATTTCAGACTGGGTGAAAATCGAGGGGCGTCTATCCCCCTATTTCGCGGCAAGGGAAAGCCGGAATCCCCTTCTCCCCTTGCGGGAGAAGGTGGCGGCCGAAGGCCGACGGATGAGGGGTTGAGGGTCGTGTCCGCCTCGGGCGTCCGGCGTCCGGCCGCATACTTCCGGGCGACCCCTCATCCGACCTGCTTCGCTGGCCACCTTCTCCCGCAAGGGGAGAAGGGGCTCAGGACTCGTAAGGCTCGTCGCTCTTGTCGAGGTCGAGGTCCCAGGCGGCGTAGCGGAGGGCGTCTTCGGGTTCATCCAGGTCGTCCTCGTTGAGGGTCTGGCCGCGGATCGAGACGCCGGCCTTGTGCACGCTCTCGGGATCGCCGGTGATCAGCGGGTGCCAGGCCGGAAGGGGCAGACCCTCGTCCAGCCGGCGATAGGCGCAGCTGGGCGGCATCCAGGCCAGCTGCTCGATGTTGGCCGGCGTCAGCTTGATGCAGTCCGGCACGTGCTGCTTGCGGTTTTCGTAGTCGGTGCAACGGCAGAGCTGCGAATCGAACAGCTTGCAGTGCACCCGTGTCGGGACCACCTCGCCGGTGTCTTCATCTTCGAAGCGAACAAGGCAGCAAAGGCCGCAGCCATCGCATAGGCTCTCCCACTCGGCGGGACTCATCTCGGCGAGAGACCTGATCTCCCAGAAGGGTTTGCGCGGCATGATGCTTGCGTCCTAAACCCTTGAACGCAGTAACCCAAGCGCGACGGCACAGCTTTGAGCGACGACTGGTCCCTTCCGCCGTACAGTTTCGATCCGCCGCCTGAACGGCGGCCGGAGCCAGAACCCGAGCCCGAAGCGCCGAAACCGGGCGGGAAGGCCAGGGCGCCGAAGGCCCCGAAGCCGCCGAAGCCGCCCAAGGCTCGCAAGTCTCCCAGGGCGCCCGGCGAGGGCTTCAGCCTGGGCGCCGTCTTCGCCTGGATCGCCTCGCCGAAGCTGCGCTGGGTGTGGATCACCCTGCTGACCCTGTTCATCACCGGCCTGCTGACCGCCACGGTCGGCGGCGTCTACATCTGGCGCAAGTATCTCACCGACGTGCCGCCGATGCCGGCCCGCGAGGCGCTGTTCGCGGTCAACCGCGCGCCGGGTATCCGCTTCCAGGACAGCGGCGGCGTTCAGATCGCCGTGCGCGGCCCGCGCTATGGCGAGCGGATCACCCTGGACCAGCTGCCGGGGTACGTGCCGCGGGCGTTCCTGGCCGCCGAGGACCGGCGCTTCTATCAGCACGGGGCGCTCGACCTGCAGGGCATCGCCCGGGCCGCCTGGATCAACTGGCGGGCCGGCCGGATCGTCCAGGGCGGTTCGACCATCACCCAGCAGATCGCCAAGGGCCTGTTCCTCACGCCCGACCAGACGGCTAAACGCAAGCTGCAGGAGGCGGTCATGGCCCGCCGCCTGTACCGGATGCTCAGCCGCGACGAGATCCTCGAGCTCTACCTCAACCGCATCTTCTTCGGGGCCAACACCTACGGCATCGACGGCGCGTCGCGGGCCTATTTCGGCCATCCGGCCGCGAAGATGAGCCTGTCGGAGGCGGCGCTGCTGGCGGCCCTGCCCAAGGCGCCGTCGCGGCTGGCTCTGACGAAGAACATGGCCGGAGCGCTGGAGCGCCAGCGGCTGATCCTGGCCAACATGCGCCGCGAGCGCTGGATCACCGAGGACCAGTACCAGGCCGCCCTGGCCGATACGCCGAAGCTGGCGCCCGGCGCCGTGCAGGACGAGGGCGACCTTGGCTATGTGCTCGACTACGCCACGGTCGCGGCGGTCAGGATCGCCGGCCAGAACGCGCCCGACCTGGTGGTCCGGCTGACCATCGATTCCCGCCTTCAGGCCGCCGGCGGCAAGATCGTCCGCGAGGTGATGCGCGCCGACGGGGCCAAGGCCGGGGCGACCCAGGCGGCCCTGCTGGCGCTTGGCAACGACGGGGCCATCCGGGCCATGGTCGGGGGCGCCGATTTCAACGAGTCGCCATTCAACCGCGCGGTCCAGGCGCGGCGCCAGCCGGGCTCGACGTTCAAGCCGTTCGTCTATGCCGCGGCGCTGGAAAAGGGCGTCCTGCCGACCGACCAGCGGGTCGATGGGCCGGTCAAGTTCGGCGAATGGGCGCCCGAGAACTACGGCGGCGGCTACGCCGGTCCGGTGACCATCGAGACGGCGCTGGCCAAATCGATCAACACCGTGGCGGCCAAGCTGGGCCAGGAGGTCGGCGGCGCGGCCATGGGCGAGCTGGCCCGGCGCTTCGGCCTGTCGACCATCCCGGCCAGTCCGGACCTGTCGGTGGCGCTCGGCTCCTACGAGGTGTCGCTGCTGCAGCTGGTCGGGGCCTTCCAGGTGTTCCAGCAGGGCGGCCAGCGGCGCACGCCCTACATCATCGAGAGCATCGTCACCGTCGGCGGGGAACAGGTCTATGTCCACGCGCCGAGCGGCGCGGGCACGCCCGTCTACGACATCGCCAAGGCCTCGATGATGGTCAACATGATGAAGGGCGTGATCGAGCGGGGCACCGGCACGCGGGCGGCCTTCGGGCGCCCGGCCGCCGGCAAGACCGGCACCAGCCAGAACTGGCGCGACGCCTGGTTCGTCGGCTTCACGCCCGACCTGACCGCCGGGGTCTGGCTTGGCAACGACGACGACCGGCCGATGAACCATGTCGCCGGCGGCACCCTGCCGGCCAGCATCTGGCGCCGGTTCATGATCGTCGCCCACGAAGGCCTGCCGGCCCGCGACTTCGACTGGCTGATGCCCGATCCCGTGCCCGAGGAACTGGCCGACCCGCGCAATCCGTTCTACGGCGACCTGGCGTCCGACTTCGCCCGGGCCGCGGACTCGCTGGAGCCGGCGCTGGAGCCGGAGACGCCGCCCTCGCCGGCCGAGCCGCCGAGGCCGGAAATGCCCCGGCTGCCGTCCGGCGAGCCGATCCCCTATTAGGGAAAAGCGGGCGTTCGACGGCTTTGGTCCTCGGGGTTGTCGAGAAAACATCCAGAAATATCAGACGCTTGCGGATTTTTCAGCCCGGGTTTCCGGCCTTGCCCGCTGGTCCCGTAGTCTTGGGGCATGATCACAAAACCAGATGGAGCGGCGGGGCGGCTCGCGGGGCTTAGCGACGTCCTGGCCCAGGCGCTGCTCGACGAAGTCGAGGCGTACAAGGTGGCTCCCAAACCCAACACAGATATCGCCCGCGCGCGCCGGGTGCGCGAGCTGGGCAGCATCGCCCGCACCGCCGTTTCCATCCACAGGCTGGAGGAGCGCGAGATCAAGTCGCGCGGCGCCCAGATCCAGAACGAGGCCGACATGGATGACCAACCCGACGACGCAGAGACCATCGAGCGGAAGTACGTGGAACTACAGAACGGGCTCGATCGATACGCTGGCCGAGATGAGCCCGCAGGAGGTCCGGGCGGCGGTGCCGCCGGAGGAACTGAATATCGTATGGGCCAACTGGCGGAGGCGGGCGAACGAGGCCCAGCGCGCACCGAAGGTCCCGTGGCGCACCTGGCTGCTGCTCGGCGGCCGGGGCTCGGGGAAGACCTGGGTGGGCGCCGGCTGGCTGGTTGAACAGGCCTGGCGCGGCGGTCGTTTCGCGCTGGTCGGGTCCAGCCTGCACGATGTGCAGGAAGTGATGATCGAGGGGCCGTCGGGCCTGCGGGCGCAGAGTCCCAGAGCGCTGCGGTTTCGCTACGAGAAGTCCCGCCGACGGGTGACGTGGAACACTGGCGCCGAGGCGCACATCTTTTCCGCCGAGGATCCCGACAGCCTGCGCGGACCGCAGTTCCACGGGGCCTGGGCCGACGAGTTCTGCGCCTGGCGACGGCCCGGCGAGGTGCTGGCGATGCTGCGGTTCGGGCTGCGGTTGGGGGGCGATCCCCGGCTGGTGGTGACCACCACGCCCCGGCCGATCCGGGCCCTGCGGATGCTGCGGGCCGAGGTTTCGACGGTGGACACGGTAATCCCGACGGCGACCAACGCCCACAACCTGGCGCCGGCCTTCGTTGACAGTCTGAACGCCATCTACGGCGGCACGAGCCTGGCCGCCCAGGAGCTCGAAGGGCTGATCGTCGAGGGCGAGGGCGCCCTGTGGCGGGCCGAGGACCTGGCGCGATGCCGGGGCGCGCGGCCGCCGCGGTTCGACCGGCTGGTCGTGGCCGTCGATCCGCCCGCGTCGGCGACCGGCGACGCCTGCGGCATCGTCGTGGCCGGACGGCTGGGCGAGCGGGCCTTCGTGCTGGCCGACCGGACCGAGAAGGGCCTGTCGCCGATGGGCTGGGCCCGCAAGGCCGTGAAGGCGGCGAAGGATTTTGGCGCGGCGGCGATCGTCGCCGAGGCCAACCAGGGCGGCGAGATGGTTCGCGGCCTGCTGGCCCAGGCCCAGGCGCCGTGCCCGGTGAAACTGGTCCACGCCCGCTATAGCAAGCGGGTGCGGGCCGAACCCGTGGCCGCCCTCTACGAACGCGGCCTGGTGATCCACTGCGGCGCCTTTCCGGCGCTGGAGGAGGAACTGATGGCCCTCGGCTGCGACGAGGGCGGGGCGAGCCCGGACCGGGCGGACGCGCTGGTCTGGGCGCTGACGGATCTGCTGCTCGGGCGGGTGGTGCGGCGGCCGAGGGTGCGGGTGTTGTAGTGTGGGGTTGCGTGGTTCGAGACGCCCTCCTTCGGAGGGCTCCTCACCATGACGAAGAGGGTGGCGCTCACCAAAGGTCGTCATCCTGAGGAGCGGCGAAGCCGCGTCTCGAAGGACGCAGGGTGCTGGACCGGGGGGTGTGGTTCGAGCCCCGGATCAAGTCCGGGGTCGCTTGAGGCCCGCTCCTCACCATGACGAATACATTTGCCGTGCTACCCCTCTTCGTCATCCTGAGGAGCGGACCCTCGGGTCCGCGTCTCGAAGGACGCACGCCGCTCACGGGACTCTCCCCTAAGCGCGACGGCTGACGCCGACCGGCTCCTGGAACTGAGCGCCTGAAGCCGGTCCCATTCTCCGGCGATGAAGGCCTCCTTCTTGGCGCGAGACCAGCGTTTCAGTTTCCGCTCCACCTCGATGGCGTCGTGAATGCGCTGAGCTTCGCCGCACCACAGAAGTTCGACCGGTCTGCGAGAAGCCGTGTAGCCGCCCGTCGTGCCGGCATGATGCTGGGCAATCCGCTGTTCCAGGTTCGTGGTGCAGCCAACGTAGTAGGAACCGTCGGCGCATCTGAGGATGTAGACCCAGGCCGCCATCGCGGAGCCCTCGTGCGTCCTTCGAGACGCCCTCCTTCGGAGGGCTCCTCAGGATGACGAACTTTGTTGATCATTCAACGAAAGATTGTAGCCCATGCCCCTCTTCCCCCGCCTTCTCCGGCGGCGACCCGCCGCGCCTGAAATCAAGGACTCGCGCGCCGCTACCCTGGTGGCCGTGACCACGGCCGGGCGGCCGGTGTGGACGCCACGGGACTATGAGAGCCTGGCGCGGGAGGGGTTCGCGAAGAACCCCGTGGCCTATCGCTGCGTGCGGATGATCGCCGAGGCGGCTGCGTCCGTGCCGTTGACGGTGTTCGCCGGCGGGCGGCGGGCCGATGACCATCCGCTGCGGCGACTGATCGACCATCCCAACCCCGAACAGGGCGGGCCGGATCTGCTGGAGGCCTTCTTCGGCACGCTGCAGGTCAGCGGCAACGGTTATCTGGAGGCGGCCGGGGAGGGGCCTGGAGAGCTCTACGCCCTGCGGCCCGACCGGATGAAGGTGGTGCCGGGGCGGCAGGGCTGGCCGCAGGCCTATGAGTACGGCGTGGCGGGGCGCAGCGTGCGGATCGGGCGCGACGCTGACGGCTGGCTGCCGGTGCTGCATCTGAAGCTATTCAACCCGGCCGACGACTACTATGGCGCCAGCCCGCTGGAGGCGGCGGCCTTCGCCATCGACGTGCACAACGCTTCGGGGGCCTGGAACAAGGCGCTGCTCGACAATTCGGCGCGGCCCAGCGGGGCGCTGGTCTACGCCAACCCCGAGGCCGGCGACCGGCTGAGCGAGGCGCAGTTCGAGACGCTGAAGGCCGAGCTGGCGGCGCGCACCGGGCCGGCGGCGGCGGGACGGCCGCTGTTGCTGGAAGGCGGGCTGGACTGGCGGCCGATGTCTCTGTCGCCCGCCGACATGGATTTCATCGCCGGCAAGCACGCCGCGGCGCGCGAGATCGCGCTGGCCTTCGGCGTGCCGCCGCAGCTGCTGGGCATCCCCGGCGACAACACCTATGCCAACTTCCGCGAGGCGAACGGCGCCTTCTGGCGACACACGGTCGTGCCGCTGGCCGAGCGGGCCGCGCGGGCGCTGACCGGCTGGCTGGGGGCCAAGCATCCCGAGGCGCGGGTCGCCTGTGACCTGGATGCCGTGCCGGCGCTGTCGGCCGAGCGCGACGCGCTGTGGGCGCGGCTTGAGGCGGCGAGTTTCCTGACGCCGGACGAGCGGCGACGGCTGGCGGGGCTGGAGGGGTGATTTCCCTCCCCTTCATGGGGAGGGAGGACGGCCGAAGGCCGGACGGGTGGGGAAGCCGCCCGCCACCCAGACACATCCAGCTCGCCACCCGGCTTCCCCACCCTGTCGGCTTCGCCGACGTCCCTCCCCATGAAGGGGAGGGAGGATTGTCCCCGGTGCTAGAACAGCCCCAGCTTCTCCGGCCGGATCAGCGCCCGGCGTCCGGGCAGTTCGGCGATCAGCGCGTCCCGTTCGGCCTCGCTGAACCGGGCCCAGCCGGCGATTTCCATCAGGGTGCGCTGGCAGCCCAGGCACAGGCTGCTTTCGGGGTCGACGATACAGACCTTCACGCACGGCGTGGCGATGGCCTTGGGCGGCGTCTCGGGCGTCACGTCATGGGTTCCTCGATCATGGCCGCAACATCGCGGTCGCGGCGGCGTGTTTCAAGGATTCATTACCGACACGAAGTCGACATGAATTCGCCATCTTTGTTTCAAGTCCGCAAAACATGAACTCTATGTAATCATTTGAATCTGTCAGGTAATTAATTTGCGAATACACTAGAGTCGAAGCATCGTTCCCCAACACCAATCAGGGAGATGGAGCGACCCCATGCGAATCCTCACCATTGCCGCCGTCGTTGTGACCGCCGCCGCCTCGACCAGCGCCTTCGCCGCCGACGCGCGGCTGACCGACGGCCAGTTCGTCAAGGCGTCCCATTGCCGGGGCCTGGCCAGCGGCGCGGAGGCGGCCAGGTTCGACTCCTTGCTGAAGGCGCAGCGGCTGGGCCGTTCCAGTCACATCCGCGACCGCGCCGACAGCGCCCGGAGCGAGGGCGAGCGCCTCAGCCGGACGGACGCCGCCGCAGCCCAGGCCGCCCTGACCGGCGAGTGCGCCAGGTTCGGCGCCTAGCCCCACCCACTTTACCCAGAGCCCAACTGGCGCCCCGTTTCCCCAGGACGGGGCGTCCCTTTGTGTTGACGGCGGATCGGGGGGTACAGTCGGCGTCCGAGACCGGAGGCCGCCATGGTTGTCGCCCTGTTCGCCCTGCTGTTGGCCGCCGCGGACCCGTCATCCTGGCCCGCCGACCCGACCCGTCCGGTGGTCATCAGCGAGACCGACTGGCTTCGCCGCCCGACCCCGGCCCAACTGGCCGACGCATGGCCCGCCGCCGCGCGGGCAGCCGGGACGACTGGCAAGGTGCTGATGAACTGCCTGCTGGCCTACGATGGCGGACTGAAGGACTGCCAGGTGATCAGCGAGACGCCGCCGGGCATGGGTTTCGGCGCGGCGGCGCTCAGCCTCGCGGGCGCCTACCAGCTCACGCCGGTGGTGGATGGCCAGTCGGCGACCGACGGCCGGATCGTCATCTCGGTGCGGTTCCAGCCGCCGGGGTGACCGGCGCCTGACACTCTCGCGTGCCCCTGGAGGGGGCATGGCGAAGCCTCGACGCCGCATGCGGATGCAAGTCACGGCATTAAATTTTGGCCATGTTAAATCATTGTAATTACAGGATTATTTCAGCGTTGTAATTTGCGGCGCGGGACCCGTGGGCGCAACTAGGCTTCCAGTTCAACACAGGGAAAGGGAGCCTCCCCATGCGTATCCTCACCGCCGCCGTCATCCTCGCCGCCGCCACGTCCACCACGTTATAGCCCGTGGCCGTCACGGCAATCATGCGCAACAGGGGCAATTGCGCGAGAACGTCCCGCG
>JAUSMJ010000003.1 GCA_030645575.1 Caulobacter sp. | reverse complement strand
GCATCACCTGTTCCTGGTAGACGATGACGCCGTAGGTCTCTTTCAGCACCTCCTCCAGCGAGGCGTGCATGGTGTCCATCGGCCGGCGGCCGAACTTGGTGTCGATGAACAGGTCGATGTTGTCCATCGGGCCCGGCCGGTAGAGGGAGATCAGGGCGGTGATCTCCTCGATCGTGCCCGGCCGCATCTTGCGCAGGGTGTCGCGCATACCCTGGCTTTCCAGCTGGAACACCCCGACCGTCTGGCCCGAGGCCATCAGCTCGTAGGAGGCCGTGTCGTCCAGCGGCAGTTTCGTCAGGTCGATGGCCGCGCCGCGCCGGGCCAGATGCTTGACCGCCCGGTCGAGCACGGTGAGCGTCTTGAGGCCGAGGAAGTCGAACTTCACCAGGCCCGCGGACTCGACCCACTTCATGTTGAACTGGGTCGCCGGCAGCTCCGAGCGCGGATCCTTGTAGAGCGGCGTCAGCTCGACCAGCGGCCGGTCGCCGATGACCACCCCGGCGGCGTGGGTTGAGGCGTTGCGGTACAGCCCTTCGAGCCGCAGGGCGACCTCGAGGCACTGGGCCACCGACGGGTCCTCGTCGCGCGCCTGGCGCAGGCGCGGCTCGAGGTTGATCGCCTGGGCCAGGGTCACCGGCTGGGCCGGATTGTTGGGCACCATCTTGGCCAGCCGGTCGACGAGGCCCAGCGGCAGCTGCATCACCCGGCCGACGTCGCGCAGCACGGCCCGCGCCTGCAGGGTGCCGAAGGTGATGATCTGGGCCACCCGGCCGCGGCCGTACTTGTCCTGCACGTACTCGATGACCTCCTCCCGCCGCTCCTGGCAGAAGTCGATATCGAAGTCGGGCATCGAGACCCGCTCGGGATTGAGGAAGCGCTCGAACAGCAGGCCGAACCGCAGCGGGTCCAGGTCGGTGATCGTCAGCACCCAGGCCACCAGCGAGCCGGCGCCCGAACCGCGCCCCGGCCCCACGGGAATGCCCTGGGCCTTGGCCCATTTGATGAAGTCCGACACGATCAGGAAGTAGCCGGAGAAGCCCATCGACTGGATGACGCCGATCTCGCGCTCCAGCCGGGCCCAGTAGTCCGCTTCCGGCGCGGCCAGTTCGAGACCGGCGAGCCGAGCTTTAAGCCCCTCGGCGGCCTGGTGCGCCAGTTCCGCCGGCTCGTCACGCCCGGCCGTGGTCGGGAAGCTGGGCAGGATCGGATCGCGCTTGCTGACCATGAAGGCGCAGCGCCGGGCGATGTCGATGCTGTTGTCGCAGGCCTCGGGCAGGTCGGCGAACAGGGCCCGCATGTCCTTCGCCGGCTTGAACCAGTGCTCGGCCGTCACCCGCCGCCGCTCGTCCTGGCCGACGAACGCGCCGTCGGAAATGCACAGCAGGGCGTCGTGCGCCTCGTACATGTCGCGTTTGGCGAAATAGACATCGTTGGTGGCGACCAGCGGGATGTCATGCTCATAGGCCCAGTGGACCAGGCCCGCCTCGGCCGCCGCCTGCCGCGGCAGGCCGTGCCGCTGCAGCTCGACATAGAAGCGGTCGCCGAACACGCGGGCCATCTCGGCCAGGGCCGCGGCCCCCTCGCGCGTCTTGCCGGCCGCGAACAGCGGATCGACCGGGCCGTCGGTCCCGCCGCTGAGCAGGATCAGCCCCTCGGCGTGCTCGACCACCCTGGCCCAGGGCACGCTGGGCTCGGCCACGCCGTCATTGTCGAGATAGGCGGCCGACGACAGGGCCGAGAGGTTGAGATAGCCGGTCTCGCTCTGGGCGATCAGCACGATCGTCGGCGTCCGGGCCCAGCGCTCGGTCTGGCCCTCGCCCACGCCCGTCACCGGCAGGGCGCAGCCGATCAGCGGCTGGACCCCCGCGTCCTTGGCGGTGACGGAAAATTCCAGCGCCCCGAACAGGTTGGCCCGGTCGGTGACCGCCACGGCCGGCATGCCCGCGTCGGCCGCCATCTTGCCCACGGCTTCGGCCTTGATCGCGCCCTCGAGCAGCGAATAGGCCGACCGGACGCGCAGGTGAACGAACCCGCCCTCGGCGCCGCCCCCTGCCCTGTCCCGCGCCATCGCGCCCATCCCTTCAAGATCATCCGGCCCGACCATCACGGCCGGACGACAAACGAGTCACCCTGGCCGACCATCGCCCGCCGGGCGTCTCCGATCCAGAGGTGACTTACGCCACCGCGTAGGCCACCGAACACATCATCCAGACGAACCCCACGACGGAGGCGAGAGCCAGCGATTCACGCGCGATCCGGACCATTCGAGCCTCCTCGATTTCAGTTGCCTGTTTGTTCTTATTCCTGTTTTGTTCTCATTCGTCAACCGCAATTCGGAGACCTGCGTCATGGACCAGCGCTTGAGCCTGATCACCCTGGGCGTAGCCGATCTGGCCGCCGCCCGGACTTTCTACGAAGCGGGTCTCGGCTGGACGCCGCTCGATCCTCTGCCCGAGGTGGTATTCTACCAACTGCCCGGCCTGGCCCTGGCGCTGTTCGGCCTGAACGACCTGGCGAAGGATGTCGGCGAGCCTTTGCCGGGACCCGGCGGGGCCATCACCCTGGCGATCAACGGACGAAGCCCGGCCGAGGTAGACGCGACCTTCGACCGGGCCGTGGCCGCCGGCGCCCGGCCCGTCAAGACGCCACGCGCCGCGGACTGGGGTGGCTATTCGGGCTATTTCGCCGATCCGGACGGCCATCTCTGGGAGACCGCCTTCAATCCGCGCTGCGAGATCACCCCCCGGGGCGAGACGCTTTTCGGCGGCCAGTGAGGCTCTCGCCGCCGACGTTCATCGGTGGCTGATGCTGGGCGACGATGTCGTCATGTTCGGCGCGCCGCACCACGCCGGTGATGTTGAGCCGGGCGAAGATCTCGGTCGCGCCATGGCCGGCCTGGGCCTCGTCCCAGGTCTCGAACACACTGCGATGCAGGCTGTCGGTCTCGCCGGCGTAGACGATCTTCGGGGCGTCGCCGTCCCACTTCACATAGACGAAGTTGGCGCCGCCCGGCGGAATGGGCCGCATCTCCTCGAGCGCCTTGTAACGGTAGAGGACCCCGGACTGGCCGGTGAAATCGATCTGGCGGGTCAAACGCACGCTCCCTGCCGCTGCACATGGATGGCCTTAAGGCCCGCCGATCTGGGCGAAAACGGGGCGCTGACGAAGCCGTGATCGGGGCGCCTCCGCCACGATTGACGAACATGCGCGACATATGTAGCGTATCGGCGACTCGAATGATGCAAGGTCCACCCCATGGCCGCAGTCTCGCCCCCCTCCGAAACCGAGCTCGAATTGCTCAAACTGTTCTGGCGCGCCGGCGATCTGAGCGCGCGCGAGGTGCAGGACCAGCTCCCGGCGGGGCTCGACTGGGCCGTCTCGACCACCCGCACGGTGCTTGAGCGGATGCGGATCAAAGGTCTGCTGACGCGGCGCTCCGTGCACGGCATGGCCGTCTATGGCGCCGCGCGCGGCAAGGTCGAGGTGTTGGGCGCGGCCCTGCGGCGGGTGATGCGCGACGTGCTGGAGGTCGAGGGCCGCCTGCCCGCCGCCGCCTTCACCGGCAGCCAGGTGCTGACGCGCGCGGAGCTGGACGAGCTCGTAGCCATCCTCAATGCCGACGCGGAGGCGACGAAATGACCGTTCTGCTGTCTGCCCTGCTGACCAGCCTGCCCGTGGCCGCCCTCTGCTGGCTTGCTGGCGCGCTGTTCGACCGCAACGCCGACCGGTTCGCCATCACCGCGCGGGTGCGGGAGGGCGTCTGGTCGGGCCTGCTGGCCCTGCCGGTATTCCATGTGGCGGCCGTGGTCGCCGGCGCGAAATTGCTGCCTGCCTGGCTGAAGGCCCCGAGCATCGCCTGGACGCCGATCGCGCCTCTGGCCGCCGGCCCCGCGCCCGCACCCGCCAGCGAGACCGCCGCGCCATCCCTGGCCCTGCCCTGGCCCGCGATCGCGCTCGCGGTCATGGCTCTGGGGGCGCTCGTCAGCCTGGGATTGCTGGCGTTGAGACACGTCCGCCTGGCGCGGTTGACCTACCGGGCCCGCCCCTGCGGTCGATCGGACCTGATCGCCGCGGTCGCCAGCCGGGCGGCGTCGATGGGGATCAAGACCCCGGCCGTCCTGACCTGCCCCGAGCTTACCTCGCCTCGCCTGGCGGGCCTGCTGCGGCCGGCGCTTCTGCTGCCGGATGACCTCGCGCGCCTGCCGGCGGAGGAGCTGGCCCTGATCTGCGGGCACGAGCTGGCGCATCTGAAGCAGCGCGACAACCTTCGGCTGGCGATCGAGGACGTCCTGCTGGCCCTGTTCTGGTTCAACCCGGTGATGCCCGCGATCCGCGGTCGCCTGGCCGCGGCGCGGGAGGAAGGCCGCGACGACCTGGCCCTGGCTGGCGTCGCGCCCGAGTCCCGCCGCCGCTATGCCGAAACCCTCGTCCAGACGCTCCGGCTCGGCGCCGGCCCGGAGCCGCATGCTGCTTTCATCGGCGCCGGAAGGAGCATCGCCGCCATGCGTCTGAACGCCATCCTCAAGCCCCGCCCGCCGATGTCGCCGCGCGTGGCGATAACCACGCTCCTCACCGCCGCGGCGCTCTCACTCGTCGTTGCGGCGGGTTCCGGCGCCCTCGCCATGGTCGTCGCCCCGCCGGGCACCGCGACGCCCTTGTCGGGCGCCTCGACCCCACCCGCTGAGCGCGCTGGTGGAGGCGTCTCCTTCCGAGCCGACGAGGCTGTCGAACAGCGCGACGGGCCAATGCTGTTCAAGGGCGCCGTGGAAGTCCGACTGGACCGGGTGACCGGCGATCCGACCGAAGACGCCAGGCTGGCCGGCGTGACCTTCCTGATCGACGGAGCGCCGGCTCCGGCTGGCTTTGATCCCGCCACCCTCCCGCCTGAACGGATCGAGCGTGTCGAACTTGTCGAGGGCTCCACGAACAGCGGGCAGCCAACTTACCAGGTGGACATCATCCTCGGAACCGGAACAAAGACTCCTTCGGTTCGAGCCCGCTCCTCGTACCACATGCGCAACGGTCCGCGGGAGCGCTATGCCGACGCCGACGCCGTCGCCTATCAAGGCTACTGCGCCAGCGACGAGCCCGGCCCGGTCGGCTTCTGCGCGGGGGTGCTGTTTGGCCTGTCGGACAAGTCCGGCGCCTGCGTGCCGGAAGAAACAGACGACAAGCTGCTGGTCGACAAGACCCTGCCCGTCATCGCCGCCGGCAGTCCGAAGGCCGGTGAACCCATGAGAGACTTCGCGACGCGGTCCCTGCGGACCGCCTTCCCCTGCCCGGCCTGAGCAAGAATACCGAGGTCATCAGGGCGCCGGCGCCCAGCAGCGCTCTACCCGCGCCACCGTAGCCACACCACCATCCCCGGCCCTTCCTCCATTGAGGAGGAAGGGAGAAGGATATCGGGCCGTTCGTTGGGCAAGCACCGAATCGTTGCCTGGAACGCCGCCCTAAAACCCCGGCGTCCGCGCTTCCAGATGCCCATCCTTGAGGGCGAAGACGCGGTCCATGTAGCGGGCCAGGTCCATGTTGTGGGTCGCGATCAGGGCCGCCACGCCGGTGTCCCGCGCCAGGTCGAACAGGGCCTGGAACACCGAGGCGGCCGTGTCGGGGTCGAGGTTGCCGGTCGGCTCGTCGGCCAGCAGCAGGCGGGGCTCGTTGGTCAGGGCGCGGGCGAGGGCCACGCGCTGCTGCTCGCCGCCCGACAGCTGGCCGGGCTGGTGTTCCAGCCGCTCGCCCAGACCCAGCCGGGTCAACAGGGTCTCGGCCCGTTCACGGGCGTAGGCCCGGCCCCGCCCGGCGATCATCGCCGGCATGGCCACGTTCTCCAGCGCGCTGAACTCGGGCAGCAGGTGATGGAACTGGTAGACGAAGCCGATGGTGCCCAGCCGCATGCGCGTGCGCGGCTTGTCGCCCAGCTTCGTGCAGTCCTGGCCGGCCACGGTGACCGTGCCGCCGTCGGGCCGCTCCAGCAGGCCCGCCGCGTGCAGCAGCGACGACTTGCCCGAACCGGACGGCCCGATCAGCCCGACGATCTCGCCGGGCATGACGTCCAGATCCACGCCTTTGAGCACCGGCAGCTCGCCGGCGTCCGTGACGTAGGTGCGGGTCACGCCGCGCAGGGAGAGGACCGGCTCACTCATAACGCAAGGCCTCGACCGGATCGATGCGCGAGGCCCGCCAGGCCGGCGGCAGGGTGGCGACGAAGCTCATGAACAACGACCAGCCGGTGATGATGCCCACCTCCCGCCATTCGATCTTGGCCGGCACATGGGTCAGGAAATAGACGTCGGCGTTGAACACATTGGCGCCGGTGACCCATTCGACGGCCTTCT
Source organism: Caulobacter sp. (assembly GCA_030645575.1). GTDB lineage: Bacteria > Pseudomonadota > Alphaproteobacteria > Caulobacterales > Caulobacteraceae > Caulobacter. The sequence continues at coordinate 84,059 of JAUSMJ010000003.1, read as the reverse complement.
GGATGGCCTCGATGTTGGTGCAGATGACCACGCCCAGCAGCAGGCCCGCGGCCGTGCCGGCCACGCCCACGGCGGCGCCGGACATGAAGAAGATCCGCAGGATGGCCCCCTGCCCCGCGCCCATGGTGCGCAGGATGCCGATGTCGCGACCCTTGTTCTTCACCAGCATGACCAGGCCCGAGATGATGTTCATCGCGGCGATGGCGACGATGAACATCAGGATCAGCCGCATGGCCGCGCGCTCGACCTGCAGGGCCTCGAAGAAGCTCTGGTTCTTCTGGGTCCAGTCGGTGACGATCGCGCCCGGGCCCGCCGCGGCGGCCAGCATCGGCTTGATGGTGTTGATGGCGTCGGGGTCGTCGAGCATGATCTCGATGGCGTCGATGGTGTCGTCGCGGCCGAAGAACAGCTGGGCCTGCTGCAGCGGCATGTAGATGAAGGCCTGGTCGTACTCACTCATGCCGACCGAGAAGATGCCGCCGACCGTATAGTCCTTCTGCGTCACGCTGGTGCCGAAGGCGGTGGCCGCGCCGGCGGGCGAGATCAGGGCCACCGAGTCGCCGGGCGCCACGCCCAGGCTGGCCGCCAGCCGCTCGCCGACCAGGATCAGCTCGCCGCCGTATTCGCCCTGGCCGAAACCCTCGGCCGAGCCCGGCTTGATGTTGCTCGACACCAGGGTGGTGGCCCGCAGGTCGGCCGGGCTGACGCCGCGCACGATGGCGCCGGCGATCTGGCTGGGACCCAGCACCATGGCCTGGCCCTCGACGGCCGGGATCACCTGCCGCACGCCGGGCACGGCCTTCAGCCGCCCCACGATCGCGGCCCGGTCCGGGCTGGAGAGCGGGGCGCCGGTGACATAGGCGTGGCCGTTGAAGCCGAGGATGCGGTCGAGGAGCTCCGTGCGGAAGCCGTTCATCACGCTCATCACCACGATCAGCACGGTCACCGCCAGGGTGATGCCGATGAAGGAGATCAGCGAGATCAGGGCCACCCCGCCGTGTTTCCGCTTGGCGCGCAGGTAGCGGCCGGCGACGGCGCGCTCCCACAGCCCGAACGGCGGCGCGACGGAGCCGGCGGGCTTGGTCACGCGGCCGCCTTCGCCGTCAGCCCGGCCAGCACTTCGGCCAGCGGGGCGGTCGAGCGTTCGTCGGTGGCGCGGTTCTTGATCTCGACCACGCTGTCGGCCAGGCCCTTGGGCCCGATGATCAGCTGCCAGGGCAGGCCGATCAGGTCGGCCTTGGCGAACTTGCCGCCGGGCCGCTCGGTCGTGTCGTCATAGAGCACGGTCACGCCCGCCGCGTTCAGGGTCGCGTAGGCCTCGTCGCAGGCCGCGTCGCAGGCTTCGTCGCCCGGGCGCAGGTTGATCAGCGCCACATCGAACGGCGCGACGCTTTGCGGCCAGATGATCCCCGCCTCGTCGTGGCTGGCCTCGATGATCGCGCCGAGCAGACGCGAGACGCCAACGCCATAGCTGCCCATGTGCACGGTGTGCTCCTGGCTGTCCGGGCCGGTGACGCTGGCCTTCATCGGCAAGGAGTACTTCTGGCCGAAGTAGAAAATATGGCCGACCTCGATCCCGCGCGCGGAAAGCTGGTCCTGAGCGGGCACGGCGGCGAAGGCAGCCTCGTCGTGCATCTCCTCGGTCGCCGCGTAGAGCGCCGTGCGCTGATCGACCAGCGGCTGCAGGTCGCCGTACCAGTCCACGTCCGGCCCCGGCGCGCCCATCTCGACCAGGTCCTTGTGGCAGAACACCTGGCTCTCGCCGGTCTCGGCCAGGACGATGAACTCGTGGGAAAGATCGCCGCCGATAGGGCCTGTGTCGGCCTTCATCGGCACGGCTTTCAGACCCATCCGCGCGAACAGGTTCAGATAGGCGACGAACATGCGGTTATAGGCCGCGCGGGCGTCGGCCTCGTTCAGGTCGAAGCTGTAGGCGTCCTTCATCAGGAACTCACGGCCGCGCATCACGCCGAAGCGCGGGCGGCGCTCGTCGCGGAACTTCCACTGGATGTTGTAGAGGTTCAGCGGCAGGTCCTTGTAGCTCTTCACATAGGCGCGGAAGATGTCGGTCACCACCTCTTCGGCCGTGGGGCCATAGAGCAGGTCGCGCTTGTGCCGATCGACGATGCGCAGCATCTCGTCGCCATAGGCCTCGTAGCGGCCGCTCTCGCGCCACAGGTCGGCCAGCTGGATGGTCGGCATCAGCAGCTCGACGGCGCCGGCGCGGTCCATCTCCTCGCGGACGATCTGCTCGACCTTCTTCAGCACCCTAAGGCCCAGCGGCAGCCAGGCGTAGATGCCGGCCGCCTCCTGGCGGATCATGCCAGCGCGCAGCATGAGCTGATGGGAGACGATCTGGGCGTCAGACGGCGCCTCTTTGAGCACAGGCAGGAAATAGCGCGACAGGCGCATGGGAACCCCTTGAATATCCGGGGCTGACTTAGCCTCTGCTCCCCTGCATTGGCAACGCGGGCGGCAAAAAGAAGGCCGCCGGGGGAGCCGGCGGCCTTGCAAGTCATCGTCGGGGAAAAACGCCACGGAGCAAGACCGGCGAACCGGCCTTCCATGACCAGACGCTACCGGTGACTCGCCACGGGGGCAGCGTTCACCGCGAACCGGCGTGGTCCGAAGCGACAATCGCCCAAAGATTGGGCGCGCCGGGCCGTCCCGTGCGCGAGGCGCCAAAAGCCTGGGCGATTTTGCTCAGGCTCCAGCCGGGGACTGCGTTAGCTGTCCCTTGGGATTGCTTACGCCGTCCCCGCGACGGGGACTGGACATCAAGTCCCAAGGGACATGAAGTCCAGTCCCTGGGCGATTTTGCTCAGCCCTGTGGAAAGGGCGGCAGCTTGACCAGGCCGAACTTCAGCACCAGCCACAGCGCGCCCCAGAACAGCGCCGACACCCAGGTCGTGGTGATGAACTTGCTCTTGAGGTTGGGATTGACCGGCGCGCCCGGGTCGCCGCCGTCCTTCACCTCGATGCCCGATTCCGCATAGGTCTTGTTGCCCAGCGGCAGGATGGCGAACAGCGCCGTCCACCACAGGGTCAGATAGATGGCGATGCCGGTGGCCAGGCTCATGCGTGATGTCCTTCCTTCGGGGTTTCCATCAGTTCGACCAGCATGCCGCCCATGTCCTTGGGATGCACGAAGATGATCAGCGTGCCGTGCGCGCCGATGCGCGGCTCGCCCAGCACCGTCGCGCCCTTGGCGACCAGGGCGTCGCGCGCCTGGTGGATGTTCTCGACCTCGAAACAGATGTGATGCTGGCCGCCCCTGGGGTTCTTGGCCAGGAAACCATGGATCGGCGAGGCCTCGCCATAGGGCTCGATCAGCTCGATCTGGGCGTTGGGCAGGTTGACGAAACAGACCCACACGCCCTGCTCGGGCATGACCCATTTGTCGGTGTGCGACGTCGCGCCCAGCAGGTCGCGATACATCGTCAGCGACTCATCGATGGAGGGCGTGGCGACCCCGATGTGGTTGAGCTTGCCGATCATGGTCAAATCCAGTTTCCGCTAGTCATCATAATGGCGAGGAACGCTGTCGCCATACCGACGACAGCGTTCAGAACGCCCACAAGAAGCGCCCACCTCCGATAGCCCTTCGCCAGCAAAACAGCTACCGCCGCCATCACCGGCGTGCCGTACAAGACGACAAGCGAAACGGCGCCGACCACCGGGCCAATCTCCTTCGGATGGCTGACATCCTCCCACCGATTGAGCGCTGCGTAGGCGAAGAAGAGCATCCACGGTACTGCGGGCGCGAGCAGTAATAGCGAGGGTTTCAGGATGGGTAGTCCGTGTCTCCTGCGCATGGCCGCAAAAATCGCCGTCGCTAGCAACGGCGACAGTAGGATCGCCCAGTAGAAGATCGCCGAGAGCAGCAACTGCAGACCATCGCTCATATCCGCAACACCGTCGTCTCGACCACCGGCTTGCGTTCCCAGATGCGGAAGGCGCCCTTTTTGACCACGCGGGACAGGGCGCTCTCGACGATTTCGTCGAACGCCCGTTCCTCGGCGGGGATCTTCTTGACCGCCTGTTCGGCGTCGAGGGCCAGGTCGTCGAGGGCCTCGTCCAGCGGGAAATCGGCGTCGCCGGCCAGGCCGATGGCGCGGATCTGCGGTCCCGAGACGATCCGGCCCTTGCCGTCGAGGGCGACGGTGACCATCAGCACGCCGTTGAAGGCGGCGTGGCGGCGCTCCTTGAGGGCGTCGCCGTTCTCCGGCGTGACCATGCCGCCATCGACATAGAGCCGACCGGCCGGAACCTCGTCGATGATCTCGGCGCGGCCGGGGGCCAGGCGGACCATGTCGCCGTTGCGCGGGCTGACGGTTTGCGGGACCTGCAGGTCCTTGGCGAACAGCGCGTGTTCGAGCAGGTGGCGGCGCTCGCCATGGGTCGGCACGGCGATCTGCGGCCGGGCCCAGGCATACATCTGGGCCAGCTCGTCGCGGCAGGGGTGGCCGGAGACGTGGATGCCGGGGTGGTCGCGCTCGGTGTAGAGGCGCACCCCGCGGTCGGCGAGGTGGTTCTGCAGGTTGCGGATCGGCACCTCGTTGCCTGGGATGACGCGCGAGGAGAAGATCGCGTGGTCGCCCTTGCCCAGGTTGACGTGCGGATGCGTGCCAGACGCGATGCGGGCCAGGGCCGCCCGCGCCTCGCCCTGGCTGCCGGTGCAGAGGTAGAGGATCTTGTCCTCCGGGAAGTGGCGGGCTTCCTTCTCGTTGATGAAGTCCTTCAGCCCCTTCATCAGCCCCACGGACCGGGCCGCCGCGCTCATCCGATGCATCGATCGGCCGACCAGACAGACCCGGCGGTCGGCGGCCTCGGCCGCGCGGATCACGCTGTCCATGCGCGCGACATTGGACGCGAAACAGGCCACCGCGACCTTGCCCTTCAGCGGCTTGATCAGGCTGACCAGCGCCTTGCGCACGTCGGCCTCCGAGCCGGCGTGACCATCGACGAACACATTGGTGCTGTCGCAGACCATGGCCAGCACGCCCTCGTCGCCGAGCTTGCGGATGGCGTCGTCGTCGGTGACGCCGCCAAGCAGCGGATCGGGATCGATCTTCCAGTCGCCGGTGTGCAGCACCACGCCCAGCGGCGTGCGGATCGCCAGGCCGTTGGGCTCGGGGATCGAATGGGTCAGGGTGATCAGCTCGAGCTCGAACGGGCCCAGCGCGAACTTGCCGCTCAGCGGCACCTCGGTGATATCAACGTCGTCGAGGATGCCCGCGTCGCGCAGCTTCTCGCGCAGCAGGAAGGCCGTGAACGGCGTTGCGTAGACCGGGGCCTTGAGCCTGGGCCACAGCCAGGCCACCGCGCCGATGTGATCCTCATGGGCGTGGGTCAGGACGATGCCCAGGATGTCGTCGGCGTACTGCTCGATGAACTCCGGGTCCGGCAGGATCACCTCGACGCCCGGCGTCGTCTGGTCGCCGAAGGTGATGCCCAGATCGACGACGATCCACTTGCGATCATCCTCCGGCCCGTAGCCGTACAGATTGAAGTTCATGCCGATCTCGTTCGACCCGCCCAGCGGCAGGAAGACGAGCTCATCGTTCTTGCGGGCTTTCATCAGATGTGCGGGGACGCGTTGCGGCGGTAGATTTCCAGCAGGCCCCGGATGGTCAGGTCCGGGTCGAAATAGTCGATCATGTCGGTAGCGCCTTCAAACAGGGAGACGACGCCTCCGGTCGCGACAACGGTCAGGTGCTCGCCGCGTTCCGCCTTGATACGCTGGACCAGGCCTTCGATGAGGCCGATGTAGCCCCAGAAGACGCCCGACTGCATGGCGCTGACGGTGTCGGTGCCGACCACGCGGTTGCCCTCGGGCCGCTGGATGGCGATGCGCGGCAGCTTGGCGGCCGCCTCGTGCAGCGCCTGCATGGAGAGGTTCACGCCCGGGGCGATGATGCCGCCCTCGAAGCCACCGTCGGCGGCGACGATGTCGAAGGTGGTCGCCGTGCCGCTGTCGATGACAATCAGCGGCCCTGGATAGACGATATGGGCGCCGATGGCGTTGACCAGGCGGTCGGCCCCGGCCTCGGACGGCTTGTCGATCCGCACATCGACGCCCAGCTTGGCGTTCTCGCCGATGATCAGCGGCTCGACCTGCAGATAGCGCCGCGACAGGTTGCGCAGGTTGAAGATCGACTGCGGCACGACGCTGGAGATGATGCAGCCGTTCAGGCTTTTCAGGCTCAGGCCGTTCATCTCGAACAGCTGGGCCAGCCAGACGGCGTACTCGTCGGCGGTGCGGGTGCTCTCGGTCGCCGACCGCCACTGGGCGATCCAGGTCTCGCCGTCATGGACGGCGAACAGGGTGTTGGTATTGCCCTGCTCGATAGCCAGAAGCATTCACATGTTCCCGAAAAAAACGTCGCCGGCCGTGATGCGCCGCAGCATGCCATCTGGCAAGCGCAGACGCAGGGCGCCGTCGGGGTCGAGGCCCTCGGCCGTTCCCGTGATCGTTTCGTGGCCCAGGCGCGCGGTGCAGACCTCGCCCAGGCCGTGCGCCCGGCGGGTCCAGGCCTCGGCGATGACGGTGAAGCCGGACGCCTGCCAGACCCGGCGCCAGCGCTCGAACGACCCGGCCAGGATCGTCAGGGCTTCCAGTGGTTTCGGCGGCGGGCCGGTCATGTGCGCGGCGAAGGCAGTGGCCGGCCGTTCGGGCGCCGCCGGCGGGGTCGCCAGGTTGACGCCGACGCCGACCGCGATCCACAGGCCGCCGCCGGGATGCTGGCCGGACTCGACCAGAATGCCGCTGGCCTTGCGGCCGGCGATCATCGGATCGTTGGGCCACTTCAGGCTGACCAGGGCGGGCGGGACGAAAGCGTCGGCCAGGTCGGCCACGGCCAGGGCCGCGACGAAGCTGATCTGCGCCGCCTCGGCGGGTGGCTTGTCGGTGACGAACAACAGGGTGGCGGCCAGGTTGCCCTGCCCCGTTTCCCAGGCCCGTCCCCGGCGGCCGCGGCCGGCGGTCTGGCGCGCGGCGGTGATCCACAGCGGGCCGGCCTCGCCCGCCTCCGCCCGGCGACGCGCCTCGGCGTTGGTGGAATCGACTTCCTCCAGCGCCTCGATGCGCGGAACGGTCACGTCAGCCAAAGGCGGCGGAAGCGGCCAGGGCCAGCGGCTCGAGCCAGGCCAGGGCGATCAGCACGACCGGGAAGGCGAACAGGGCGGCGGTCAGGGCGATGGCCATAGCCGTCGCCGGCGGCTTTTCCACCGCGCCCGGCGCCGGATCGAACCACATCACCTTGATCAGGCGCAGATAGTAGAAGGCCGCCACCACGCTGCCGACCAGCCCCAACACCGCCGGCCAGACCAGGCCCGCGCCGAGCGCCGCCTTGAACACGAAGAACTTGGCGAAGAAACCGCTGAACGGCGGCAGGCCGAGCGCCGACAGCGAGAAGGCCGTGATGGCCAGGGCGAGGCCCGGCCGCTCGCGGAACAGGCCGGCCATGTCGTCGATCGTCTCCATCGGCTTGCCATCGCGCCGCAGGGCGCTGAGGCAGGCGAAGAAGCCGGTTACGTCGATGAGGTAGAGGACCATGAACATCAGCATGGCCTGCATGCCGCTCTCGCCGCCCGCGGCCAGGCCCAGCAGGGCGTAACCGATGTTGGCGATCGAGCTGTAGGCCCACAGCCGCTTGAGGTTCTTCTGGGCCAGACCGGCGAAGGCGCCGACGAACACTGACAAGAGGGCGATGACCACGATGACCTGCTGCCACTGGCCGATGGCCGCGCCGAAGCCTTCCGACAGGGCCCGGGCCAGCAGCACCATGGCCGCCAGTTTGGGCGCCCCGGCGAAGAAGCCGACGACGGGGGTCGGGGCGCCTTCGTAGACGTCCGGCGTCCACATGTGGAACGGCGCGGCGGAGACCTTGAAGGCCAGGCCGCTGATCAGGAAGATCAGGCCGAATAGCACGCCGGTGTGGGCCTGGCCCTGCACCGAGGCGGCGATGACGTCGAAATGGGTCGAGCCGGCGAAGCCGTAGATCAGCGAGGCCCCGTAGAGCAGCAGGCCCGACGACAGTGCGCCGAGCACGAAATACTTCAGACCCGCCTCGGACGATTTGGCGTCGTCGCGGCGGAAGGCTGCCAGCACATAGAGCGCCAGCGAATGCAGCTCGATGCCGATGTAAAGCGAGATCAGGTCGCCGGCCGAGACCATCATGCCCATGCCGAGCGCCGCCAGCAGCACCAGGATGGCGAACTCGAACTTGTCGTCGCCGCGCGCGCGCAGCCAGCCGCCGCCCAGGGGGATGGCCAGGGCGCTCGCCGCGTAGATGGCGACCTTGGCGAAGGTCGACAGGTTGTCGACCACCACGCCGCCGGCGAACGCCCGGCCCTGGTCGCCCGTCACGGCCGCGGCGCCGGCGACCGCGAGCACCAGCATGGCCGCCAGGTCGAACACAGGCCCGCCCTTGCCGCGGAAGGCCCCGACCAGCAGCAGCAGCAGGGCGCCGACCGCGAGGATCAGCTCAGGCCGGACGAGATTGAGATCGGCGAGGGTCATCGGCGGCTCACCCGGCGATCGCGGCGCGCCAGGCGCCGACCAGGGCATCGACCGACGCCCCGGTGATGTGGAAGACAACGTCGGGCTGCACGCCGAGGTACAGGGTCGACAGGACCAGCGGGGTGAAGACGACCATCTCGCGCCAGTCCAGATCGGTGATCTGGGCCAGGGCGGGATTGGTGATCTCGCCGAAGATGACCCGGCGATAGAGGCTCAGCGCATAAACCGCCGACAGGATCACGCCGGTGGCCGCGAACAGCGCCGTCCAGGTCGACGCGCCATAGGCCCCGGCCATGGTCAGGATTTCTCCGACAAAACCGCTGGTGCCCGGCAGGCCGACGTTGCCCATGGTGAACAGCATGAACACCGCCGCGTAGAACGGCATGCGGTTCACCAGGCCGCCATAGAAGGCGATCTCGCGGGTGTGCATTCGGTCATAGACCACGCCGACGCAGAGGAAGAGCGCGCTGGCGATCACGCCGTGGCTGAGCATCTGGAAGATGGCGCCCTGCTCGCCCTGCACGTTGCCGCTGAAGATACCCATGGTCACGAAGCCCATGTGGGCGACCGACGAATAGGCGATCAGCTTCTTGATGTCGGTCTGACGGAAGGCGACCAGCGAGGTGTAGATGATGGCGATGACCGACAGCGCGAAGACCAGCGGCGTGAACAGGTGGCTGGCCTGGGGGAACATCGGGATGCTGAAGCGCATCAGGCCGTATCCGCCCATCTTCAGCAGGATGCCCGCCAGGATCACCGAACCGGCTGTCGGCGCCTCGACGTGGGCGTCGGGCAGCCAGGTGTGCACCGGCCACATCGGCATCTTGACCGCGAAACTGGCGAAGAAGGCCAGCCACAGCCAGGTCTGGATCGCCGGATCGAAGGGATAGTGCATCAGCTCGGGGATCGAGCTGGTGCCGGAAATGCCGATCATGGCGAGGATCGCCGCCAGCATCAGGACGGAACCCAGCAGGGTGTAGAGGAAGAACTTGAACGCCGCGTAGACCCGGTTCTTGCCGCCCCAGATGCCGATGATCAGGAACATCGGCACCAGCCCGGCTTCGAAGAACAGGTAGAACAGCACCAGGTCCAGCGCGCAGAACACGCCGATGACCAGGGTCTCGAGGATCAGGAAGGCGATCATGTACTCGAGGACGCGCTTCTCGATCGTCTTCCAGCTGGCGATGATGCACAGCGGCAGCAGGAAGGCCGTCAGCGGCACGAACAGCACCGAGATGCCATCGACGGCCATGCGGTAGCTGAGCCCCGCGAACCAGGGAATCTCTTCCATGAACTGGAAGCCCGGGTTGGCCGGATCGAAGTCGAGCGTCAGCTTCACCGACAGGGCGAAGGTCGCCAGCGTCGTCGCCAGCGCGATCCACTTGCTGGCCGTATCGCGGGCTTCGCCCGGCTGGCCCAGGAAGCGCAGCGCCAGGATGGCGGCGACGCCGGCCATCGGCAGGAAGGTGATCAGGGAAAGAAGGCCGCTCATCGATCAGCCCCCCCGCGAGAAGGCGTAGAGCGCGAAGGACAACAGGCCAGCGACCCCCAGAAGCATGACGAAAGCGTAGTGGTAGACGTAGCCGGTCTGCAGCCGGCCGGTGCGCTTGCCAACGGCCAGCGAGACGGCCGAGACGCCGTCCGGGCCGAAGCCGTCGATCAGCTTCTGGTCGCCGCCCTTCCAGAACAGGTCACCCAGGAACCGGGCCAGCCGGACGAAGGTGGCGTCGTAGAGCTCGTCGAAGAACCACTTGTTGTAGAGGAAGGTCCACAGCGGACCACGGCGGGCCGCGATCCGGGCGCCCATGCCCTCCCTGGCGATATAGACCCACCAGGCGATCGCCAGACCGGTCATCGAGACCGCCAGCGGCGCCCAGATGACCCAAGGCGGCGCGCCGTGCATCTCGTGCAGGACGTGGTTGTGCGGGCCGTTGACGATGGCCCCGCGCCAGAACTCGGCCTGCTCCTCGCCGACGAAGTTCTCGACAAACACATAGCCGGCCGCCAGGGCGCCGACCGCCAGCACCAGCAGCGGAACCAGCATCGACAGCGGGCTCTCGTGCGGCGTATGGGCGTGGCCGTGCGCATGATCGTCGTGACCATGATCGTCATGGGCGGCGTGAGCGTGGGCGTCGGCGTGATGATCGTCATGTCCATGCTCGGCGTGCTCGCCCCACTTGGGCGTGCCGTGGAAGGTCATGAAGGCCAGCCGCCAGCTGTAGAAGGCGGTCAGGCCGGCGGCCAGCAGGCTGACGACGAAGGCGAAGTAGGCGAAGCCGTTTTCGCGGCCCGCGGCCCAGGCCGCCTCAATGATCGTGTCCTTGGAATAGAAGCCGGCGAAGCCCAGGTCGATGCCCGGAATGCCGAAGCCGGTGATGGCCAGGGTGCCAATGGTCATGACCGCGTACGTCACGGGCAGGTGCTTCCACAGCCCGCCCATGCGCCGCATGTCCTGCTCGTGATGCATGCCGTGGATCACCGAGCCCGCGCCCAGGAACAGCAGGGCCTTGAAGAAGGCGTGAGTGAACAGGTGGAACATGGCCGCCTGGTAGGCGCCCACGCCGGCGGCGAAGAACATGTAGCCGAGCTGCGAACAGGTCGAATAGGCGATGACCCGCTTGATGTCGTTCTGGGCCAGACCGACCGTGGCGGCGAACAGGGCCGTGATGGCCCCGATCAGGGTGACCAGGTTGCGCGCCATCGGGGCGTATTCGAACATCGGCGACAGCAGGCAAACCATGTAGACGCCGGCGGTGACCATGGTCGCCGCGTGGATCAGGGCCGACACCGGGGTCGGGCCTTCCATGGCGTCCGGCAGCCAGGTGTGCAGGAAGAACTGCGCCGACTTGCCCATGGCGCCGATGAACAGCAGCACGCAGGCCAGATCGACCAGCGGCAGGGTCTGGCCGGCGAAGGTCCAGGACTTCGAGGCGCTGGCGGCGATCAGCGGGAACAGCTCGGCGAACTGGATCGTGCCGTAGGCCCAGAACACCGTCATGATGCCGAGCGCGAAGCCGAAGTCGCCGACGCGGTTGACCACGAAGGCCTTGATCGAGGCGGCGTTGGCGGTGGGCTTCTTGAACCAGAAGCCGATCAGCAGGTAGCTGGCCAGCCCCACCCCTTCCCAGCCGAAGAACAGCTGCATGAAGTCGGCGGCCGTGACCAGCGCCAGCATGGCGAAGGTGAACAACGACAGATAGGCGAAGAACCGCGGCCGGCTGTCGTCCTCGGCCATGTAGCCCCAGCTGTACATGTGCACGAGGGCCGAGACCGTGGTCACAACCACCAGCATCACCGCGCTCAGCCCATCGATGCGGACCGACCAGTTCGACTGGAAGTCGGCGACGTTGATGAACGGCGCGAGATGGACGGTGAACGGCTCGAGCCCGCCCCAGGTCCATTGGCCGAAGACATACCAGCTGAGGCCGCAGGTCAGCAGCAGCAGGCCCGTGGTCACGCTCTGGGACGCGAGGTCGCCGATGCGGCGACCGAACAGCCCCGCGATCAGGGCGCCCAGCAACGGGGCGAGGAGAAGGATGGTGACGAGCTGTTGCAAGGGTCAGCCCTTCATCACGGAGGCGTCGTCCACGGCGATATCGCCGCGGTTACGGAAGAAGGTCACCAGGATGGCCAGACCGACGGCGGCCTCGGCCGCGGCGACGGTCAGCACGAACATGGCGAAGATCTGCCCGACCACGTCGTGCAGATAGACGCTGAAGGCGACCAGGTTGATGTTCACCGCCAGCAGGATCAGCTCGATCGACATCAGGATGATGATGACGTTCTTGCGGTTCACGAAGATGCCGAAGACGCCGATCGTGAACAGGATCGCGGCGACGGTCAGGTAGTTGGTCAGACCAATCATTCCGAGATCCCCTCACCGGGCTTGATATCGACGATCGTCATGCCCGTGGCCGGCGTGCGCGCGGTCTGGGCGGCGATGTTCTGGCGTTTGACGCCCGGCTTGTGGCGCAGGGTCAGGACGATGGCCCCGATCATCGCCACCAGCAGGACGAGGCCCGCCGCCTGGAAAAAGTAGACGTAGTCGGTATAGAGCACCCGGCCGATGGCTTCGGCGTTGGTCACGTCGGCCCCGGCCGAGGCGTTGGGTCCGGGGGACGCGGACGCCGCGCCCTGGCTGGCCACGGTGGTGGCGACGACGATCATCTCCAGCGTCAACAGCCCCGCCACGGCCCCGCCGATCGGCAGGTAGCGCGAGAAGCCCTCGCGCAGCTGGGTGAAATCGACGTCGAGCATCATCACGACGAACAGGAACAGCACCGCCACGGCGCCGACGTAGACGACGACCAGCAGCATGGCCAGGAACTCCGCGCCCATCAGCACGAACAGCCCGGCGGCGCTGAAGAAGGCCGTGATCAGGAACAGCACCGAGTGCACGGGATTGCGCGCGAAGACCACCGCGAGACCCGCCAGGATCGTCACGCTGGCCATGAGGTAGAAGGCTATCGCCTGCAGGATCATCGGAAGGCCGCGTCCATTTCCAGGTTCCTCGCGATTTCTCGCTCCCAGCGGTCGCCGTTGTCGAGCAGCCGCGCCTTGTCGTAATAGAGCTCTTCCCGCGTCTCGGTGGCGTATTCGGTGTTCGGCCCCTCGACGATGGCGTCCACCGGGCAGGCCTCCTGGCACAGGCCGCAGTAGATGCATTTGACCATGTCGATGTCGTAGCGGGTCGTGCGGCGGCTGCCGTCGGCGCGCGGCTCGGCCTCGATGTAGATGGCCTGGGCCGGGCAGACGGCCTCGCACAGCTTGCAGGCGATGCAGCGTTCCTCGCCCGACGGATAGCGGCGCAGGGCGTGCTCGCCCCGGAACCGAGGCGACTGGGGCCCGCGCTCATTGGGATAGATGACCGTCTTCTTGGGGGCGGCCATGATCTTCAGGGCCAGCCCGAAGGCGCCCACGAAGTCCAGCAGGGCCGCGCCCCGGATGGCCTGTCCGATGCGCTGCATCATGGGTTGGCGGCCTTCCTCGGCTGGATCTCGCAGACGTAGTTGGACATCTGGGCCATGTCGCCGCCGACGTCCTTGGGGCGCACGAACCCGCCTTCTGAGGCGCACTTCTCCTTGGCCCGGCGCATGTCGTCGTAGGTCACCAGGCCGCGGCCGAGGCTGTAGCTCTCGATCTTCGCCTGCACGCCGGCGCAGGCGCCCAGCAGCAGAAGCAGGGAGACGGTGGTCGCCGCGCGCATCACAGCGCCCCCCCGTAGACGCGCCATCCGGCCACCAGCATTACCGCGACCAGGGTCATCGGCAGGAAGACCTTCCAGCCCAGCCGCATCAGCTGATCGTAGCGGTAGCGGGGCACGATGGCCTTGGCCATGGCGAACATGAAGAACCAGAAGATGATCTTGGTCGCGAACACCAGAAACAGCACGAAGCTGCGGGCGGTCTCGTTCCAGCCGTCCATGAAGCTGATCGGGAAGCCGGGGTTCCAGCCGCCGAAGAACAGGATGCTGATCATCGCGCACATCAGCACGATGGCGACGTACTCGCCGAGCATGAACAGCAGATATGCCGAGGAACTGTATTCCACCTGGTAGCCGGCCACGAGTTCGGACTCGGCCTCGGGCAGATCGAACGGCGGGCGGTTGGTTTCGGCCAGGGCCGAGACGTAGAACACCACCATCATCGGGATCATCACCAGGGCCATGGGCAGGTTCTTGAGGCCACCGCCGCCCAGGACGTTCCAGTTCCAGAACCAGCCGGACTGCTTCTCCACGATGTCGCCCAGGTTCATGCTGCCCGATAGCAGCACCACGGTGACGATCACGAAGCCGATTGAGACCTCGTAGGAAACCATCTGGGCCGCCGAGCGCAGGGCGCCCAGGAACGGATACTTCGAGTTGGACGCCCAGCCGCCCATGATGATGCCGTAGACGCCCAGCGAGCTCATCGCCAGCAGGTAGAGGATTCCGACGTTGACGTCGGAAATCATCCAACCCGGGGCGAAGGGGATCACGGCCCAGCCGGCCAGGGCCAGGGTCACTGTGATCACAGGGGCCAGCAGAAAGATCACCTTGTCGGCGCCCGCCGGGATGATCAACTCCTTGAGGATGAACTTGATCAGGTCAGCGAAGGACTGCAGCAGGCCGAAGGGGCCGACCACGTTGGGGCCCTTGCGCATCTGCACGCCGGCCCAGATCTTCCGGTCGCCCCATAGCAGAAAGGCGATCGAGATCAGCAGGACGACGGTGATCAGCAGGATCTGACCAATGGCCAGTCCGAACCAGAGCCAGGGGGAGACGGTTTGCTCCGGCACTCGCCTACTCCGCGGCCATCTTGGCGGCGCCGGAGGCCAGGGCCGCGCATTCGGCCATGGTCACGCTGGCGCGCGCGATCGGGTTGGTCAGGTGGAAGGCCGTCACGGCGGCCGCGAACGGCGCGTCCGACAGCTTGCCGCCGTCGCCGACGGCCGAAAGGTCGAACACGGTCGGGATCGAACCCGGCGCGAAGTCGATCTGGCCGAAGGTCGGATGGTCGGCGAACAGCTTCCGCCGCAGCTGGTCGAGGCTGTCGTAGGGCAGCCTGGCGCCCAGATGGTCTGACAGGGCCCGCAGGATCGACCAGTCTTCCTTGGCCTCGCCCTTGGGGAACACCGCGCGTTCGCCCATCTGCACCCGGCCCTCGGTGTTGACGTAGAGGCCGTTCTTCTCGGTGTAGGCCGCGCCCGGCAGGATCACGTCGGCCTTGTGGGCCCCGCGGTCGCCGTGGCTGCCCAGATAGACGGTGAAGGCGCCGGAGGCGCTGGTTTCGATCTCGTCGGCGCCCAGCAGGAACAGCACGTCGAGCGCGCCGGGCTTGACCATCTGGCCGGCGGTCAGGCCACCCGCGCCCGGCACGAAGCCCAGGTCCAGGCCGCCGACCCGCGCGGCGGCGGTGTGCAGCACGTTCCAGCCGTTCCAGCCATCCTTGACCAGGCCCATGCCCGCGGCGGCCTGGGCGATCATCTTCAGGACCGCGCCGCTGTCGGGACGGTTCAGCGCGCCCTGGCCGATGATGAACATCGGCTTCTGCTTGCTGATCGCGCCGTGCTTGACGAACGGTTTGAGGCTTTCAGGCCCCGCACCGAGGTAGTTGTAGTCGTAGGTCAGGTCGGCCTGCTCGCCGACCACCCCGATCAGCACGTCGCCCTTCAGCCAGCGACGGCGGATGCGGGCGTTGAGCACCGGCGCCTCCAGCCGCGGGTTGGCGCCGATGATCATGATCGCATCGGCCTCGTCGATGCCGGCGATGGTCGAGTTGAACAGCCAGCTCTCGCGTGGCCCGGCGCCGAGGACCGTCCCGTCCTGGCGGCAGTCGAGGTTCTTCACGCCCAGCGACCCAAACAGGTCCAGGGCGGCCTTCATCGATTCGGCGTCCTGCAGGTCGCCGGCGATGACGCCGATCCTGTCAGGGCTCGTCGCCTTGATCTTCGCGGCCACGGCGGCGAAGGCCTCGCCCCAGGTCGCGGGGCTCAGCTTGCCGTTCACCCTCACATAGGGGCGGTCGAGGCGCTGACGGCCCAGGCCATCGACGGCGTAGCGGCTCTTGTCGCTGAGCCACTCCTCGTTGATGTCCTCGTTGATCCGCGGCAGCGCCCGCAGCACCTGGGCGCCCCGACTGTCGATGCGCACGGCGCTGCCGAGCGCGTCCATCACATCGATGCTCTGGGTCTTCTTCAGTTCCCACGGGCGGTAGTTGAAGGCCCAGGGCTTGTGCGTCAGCGCGCCGACCGGGCACAGGTCGTTGACGTTGCCGCTGAGCTCGCTGGTCACCGCTGCGCCGAGATAGGTGGTGATTTCAACGTCTTCGCCGCGCGAGATAAGACCAATCTCAGGCACGCCCGCGACTTCCGTGATGAACCGCACGCAGCGGGTGCACTGGATGCAGCGCGTCATCACCGTCTTGATCAGCGGGCCCATCTCTTTTTCTTCGACGGCGCGCTTGTTCTCGCCATAGCGGCTGTCGTCGCGGCCATAGCCCATGGCCTGGTCCTGCAGATCGCACTCCCCGCCCTGGTCGCAGATCGGGCAGTCCAGCGGGTGGTTGATCAGCAGGAATTCCATCACGCCTTCGCGGGCCTTTTTGACCATCGGCGTGTTGGTGAAGATCTCCTGGTTCTCGGCGGCGGGCAGCGCGCAGGAGGCCTGCGGCTTGGGCGGCCCGGGCTTCACCTCGACCAGGCACATGCGGCAGTTGCCGGCGATCGACAGGCGCTCGTGGTAGCAGAAGCGCGGAATCTCCTCGCCCGCCAGCTCGGCCACCTGCAGGACCGTCATCCCGGGTTCGAACTCGACCTCGACGCCGTTGACCTTGGCTATGGGCATATGGGCTGCACTACCTGAGCAATCGCGCGTCGGCGCCCATCGAAACGGGCGCCGCGTTGGTGCGCTGTCTCTATCGCTTCACGCCCCGCGTCAACCATCCGGGGGTCTCGAAACGGGGGAAAATGCCCAGGCCAGGGCGCTGGCCCCAGGGATTGACGCCAGGAAGCCCGCGACGCGGCCCGGAACGATGAATTCGCCGGCGTCGGCGGTGGTCGTCCCGCGTTCGAGGGGGGGAGATTGGTCACGCGTCGTCGCCCTCCCCCGTTCATCCCTCGCGCGGACTTCGAAGTCCCGTCGGCGGCTATTGCGCGGCGCCGGATGGCGACCCGGCCGCCGGTTTGACGCCGAAGACCGCCAGCAGGACCAGAGTCACCGACACCGCCGACCAGACGGCCTCCTTCAGGCTTGGAACCAGCGCCTTCAGAATGCCCACGACACCGACCGGCGCCCCGCCCAGCACGAACTGGATCAGCGGCAGCGACCAGACGATGGTGAACAGCACGGTCAACAGGCCCGGCGCGGCCAGATAAAGACCACGATAGCCCAGCTGCCGGCCGACCATGGTCAGGGCCACGACCGGCACCACGGCCATCAGGGCGCGAATGAGATAGTCCATCGTGTTCCCCCGCCGGGTCCGCCGCCAATGGTCCCCTCGTGGAACAGTTCGAAGCGAGGTTCAAGCCCGTAGGCTGGCCTCGACGACAGGCTTCCCACCTTCGAGCGCCTGGATCGCCTTCGGCCAGGCTTCGATGAACCTTGGCAGGAACAGCGCGCGCCGGAGGTTCGCGCCTCGGAGCCACAGGACGCGGTCCCCGGCGCGCCGAATCTGGACGAAATCGCCATCCTTGGTAACGACAACGGCGCCGGACTCGGCCGCCGCATCCCGGATGGCCCGGTCGCTGGACGACCGCAACCCAAGCTCATCGACGTGGACGGCCTCGTGACCTTGCTCGACAAGCCAGGCGACCAGCGCGGTCGGCAGTTGCTCGTCGATGATGAACTTCACTCGGCGGCGACTTGCGACCAGACGACCGGCTCACCCGTGCGCGCCGCCGCGTAGTTCAGGGCGGCGGGAATGTCCTCGGGCTCAAGGTCCGGATAGTCTTCGAGGATTTCCTCAACCGTCGCGCCGTTGGCCAGCAGCTCCAGGAGGTCGCGGACCGGAAACCGCAGGCCGCGAATGCAGGGCTTGCCACCCAGTTTATCCGGCTCAGCGGTGATGCGGTCGGCGATCTGCATAGGCTGAATACTAGCACGTCCGACGGCATCTCCCAAAGGCGCCCCCTACTCCGCCGCGATCAGGGTCGCCCCCTGCACGTGCGGCCTCCCCGCCCGGTAGCTGGTGATCCGCTCTTCAACCTCGTGGCGGAAGTGGCGGAACAGGCCCTGGATCGGCCAGGCGGCGGCGTCGCCCAGGGCGCAGATGGTGTGGCCTTCGACCTGGGTCGTGACATCGAGGAGCGTGTCGATCTCATTCATGTCCGCCTCGCCGGTGGCCATGCGCTCCATCACCCGCCACATCCAGCCCGTGCCTTCGCGGCAGGGCGTGCACTGGCCGCAGCTCTCGTGCTTGTAGAAGTAGCTGAGGCGCGCGATGGCGCGGACCAGGTCGGTCGACTTGTCCATGACGATGACGGCCGCCGTGCCCAGGCCCGAGCGCAGCTCGCGCAGGGCGTCGAAGTCCATGGCCAGGTCCTCGCACTGCTCCGCCGGGATCATCGGCACGGACGAGCCGCCCGGGATCACGGCCTTGAGGTTGCCCCAGCCGCCCCGCACGCCGCCGCAGTGATCCTCGATCAGCTGGCGAAACGGGATGCTCATGGCCTCCTCGACGTTGCAGGGCAGGTTCACATGCCCGGAAACGCAGAACAGCTTGGTGCCGGTGTTGTTCGGCCGACCAAAGCCGGCGAACCAGCCGGCGCCCCGGCGCAGGATCGTCCCGGCCACCGCGATGCTCTCGACATTGTTGACCGTGGTCGGGCAGCCGTAGAGGCCGGCGCCGGCCGGGAACGGCGGCTTCAGGCGCGGCTGGCCCTTCTTGCCCTCCAGGCTCTCCAGCAGGGCGGTTTCCTCGCCGCAGATATAGGCCCCGCCGCCGTGGTGGACGTAGAGGTCGAAATCCCAGCCGTGGACGTTGTTCTTGCCGATCAGCTTGGCCTCATAGGCCTGTTTGATCGCCGCCTCGAGCACCTCGCGCTCGCGCACGTATTCGCCGCGGATGTAGATGTAGCAGGCGTGCGCCTGCATCGAGAACGAGGCGATCAGGCAGCCCTCGATCAGCAGGTGCGGATCGTGGCGGATGATCTCCCGGTCCTTGCAGGTGCCCGGCTCGGACTCGTCGGCGTTGACCACCAGGTAGTGCGGCCGGCCCTCGCGGACCTCCTTGGGCATGAACGACCACTTCAGCCCCGTGCCGAAACCGGCGCCGCCGCGACCGCGCAGGCCGCTCTGCTTGATGTTGTCGATGATCCACGGACCGCCCGCGTCGAGCATGTCCTTCGTCCCGTTCCAGCAGCCGCGCTTCCTGGCCCCTTCGAGACCCCAGTCCTGGAGCCCGTAGAGGTTGGTGAAGATGCGGTCCTTGTCTTCGAGGATGCCGACCATGGTGCTTCAGGCTTTCGGATCGAAGGGATTGGCGCGGCGCCAGGCGGTGCGCTTCCAGATGACGTAGATGTAGGCGACCCAGCCCAGCATGATCAGGCCGTAGCCAATCTGGATGGCCAGGTGAGACCAGTCGCGGGCCCACCAGGACGGCGCGACCAGCGCGAACCCGCCCAGGATCAGGAAGAACCCGGCCAACCGCTCACGGCGATAGAGGCCGCGCAGGGTGTCGATGTAGGCCGAGCGTTTGGCCAGCAGTTCGGCTTCACTGGTGTCGCTCATTGGACGATGTCCTTCGAGCGATCAGCGGCTGCGCCAGCCTTCTGCGAGCGTAGGAACAGCAGCATCACCACGCTCATCGGGACGACGCCGGCGAAAATGCCCGCGACGGCGTAGATCTCAACGCCGGTCCGGTAGAAGGACACGATCCCCGCGCCAACGCAGAGCACCTCCCAGACCGCAGCGATCTGGAAGGGGCGCGAGCGCCAGAGCCTGAGGATTTCAGGGTTCAAGCCGCCGGTTCCTTTTTGGCCTTGCCGGGCTTCTCGGGCAGGTTCGGAATCTTGATCTTCTTTGCCGCCGAGCCGTCGTAGAGACTGGGATCAAGCAAGGTCTGGATCTTGCCATGCGGCTCCGACGCGCCGCGGCCGATGCGCGAGCCGGGTTTGGGCTTCTTGCCGGCGGCAAACTCGTCGAGGATCGTCGCCAGGCTCTCCAGCGTCAGGTCCTCGTAGTAGTAGTCGTTAATCGCGGCCATCGGGGCATTGGAACAGGCGCCCAGGCACTCGACCTCTTCCCAGCTGAACTTCCCGTCAGCCGACAGGTGGTTCTTCGGGCCGATCTTCTTTTCCAGCACGGTCTTCAGATCATTGGCCCCGCACAGCATGCAGGGCGTGGTGCCGCACAGCTGGACAAACGCAACGGAACCAACGGGTTCCAGCTGGAACATGGTGTAGAAGGTCGCCACCTCCAGCACCCGGATCACTGGCATCCCCAGCAGCTCGGCGACGGCGCGGATGGCCGGCTCGCAGACCCAGCCCTCCTGCTTCTGCACCAGCCACAGGATCGGCAGCACCGCCGACTGTTTGCGCTCGGCGGGGTATTTGGCGATCCACCACTGGGCGGTCTTCAGCGTGTCCTTGCTGAAGGCGAACGAGGCGGGCTGGTCTTTCGCAAGTCGGCGGACGCTCACCGGTCAATCTCTCCAAACACGATGTCCAGGCTGCCGAGGATGGCGCTGACGTCGGCCAGCATGTGGCCGCGGTTGAGCGTGTCCATGGCCGCCAGGTGCGGGAAGCCCGGCGCGCGGATCTTGCAGCGGTAGGGCTTGTTGGTTCCGTCGCTGACCAGGAACACGCCGAACTCGCCCTTGGGCGCCTCGACGCAGGCGTAGACCTCGCCCTCCGGGGTGCGGAATCCCTCGGTGTAGAGCTTGAAGTGATGGATCAGGGCTTCCATCGAGGCCTTCATTTCCGCGCGGCGCGGCGGGACGACCTTGTTGTCCAGGGTCATCACCGGGCCCGGCGTCCCGCGCAGCATGGCGCAGGCCTGGCGGATGATCTTCGTCGACTCGCGCATCTCCTGCATGCGGCACAGGTAGCGGTCGTAGCAGTCGCCGTTGATCCCCAGCGGGATGTCGAAGTCGAACTCGCTGTAGCACTCGTACGGCTGGTTACGGCGCAGGTCCCAGGCGATGCCCGACCCGCGCACCATCACGCCCGAGAAGCTAAGGTCGATGGCCTGCTGGCGCGAGACCACGCCGATATCGACGTTGCGCTGCTTGAAGATGCGGTTGCCGGTGATCAGGGTCTCGATGTCATCGCAGCGCTTGGGGAACTGGGCGGCCCACCGGTCGATATCCTCGATCAGCGCGTCGGTCAGGTCCTGGTGCACGCCGCCCGGCCGGAAGAAGTTGGCGTGCAGCCGCGCGCCGCAGGCGCGCTCATAGAACACCATCAGCCTCTCGCGCTCCTCGAAGCCCCAGAGCGGCGGCGTCAGGGCGCCGACGTCCAGGGCCTGAGTCGTCACGTTGAGCAGGTGGCTGAGAATGCGGCCGATCTCGCTGTAGAGCACGCGGATGATCTGGCCACGCCGGGGCACATCCACGCCCAGCAGCTTCTCGATGGCCAGGCAGAAGGCGTGCTCCTGGTTCATCGGGGCGACGTAGTCGAGGCGGTCGAAGTACGGGATGTTCTGGAGGTAGGTGCGGGCCTCCATCAGCTTCTCGGTGCCGCGGTGCAGCAGGCCGATATGCGGATCGACCCGCTCGACGACCTCGCCGTCCAGCTCCAGCACCAGGCGCAGCACGCCGTGCGCGGCCGGGTGTTGCGGGCCGAAGTTGATGTTGAACTTGCGGACCGGGGTTTCGGGAATCGTCGGGACGTTCGAAGAATCGTCGGCCATCAGAGTACGGCTCCCGTCAGGCATTGTGCGTGGTTCGACACGCGCTTCGCGCTGCTCACCATGACGTGGAGAGGTGGCGCGTCACAAATGTACGTCATCCTGAGCAGGCCCGAAGGGCCGTGTCGAAGGACGCAACCATCCAACACCATCACGACCCCGCCTTGTCGTCGCCCGGCAGGGCGTAGCTGGCGCCCTCCCAGGGCGAGAGGAAGTCGAACTGGCGGAACTCGGCGATCTTCACCGGCTCATAGACCACCCGCTTAAGCTCGTCGTCGTAGCGCACTTCGACATAGCCGGTCATCGGGAAGTCCTTCCGCAGCGGATGGCCATGGAAGCCGTAGTCGGTCAGCAGTCGGCGCAGGTCCGGGTGATCGCTGAAGAAGATGCCGTACATGTCGAACGCCTCGCGCTCGAACCAGTCGGCGGCCGGGAACAGGCCCGCGACGCTGGGCACGGGCGTGTCCTCGTTGGTCTGCACCTTCAGACGAATGCGGTGGTTCCTGACCATCGACAGCAGGTGATAGACCACGTCGAACCGCAGCGGCCGCTCCGGATAATCGACGCCGGCGAGGTCGATCAGCTGGTGGAACCGGCAGTCGGGGTGGTCGCGCAGGAAGGTCAGCGCCTGGACCACGCGGGTCGAGGGGCCGGTGACGGTCAGCTCGCCGAACGCCACGTCAAAGGTGGTGATCGCGCCAGCGCTGCCCGCCACGATGCTCTGGCCGAGGGCTTCGAGATCCGTGCTCATCGCTCGATGGTCCCCGTGCGGCGGATCTTCTTCTGCAGCTGCAGCACGCCGTAGACCAGGGCCTCGGCGGTCGGCGGGCAGCCCGGGACATAGATGTCCACCGGCACCACGCGGTCGCAGCCGCGCACGACGCTGTAGCTGTAATAGTAGTAGCCGCCGCCGTTGGCGCAGCTGCCCATGCTGATGACATAGCGCGGCTCGGGCATCTGGTCGTAGACCTTGCGCAGCGCCGGGGCCATCTTGTTGGTCAGGGTGCCGGCGACGATCATCACGTCGCTCTGGCGCGGGCTGGCGCGGGGCGCGAAGCCGTAGCGCTCCAGATCGTAGCGCGGCATCGAGGCCTGCATCATCTCGACCGCGCAGCAGGCCAGGCCGAAGGTCATCCACATCAGCGACCCGGTGCGGGCCCAGGTGATCAGGTCGTCGGCGGCGGCCGTGACGAAGCCCTTGTCGGCCAGCTGCTGCGAGACGCCGTCGAAATAGGGGTCGTGGAGGCGCGGGTCGTAACCCTCGACCGTCGAACGGCCGGCCGCCCCGGCAGGAACGATCACTCCCATTCCAGGGCTCCCTTTTTCCACTCGTAGACAAAGCCGACGGTCAGCACGCCGAGGAAGGCCATCATCGACCAGAAGGCGAAGACGCTCTGGTCGTGGGGCAGCTTCATCAGGCTCACGGCCCAGGGAAACAGGAAGGCCACTTCCAGGTCGAAGATGATGAACAGGATCGAGACCAGGTAAAACCGGACGTCGAACTTCATCCGCGCGTCGTCGAAGGCGTTGAAACCGCATTCGTAGGCGGAGAGCTTTTCGGGATCCGGCGCCTTGGGCGCGAAGATGGCGGCGGCGAGGATGAAGGCCACGCCGAGCGCCGCCGCGATCCCGAGCAGGATCACGATCGGCAGATACTGGAGGAGGAAGGCGTCCATGGGTGTCCCGGAAAGGAGTCGCGGCCCTTCTAGCCCATGGCCGTGAGGGGTTCAAACGGCGTCGCGGTGTTGGGACCCGTTTTCATCCGTCATCCTGGGCCCCGTGCCCAGGCCCCCTCGCTCAGCATCCCCGTGAGAGCGTGATCTCGCGCCGCCCCCGCGACGGCGAAAGGGGTCCTCGCGACAGGGGCGAGGATGACGGTGAGGGTGGAGCTTGCGGCGTCCTTAACCCCGTGCAGACTTCGCCCATGACGAATACCTCGCCACCCCGAAAATCCCCCGGAATCCGCATTCTCGACGCCGTCGAACGGTTCGGCGACCGGCTGCCCGATCCGGTGTTCATCTTCCTGTGGCTGATCGGCGGGGTGGTCGTCGCCAGCATTATCTGCGCGGCGCTGGGCGTCAGCGCGACCAATCCGGTGACCCACGAGGTGCTGGTCGCCCAAAGCCTGCTGTCGGCGGGCAACGTCCGCACCCTGTTGACCGAAATGGCCAGGACCTTCACCGGCTTCGCCCCGCTGGGCTTGGTGTTGCTGGTCATGCTGGGCGCGGGGGTAGCCGAGCGGGTCGGTCTGCTGTCGGCGGCCATCGCCGGGCTGGTCAAGGCCGCGCCCAGAGCCCTGCTGACGCCGATGGTGCTGCTGATCGGCTTGTTGTCGAACCATGCGGCCGATTCGGGCATCGTCGTGCTGCCGCCGCTGGCCGCGGTGGTGTTCGCCGCGGCCGGCCGCAATCCGATCGCGGGCCTGGCCTGCGCCTACGCCGCGACCATCGCCTCGTTCGCCGGCAACCCCCTGCCCGGCCAGTTCGACGCGCTGATTCTGGGCTTCACCGAGCCGGCGGCCCGGCTGCTGGACCCGACCTGGACCGCCAACCTCGCCGGCGACTGGTATTTCACCGCCACCGGCGGGGCGGTGTTCATCGCCGTGGGCTGGATCATCACCGACAGAATCGTCGAGCCGCGCCTGGGCGCCTGGACCCCGCCGAAGGCCGCCGCGACGACCGGGGGCGAGCCAGCCGGCGCGCCAAAGGGCGCCCTGCTCTGGTCCGGGCTGGCGGCCCTGGCCGTGATCCTGTTGTGGGCGGCCCTGGCGCTGGCGCCGGGCGCGCCGTTGCAGGACCCGACCGCGGAGGGACCGGCCCGCTGGACGCCCTTCTTTCGCTCGCTGGTGGCCGGCTTCTTCCTGTTGTTCCTCGCCAGCGGCTGCGTCTACGGCCTCAGGACGGGCCTGATCCGCAAGGACGCCGATGTCGTGCGCTATGCGTCCGAGTCGATCGCCGCCATGGCGCCCTACATCGTGCTGGCCTTCGTCGCCTCGCACTTCATCGCCATGTTCGGCTGGTCGAACCTGGGGGCCATCTCGGCGATCAACGGAGCGGACGCGCTCAAGCGGTCGGGCGCGCCACTGGGCGTCATCCTGATGGGGGTGACGGTGCTGGGCGCGGGCCTGGACATGGTCATCGCCTCGGCCTCGGCCAAATGGGCGGCGTTGGGCCCGGTGCTGGTGCCGATGCTGATGCTGCTGGGCGTCAGTCCGGAGATGACCACGGCGGCCTATCGCATGGGCGATTCGAGCCTGGTGATCATGTCACCGATGAACCCCTACTTCATCCTGGTGCTGGGCTTCGCGCGGCGCTGGCGGCCGGAACTGGGGGTCGGCGGCCTGCTCTCGACCCTGCTGCCCTACGCCGTGGCGTTTTTCGTCGCCGGCCTTGCCGTGACCGGGCTCTGGGGAGCCCTCGGCCTGGCCACCGGACCGGCCGCGCCGTTTCATTATCTGATCCCCGCCTGACCGGTTGACAGGCCAGGGGCAGGGACCTATCAGACGCCCCTCGCCGCGAGGCGGGCGTCTTTGCGGATGTAGCTCAGTTGGTTAGAGCGCCGGCCTGTCACGCCGGAGGTCGCGGGTTCGAGTCCCGTCATTCGCGCCATTTCCCTTCACAATCCGATCGACCGCGCCGCCCCGGGGCAGGCTGTGTCAGAGGTTGCCCTGGGCGTCGCGGTCCAGGGCGCTCCGGGCATCGGCCTCATCGGCAAGCAGAAGGAAGGTCCTGGCGAGGCCTTCGTAGGCGACCCGGGCCGCGTCGTCCTCGGTCAGGCCCGCCATTCGCAACATCTCCGACGCCCGCCTTCGGTATTGGATCGGGACCGTCACGTGTCGATATCGCGGTTGGGCGACTCATGATCTTTGCTCGTGCGAGCAACGCGATGCCAATCGCCAGACACAATTCCGTATGTCGAGACAATTTTCCCATTGCCGTCCATTTTCGAGCTTTGCAAGGTCTCCATGGCCATGCTCAGGTACTGGCGTTCGGTTATCATTGCGGGCATCTATCCTCATCCGCATCTCACAACGCCTCGCGGATCATTTAGTCCCCTGCACTCGCGGCGACGGCCGCGCAACGTCGGCCGGGCGGATGATCACCCTGTGGCTGGCGACCCGGACACCGCCGCGTCGGCGCTATGGACCCCCGTCGCCGGGGGACCCATCCTCCTCCGCTCACGGAACGATTCGAAGGCAGGCGATTGCTGCACAGACTCCAGGCCCGCATGCGCAGGGGAAACACGCTGATCGGACGCTTCCGCGAGCGGCTTCACGCCCTCAGCTGGGTCGCGCACCGGCAGCAGTACGCCGCCCTGCCCTGGTGTGAGACCAAGGCCGGGGTCGAGATTCTCCTGATCACCTCGCGCGAGACCCGCCGCTGGGTCATCCCCAAGGGCTGGCCGATGATCACGCTTGCCGCCCACGACGCGGCGGCCCAGGAGGCCTGGGAAGAGGCCGGGGTCCGCGGCGAGATTGGCGATACGCCCCTGGGGGCCTTCCGCTACCGCAAGCGGATGAAGTCCGGCCCGCCACAGCGGTGCCGGGTCGATGTCTACCCCCTGGCCGTCACCGTCGAGGCCAAGGACTGGCCCGAGAAGCGCCAGCGCCAGCGCCGCTGGGTTCCGGCGCTGGAGGCCGCGCGCATGGTCGAGGAGCCCGGACTGCGGCTGCTTATCGAGAGCTTCGCGGCAGGCCGGCAGGCGGCGTGACGAAGGCCGCGTCGCCGGTCAGCCTGGCGTAGATCGCCGCCAGCTGCTCGAACACGCCGGCCCAGCCGTGCCGGGCCTCGGTCCGGCGCCGCGCGGCCCGGCCGACCTCGACCATGTCGCGCTCGAACAGGGCGGCGATGGCCTCGGCCAGCGCCGGTCCGTCCGACCGCGGGGCCAGCTGGCCCACGGCCTCATCGACCGACTCGGCGACTCCGCCCGCATCGACGCCCACGACCGGCAGGCCGCAGGCCATGGCCTCGAGCACGACCAGGCCGAACGGCTCGGCGTCGTTGGCGTGCACGAACGCGTCGCAGCTGGCCAGAATGCGGGCCAGCCGGGCCGGATCGGTCTGATACGGCGCGGCGACGACCCGGTCGGAGGGCGCCGCCGCCTCGCCCGCGCCCACCAGCACCAGGACGTAGGGTTCGCCGAGGCGCTCGACCGCATCGACCAGCACGTCGATGCGCTTCTCCCGCGCCGGACGACCGGCGAACACCAGCAGGCGATGCCCCGGACCCAGGCCCAGTTCCCGCCGCACGGCCTCGCGGTCGGCCTGGCCCGGATGAAACAGGTCGGTATCGACGCCCAGCGGCAGGGCGATGGCCGAAGTCACGCCCGACTCGATCAACCGGTCGGCGACGAAACGGCTGGGGGCCACGGCCTGATCGAAATCCCTGTAGATGGCCGCCCAGCGCCTGCGCACCGGCTTTTCCGCCCAGTCCCCGATCATCAGCGCCGCCAGGGCGCCGAGATCGGTGTGACAGAAGCCGACCACCGGCACGCCCAGACGGGCGCCGGCCTTCTGCGCCGCGAGGCCCGGCGTGTAGGGATCGCCCGCCTCGATGATCGAGGGATTCTGGCGGATCAGCCGCTCCATCCAGGTCGCCTTGCTCAGGGGCCAGCGATAGCCGTCCCCAAACGGCAGCGGCGCGGCGTAGATCGACACCCGGCCGTGGCCGTCGTGGAAGTCCCGAGGACCGGGCGCGACCAAGGTGTGGCGCACCCCGGGACGAGCCTTGGCCAACCAGGCGCGCTTGGCCGTCAGATAGCGCTTAACGCCTCCGCCGCGGGGAGCGTAGAGCATGGTCGTATCGACCAGGCGGGGGCTGGGGTCGGCGAACGGCACGCGATGATCCAGAACGCCGGAGGGCGCTTCGGATCAAAGCGTCAACGGCTCCCCGGTTCCTTGTCGCCGCGGACGACGCCCCGCCGCGCCAGGGCCTCGCGCAACAGCACCTCCAGCTGCGCGTTGACGCTGCGCAGTTCGGCGGCCGCGAGGCGCTCGACCGCTTCGAGCACCTCGGGCCTGACCCGCATCAGAAAGGCGCGTTTTCCCGGACTGGCCACGCCTCTACCCGTAGAGCGTTCCGGTGTTGAGCACGGGCTGGGCGTCGCGGTCGCCGCAGAGCACGACCAGCAGGTTGGACACCATGGCCGCCCGGCGCTCCTCGTCCAGGTTGACCACGCCGCGATCACCCAGCTGCTGCAGGGCGTCCTCGACCATGCTGACCGCGCCGATGACGATGGTCCGGCGGGCGGCGATCACGGCCTCGGCCTGCTGACGCCGCAGCATCGCCCCGGCGATCTCGGGCGCATAGGCCAGGTGCATCAGGTGGGTCTCGTCGATGGCGATGCCGGCGACGGCCACGCGCTGCTGAAGATCGACCTTGAGCCGCTCGCCGACGACCTCGGCGTCCGCCCGCAGGGTCGGCTCCTCGTGTTCGGCGTGGTCATAGGCATAGTGGCGCGCCGTCTCGCGCAGAGCCGTCTCGATCTGGATGTTGATGAAGGCGGCGTAGTCATCGACGTCGAACAGGGCCTGGGCCGAGTCCTCGACGCGCCAGACCACGTTGGCGGCGATCTCGATCGGATTGCCGCGCTTGTCGTTGACCTTGAGCATCTCGCTGGTGACGTTGCGCACTCGCAGGCTGATCTTCTTGCGCCCGAACCAGGGCAGCACCCAGCGCAGGCCGGTGGTGCGGTCCGTGCCCTTGTAGCTGCCGAACAGGGTGATGGCTGCGCCCTCATTCGGCTGCAGCGAATAGAAGCCGGCGAAACCCAGGGCGGCGAGGGTCACGGTGATGACCCCGACGACGCCCATCGGCGCGCCGCCGTCCTGGTCGATATGGCTGAGGAGCCAGATGCCGCCCGCCAGCAAACCCAGCATGACCAGCAGGATCAGCCCGCCATTGACGCCGCCGCCGACACGCTCGCCGGTGCGGTTGATGCTTCCATGTTCAGCCATCCGGCCCTCCATAAATTAGTATCAAAGTGATATCACTTTTCGCGGACGCGTCAACGCCCTTGCCGAGAGCCCGCGCGAGGGGTTAGGCGAGGATGCGGGGGGGAACCATGGCGCGATATCTCTTCACCACCTGGGAAGGCGGCGGGCACGTTCAGCCGATGATGCTGGTGGCCCGCGGGCTGCTGGATCGCGGCCATCAGGTGCTGCTGCTCAGCGACGCCTGCAACGCACCCGAGGCGGCGCTGATGGGCCTGCCGTTCCGGCCCTGGCGGCACGCGCCCTCGCGGCTGGACAAGATGGCGGCCAGCGACCTGCTGCGCGACTGGGAGGCCGACAATCCCGCCGAAGGAATCCAGCGGCTGTGCCAGCGGATCATCGCCGGCCCGGCGGCGCTCTACGCCCGGGACGTGCTGGAGGCGCTCGACTCGGCGCCTTTCGATGCGGTCGTCACCCAGGAACTGCTGTTCGGCGCGATGATGGCGGCGGAAGCGGCGGGCGTTCCGCTGGCCCTGTTCTGCGCCAACGTCTGGCCCTTTCCGACCCTGCCGGGCCTGCCGCCGTTCGGCGCGGGCATGGCGCCGGCGGCTGGCGAGCAGGACGTCATGCTGCACCAGATGGTCGCCCAGACGACGCGGATGCTGTTCCAGTCCGGCCTGCCCGACCTCAACGCCGCCCGCGAGGGCCTGGGCCTGCCGCCGCTGGCCGACCTGTTCGACCAGATCGCCGTCGCCCGGCGCATCATGCTGGCCACCAGCCGTGCCTTCGACTTCGCGCCCGACCCGCTGGCCGAGCCGTTCCGCTATGTCGGGCCCTATGTCGCCGATCCGGTGGACGCCGGAGGTTGGGACTCGCCCTGGTCGCCGCACGACGCCCGGCCGCTGGTGGTGGTCACCTCCTCGGGCCTCTACGAGGCGCAGGAGGATCTGCTGCGACGGATCATCGCCGCCCTGGAGCCCCTGCCCGTCCGCGCGCTGGTCACGCTCGGCCCGGCCCTGGACCCGGCCGGCTTTCCGGGCGCGGGCAATGTCCAGGTCGTGGCCCGCGCGCCGCATGGCGCCCTGTTTCCCGAAGCGGCGCTGTTCATCACCCACGGCGGCCACGGCTCGACGCTGCGGCCGCTGATGGCGGGCCTGCCGCTGCTGGTGATGCCGGGCCTTCGCGACCAGCGGGACAACGCCCAGCGGGTCGTGGCGCGCGGCGCCGGGTTGATGCTGGAGCGCGACGCCGCGCCGGAGAAGATCACCTGGGCCGTGACGCAGCTGCTGGAGGATCCGGGTTTCCGCGAAGCAGCCGGGCGGCTGGGCGCAACTATCGCGGCCGACATGGCCGCGCGCGACGCCGAGGGCGCGCTGGAGGCGATGGTTTAGGCGATCGCCCTCCTTCGCCCAGGATGCGGTTCCGGGTGGCTCGCCACCCGAAGCCCGCAGGGCGAAGGGTGGTGGGCGGCGAGGGGTTCGAACCCCCGACCCTCTCGGTGTAAACGAGATGCTCTGACCAGCTGAGCTAGCCGCCCGTCATGCGGGTCATAGCCGCCCCGCGCCAGGTCGAAAAGCAAAGAGGCGGCCGCCGGTGTGGGCGACCGCCTCCCGCGATTTTCAAAACCGTGAAGCAGCGCTTAGCCGTTCAGGGTGGTCTTCAGGCCTTCGCCGACCTGGAAGCGGGCGGTCTTGGAGGCCGGACGCTTCACCGTTTCGCCGGTGCGCGGGTTGCGCGCGGTGCCGGCGGCCCGGTTCACGGCCTTGAAAGTGCCAAAGCCGACAAGGCGGACGTCGTTGCCGCTCTTGAGCGACGCGGTCACCGAGTCGACGAACGCCTGCAGCGCGGCGGCGGCCTGCGTTTTATTGAGACCCGCGCCATCGGCGATGGCGGCGACCAGTTCGGCCTTGGTCATTGATTTCTCCCAGCCAAGTGTTGTGCGGCGCGGTGTTCCCCCCAAGGGCGAGCCGTTCGCCTGCAAGGGATTATGGCTGATGGCGACCCTAGGTCAAACGAAAGGCCGCCCGGGAATCACCCGAGCGGCCCACATTATCGTTGATAACTTAGGTTCAGTGGGTGATCACGGGGTCGTCGAGGCCCTCTTCCACCTTCGCAGTCGCAGCAATCGATTCGTCCGCCTCCGTCCATTCGATCGGCGTAAGCGGTCCGGTCAGGGCCAGCGCGAGCACCTGATCGATGGTCGAGACCGGGATAATCTCCAGCCCCTTCTTCACCGTGTCGGGCACCTCGGCGAGGTCCTTTTCGTTTTCCTGCGGGATCAGCACCGTCTTCACGCCCGAGCGCAGGGCCGCCAGCAACTTCTCCTTCAGCCCGCCGATGGCCGTGACCCGGCCGCGCAGGGTGATCTCGCCGGTCATGGCGATCTCCTTGCGGATCGGGATGCCGGTCAGCACCGAGACCATGGCCGTGGCCATGGCCGCCCCGGCCGAGGGACCGTCCTTGGGCGTCGCGCCGTCCGGCACGTGCACGTGGATGTCGGTCTTCTCGAACACCGAGGGCTTGATGCCGAAGGCCGGGGCCCGCGAGCGGACATAGCTGTTGGCCGCCGAGATCGACTCCTTCATCACCTCCTTGAGGTTGCCGGTGATCGACATCCGGCCCTTGCCCGACATGCGGATGGCCTCGATGGTCAGGATGTCGCCGCCGAACTCGGTCCAGGCCAGGCCCGTGACGATGCCGACCTGGTCCTCCTCGTCCGTCTCGCCGTAGCGGAACTTCTTCACCCCGGCGTATTTGGCCAGACGCTCGTCATCGATGGCGATCGAGACGACCTGTTCGCGCGCCAGGTCGCGGACCACCTTGCGGGCCAGGTTGCCCAGTTCCCGCTCCAGCGACCGCACGCCGGCTTCCCGGGTGTAGTAGCGGATCAGGTCGCGGATCGCCTCGTCGGGCACAACGAACTCGGCCGAGGTCAGGCCGTGGTCCTTGGTCAGCTTGGGCAGCACGTGCCGCTTGGCGATCTCGACCTTCTCGTCCTCGGTGTAGCCGGGGATGCGGATGATCTCCATCCGGTCCATCAGCGGCTGAGGCATGTTCAGGCTGTTGGCCGTGGTGACGAACATCGTCTGCGACAGGTCGTAATCCACCTCCAGATAATGGTCGGCGAACGCCCCGTTCTGCGCCGGGTCGAGCACTTCCAGCAGGGCCGAGGACGGGTCGCCGCGATAGTCGCTGCCCATCTTGTCGATCTCGTCGAGCAGGAAGAACGGGTCGATCGCCTTGGCCTTCTTCATCGACTGGATGACCTTGCCGGGCATCGAGCCGATGTAGGTGCGGCGGTGACCGCGGATCTCGGCCTCGTCACGCACGCCGCCCAGCGACAGGCGCACGAATTCACGGCCGGTCGCCTTGGCGATCGACTTGCCGAGCGAGGTCTTGCCGACGCCCGGAGGGCCGACGAGGCACAGGATCGGACCTTTAAGCGAATTGGTCCGGGCCTGGACGGCCAGATACTCGAGGATGCGCTCCTTCACCTTCTCCAGGCCGTAGTGATCCTCTTCCAGGATCGCTTCGGCCCTCGCGAGGTCGATCTTCTTCGGCTTGGCCTTGCCCCACGGGATGGACAGCAGCCAGTCGAGGTAGTTGCGCACCACCGTGCTCTCGGCCGACATCGGGCTCATGTTGCGCAGCTTCTTCAGCTCGCCCTCGGCCTTGGCGCGGGCCTCCTTGGAGAGCCGCGTCTTCTTGATGCGCTTTTCCAGCTCGATGAGTTCGTCACGGCCGTCGTCCTGGTCACCCAGCTCGCGCTGGATCGCCTTCATCTGCTCGTTGAGATAGTATTCGCGCTGGGTCTTCTCCATCTGGCGCTTCACGCGCGAGCGGATCTTCTTCTCGACCTGCAGGACGCTGATCTCGCCCTCCATCAGGGCGAAGACCTTCTCCAGCCGCTTCACGACATTGAAGATTTCCAGCAGCTGCTGCTTGTCGCCGATCTTCACCGATAGATGGGCGGAGATCGAGTCGGCCAGCTTGCCCGGCTCGACGATCTGCGGGATCGAGGCCAGGGCTTCCGGCGGGATCTTCTTGTTCAGCTTGACGTAGTTTTCGAACTGCTCGGCCACGGCGCGGGACAGGGCCTCGGCCTCGTGCTCCTCGCCGCCGTCCTCCTCGATGAGGGCGGTCTCGGCCTCGTAATAATCGTCGCGGCCGGTGAATTTGATCACCGCCGCGCGGTGTTTGCCCTCGACCAGCACCTTGACCGTGCCGTCCGGCAGCTTGAGCAGCTGCAGCACCGTGGCGACCACCCCGACGTCATAGATGTCGTCGGTGGCGGGATCGTCGTCGGCCGAGTTCTTCTGGGTGGCCAGCAGGATCTGCTTGTCGCCGCGCATCACTTCCTCGAGCGCGCGCACGGACTTGTCGCGCCCGACGAACAGGGGAACGACCATATGGGGAAACACCACGATGTCCCGAAGCGGCAACACCGGAAGCGTACGGATGTCGGTCATACCAGTCTCCTCCGCGCGGCCCTGCAACGTCGGCGCCGCGCAGGACGCCCCACACTGAGCGTCCTTTGTGAATGATATGTGGCCGCTTCGCCGGTGCATTCAAGCATGGGGGACGCCGCGCGGGGGCCGGTCGCGGGGAAAAGCGCGGTTTTCCACGGGTTTCCGGGAGTTCGGTGGAATTCGGTGACAGTTTGCGAATTGGGGTCCCGCTGGCGGCGGCGGCGTTCCGGGCGGCAATTCGTAAACTGTCACCGAATTTCCCAGAGCCGCCGCCCTACTCCACCGCCTCGTGGCTGTAGCTGAGCACGCGCGCCAGGCGCCAGCCGTCGGGGCTCAGGCGCCAGACCTGGACGAAGTGGGCCCTGCCGACCAGTCTTTCGGGACCGTCGCCCTTGCGCTCGTAGAAGATGTGGTCGCCCTCCTCGAAAGCGCCATAGCCCGGGATCGGCTCGACCTTGAGGCTGCCGGCCACCAGCTCGCGGCGGGAGCGCCAGGCGTCGGGCTTCTTCCGCTCTTCGCAGGACTGGGCGTAGCCCTCGACCAACGGCGCGGCGCTGGTCGCCACCACGCCCTCCCGGTCATGGTACATCTCGAAGTCGGGTTCGAGCATGGCGGCGACCCGGGTCGCGTCGCAGCCGGTGAAAAACACCTCGAAGAATTCGGCGTCGCGCGCCTTGATGGCCGCCGTCAGCGCCTCGCCCTGCGGCAGGACAGGGCCGGCAGGCGGAGTCTGGGCCGCGGCCGGGCCGGCCGCCAGCGCGATGGCCAAGGCCGCGCAGATCAGGCGCATCACCGCTTCTTCCCCAGATGCGCGGCGATGTCCTTGGTCATGCGGCCGGCGGCGCGGTGGGCGGCGGTCAGCTGCTCTTTCGTCACGCCCCAGCGCTTCATCCAGTATTCGACGGCCTGACGCTCGGACAGGTCCAGCCGCTCGCGGTCGATGAAGCCGCGCTTGTCTTTCAGGCCGGCCATGGGGCGTGCTCCGGTGGGTGTGGACGGCTTCGATAGCGCCAATCTCGGCGCGGGAACAGGTTGCGTTCTTCGAGACGCGATCCTGGCGGATCGCTCCTCAGGATGACGAACACCAATGCCCGTCATGGTGAGGAGCGAGCTCCAAGCGAGCGTCTCGAACCACGCACATTGGCGCAACCTGCCCCGCCCGCTACCCTGCCGCCATGTCCAAGCCCCTACGCCGCCTGATCGACCTGCCCGGGATCGCCGAGCTTGAGACCCGGGCGCTGATGAAACCCTCCCTGGCCGAGCCGGAGGCGCGCGCCGAGGTCCCCGAGATCGATGAGGCCTGCCGCGCCAGCTTCGGCCTGACGCCCGACGAGGCCGAGGCCGTCGCCCTGCCGGCCGACTGGGACGGGATCGACCGCAAGCCGCCGGCGCAGCAGGTGTTCGCGTTCGAGGACGCCGGCTGGGATGTCACCGACAAGCGCCGCCCCCTGCGCATGCTGGGCCACTACGCCCTGCCCCTGTGGCTGGCGATCCGCGGCGTCGCCGGCGAACTGCCGTTCCAGGCGCCGCCGGCCGAGGCGAGCGACACCTGGGCCACCGGCATGGCCGCCGACGCGAAGGCGTTCCGCAAGCGGTAGCCGCAGGGGACATGTACCGCCTTCGGTACGTGTCCCCACCCTCTGCCGCCAATAAGCCCCGATCCCGGCGTATCCCTTGCGCCACACCGCCCCTGCCCCGCGCGGACCGCGTCATCGCGGCGCCTCGCGCGACTCGAAGCGGGGGCTTAAACATCTCCGTCGCATAGTCGCGCTAGATCGTCCGGAAGAGACGCTCGCCGCGATCCCGGGAAGAGACCTTGACCACGAACGCCTCAGACACCCGCGCCTGGCGCAAGATCCTCGCCGCCTACCAGCGGCCCAGCCACGGTCGCTCCATCCTCGAGATCGTCCTCAGCGCCGCGCCCCTGGCCGCGATCTGGACGGCCGCCTGGGTGGCGGCCGTGTTCGGCCTGTGGTGGCTGGCCCTGCTGCTGTCGATTCCGGCCGCCGCCTTCCTGGTGCGGCTGTTCATGGTGCAGCACGATTGCAGCCACCAGTCGTTCTTCCGCAGCCCCGCGGCCAACGACTGGACCGGCCGGCTGATCGGGGTGCTGACCATGACGCCCTATCACTGCTGGCGCCGGTCGCACGCCATCCACCACGCCACGTCCGGCGATCTCGACCGCCGGGGCCTGGGCGACATCGCCACCCTGACGGTGGCCGAGTACCGCGCCCTGCCGCTGCTGAAGCGCATCGGCTATCGCCTGTACCGCAGCCCGCTCATCCTGTTCGTCATCGGCCCGGCCTGGGTGTTCGTCATCGAGCAGCGCATGCCGATGGGGCTGATGAAGGAGGGCTGGAAGCCCTGGCTCAGCGCCATGGGCACCAATGTAGCCATCGCGGTGGTCATCGGCCTGGTCATCTGGGCCGGCGGCTGGAAGGGCCTGCTGCTGATCCACCTGCCGACCATCCTGCTGGCCGCCTCGATCGGGGTCTGGCTGTTCTACGTGCAGCACCAGTTCGAGAACGCCTACTGGGCCCGCAAGGGCGAGTGGGACCACACTACCGCGGCGCTGCACGGCAGCTCACACTATGACCTGCCCGAACCCTTGCGCTGGATGACCGCCAACATCGGCGTCCACCACGTCCATCATGTGAACAGCCGCATCCCCTACTACCGCCTGACCAAGGTGCTGAAGGACCATCCGGAGCTGCGCGAGGTCAGCCGGCTGGGCCTGCTGGAGAGCTTCAGGACGGTGTCGCTGGCCCTGTGGGACGAGGGCGGCCGGCGGCTGATCTCGTTCCGCCAGGCGCGTCAGTTGCGCCGGGCCGAACACGCGGCGGCCTGACAAAAAGTTCCGCCACCCCCTGTCGGAGCGCGGCATACTCGTTCGTCCTGTGAGGAAACGAGGATCCGCCCGTGCTCTACGCCATCCTTTGCTACAATGCCGAAGACGTCGTCATGTCCTGGTCGCGGGAGGAGGACGACGCGGTCATGGCGCGGCTGAACCTCACGCACGAGCGGCTCACGGCCGAGGGCAAGCTGGGCCCCTCGCTGCGGCTGATGCCGACCACGGCCGCCACCACCCTGATCAAGAGCCAGGACCTGGTCATCGACGGCCCCTACGCCGAGACCAAGGAGCAGTTGCTGGGATTCTACATCCTCGACATCTCCGGGCTCGACGAGGGGCTGGAAATCGCCCGCGAGCTGGGCCGGGCCAACCCCGGCGGCGCCTATGAACTGCGGCCGCTGCGCCTGTTCCTGCCGGGAGCGCCGCTGACATGATCGACATGGCCTGGATCGACGCGGCCCTGATCTCGGCCCGTCCCCAGGCCGTGGGGGCCCTGCTGCGCTATTTCCGCGACCTCGACACGGCCGAGGAGGCGTTCCAGGACGCCTGTCTGCGGGCGCTGAAGAGCTGGCCGGTCAATGGCCCGCCGCGCGATCCGGCCGCCTGGCTGATCATGGTCGGCCGCAACGCCGGCATCGACGGCGCGCGACGGCGCGCCAAGCAGACCACGCTGCCCGACGAGGCGGTCCTGTCCGACATCGAGGACGCCGAGACGCCCCTGGCCGAGCGGCTGGACGGGGCCGACTATCGCGACGACGTGCTGCGGCTGATGTTCATCTGCTGCCACCCGGATCTGCCGGCCACGCAGCAGGTCGCGCTGGCGCTGCGCATCGTCTCGGGCCTGTCGGTCAGGCAGATCGCCCGCGCCTTCCTGGTCGGCGAAAGCGCCATGGAGCAGCGGATCACCCGTGCCAAGGCGAAGATCGCCAGCGCCGGCGTGCCGTTCGAGACTCCCGGCCCAGCCGAACGCGCCGAACGCGTCGCGGCCGTGGCGGCGATGATCTACCTGCTGTTCAACGAGGGCTATTCCGCCGGCGGGCGGCAGGACGACCGCGCCCGGCTGGCCGACGAGGCCATTCGCCTGGCCCGGCTGCTGCTGCGGCTCTACCAGACCGAGCCGGAGATCATGGGTCTGACCGCCCTGCTCCTGCTGCAGCACGCGCGCGCCGCCGCCCGGTTCGACGCCGACGGCGAGATCGTGCTGCTGGACGACCAGGACCGGTCGCTGTGGGACCGGCGGCTGATCGGCGAGGGCCTGGCCCTGGTCGACAAAGCCATGCGCCACCGGCGGCCGGGGCCCTACCAGATCCAGGCCGCGATCGCCGCCCTGCATGGCCGCGCCGCGCGTCCCGAGGACACCGACTGGGGCGAGATCGCCGCCCTCTACGAAGCGCTCGAACGCCAGAATCCCTCCCCCGTGGTCACGCTCAATCGCGCCGTGGCGGTGAGCAAGACCGACGGCCCCCAGGCGGCGCTGGACCTGATCGCGCCGCTGGAGCCCAGGCTGGCCGGCTATTTCCACTTCCACGGCGTGCGCGGCGCCCTGCTGCTGGAGCTGGGCCAGCAGGCGGAGGCCCGCGCCGCCTTCAACCAGGCCATCGCGCTCGCCAACACCCCCGCCGAGGCGGCCCACATCCGCCGTCATCTCGACCGCCTGATGCTGAACGGCGAGACACGCTGAAGAAAACTCGCCGGCCCTGTCGGAACGGCGCCGGCCCGTTCGTCCTTCGACCAGATGCGTTCAGAGGAAGGAGCACCGTCCCATATGACCGAGCAAGTCGAATCCCCGCCGATGAGGGGCGTCATCCCCTATCTCAACCTCGTCGGCGCCGCCGACGCGGCCGAGCTCTACAAGACCGCCTTCGGCGCAATCGAACACCGGCGGACGCCGGCCGACGACGGAAAGCGGCTGATGCACTGTCATCTGGAGATCAACGGCGGCTCGCTGATGCTCAGCGACTGCTTTCCCGAGCACGGCTACGACTTCCAGCCCTCGCACAGCTTCACCATGCAACTGGTGGTCGATGACATCGACCGCTGGTTCCAGCGGGCGGTCGATGCGGGCCTGGAGGTGACCAACCCGGTGGCCCTGATGTTCTGGGGCGACCGCTGGGGATCGCTGAAGGACCGTTTCGGCGTCCACTGGGCGATGAACCAGCCGGCCGGACAGGCCTGATCAACCAACAGGGGGAAAGACGATGGAAAGCCTCGCGGCCTCGAAGGCGGGCCTGTGGACCGGCCGGGCGA
Organism: Caulobacter sp.; assembly: GCA_030645575.1. Taxonomy (GTDB): domain Bacteria; phylum Pseudomonadota; class Alphaproteobacteria; order Caulobacterales; family Caulobacteraceae; genus Caulobacter. The sequence goes on along the minus strand of JAUSMJ010000003.1, from coordinate 45,713 downwards.
TGACCACGCTGTTCGTGCTGTTTCTGCTGATGGACAGCGGCATGAAGCTGGTCCCGCTCGCGCCGGTCACCGAAACCATGACCAAGATGCAGCTGCCCGTCACGATGGCCCGGCCCATCGGGATCATCGAGCTGGTCAGCCTGGCGCTCTATCTCTGGCCACGGACAGCCGTGGTGGGCGCGGTCCTGTTCACGGGCGTATTCGGCGGCGCCATCGCCAGTCACTGGCGGCTCGATGCGCCCCTATTCAGCCACACCCTGTTCGGCGTCTACCTGGGCATCCTGATGTGGGGCGGCCTGTGGCTGCGCGACGCCCAGTTGCGGTCACTCTTCCCGTACCGACGCTGATCGCCTAGTCAGGCCGCATGGCCTGGACCCGCACCTACGACGAACCCGAACCCCAGCGGGTCAACCGCTGGCTGGCCCAGAGCGGCGTCTGTTCGCGGCGCGAGGCCGAGGCGCTGATCGGCCGGGGGCTGGTGTCGATCGACGGCGAGACGGTCGAGGACGCCGGCCGCAAGATCCTGCCCGGCCAGACGCTGACGCTCGCCGACGCGGCCACCGGCGCGCTGTCGGCCAGCCTGACCCTGATGTTCCACAAGCCGGTCGGCATCGTCTCGTCGCAGCCCGAGGGTGACCAGATCCCGGCCGTCCGGCTGATCACCCGCAACACGCTCTGGGGGCCCGGCACGGCCATTCCCGGCCGCGACAGCCGGCTGGCGCCGGTGGGCCGGCTCGACATGGACAGCCGCGGCCTGCTGATCCTGTCGGAGGACGGGGTGGTGGCCAAGGCGGTGATCGGCCCCGACTCCGACCTGGAGAAGGAATACCGCGTCCAGGTGGCCGGCGAGATCACCCAGGACAAGATGGAGCTGCTGCGCTTCGGTCTCGAGCTCGACGGCCGTCAGCTGAAACAGGCCCAGGTGAACCTGTCCGGGAAACAGACCCTCAGCTTCGTGCTCAAGGAGGGCCGCAACCGCCAGATCCGCCGCATGTGCGACCTGGTCGAGCTGCGCGTCGTCGATCTGCTGCGCACCCGCATCGGCCCGATCACGCTTGGCGCCCTGCCCGAAGGCCGCTGGCGACCGCTGGCCCCGGAAGAGCGGGCGGCGCTGATCGCTGGTTAGGGCCGCCAGGGGACATGTACCGCCCTCGGTACGGGGGCCCGTTTCCGAGGCCCGCGGATGCAGGACGCGTTTCATCGGCCGGGGCCGCGCCTTTACCCGGCGTCCGTGTCAATCGCCCTGGCGCCGCGTCAGGCGGGTTTGCAGGCGCCATTGGCCGCCACGCTGACGCCGGCGGAGGCGGCCGTGCAGGCGTTGCCGTAGGTCTTGCCGTCCGCGCCGCAAACCGGACGGTACTCCTGGGTGCAGATCTGGGGCCGCCTGTGGCAGGTCCCCGAACCGTCGGCGACCTGCTGCATCTGTGGCGTCATCTTGCAGTAGAGGCCGGCCTGGCACTGGAAGCCGGCGATGCCGCCGCACATGCCGCCCTCGGCCACGGGCGCGCGGCCGGGCGGCGTCGGCGCCGGAACCGGGGCGCCGTCCGCCTGGCAGGCGGTCATCGCCACGGCCGTCAGCGCGGCCAGGGTCAGGGTGCGGATCGAGGCGATCATCGGCGGCGCTCCGTCGGGTTGCGATGGGCTGATTACGCGCCCGTCGTCCGGTTGGTTGCAAGGGCCGCACGGCCCGACCGCGAATCTCCGTCCGGACTCGCCGCACGGCGTTCGCCCGGATGCGAATTGACCGGGCCGCGCTTTTCGTCTGATCTCAGCGCCTTCGAGCTTGGGGCGGGGCGATGACATCCAGACTACGCGCGGCGCTTGCCGCCACCGCGACGGCGGCCCTGCTGGCCGCCTGCGCCACCACCGGATCGGCGGCGCCCGACAGGCCGGCCGCCGGTACGGGTCCGGCAAAGCCGGTTCCGGCGGGACTCGATCCGGCCGCCCGGCCTGATCCCTTCCCCTCGACCTACGCCCCCTTCGCCGCCGGACCGATGGCGATTCGCGGCGCGACGGTGCTGACGGCGACCGGCCAGCAGATCGAGAACGGCGTGGTGGTCTTCTCCGGCGGCCGGATCGTCGCCGTCGGCGGACCGGATACGGCCGTCCCCCAGGGAACGACGGTGATTGACGGGACCGGCAAATGGGTCACGCCGGGTATCATCGACGCCCACAGCCACCTGGGCGTCTACCCCTCGCCCGGCGTGTCATCCCGGTCGGACGGCAACGAGGCCATCGATCCGGTGACGGCCAACGTCTGGGCCGAGCACAGCGTCTGGCCGCAGGATCCGGGCTTCAACCGGGCCCGCGCCGGCGGCGTCACGACGCTGCAGATCCTGCCCGGCTCGGCCAACCTGTTCGGCGGCCGCTCGGTGACCCTGCGCAACGTGCCGTCGGTGACCATGCAGGGGATGAAGTTCCCCGGCGCGCCCTATGGCCTGAAGATGGCCTGTGGCGAGAACCCCAAGCGGGTCTATGGCGGCAAGAGCCGCTCGCCATCCACGGCCATGGGCAATGTCGCCGGCTATCGCCGCGCCTGGATCGACGCCGCCGAATACGGCCGCAAATGGGACGACTACCGCGCCAAGGTCTCCAAGGGCGAAAAGGCCGATCCGCCCAAGCGCGACCTCGGGCTGGACACCCTGGTCGGGGTGCTGCGCGGCGAGATCCTGGTGCAGAACCACTGCTACCGCGCCGACGAGATGGCCGTGATGATCGATGTGGCCAGGGAGTTCGGCTATCGCATCACCATGTTCCACCACGCCTCGGAGGCCTACAAGGTCGGGCCGCTGCTCGCGAAGGAGGGCATCTGTTTCGCCACCTGGGCCGACTGGCAGGGCTTCAAGATGGAGTCCTACGACGGCATCGAGGCCAACGCGGCCATCGCCTACCGCGCCGGCGCCTGTACCGTGATCCACTCCGACGACCCGACCATCACCCAGCGGCTGAATCAGGAGGCGGCCATTGCCATGGCGGCCGGCAACCGCATCGGGCTGAAGATCACCGACGCCGAGGCCATCGCCTGGATCACGCTGAACCCGGCCAGGGCCATTGGCATCGACGGCCAGACCGGCTCGCTGGTCGCCGGCAAGCGGGCCGACGTGGTGCTGTGGAGCGCTGATCCGTTCAGCATCTACGCCCAGGCCGACAAGGTCTTCATCGACGGGGCGCTGGTCTATGACCGGCGCGACCCGCGCTACCAACCCAGGTCCGACTTCGAGCTCGGCCAGCCCGGCGAAGGGGCCTTCCACCCATGAAACGCGCCCTGATCGCCCCCCTCTTCCTGGCTGGGATGACGGCCCTGGCCATCGCCGCGCCGGCGGCGGCCGAGACCGTGGCCATCGTCAACGCCCGGATCGAGACCGCCTCGGCCGCGGGGATCATCCCGTCGGGGACCATCGTGCTCAAGGATGGCCGCATCGCCGCCGTCGGCGCGGGCGTGACGGCCCCGGCCGGCGCCCGGGTGATCGACGCCCAGGGCGGGGTGGTCACGCCCGGCTTGATCGCGCCCTCGTCCAACCTGACGGTCAGCGAGGTCGAGGCGGTGCCTTCCACGCGCGACGACCGCTCCGGCAAGCTATCGGCTGGCTTCGACATCAGCTACGGCGTCAATCCCGCCAGCCCGATGATCCCGCTGGCGCGCCAGACCGGCCTGACCCGCGTGGTCGCCACCCCTCTGCTCTCGCGCGGCGGCGCCGGCGGCCACAAGGACGACGGCGGGGCCGATGACTTCGCTGGCGGCGGCGGCGGCGAGGAAGGCGATCCGGCGATGTTCGCCGGCCAGGCCGCCATCGTCTCCCTGGCGGCCGGCGACCAGGACCCGGTGGTGCGGGCCCGCGTGGCCGTGACCCTCGATCTGGGCGAGGCCGGCGCCCGCAACGCAGGCGGCTCGCGCGGCGCGGCCCTGGTGCTGGTCCGCGCGGCCTTCCAGGACGCCCGCGCCCTGAGCCGCAATCGCAACGCCTACGAACGTGGCGAAAGCCGCGAGTTCGGTCTGTCGCGCATTGACCTGGAGGCCCTGATCCCGGTGGTCGAGGGCCGCACGCCGCTACTGGTCCGCGTGCACCGCGCCAGCGACATCCTGCAGGTCCTGCGCCTGGCCCGCGAGGAGAAGGTCAGGGTGATCCTCGAGGGGGCCGAGGAAGGCTGGCTGGTGGCCGGCGAGATCGCCGCCGCCGGCGTGGGCGTGATCCTCGATAGCCAGGCCGACCTGCCCGACAGCTTCGAGAGCCTCGGCGCGCGCCTGGACAACGCCGCCCGGCTGCGGGCCGCCGGCGTGACGGTGGCCATCATGGGCAGCCGCGACGTCAACAACCTGCGCCAGCAGCGCTTCAACGCCGGCCTCGCCGTGGCCAACGGCCTGCCGCGCGACCAGGCCATGGCGACCATCACGTCCGACGTGGCCAGGATCTGGGGCATGACCGGCGTCGGTTCGCTGACGGTCGGTCAGGAGGCCGACGTGGTGCTGTGGACCGGCGACCCGCTGGAAACCAGCAGCTGGCCGCAGGCGGTGTTCATCGGCGGCGTCGAGCAGCCGCAGAGCACGCGCGCCTTCGAACTGCGCGACCGCTACCTGAAGCCGGCCGCGAGCGGGTATCCGCCCGCGTATCAGTAGGACACGCTGTCCTTCTCCCCTTGCGGGAGAAGGTGGCCTGCGAAGCAGGTCGGATGAGGGGTCGATGACTTCGTCCGCCCTGAAACGCCGACCATGACCCGCCGGCACGACCCCTCATCCGTCGGGCTCTGCCCGACACCTTCTCCCGCAAGGGGAGAAGGTTTGGAGTCTTGCCCCTCTCCGCCCTTCGCCGCATACCTCGACGCCCCCGAATCGCCCGAAACTCGCCAGCGTCATGTCCGCTTCCCCCGTGCAGAACTCCCTCTTCGACGACGCGCTGAACCCGCCGGCCACGGCGCCGCTGGCGCAGTCCAGCGAGCCTGTCGCGCCGCCGCCGCCGCCCAAGGCCGCGCCGGTCGCGCCCGGCGGCGGCTATACCGCCAGCGACATCGAGGTGCTCGAGGGCCTGGAGCCCGTGCGCAAGCGGCCGGGCATGTATATCGGCGGCACCGATGAGCGGGCGCTGCACCATCTGTTCGCCGAGGTGCTCGACAACAGCATGGACGAGGCCGTCGCCGGCCACGCCCGGCTGATCGAAGTGACCTTCGACGCCGACGGCGCCCTGACGGTCAAGGACGACGGCCGCGGCATCCCCGTCGATGCCCATCCCAAGCACCCGGGCATGTCGGCGCTTGAGGTGATCATGACCGTGCTGCACTCGGGCGGGAAATTCTCGGGCAAGGCCTATGAGACCTCCGGCGGCCTGCACGGCGTCGGCGTGTCGGTGGTCAACGCCCTGTCCGAACGGGTCGAGGTCACCGTCTGGCGCGACGGCTTCGAGCATCGCCAGGTGTTCTCGCGCGGCAAACCGCTGGGCCGGCTGGAAAAGATCGCCCCGTCGAAGAAGCGCGGCACGGCGATCAAGTTCCTGCCCGACCCGGTGATCTTCGGCGACGACGTGGCCTTCAAGCCGGCGCGGCTCTACCGCATGGCCCGGTCCAAGGCCTATCTGTTCCGCGGCGTGCAGATCAAATGGACCTGCGATGCGTCGCGGATCCATGACCAGACCCCGGCCGAGGCGACGTTCCACTTCCCCAACGGTCTGGCCGACTTCCTCGCCGAACGGATCAAGACGGTCGCCACCGTCACGCCGGAAGCTTTCAGCGGCCGCATCGAGCGGACCGGCGAGGCCGGCGCCGTGGAATGGGCTGTCACCTGGACGCCGCAGGGCTTTGGCGAGGCCGACGGCTTCATGCAGTCCTACTGCAACACCGTGCCCACGCCCGAGGGCGGCACGCACGAGGCCGGCTTTCGCGCGGCCCTGACCCGGGGTCTGAAGGCCCATGCGGAGATGATCAACGAAAAGCGCGCCGGCATCGTCACCGCCGACGACGTGATCGCCAACGCCGGCGCCCTGATCAGCGTGTTCATCCGCAATCCCGAATTCCAGGGCCAGACCAAGGAGCGGCTGAGCTCGTCCGACGCCCAGAAGCTGGTCGAGACGGCCCTGCGCGATCCGTTCGACCACTGGCTGACCGCCTCGCCCAAGGCCGCGCGCGCGCTGCTCGACTTCGTCATCGAGCGGGCCGAGGACCGGCTCAAGCGTCGCAAGGACCGCGAGGTCGCCCGCGCCTCGGCCACGCGCAAGCTGCGCCTGCCCGGCAAGCTGGCCGACTGTTCGGCGGGCGCCATCGGCGGGGCCGAGCTGTTCATCGTCGAGGGCGACAGCGCCGGCGGCTCGGCCAAACAGGCGCGCGACCGCAAGACCCAGGCGATCCTGCCCCTGCGCGGCAAGATCCTCAACGTCGCCAGCGCCACCGGCGACAAGCTGATGGGCAACAAGGAGCTGTCGGACCTGATGCTGGCGCTCGGCGTGCAGGGCGGAGCCAAGTACCGCGACGAGGACCTGCGCTACGACCGCGTCGTCATCATGACCGACGCCGACGTCGATGGCGCGCACATCGCCAGCCTGCTGATCACCTTCTTCTATCGCCAGATGCCGGAGATGATCCGGGGCGGGCGGCTGTATCTGGCCCTGCCCCCGCTTTACCGCATCAGCCATGGCGGCAAGACCGTCTATGCCCGCGACGACGCGCACAAGGACGAGCTGCTGGAGACGCAGTTCAAGGGCAAGAAGCCGGAGATCGGCCGCTTCAAGGGCCTGGGCGAGATGATGCCGGCCCAGCTGAAGGAAACCACCATGGACCCGGCCAAACGCACGCTGGCCCGGGTCACCCTGCCGCGCGACGAGAGCCACGTGGAGGAGCTGGTGGAGAACCTGATGGGCCGCAAGCCCGAACAGCGTTTCCGATTCATTCAGGAAAACGCCGAATTCGCGGCGACGGACATCGACATCTGACAATTGATGTAACCGTGAGCCCATTTCTTTCCGCACGGTACGAATTCGGCAGCGACGAATACCTATGAACATTGATTTCGGTGATTAAGAATGACTATTCGATGCTGTGACGATGCATCGGTTCAACTATGAGTGAACTTAAAGTTACCCCCGGCGTTTCGATGTTCTCGTAGAGTGCGCCCGCGTGGAGCCGACGCATCCGCGGGTTTCACGGCAAACAGCCGGGGCATGAATGATTCAATCCATCGCACCGCTCCCCTCCCCCGAGGGGCTGGCGTCACCACGGTTACTGTCTCTTCGGGACGTAGCGTTGTTTCTCGACCTCGACGGCACCCTGGCGCCGATCGAAACGTCGCCTGAGAAGGTCGGGCCCGACCCGGCCCGGACCGCCCTGCTCGACAGGCTTCAGCTCTGGCTGGGCGGCGGGCTGGCGGTGGTCAGCGGGCGACCCGTGACCGATGTCGACCGGATTCTCGGCGGAGCCGTGACGTGCGTGTCGGGCGGGCATGGCCGGGAGCGGCGAACGCCGACGGGCGAGCGCGTCGATCTTCGGGCCCACCCGGACCTGCCGGCCGTGACGGCGATGCTCGAGAGCTTCGTGGCGGCCCAGCGCGGCCTGCTGCTGGAGCATAAGGCCTGCAGCGTGGCGCTGCACTATCGCGGCCATCCGCCCGCCGCCGATGCCTGCCTGGACATCGCCCACCGCCTGGCCCGGGCCCACGGCCTGGACGTCATCGAGGGCCGGATGGTCGTGGAACTGCTCACTCCCGGCCCGGACAAGGGCGATGCCCTGCAGCTGTTCATGCGGGAGGCGGCGTTCGCCGGCCGGCGGCCGGTGATGGTCGGGGACGACCTGACGGACGAGCCGGCCTTCGAGGCCGCCGCGGCCCTCGGCGGGTTCGGCGTGCTGGTCGGGGAGCCCCGTGAGACCGCCGCCCGCCACAGGCTGGCCAATCCAGAGGCCGTCATGACCTGGCTTTCGGGGTCGCTGCGGTGAGCCGCCTGATCGTCGTGTCCAACCGCGTAAGTCTGTCGAGCGACGCGGGGGCGGGCTCGGTCGGCGGCCTGGCCGCCGCCCTGGCCGCGGCCTTGCGCGAAAGCCGGGGCATGTGGTTCGGCTGGAGCGGCGAGACCACCCCCGCCTTCACCGGCCAGATCGCCCTGGAACAGATCGGCGGCGTCACGGTGGCCAAGGTCGATCTCGAGCCCCAGGACGTCGATGAGTACTACAACGGCTACGCCAACAAGACCCTGTGGCCGCTGTTTCACGACCGCATCGATCTGACGGCCTATGAGCGGTCGTTCGACGCGGGCTACGCGCGGGTCAACCGGCGCTTCGCCGAGACGCTGCGGCCGCTGGTCGGGCCCGACGACCTGGTCTGGATCCACGACTATCACCTCGCGCCACTGGCGCGGGAGCTGCGCGCGCTGGGCGTTCGCAACCGCATCGGCTTCTTCCTGCATATTCCCTGGCCGGCGCGGCAGCTGCTGGTCACCCTGCCCGGCCACCGCAAGCTGGTCGAGGCGCTGTTCCAGTACGACCTGATCGGCTTCCAGACGGCCGAGGGCGTATCGGCCTTCGCCGGCTACCTGGCCAACGAGCTGGGCATCTCGCCGCCCGACGCCGACGGGATGGTGACCGGCTTTGGCCGCACCGTGCGCATCGGCGCCTTTCCGATCGGCATCAACGCCGCGGACTTCTCCGAAGGCGCCACGTCCCCCGCCGGCGAGGAAAGCTATCAGCGCATGCGTGACAGCCTCGCCGGCCGCCAGATGATCCTGGGCGTCGATCGGCTGGACTATTCCAAGGGGCTGGAGGAGCGGTTCGTCGCCTACGAGCAGTTCCTCGGCGAGCATGAAGAGCAGCTGGAACAGGTGTTTCTGCTGCAGATCGCCACCCTCAGCCGCGACACCGTCGAGGCCTACCAGGATCTGCGCGCGCGGCTCGACGCGGTGGCCGGCCGCATCAACGGCCGGTTCGGCACCGTCGACTGGGTGCCGCTGCGCTACGTCAACAGCGGCTACCGCCAGGACGAGCTGGCCGGGATCTACCGCGCCGCCCGCGTCGGGCTGGTCACCCCGCTGCGCGACGGCATGAACCTGGTGGCCAAGGAATATGTCGCCTCGCAGGATCCGGCCGACCCGGGAGTCCTGATCCTGTCGCGGTTCGCCGGGGCCGCCGGCCAGATGGCCGACGCCCTGATCGTCAATCCCTATGACCGGGAAGACATGGCCGAGGCCATCCAGCAGGCCCTGTCGATGCCGCTCGAGGAGCGGCGGCGGCGGTGGGAGCGGCTGATGGCCGGGGTCGAGACCGACGACACGGCCGCCTGGCGGGAATCCTTCATCGAGGCCCTGAAAGGGCACACCCGACAAAGGCCCCGCCTGGCGAACGACGCAGCCTGACGACCCGCCTGGATCGTGATCGTCACCGGCGCGCCGCCCTGGTCAAGAAGACGCGGGTCGCTAACCCTGCCGGCCCGGGACGAGGGTGTTGCGCACGGGCTCGCCCAGCAAGCCCCTGGCCGACCAGCTGGCGCCGACGCCGCCCGGCACGATCGGGGTGCAGAAGGACAGCGGCACATAGACCGGCCGCTTCTGGGTGATGCACAGCTCGCCGCCCTTGACCTTCCACACGCCGCCGGTGCGGTCGCCGTTGGCGCGCAGCGCCTCGTAGGTGCCGTCGCGGTGCAGCCAGGTCTTCGTCGACTTGCCGTTCGGATAGGTCGTGACGATGGTGTTGCCGAAAGCTGGCTCGAGGCCCGCGTAGGGCGCGGAGGCCGCGATCGAGGCGGCGGCCAACAGGCCCAGGGTCGTTCCGCTCACGGACATCTTGGCGTCTCCCGTTCGGCTGGAGGCATAGAACATCATCACACCCGGTCTTGCCAAGGCGTTGCGCAATTTCTCCCGGCGTGTGCAAAGGCCCTGTCAAACCCAAGCAACCGTTGACTTTGCGGGGCTAGAGCCTATGTATCCGCGCGAGTTCGGAGCAGGTCAGGCGATTCCGCGCCGCCCGTTCGCCCAAACACGGGCGGCTCTGAATCTTCCTTTAGTGAGACATGACCGAATTTTCCCAACTGGGGCTTAGCGCCTCGACCCTTCAGGCGGTGGCCGACACCGGCTACACGACCGCCACCCCGATCCAGGCCCAGGCCATCCCCGTCGCGCTCGTTGGCCAGGACGTTCTGGGCATCGCCCAGACCGGCACTGGCAAGACCGCCGCCTTCACCCTGCCGCTGATCGACCGGCTCTCGGCCGGCCGGGCCCGGGCCCGCATGCCGCGCGCCCTGGTGCTGGCGCCGACCCGCGAACTGGCCGACCAGGTCGCCAGCAGCTTCGAGAAATACGCCAAGGGCACGCGCCTGACCTGGGCTCTGCTGATCGGCGGCGTGTCGATGGGCGACCAGGTCGCCGCGCTCGACCGGGGCGTGGACGTGCTGATCGCCACGCCAGGCCGCCTGCTGGACCTGTTCGAGCGCAGCAAGGTCATGCTGACCGGCGTGCAGATCATGGTCGTCGATGAAGCCGACCGCATGCTCGACATGGGCTTCATCCCCGACATCGAGCGCATTTTCAAACTGACCCCGCCCAAGCGCCAGACGCTGTTCTTCAGCGCCACCATGCCGCCGGAAATCACCCGGCTGACCAAGCAGTTCCTCAAGGATCCGGTGCGCATCGAGGTCAGCCGCCCGGCGACCACGGGCGAGAACATCGTCCAGTACGTGGCGCGCATCCCCAGCAACGATCCCAAGGCCAAGCGCACGGCGTTGCGGAGCCTGATCGACCGCAGCGAGATCAAGAACGGCATCGTCTTCTGCAATCGCAAGAGCGAAGTCGATATCGTCGCCAAGTCGCTGCGCACGCATGGCTACGACGCCGCCGCCATCCACGGCGACCTGGACCAGGCGACGCGCATGCGCACGCTGGACGGTTTCCGCAAGGGCGAGCTGAAGCTGCTGGTGGCGTCCGACGTGGCCGCGCGCGGCCTGGACATTCCCGACGTGAGCCACGTGTTCAACTACGACGTGCCGCACCATGCCGACGACTATGTCCACCGCATCGGCCGCACCGGCCGGGCCGGCCGGGACGGCGAGACGTTCATGATCGTCACCCCCGCCGACGACCGGAACTACGACAAGGTCATCAAGCTGACCGGCAAGGCGCCGGCCGAAGCCTCCTTCGAGGGCATCGACTGGGCCAGCCTCAAGAGCGAGCCGCGCTCCAAGCGCGACGGCGACAAGCGCGGCGCCCGCCCGGCCGGACGAGACCGGGATCGCGACCGCAGCCGCGGCCGTCCGGCATCGGAAACCTCGGTGATGTCGATGGAGGCCATTTCCTCCGCCGCCCCGAGCGACGCTGGCGAGGCCGCCGCCAGGCCCGCCCGCCGCACGCGCGAGCGCAAGGCCGAGGCGTCGATCGAGCCGATTTCCGCGCCTTCGGCCGAAGCGGCCGCCGCGCCAGAATCCGCGCCTGTCCGGGACGAGCCGCCCGCCCGAGCCGACCGCGAGCCTCGCCGGGGCCGTGGTCGCGGCCGGGACCGTAATCGCGACGAGGCGCCGCGCGCCGAGGTGGCGGAGGCCGAGGCCGCCCCCGCCCCTGCCCGCGAAGCCCGCCCGCCGCGTCAGGAAGAGCCCCGCCGCGACCGCGAGCCGCGCCGCGCCGAGAGCCGTCCGGACGCCCGTCCCGAGGGCCGGGATCGCGATCGAGACCGTTCGCCCCGTCGCGACGAACCGCGCCGCGACCAGCATCGTGGCCGCGACCGGGACGACGACGGCCCGCGCGTGGTCGGCTTCGGATCCGACACCCCCGCCTTCCTGACCCGCGCCGCGCCGATCAGCAGCAAACCGGCTGACGAATAGGGCGCAAACCCGCCTGTCCCGGCGTTGGCGCCATCGCCCTTTCGCCGGGATGCACGGGACCTTGCGTTAGCCGCCGGCGATCGGATCGCAGGCGTCGGCGGCGGCCTGAACGGCCTCTGGCGACAGCTTGTCGAGCCGGGCCACCTCGGCCTTGCGCTCCGTCTGGCTGGCCGTGCTGTCGGCCGGGGTCAGGTCGGTGCGCGTGGCCAGCGCCAGCGAGATCCGTTCCCGCAGCGTGTCCAACCTGGTGATCCGCTTGCGGATTAGCGTCTTCTCCGCGCCGCTGGCGGCGTCGGCGTCGGCCTCGAGCAGGCCGGCGGCCACCTCATAGGCGGCGATGCATCGCGCCTGGGCGCGGAAGTCGGGCTTGGCCTGGGCGGCCGAAACCGCCAGCAGCGAAACCAGTAGGCCGGTCACGGCCGCACGCATGGTCTTCTCCATGGGTCGAAGGACCCTCAGGCGGGATATCGTATGCCGCCATCAAAGCTGCAATACGGCGCCCCGCCTGACGGTGACATGAACGGGCTCGCCTACCGCTTGAGCGAGGCCGCCAGGAATTTGCGGATCGCCGGGCCGTAGGGCGGCCGCATCGCCAGCAGCGGGCCGATGTCCTTCTTCAGCTGGGTGTAGATCGCCTTCTTGTGGCTGAACTCGAGGAAGCCGTCGTGGCCGTGGTAGCTGCCCATGCCGGACGGGCCGACACCGCCGAACGGCAGCTCCTCCTGGGCGACGTGCATGATCACGTCGTTGACCGTCACCCCGCCGCTGGTGGTGTGGTTGAGCACCCGGTCCTTTTCCGCCTCGTCGGTCCCGAACCAGTAGAGGCCGAGCGGCCGCTCATGGGCGTTGATGTAGTCGACCGCCTCGCTGACGGCCTTGTAGGTCTTCACCGGCAGCACCGGGCCGAAGATCTCGTCCTGCATCACGGCCATGTCGTCGGTGGCATTGAGAATCAGGGTCGGCGGGATCTTGCGGTGTTCCTGCTGGCTGAAGTCCTCGCCGGCGGGATTGATCTCGCGGATGTCGGCGCCCTTGGCCCGCGCGTCGTCGATATAGCCCCTGATCCGGTCATAGTGCCGCTGGGCGACGATGGCGGTGTAGTCGGGATTGTCCTTCAAGGTCGGGAACATGCGGGTGACCGCGCCGGTGGCCTCGGCGACGAACTCCTCCAGCCGCCCCTCGGGGGCCAGGACATAGTCGGGCGCCAGGCAGATCTGGCCGGCGTTCAGCGTCTTGCCGTTCATGATCCGCGCCGCGGCGGTGGCCATGTCGGCGCTCCTGGAGATGATCACCGGGCTCTTGCCGCCCAGCTCCAGCGTCAGGGGCACCAGGTTCTCGGCCGCCGCCCGCATCACATGGCGGGCGACCCCGGTCGCGCCGGTGAAGATCATGTGATCGAAGGGCAGGCCGGCGAAGGCTTGGCCGACCTCCGGCCCGCCGGTGATCACCGCGATCTCGTCCTCGGTGAAAACCTTGGCGAACATGGTCTTCATCAGCTCGGACGTCGCCGGCGTGAACTCGGACGGCTTGATCATCGCCCGGTTGCCCGCCGCCAGAATGCCGGCCAGCGGCGCGAAGGTCAGGTTGACCGGAAAATTCCACGGGCTGATCACCCCGACCACGCCCTTGGGCTGGTACTGCACCTCGGCCTTGGCGCCGAACAGGCCGAGGATCGCCGGGGTGGTCTTGCGCTTCTGCCCCTTCATCCATTTGCGCAGGTTGTCCCGGGCGAATTTCAGCGGGCCGATCGAGCCGGACACGTCGGTCAGCAGCGTCGCCTCGCGCGAGCGGTTGCCGAAGTCGGTGTTCAGCGCGTCCTGGATGTCGGTCGCGTGATCGACCAGCAGGCCGATGCAGCGGTCGAGCCATTCGATCCGCGTCTCCGCCGAGGGCGCGCCGTCGCGGATATGCGCCGCCTTCTGGCGGTCGAGGATGGCCAGCATGGCGGCCTTGTGGCCCTCCGCGCCGAGATTGGCAGGTGCGTTCATCGGGGTCCCTCCGGGAGGCCGGGCTGGCCCCGGCTCAGGTGATCGCCGATCAGAATGAACGCCGCGACGTCAGGCCGCAAGCGACCGCCGCCATGCTTTAACCGGTCATTCGGACCTTTGAGCCTACTCTTCAGTATCTACAGCCCAAGCCTGCCAGAAAGCGGCTTGCGCCACGGGGGAGCGAGTATGTCCGGCGACGTCGAAACCATCCTGCGAGGCCCGGGAGCCTACAAGGTCGCGCGCAAGGCCCTGGAGCTGATGGAGCACCATCAGGTCTGGCCGACACCGCTGAATTTCGAGCTCTGGTCGCACTTCGTCGCCGATCCCGACGGCGACCTGGCCGTCGAGCTGGGCCGACTCATTTCCCTTGGCGAACCGCTGACCGAAAGCATCAGCGAGGACCTGGCCGCCGCCTATCTGGCCAAGGCCCGCCTGAACGAACAGATCCGCGACGCCGGTGACCAGCTGTCCAAGGAGCTGGCCGCCGTCTCCATGGCGATCCAGTCGGCCCGGAAGTCCAACGAGGCCTATGGCCAGACCCTGGCCGGCGCCAGCAAGGGGCTGACCGAGGCCGAGGACGTCAGCCAGGTCAAGGCGATGGTCGACTCCCTCTCCTCGGCGACGCGCCGGGTGCAGAAGGAAAACAAGTCGCTCGAAAAGCGCCTCGCCGAATCGACCAGCGAGGTCGAGCGCCTGCGCGAGCACCTGGAGCAGGTTCGCCGCGACGCGACCACCGACGGCCTGACCAATCTGGCCAACCGCCGCGCCTTCGACGAAGAGCTGATGCGCGCCTGCGCCGACGCCGACGCCAACGGCATGCCGCTCACCCTGGCGGTGCTGGATATCGACCACTTCAAGAGCTTCAACGACACCTGGGGCCACCAGACGGGCGACCAGGTGATCCGCTACGTCGCCAGCGTGATCGGCCGCCTGGGCGCCACGCCGCGCTTCTCGGCCCGCTACGGCGGCGAGGAATTCGCGATGATCTTCCCCGGCGAGGACGCGGCCCTGGTCGAGACCTGCCTGCAGGAAATCCGCGAGGAAGTGGCCTCGCGCATGCTCAAGCGCCGCTCGACCAACGAGGACCTGGGCACCGTGACCATTTCGGCCGGCCTGGCGACCCGTCGCGTCGGCGAGACTGGCAACTGCGTCATGGAACGGGCGGACGAGGCCCTCTATGCCTCCAAGCGCACGGGCCGCAACCGCGTCACCAACGGCGAGACCCTGGCCACGGCCGCCTGACGCCTAACGCCGCTTGCCTGTGTTGGAGTCGCGTGCGAGACCTTCGGTATCGAAGGAGCCCGCCGCTCATGTGTGAACCCAAACGCTGACCGCTAGCCGAGGCTAGACGTCCATCCCGCCGCTCCGCGCCTGATCGCGGGGTGTCCGTGCGTTCACACTCCGCCCTTCAGGTTCTCATGTCATCCAGATCATTCAGCGCGACCACGCGCGTGAATACCCACTACGCCCTGCAGGCCTTCGCCCAGGCGGCCGGCGGCATCTTCATTCTGGTCTTCCTGCTCAAGGCCGGGGTCTCGGTTCCCCTCGCCCTGCTGTTCCAGGCGGGTGTCGTGGCCGCCCGCTTCGTCCTCAGGCCGGCGATCCTGCCGCTGGCCAAACGCTGGGGCGTCAGACCGCTGCTGATCGCCGGAACACTCCTGACGGCGATCGACTACCCGCTGCTGGCCCTGGTCGATGGGCCGGGCCTCTATCTGGTCCTGGTCTGCGGCGTCTCGTCGGTGGGCTATCTGTTGTACTGGCTCAGTTTCCACGCCTATTTCGCCGCCCTGGGCGAGGCTGCGGACCGCGGCGGCCAGATCGGGCTGCGCGAGGCGATCGTGGCCCTGGTCGGCGTCGTGGCGCCGCTGCTGGGGGCCCTGGGCCTGACCACTCTGGGATCGACGCCGACCTTCTGGGCCGTGGGCCTGGTCCAGGCGATCGCCATCGTCCCGCTGAGCGGCGCGCCGAACGTCCCGGTCAGCCCGTTCGTTCCGAAGGCGGCAACGCCGGCCTGGACGGGTCTGGGGCTGATGGTCGGCGATGGCCTGTTCGCGGCGACCTACCATTACGTCTGGCTGATCGCCCTGTTCGTGGCCCTCGGCGAAAGCTACTCGGCCTATGGCGGCGCCGCGGCCCTGGCGGCCGTCGCGGGCGCGGCGGGCGGGCTGGTGCTAGGGCGGCACATCGACAGGGGACATGGACGCCGCTCGGCGATCCTCGCCTATTCGGCGGCGGTCATCGTAGTCATCCTGCGGGCCGCGAGCCTCGACCTGCCCTGGCTGGCCGTGCTGGCCAACGCCGCCGGCTCCCTGCTGGTCACGATCGTTACGCCGGTGCTGATGACGCCGGTCTACAATCTGGCCAAGGCCTCGCCCTGCGTGTTCCGGTTTCACATGGCCACGGAGGGGGCGTGGGACGTCGGCTGCTTCATCGGCTGCGTCGCGGCCGCGGCCCTGGCCGCCGCGGGCCTGCCGCTGTCGGTTCCGCTGCTGCTGGCCCTGATCCCCGCCGGCCTGCTGGCGCTGCAGCTGGCGCGCTACTACGGTCGCGGGCCGGTCTGAAAGTTTTCGTTGGCGTTCCCCCGCGTTATGGGGGCTAGCCAGTACGCATAAGAAGCCCTCGGAGGACGCTCGGGTGGACTACAAGAAAATCAAGGTCGAGGTCATCGACGGCGTGGCCGTGATCACCCTGTCGGACCCGGCGACCATGAACGCCGCCGGGCTGGACCTGGCCGAGGAGCTCAGCCACGCCTTCCGCAGCCTGGCCGCCGGCAAGATCGAGGCCCGCGCCATCGTGCTGACGGGCGAGGGGCGCGGCTTCTGCTCGGGCGCCAACCTGTCGGGCGGCGGCGCCGCCGGCCGCGAGCTGGACGTCGATGGCAAGCCAGACGCCGGCCGCGCGCTGGAGACGGTCTACAACCCGCTGGTCAGCCTGATGCGCGACACCCCCCTGCCCTTCGTCACCGCCGTCAATGGCGCGGCGGCCGGCATCGGCTGCTCGCTGGGCCTGCTGGGCGACATCATTGTCGCCGGCGAGAGCGCCTATTTCCTGCAGGCCTTCCGCCGCATCGGCCTGGTGCCGGACGGCGGCTCCACCTACCTGCTGCCCCGGCTGATCGGCAAGGCGCGGGCCATGGAGATGGCCCTGCTGGGCGAGCGCCTGCCGGCCAAGACCGCCCTGGACTGGGGTCTTATCAACCGCTGCGTCCCCGACGACCAGTTGATGGCCACGACCATGGAGCTGGCCAAGGCGCTGGCCACCGGCCCCTGGGCCCTGGGCTCGATCCGCAAGCTGATCTGGGAGAGCCTGGACGCCGAATGGGCCGACCAGTTGCATGCCGAGCGCATGGCCCAGAAGGCGGCCGGCCGGACCGAAGACTCCCGGGAAGGCGTGGTCGCCTTCCTGCAGAAGCGGCCGGCGGCCTTCACCGGGCGCTGAACGTCGGTCACTTAATGAAGTGGGCCGGCGGGCCCTACGCCTACGCCTGAGCGTTCAGGGCCCCGATCCGGCCGATCAGCGTCACGGCCGTCGCCGGCGGGGCCTGTTCGATGCGTCGGTAGGCGCGGCAGTCGGGGGTGCGGGAGAAGAGGCCCAGCTCGATCAGCTCGCGGCGCAGCAGGGCGTGGTCGCCGAAGTCGTGCAGGGTCTTCAGCTGGTCGCTGATCTGCCGCTCGGTGGCTTCCTCGCGGGGCAGAAGCTTCGACCACAGGACCCAGAGGGCCAGGATCTGGTCTCCCCGCCGCGACGGCCAGCGGGTCAGGCGGCCTTCGGGGCCGAAGCAGCGGGCGACGCGCTCGACGACGGCCAGATCGGCGGTCTCCTTCGGCGCGGGCGCCGATGACGGGGAGATCTCGTCCACTTGCGCCCTCAGGTCCTGGAAGTTCCGCCGTCCGACGGCGCGCGCCAGCATGTTTAGCAGCTCGACGTGGCTGGGGGCGGAGGTTCGATCCAGCAGCTGGGCGCGCAGGGCCTTGGCGAAGCTGGAGACGTCCTGGGTCTGCAGCGGAATGACGGTTCTCGACATGATCTATCCCTCGCGTGCCGGGGATGAACGGTGATCGCCCTTCCGATCTGGCACGGTGAGATGTGTCAGTCGATGAAGTCTGAGCAGGTTTAGCAAACCCTGGCGGGCGGCGATGCCTCGGTGAACTGCGGACCGTGAGCTTGCGAATAGGGGCGGCCGCGCGGGCCGTCAAGCCAGACGCTTAAGCGTCGAGCACCTTGCCAGGCTCGATGGTGACGCTCTCGCCGCAGCCGCAGGCGTCGGTCTGGTTGGGGTTGCGGAAGGTGAACTTGGCCGAGAGCCTGGTCTTCTCGTAGTCGATCTCGGTGCCGATCAGGAACAGCACCGCCTTGGGATCGATGAGGATGGTGACGCCCTTGTCCTCAACCACTTCGTCCAGGGGTCCGGCGGCCTCGGCATATTCGATGACGTATTCGGACCCGGCGCAGCCGCCGTTCTTCACCCCCACCCGCAGGCCGGCATAGGGAACCTCGGCGCGGGCCATGATCTCGCGCACCCGCTCGGCCGCGGCGTCGGTCAGGGTGACGACCTTGGGCCGGGGGCGGCGGACGCGGGCGGCGGGCGTGAGGTTCAGATCGGTCATGTCATCTATATGGGTCAGAACATGTTCAATTGAAGTTTCGCCTCGTCGGACATCCGCGAGGGATCCCACGGCGGGTCGAAGACGAGATCGACCTTCACCTGGCCGATGCCGGGAATTTTCCGGACCGCATCCGCCACCCAGCCCGGCATTTCCCCGGCCACCGGGCAACCCGGGGCGGTCAGGGTCATGTCGATGGCCACGTCCTTGCTGTCGGAGACGTCGACCTTGTAGATCAGGCCCAGTTCATAGATGTCGACCGGGATTTCGGGATCGAACACGGTCTTCAGCTGCTCGATGAGCTGATCGGTGATCGCGTCCAGCTCGGCCTGGCTGAGTTGCGGCGTTGTGATGGAAGAAGCGTCGTCCATGGGTCCGGGCTCTTACGCAAAGAAGGCTTGAGTACGGGTCAGGGCGTCGACAAGGGCGTCGGCTTCCCCTTCCGTATTGTAGAGGGCGAAGGAGGCGCGGGCGCTTGAGGTGACGCCAAAGCGCCGCATCAGGGGTTCCGCGCAGTGGGTCCCGGCCCGCACGGCGACGCCGTAACGGTCGAGGATCTGGGCCACGTCGTGGGCGTGGGCCCCGTCGATGGAGAAGGTGAGGATGGCGCCCTTGCCCGGCGCCTCGCCGATCACCTTCAGCCAGTTGGCCCCGGCCAGGCCCTGGCGGACCCGGTCATAGAGCCGGTGTTCGTGGGCGGCGACGGCGGTCCTGTCCAGCTTGGCGAACCAATCGATGGCCGCGCCCAGGCCGATGGCCTCGAGGATCGGCGGGGTGCCGGCCTCGAAGCGGTGCGGCGGGTCGGCGTACCGAACCTCGTCCAGGGCCACCGAGGCGATCATCTCGCCACCGCCCTGATAGGGGCGCAGCGCGGCCAGGCGCTCGGCCTTGCCGTAGAGGACGCCGATGCCGGTGGGGCCGTAGAGCTTGTGGCCGGAGAAGACGTAGAAATCGACGTCCAGGGCCTTCACGTCCACCGGCTGGTGGACGATGGCCTGGCAGCCGTCCAGCAGGACCACCGCGCCGGCCGCATGGGCCATGCGGGTGATCTCGGCCACCGGGTTCACCGTGCCCAGGACGTTGGACATGTGGGTCAGGGCCACGACCTTGGTCCTGGCGGTCAGCAGGTCGGGGATGGCCTCCAGGTCCAGGCGACCGTCGTCGGTGACGGGGATGAACTTCAGGACCACGCCCTGGCGCTCGCGCAGGAAGTGCCACGGCACGATGTTGGCGTGGTGCTCCATCTCGGTGAGCAGGATCTCGTCGCCGGCCTTCAGCGTGGCGCCGAGGCTCGCGGCGACCAGGTTGATGGACTCCGTCCCGCCCTTGGTGAAGACGATTTCGGCCAGGTCTGCGTGGATGAAGTCGGCGACGCTTTGACGGGCCTTTTCATAGGCTTCTGTGGTTTCATTGGCGAGAGTGTGCAGACCGCGATGGACGTTGGAATAGGAGTGCTCCATGGCGTGGACCATGGCGTCGATCACCGCCCTCGGCTTCTGGGCCGAGGCGGCGCTGTCGAGATAGACCAGGGGCTTGCCGTTCACCTGGCGGGCCAGGATCGGGAACTCGGCCCGGATGGCTTCTGCGTCGAAGGCCATGGTCAGGCCCTCAGCCGGTCGGCGGCCCAGGCGAGGGCCAGGTCGCGGGCGGGTTCGTGGTCGATGCGCTCGATGACCTGGCCGACGAAGGCCTCGATCAGCAGGGCGCGCGCCTCGGTCTCCGGCAGGCCGCGCTGGCGCATGTAGAACAGCGCCTCCTCGTCCAAGGCCCCGATGGTGTTGCCGTGGGCGCACTGCACGTCGTCGGCGAAGATCAGCAGTTCGGGCTTGGCGTCGATCTCGGCCTTGTCGGACAGGATCAGCGCATTGTGGCGCATGCGGGCGTCTGTGCGGTCGGCGCCCTCCTCCACCACGATCCGGCCCTGGAAGACGCCGCGGGACTGGTCGCGGACCACCCCCTTGGTGAGCTGGCTGGTGGTTCCGTCCACGCCCTGGTGCTCCACCACCGTGGTCAGGTCGGCGTGGCGCTTGCCGGCCAGCAGATAGGCGCCGTCGAGGCGGACCTCGGCCAAGGCGCCCGGATGGGCGATGCGGGTCTCGATCCGCTGGCGCCTGGCGCCGTCGGTGAGCAGGGTCTGGGCGAAGCGGGCTTCCGGGGCCAGGATCACGACGGTCGAACTGACCGACACCGCGCCCTCGGCGTCGGCGGCGACCACGACGCGCTCCAGGCGGGCGCCCTTGGCCAGGGTGATCTCCAGGCCCGCGTCGGCCACGTAACCGTCGGCCAGGCCCTCATAGCTCTCCAGCAGGGTCAGGGCCGCGCCCTCCCCCAGCTCGATGGAGATGTGGGCGGCATGCGAACCCTCCGCCGTGGAGACGAAGCGCAGGCGCAGGACGCGGCTCTGGCCGGCGGCCAGGATCAGGGCGGCGGGGTCGCCGCGCAGGCGGCCGTTGACCAGGGCGATCTCCACCTCCCCCAGGTCGCCGAACGGGCCGAGCGGCAGGGCGGCGTCGCTGGCCGGCGAGGCGGCCGGCAGGACGCGCAGCAGGCCGCGCAGGTCGGTCCACTTCCAGTCCTCGTCACGCTTGCCGGGCAGCAGGGTGACGTCGCCGGATTTCAGGGCGGTGGCGAGGCTCAAGCGGCCCTCGCGTACTTGTCGTAGCCTTCGCGCTCCAGCTCGAGCGCCAGGTCGGGCCCGCCGGTGGCGACGATGCGCCCCGCCGACAGGACGTGGACCTTGTCGGGTTTGATGTAGTCCAGCAGGCGCTGGTAGTGGGTGATCACCAGCATGGAGCGGTCGGGCGCGCGCATGGCGTTGACCCCCTCCGACACGATCTTCAGGGCGTCGATATCCAGGCCGGAATCGGTCTCGTCCAGGATCAGGAAGCGCGGGGCCAGCATGGCCATCTGGAAGATCTCCATCCGCTTCTTCTCGCCGCCCGAGAAGCCGACGTTCAGGGCCCGCTTGAGCATCTCGAAGTCGATCTTCAGGGCCGCCGCATGCTCGCGGGCCAGCTTCAGGAAGGCCGGCGCCGTGATCTCGGCCTCGCCGCGCGCCTTGCGCTGGGCGTTCATGGCCGTGCGGATGAAGGTCAGCGCCGGGACGCCCGGAATCTCCAGGGGATACTGGAAGGACAGGAAGACGCCCTTGGCGGCGCGCTGGTTGGGATCCAGGGCCAGGAGGTCCTCACCGTCCAGGGTGGCGGTCCCGCCGGTGACCTCATAGCCCTGGCGGCCGGTGAGCACATAGGACAGCGTCGACTTGCCGGCGCCGTTGGGGCCCATGATGGCGTGGACCTCGCCCGCGGGCACGTCCAGGCTGAGACCCTTGAGGATCTCCTTGCCGTCCACCTCGGCGCGCAGGTTCTCGATATGCAGCATCAGACCGTCTCGTCGGCCAGGTAGCGGGCCAGCACGTCCAGGGCCTGCTCGACGGTGTCGACAGACTCCTGCTTGGTGGGGGCCGCGGTGATGGTGGTGGCCGAGCGCTTGTCGGCGGCGGTGACATTGACCTGGCCGTCCTCGAAATAGGCGCGCAGGCGGAAGTCCGGATGCTCAAGCATGACGGTGTAGCGCGAGCGGTCGAGGGTCAGCTTCTTCTCGGCCAGGAAGCCGGGGTCGGCGGCCAGGATCTCGTAGAGCGCCACCGAACGGGCCTCGTCGGCCTCCTGGCGGACGCGCTCGGCGTCCTCGCGGGCGCGGCGCTCGGCGTCGCGCTTCAGACGTTCGGCTTCAAAGGCTTGCCTGAAGGACATGGCGGAGATCCGTTCCGATGGGGCGAGGGTCATCCGACGGACCCTTCGAGGGAGATGGCGACGAGCTTCTGGGCTTCCACGGCGAACTCCATGGGCAGTTCCTGCAGCACGTCCTTGACGAAGCCGTTGACCAGCAGCTGGACGGCCTCCTCTTGGGAGAGGCCGCGCTGCATGGCGTAGAACAGCTGGTCTTCCGAGAGCTTGGTGGTGGTGGCCTCGTGCTCGAAGACGCAGGAGCCGTTGCGGGCCTCGATATAGGGCACGGTGTGGGCCGCGCTGGTCTTGCCGATCAGCAGGGAGTCGCACTGGGTGAAGTTGCGCGCGCCCTTGGCCTTGGGGTGGGCCGAAACCAGACCCCGATAGGTGTTGGAGGACTTCCCGGCGCTGATGCCCTTGGAGATCACGCGCGATCGGGTGTTGGCGCCCAGGTGGATCATCTTGGTGCCGGTGTCGGCCTGCTGGCGGCCGTTGGTGATGGCGATGGAATAGAACTCCCCCACCGAGCCCTCGCCGCGCAGGACGCAGGAGGGATATTTCCAGGTGATGGCCGAGCCGGTCTCCACCTGGGTCCAGGAGACCTTGGAGCGGTCGCCGCGGCAATCGGCGCGCTTGGTGACGAAGTTGTAGATGCCGCCCTTCCCCGTCACCGGATCGCCCGGGTACCAGTTCTGGACCGTGGAATACTTGATCTCCGCCTCGTCCAGCAGAACCAGCTCGACGACGGCGGCGTGCAGCTGGTTCTCGTCGCGCATGGGGGCCGTGCAGCCCTCCAGGTAGGAGACGTAGGCGCCCTTGTCGGCGATGATCAGGGTGCGCTCGAACTGGCCGGAATTCTCCGCATTGATGCGGAAATAGGTCGACAGCTCCATGGGGCAGCGGACGCCCGGCGGCACATAGACGAAGCTGCCGTCGGAGAAGACCGCGGCGTTCAGGCAGGCGTAGTAGTTGTCCGAAACGGGCACCACCGAGCCGAGGTACTGCTTCACCAGCTCCGGATGCTCGCGGATCGCCTCGCTCATGGAGCAGAAGATCACGCCGACCTGGGCGAGTTCCTTCTTGAAGGTGGTGACCACAGACACGCTGTCGAACACGGCGTCGACGGCGTAGCGCGGCGCGCCCTCGACCCCAGCCAGGACCGCCTGTTCCTTCAGGGGGATGCCGAGCTTCGCATAGACGGCCAGGATCTCCGGATCGACCTCGTCCAGGCTCTTGGGGCCCTTCTTCTCCGACGGCGCGGCGTAGTAGTAGCTGTCCTGGTAGTCGATGCGCGGGAAGTGGACCTTGGCCCACTGCGGCTCGTCCATGACCAGCCAGCGCTCGAAGGCGTCGAGACGCCATTGCAGCATCCATTCCGGCTCGTTCTTCTTGCCCGAGATGAAGCGCACGATGTCGGCGTTCAGGCCCTTGGGGGCGAAGTCCTGGGCGATGTCGGTGACAAAGCCATGCTGGTACTTCTCCAGGGCCTCGACGTGCTCGACGGTCTGCTTGACGGCGGCCATGACGGAACTCCTAAGCCGCCGGCGCGCGGCGGCGAGCCGCGTGACGGGAATGAACATCGCTCCAGGCGGCCACGAAGGTCGCCCAGTCGCTCTCGGTGGCGCCCCAGCCGCCGCTGACGCGGATGGCGTAGGGGGCGAGGTCGGTCAGGCCCATGGCGGTGAGCACGGCGCTGGCCTTGACCTTGCCTGAAGAGCAGGCCGAGCCGGCGCTGACCATGACGCCCATCAAGTCGAGGCCCATCACCTGCAGGTCCGAGGCGTGGCCGGGGCTGGCGACGCAGAGGGTGTTGGCCAGGCGCGGGGAGTCCGGGGCGATCACCACGGCGCCCTCGGCCTCCAGACAGGCGGCGGCGAGGTCTCGCCAGGCGGCCTGGGCGGCGAAGGCCTCAAGGTCGCGCAGGGCGGCGCGGGCCGCGGCGCCGAGGCCGGAGATACCGGCCACGTTCTCGGTGCCGGCGCGGCGGCCCCGCTCCTGCCCGCCGCCGTGCTGGCGGCGCACCAGGGTGGCGCGGGGGCCGAAGGTGAGCGCGCCCACGCCCTGCGGCCCGCCGAACTTGTGGCCGGAGATGGTGAGGGTGTCGGCGCCGAGCGCCCGGCTGTCTACGGCGACCTTGCCGGCGGCCTGGATGGCGTCGACGTGCAGCCAGCCGTCGGCGGCGCGCACGATCTCGGAAGCCTGCGCCACCGGCTGGATGACGCCCGTCTCGTTGTTGGCCAGCATCAGGGCCACGAAGGGCTTGCCGTCGGCGGCGTCCCAGGAGGCCAGCCGGCTCTTCAGCCAGGTCAGGTCGGCCAGGCCGTCGGCGCCGACGGGGAGCAGCTCCACCGCCGCCCCGCTGGCCTTGGCGGTCTCCACGACGCTCTCATGCTCGATGGCGCTGACGATCAGGCGCCTGGAGCCGGTGGCCACCGCGCTCTCGATGGCCAGAGCATTGGCCTCGGTGCCGCAGCCGGTGAAGACCACGGTGGAGGCCGGGCCGCCGATCAGGGCGGCGACGGATTCGCGGGCCTGCTCCACCGCGGCGCGCGCGGCGCGGCCGGCGGCGTGGACGGAGGACGGGTTGCCGACGCTCTCCAGGGCCGTGGTCATGGCCGCGATGGTCTCGGGGCGGATGGGCGCGGTGGCGTTGTAGTCGAGATAGACGCCGGTCATGCGGCCTCCCGCGCGGCGCGCAGCTTGCCGGTGACCACGTCGGCCAGGCTGACCGAGGCGAGGTAGCCCTCGATCTGGCGGCCCATCTCTTCCCAGAGGTCGTGGGTCAGGCAACGCTCGCCCTTCAGCATGCAGCCCTTGCCCTTGGGCGCGCAGCGGGTGGCGCGCAGGGGCTCGTCCACGGCCATGACGATGTCGGCGATGTTGGTGGTCTCCGCCGTGCGGGCCAGCAGGTAACCGCCGCCGGGACCGCGCAGGCTCTTCACCAGGCCGCGACGGCGCAGGCGGGCGAACAGCTGCTCCAGATAGGACAGCGAGATCTGCTGGCGGGCGGCGATCTCGGCCAGGGACACCGCGCGTTCGCCGTCATCCCCGCACCCCTGGCGGCGCGCGAGATCGGCCATGGCCATCACGGCGTATCGGCCTTTGGTGCTGAGGCGCATAGCGGGTGGGGTCCGATTGCGAATTTTCGAGCGTTTGACGAGGCCCCTGTGCTAAAGCCGCCGCCTTGCGCGGGGCCATATCCCAGGAGCTCGTCCGATGGGCGTGATCTAGGAAGACCAAGCGCCTGAGTCAACTATTCGACGTGAGGATGGCATGCCTGAAGTGGTTCTGACCGGTGCGGCCGGACGCATCGAAGGCCGGTACTCGGCGGGGAAGAGCGAGACTGCGCCGATCGCGCTGATCCTCCACCCGCACCCGCGCGCCGGCGGCCAGATGAACCATCCGGTGGCGGTGCAGCTCTTCCACCTGTTCATGAAGCGCGGCTTCTCGGTCCTGCGCTTCAACTTCCGTGGCGTGGGCCGCAGCCAAGGCGAGTTTGACGCCGGCATCGGCGAACTGGCCGACGCGGCCACGGCGCTGGACTGGCTGCAGACCACCAACCCCGCCGCCTCCCAGTGCTGGGTGGCCGGCTATTCCTTCGGCGCCTGGGTCGGCATGCAGCTGCTGATGCGCCGCCCGGAGACCGACGGCTTCATCTCCGTCTCGCCCCCCACCAACATGTACGACTTCAGCTTCCTGGCCCCCTGCCCGGCTTCGGGCCTGATCCTGCACGGCGGGGCCGACACCGTGGTGCCGCCGGTGGAGGTGGAGCGCGTGGTCTCCAAGCTGCGCACCCAGAAGGGCATCGTCATCGACCACGAGGTGATCGAGGGCGCCACCCACTTCTGGGCCGAGAACCTGCCTGACGTCGAACAGCGCGTCGGCGCCTATCTCGACAAGCGGATCGCCGCCGACCCGATCTAGGGCCCTCGCCTAGTAGAGCAGGTGCGGCTGGCGCTCGACCCGCCAGGCCTGCTCGTCGGGCAGGGTGATCGCATCCAGGTCGTCGGCCGTCGCGGCCGGATCGTCCACCCATTCCCGCAGCAGTGGGCCGCCATTGATGACGTCGATGGCCAGCTTCCCGAGCTCGTACTCGTAGGGGAAGTCGCGCCACAGCGGGTAGTCGGGGTGGAGCCGGCGGATCGCCTTGAAGGCCAGGGCCTGGATGCGCCAGGGCTTGAAGGCCTGGTGGTCGTAGCTGGGGTCCTCGGTGTGGATCTGCACCCCGTTGCAGAGCTTGCCCACATGCTTGTGGAAAGTGGGCTCGAACCAGCATTCGCGCAGCCGGCAGCCCTTGAGCCACTGGGGCGCGAAGGCCCGCATCTCCGCCAGCACCGTGCGCGCGTCGATGTCGGGCGCGCCGAACAGCTCCAGGGGCCGGGTCGTGCCGCGGCCCTCCGACAGGGTCGCGCCCTCCAGCATCACCGTCCCGGCATAGGCTCGCGCCATCCAGAGGTTGGGGGCGTTGGGGCTGGGATTGACCCAGGTCCGCTCGCCCAGCGGCCAGCCGTGGCCGGGGGCGGCCTCGGGCGCCCAGCCCTCCATCTCGATGACCCTGTAGGCGACGTCGAGTTCCAGCGTCTTGATGAACCAGGATCCCATCTCGCCCAGGGTCAGGCCGTGGCGCATCGGCATCGGTCCGGCGCCGACGAAGCTTTCCCAGCCCTCGCGCAAGGTCAGGCCCTCGATGGGGCGGCCGGCGGGATTGGGACGGTCCAGGACCCAGACCTCCTTGCCGTGCTGGGCGGCGGCCTCCAGCATGTACCGAAGCGTCGTGACGAAGGTGTAGATGCGGCAGCCCAGGTCCTGCAGGTCGATCAGCACCACGTCGAAGGTGCTCATCATCTGGCCGGTGGGGCGGCGCACCTCGCCATAGAGGCTGAAGACCGGGATGCCGAGCTGCGGATCGTCGAAGTCCGGCGACTCCACCATGTTGTCCTGCTTGTCGCCCCGCAGGCCGTGCTGGGGGCCGAAGGCCGCGGTTAGCTGGATTCCGTCGCAGGCAGCCAGGGCGTCCAGCGCATGGGTCAGGTCCTGGGTCACCGAGGCCGGGTGGGCCACCAGGGCCACGCGGCGGCCCTTCAGCGGCGCGCGCAACTCCGGTTCAGCGAGAAGTCGATCGAGGCCAAATTTCATGCGCGCTCTGCTGGGGTGATTTCGTGGGAAAAGCCATCGGCGTGATGGAAATCCGCCCGGCCGGGCGGGTGGGCCAGGGCCCAGTAGGACTTCAGGCCGTCGGTCTGCTCGATCACCGCCGACAGGGCCAGCCGCCACGGGGCGCCGCGCGCCAGGCCTGGCAAGGCGTCCAGGGCCAGGACCGCCCGGAGGGTGAAGCGGTCCGCCGTCGCTTCGGTGGCGACCTTCGGATTCCCGGCCTCGGCGGCCGCCATGCCTTCCCGGTAGCCATCGAACCGGTAGGCCGCCCACTGGCTTGAAGGGGCGAGGTTGAATTCGTAGTAGCCGGGGTGGCCCGCGGTCCCGACAAAGGCCTCCAGGCAGGTGTGGCGCCAAAGTTCGTCGGTGCGGGCGCTGGGGGCGGCGGCCGGCAGGGCGAGGGCGGCGATGTCGCCGCGCACGACAAAGGTCAGGGCCAGGGCGCCTGGCGCGGGCCAGGTCATCTCGACCTCCACACCGGTGGCCGCCGCGCCCTGCGAGTCTCGGTGCCGTTCCAACGCTAGACGCATGGCGGCATGCTAGCGGCCCCGGCGCGCAAGGTGGAGAGCAATTCGCGGCCCCGGGCGCAAGCTTGACGAGACGGGCTCCGGACCGGTAGCTAGCCCCATGACCACCCGCGCCGCCCTTGCCGGACGTTACTACCGCCTGCCCTAGAGCAGGTGCGGATCGATCTCTCGCGCCACCCCTAACCCGGTCGGCGCCCCTCCCCTGAAACGACGGTCTCCGGCCTCTCGCCATGCAGGAGCCCTGTCAGATGTCCCTCGAAATCGCTGATGAGCGCGTGCTAGAGCCGCACGCGTCCTTTGAAGAGTCACGATCCATGTCCGCCGACCAACCCGCCTTCAAGTCCGAGCTGCTGAAGACCATGCAGGCCCGCGGCTACATCCACCAGATCACCCATCCGGTGGAGCTCGACGAGGCGGCGGCGGCCGGACCGATCACCGGCTACATCGGCTTCGACGCCACGGCGGCCAGCCTGCACGTCGGCAGCCTGATCCAGATCATGATGCTTCGCCGCCTGCAGCAGGCCGGCCACAAACCCATCGTGCTGATGGGCGGCGGCACCACCAAGGTGGGCGACCCCACCGACAAGGACCAGTCGCGCCCCCTGCTGACCGAGGCCCAGATCCAGTCGAACATCAACAACATCAAGACGGTGTTCGCCAAGTTCCTGACCTTCGGCGACGGCCCCACCGACGCGGTGATGGTCGACAACGCCGACTGGCTGGACAAGCTGGGCTACGTCGAGTTCCTGCGGGAATTCGGGGTGCACTTCACGATCAACCGCATGCTCAGCTTCGAGAGCGTCAAGCTGCGGCTCGAACGTGAGCAGCCGATGACCTTCCTCGAATTCAACTACATGCTGATGCAGGCCACCGACTTCCTGGAGCTGGAGCGCAAGTTCGGCTGCATCCTGCAGATGGGCGGGTCCGACCAGTGGGGCAATATCCTCAACGGGGTGGAGCTGATCCGCCGCGTCGACCACAAGCCGGCCTTCGGCCTCACGACCCCCCTGCTCTCCACGGCCTCGGGCCAGAAGATGGGCAAGACGGTGGGCGGGGCCGTCTGGCTCAACGCCGACATGCGCAGCCCCTACGACTACTGGCAGTTCTGGCGCAACACCGAGGACGCCGACGTCGGCCGCTTCATGCGCCTGTTCACCGACCTGCCGCTGGCGGAGATCGAGCGCTACGAGGCCATGCAGGGCGCCGACATCAACGAGGCCAAGAAGATGCTGGCCAATGTCGCCACCACCATGCTGCACGGCGCCGAGGCGGCCAAGACCGCCGCCGAAGCCGCGCGCAAGGCCTTCGAGGAGGGCGCGCTGTCGTCCGACCTGCCGACCTTCGAGATCCCGATGACGGACCTCGAGGTCGGGATCGTGCTGGCGGCCCTGGCGGCCGACGCGGGTCTGGCGACCTCCCGCGGCGAGGCCCGTCGCCTGGCCAAGGGCGGCGGCCTGCGGGTCAATGACGCCGCCGAGACCGACGGCGACCGCACCCTGACGGGCGCCGACCTGGTGGAGGGCGTCATCAAGCTGTCGGTCGGCAAGAAGAAGATCGTGCTGATCAAGCCGGTCTGATGGCATCTGCGGAGGGCGGCGGCGATGTCGTCGCCCTTCCCAATCGAGGAACGACCATGAGCGACGTGACCGAAGGCGCCCCCGCCCCCGACTTCGAACTGGCCGGCGCGGACGGGCCGATGAAGCTCTCCGACTTCAAGGGCAAGGCCCTGGTGCTGTACCTCTATCCGAAGGACGACACCTCGGGCTGCACCAAGGAGGCCCAGGAGTTTTCGGCGCTCGCGGCGGAGTTCGCCAGGGCCGGGGTGAGTCTCATCGGGGTCTCCAAGGACTCGGTGGCCAGTCACGCGAAGTTTACGGCGAAATACGATCTGGCCGTCCCCCTGGGGTCCGATCCCGAGGGCGCGGTCATCGAGCGCTACGGGTCCTGGGTCGAGAAGAACATGTATGGCCGCAAGTACATGGGCATCGAGCGCTCCACCTTCCTGATCCAGGACGGCAGGCTCGCCCGGATCTGGCGCAAGGTGAAGGTCCCCGGCCACGCCGCGGAGGTCCTGAAGGCCGCGCAAAGCCTTTAAGCTCAAGCTTTCTCGGGATTCGCGCCGCGGCGGCGCCTCCCGCCACGATCGCGTGCAGCGGGAACCTTCGCGTCCCAGGGCTGTTGTAGAATTGTCGCGGGCTGTCGGTTTACGCCTCAGACACGCCCTTGAATTGTCTGAGAAGCTAGCGCGGTCGTTCACGCGCGGTTAACCAGTCAGGTTAAGAATTGCGCCGATCCGGCTTGCGCTCCCTCGTGGCGCGAAGCCCCTTGCGCGTTCCCAAAATCTCATCGCATATCGCCGGAACTTCAGTTCCTAGCCGTCGCGGTGTGTATGTCACGCTTTTCGCGCCTTCGCCGATCGCTGGAAGAGCTTTTCCCCGAACGCCACCTCTATGTCCGCTCCGGCGGAGAGATGCGGGCGTTCGTTCTGACCACCGGAAAACAACTCACCTTCGCCTCGGTCCTGGCGGTCTGCGCCCTGTGGATGGGCGTCTGCACCGCGGCCATGATGGTGAACGCCATGGCCCTGTCGGCGACCGATCAGGAGATCGCCCGCACCCAGGCCAAGTACGAACGCTGGATCGCCGACCGCCAGGCGCGACTCAATAGCGCCGTGGCCCAGCTCAACGCCTCCAACGGCTCGGTGGACGAGCTGGCCCTGACCATCGAGAAGCGCCATGCGGCGCTGGCCATGCTGCTCACCGACGTCAAGGGCGCGCCGGGCCTGACCCAGGCCCTGGCTCCCACCATCAACCGCGCCAGCCGCGTTCCGGCCGGAACCAACCCCATGCGGCGCATCGAACTGGTGCGCGCCAGCCAGGAGCGGCTGATCGACGCCGCCGACAATTTCGCCAAGAGCCGGGCCGATCGCCTGCGCCTGGCCTTCCGCCTCGCCGGCCTGACGCCGACCTCCTACACGCCCAAGGGCGGCTCCCTTGGCGGACCGCTGATCGAGGCCAAGGATCCCCGCGCGCTCGCCGCCGTGCTGGACGTCGACGAGGGATTCGCGGTGCGCATCCAACATGCGGCCACCAACATGTCGGAGGCCACGGCCCTGGCCGAGGCCGCTGCCAAGCTGCCCTTCGCCCGGCCCACCAACCACACCGGCCAGTCCAGCGGCTTCGGCGTCCGCTTCGATCCCTTCACTCGGCGCCCGGCCTTCCACTCCGGCCTCGACTTCGTGGGCGGGTTCGGGGTGCCGATCTACACGACCGCGCCGGGCGTGGTGTCGTTCACGGGCCAGCGTTCGGGATATGGCAACACCATCGAGATAGACCATGGGGGCGGCTTCAAGACGCGCTACGCCCACCTGCAGGCCATCGGGGTCGGCGCCGGGCAGCGCGTGGCCGTGGGTCAGAGGATTGGGGCCATGGGTTCGACCGGTCGCTCCACTGGTCCGCATCTTCATTACGAGGTCTGGGTCAACGGACGCGCCCAGAACCCCGACCGTTTCGTGAAAGCCGGCGATTATGTTCTCCAAGACAGCTAAGACCCCCGCCAAGCCTCCCGTGAAGTTCGACGCGACGCCCGCCCCCCTGGCGGCCGAACCCCAGCGCAAGGCGCCGCGCGCGGCCTCGCTGATCAGCGAGAACATCACCATCGAGGGCAATGTCACCGGCGAGGGCGAGGTCCATATCGACGGCGTCGTCCGCGGAGATGTGCGGGTGGGCAAGCTGACCGTCGGCGAAACCGGCCACATCGAGGGCGGCGTCTATGCCGAGGCCATCGAGGCCCGTGGCCGCATCATCGGGGCGGTGACCGCCAAGCAGGTGCGGCTCTACGGCACCGCCTATGTCGACGGCGACATCACCCATGAACAGCTGGCCATGGAGACCGGCGCCTTCTTCCAGGGCCGCAGCCTGAAGTTCCAGCGCCAGGCCACCCCGCCCACGCCGGCCCCGAGCCCGCTCGCCCAAGCCCCCGCCCCGACCCCGGGTCTGGCGCCCAAGCCGGTCTAGGACGAGTCCGCCGCCTCCAAACCGCAAGGTTGCGGCCCGGCGCGCAAGGGCTAAGCTTCCCCATCGGTATGGGAGGGCGACATGGACCTGATGCTGCAACCGCTACGGAAGTACACAGACTTCAACGGCCGCGCGCGCCGCTCGGAATACTGGTTCTTCGTGCTCTTCGTCGTGATCGTGCAAGTCCTGGCCAGGGTGCTCACCTGGTTCGTCGGCGGCGATCTGGAGCATGATCCCTTTGGGTCTCCGGCCTCCGCGATTGTCGCCCTCGCCTATTTCGGCTTCTGCCTCTACATCCTCATTCCGTCCCTGGCGGTGAGCTTCCGCCGGCTGCACGACAGCGGCCGGACGGCGTGGTGGCTGCTGCTGGGCCTGATCCCGATCCTGGGCCAGCTAGTGGTGCTGATCTTCATGATCCTGGACGGGACGCCCGGAGACAACCGCTTCGGGCCGGACCCAAAGGTCACCGTTCCGCCGGCTCCAGACACTCAGGCCGCGACGTAGGCGCCTTCGCGCAGTACGGGGGCCACGGCGCTGGCTTCACGCTCCAGCGCCAGCTTCACATCGATCTCGAAGCCGCGCTCGATGAGCTCGCGGCCGGACAGGCAGTCGCCGATCAAGGCGTCCAAGTCGCCTCGTGCGCTGCGCCAGGCGTCGCGGGCCAGGCGGGCCTCGGCAGTCATCTCCCCCTCCAGCGCCTCGATGATGGCGCCCGCGCCGATCAGGTCCTCGATGGCCGGACGCAGGCTGTCGTCGGGCCAGCGCTCGCCCGCGGGGATCAAACCGATGTCGCCCTGGCCCGCCAGCGCCCGGGCCTTGGCGGCCACGGCCTTGGCGTTGCGCAGGCAGCCTGCGAGGACGGGGGTGTCTCCACAGGCCAGGGAGAGCCGCGAGCCGTTCGGTGAGGGCAGCAACAGGCGGTCGCCGGGGTTCAGGTCACGCAGGCTGGCGGGCGACAGGCTGAACTGGCCGCCCGCGGCGCGCTTGGGGGCCGCAACCATGGCGCCGACCTTCTCGGCGGCGGCCTTGGCCGCCTCGTGGTCGCCCAGCGGGAAGGGATAGATGCTCGCCCGGCGGCCCACGGCGATATCCACCGCCGTGGAGAAGGACAGCACATCGACGATCACCAAGACCGAGCCCCTCGGCCTCAGGGCCTCGATCCCCTTCAGACCCCATTCGCACCGGATCATCTTCAGCCCTCGCGGATGACACCCACTCGCTGGGCCAGGGACGCCCCCATGAAGGCGTCCAGATCGCCGTCCAGCACCCCTTGGGTGTCGGAGGTCTCCACCTCGGTCCGCAGGTCCTTGACCATCTGGTAGGGCTGCAGGACGTAGGAGCGGATCTGGTGGCCCCAGCCGATGTCGGTCTTCTGGTCCTCCATGGCCTGGGCCTCGGCCTCGCGCTTCTGCAGCTCCAGCTCGTAGAGGCGGGCCCGCAGCATCTTCCAGGCCTCTTCGCGGTTCTGGTGCTGCGAGCGTCCGGCCTGGCAGGCTACCGCCACGCCGGTGGGAATGTGGGTTAGGCGGACCGCGGAGTCGGTCTTGTTGATGTGCTGGCCGCCCGAGCCGGAGGCCCGGTAGGTGTCGGTGCGCACGTCGGAGGGGTTGATGTCGATGACGATCGTGTCGTCCACCACCGGATAGACCCAGACCGAGGCGAAGCTGGTGTGGCGCTTGGCGGCCGAATCGAAGGGCGAGATGCGCACCAGGCGGTGCACCCCGGCCTCGGTCTTCAGCCAGCCATAGGCGTTGTGCCCCTTGATCTGCAGGGTCACCGACTTGATCCCGGCCTGTTCGCCCGAGGTCTCCTCCAGGAACTCCACCGTCATGCCATGGGCCTGGGCCCAGCGGGTGTACATGCGCAGCAGCATGCCGGCCCAGTCGTTGGACTCGGTGCCGCCGGCCCCCGAATTGATCTCCATGAAGGCGTCGTTGCCGTCGGCCTCGCCCGAGAGCAGAGCCTCCAGCTCGGCGCGGCCGGCGCGCTCCTTGATGGCCTTCAGCTGGGCGCGCGCCTCATCCAGGGTCGCCTCGTCGCCCTCCTCGTCGGCGAGCTCGGCATAGCCGAGGGCGTCCTCGAGGTCGCGTTCGATGGCGAGCACCGCCTCCACGCTCGCGGCCAGCTGGCTGCGTTCGCGGGTGATGGCCTGGGCGGCGGCGGCGTTGTCCCAGAGGGTCGGGTCCTCGACCCGGGCGTTCAGCTCGTGAAGTTTTCGAAGCGCCGGTTCCCAGTCAAAGACGCCTCCTGAGCAGTTCGATCGACTGCTCGATGTCGGCCTTGGCAGCCTCAACATCCGCTCTCATGGGGAATTCCTTCGAAAGGTGAGCCGGGGGCAGTAGCGGTTTGCCCGCCCTAGTACAACCCGCTCATATCGTCCTGCTTCTTGGGCGGAGCCGGCGGGGCGGGCGCGCCGGTCGGCTGACCGTCGGGCCAGACCTGGCTGTAGGGCTGCGGCCCCTCGCTGGGACGATAGGCGCCCGCCGACACCGCCACCTTGGGCTCGGTGCCGGGCTTGAAGGCCTCGCGGATGCCCCGGACCATGACGAACTTGGCGTTCTTGGGCGCCTTGAACTCGGTCTTGGGCAGGCCCTTGGTGGCCTCCATCATGAACTCGGTGAAGATCGGCACCGCGGCCGTGGTGCCCGTCTCGCCCTCGCCCAGGCTGCGGTTGTCGTCGAAGCCGACGAAGATCCCGGCGACGATCTGCGGCGTGAAGCCGACGAACCAGGCGCTGCGGTACTCATTGGTGGTGCCGGTCTTGCCGCCTACCGGGCGGCCAAGCACCGAGGCGGAGGTCGCCGTGCCGCGCTGGACCACCCCCTGCAGCATGGAGGTGATCTGGTAGGCGGTGATGGGGTCCATCATCTGGGCCCCGCCCGGCGCGACCCGCGGGCTCTCATCGCCGTTGAAGCCGGCGTCGCAGCGGGGGCAGTCGCGTTTGTCGGCGCGGAAGATGGTCTTGCCCTCGCGGTCCTGCACCAGCTCGATCAGGTGCGGTTCGACCTTGCGTCCGCCGTTGACGAAGGAGGCGTAGGCGGCGGTCAGCTTGAAGGGGGTGGTCTCACCAGCGCCCAGCGCCATGGCCAGAACCGGTTCCATGTCGCGCACGACGCCCAGCTTGATGGCCATGTCGCGAATCTTCGACATGCCGACCCCCTGGGCCAGGCGCACCGTCATGGCGTTGCGCGACAGCTCCAGGCCTTTCCGCAGGGCCAGCGCCCCATAGTACTTCTTGTTGTAGTTCTCCGGCGTCCAGTCCTCGCCGGCGTTGCCCTTCAGGGTGATGGAGCTGTCCATCACCACGCTGGCCGGCGTGTAGCCGTTCTCCAGCGCCGTGGCGTAGACCAGCGGCTTGAAGGCCGAACCCGGCTGGCGCATCGCCTGGGTGGAGCGGTTGAAGTTGGAGAGCGAGAAGGAATAGCCCCCGACCATGGCCAGCACGCGCCCGGAATTGGGCTCCATGGCCACCAAGGCCCCGTTGACCGCCGGCACCTGCTTCAGGCGATAGCCGCCCCCCTCGACGGGCTCCACGAAGATCAGGTCGCCGACGACGGGGACCCCCCTGCCGGCGCGCGCCCAGGCGACGTCCTCGCCCACCAGGGCGCCGGTGTCGCCGCTCTCGGCCACCTGGATGCGGACATTGGTGTTGGAGGATTCGGTGACCACGGCCGGCCGCCAGGTGCGGCGTTCGGCGGGAAGGGTCTTCTTCTTGGCCAGGGCCTCCCAGCCCGGGGCGATGGTGACGTGGCCCCAGGCCCCGCGCCAGCCGTGGCGGCGGTCATACTGCTCCAGGCCATGCATCAGGGCCACGCGGGCGGCCGTCTGCATATGCGGATCGAGGGTGGTGCGCATGTAGTAGCCGCCCTCGTTCAGCCTTTGGCCGAGGGTGGCCAGGCCGCGGCGACGCACCTCCTCCACGAAGAAGTCGGCGTCGCGGTACTTGGCCCGGCTGGGGGCGTTCTGGACCTTGAGGTCTTCCTTCAGCGCCTTGTCGGCGTCGGCGCGGCTGACCCAGCCCAGGTCGGCCATCTGGCCGATGATCCAGTTGCGGCGGGCGATGGCGTTCGCCTTGCGCCGGATCGGATGGTAGTTGTCCGGCCCCTTGGGAAGCGCCGCCAGATAGGCGCACTCGGCCAGGCTGAGGTCGGAAATCGACTTGCCGAAATAGTTGTAGGCCGCCGCGCCCACGCCATAGGAGCGGTATCCGAGCCAGATCTCGTTGAGATAGAGCTCAAGAATCTGCTCCTTGTTCAGCGTCTGCTCCAGGCGCCGGGCCAGGATGGCCTCCTTCAGCTTGCGGCCGACGGTGGCGTCGCTGGTCAGCAGGACGTTCTTGGCCACCTGCTGGGTGATGGTTGAGCCGCCCTCCAGCCGCTTGCCGCGCGCGGCGTTCAGCACGTTGCGCATCATGGCCCGGGTCAGGCCCATGGCGTCCACGCCCGAGTGCTGGAAGAAGTTGCGATCCTCGGCCGCCAGGAAGGCCTGGGCCAGCTGGGGCGGGATGTTGTCATAGGGGACGAAGATGCGGCGTTCGCGGGAGAACTCGCCGATCAGGGTGCCGTCCCAGGCATAGGCCCGGGTGGCGGTAGGCGGACGATAATCCACCAGGTCGCCCGCATCGGGCATGTCATGGAACAGCCAGGCCGCATAGATGGCGATGGCGAACCCAGCCACCGCGATTGCGCTCAACACGGCGACGCCGGCGATCGCGACCCATCTTTCCGGGGGGTTCAAGACTGACAGACCTCCGCGGG
The DNA here is from genome assembly GCA_030645575.1 of Caulobacter sp. GTDB lineage: Bacteria > Pseudomonadota > Alphaproteobacteria > Caulobacterales > Caulobacteraceae > Caulobacter. The sequence continues at coordinate 9,163 of JAUSMJ010000003.1, read as the reverse complement.
CGCCCTCCTCCCGCATCGCCATCGTCTAGAGCGGCTTTCGAAAAAGGGAAAGCCGGATTTGCGCGGGCCTCAGACTTAGAGCGTGACAGCCTGAAGTGGATACCGGTTCAGGCGCCCGTCACGCTCTAAACATGAGAGAGCGAGCCTGTTTATCCGTTTCAGATGAATCCATCAGAAACCGACAGGCTCTAGCGCGAGGCCAGCCTCGTCTCCTGGGCGAAATAGGCGTCGATCGAGTCGCCCACCGCATTCATCAGACGGGCGCGGCCGGCCGGATCGCGCAGGAAGGCCTCGTCCTCGGCGTTGTTGACGAAGCCCATCTCCAGCAGCACGGCAGGCACATCGGGGGCCAGCAGCACGGCCAGGCCGGCTTCGCGGTGGCTGCGGCGCAGCAGCATCATGTCCCCGTTTGAAATCCGGTCGAGCAGCATCTCGGCGAACTTGGCCGAACGGTTCTTGGTGGAGCGCTGGGTCAGGTCGAACAGGATGCCCGAGACGCCCCGGTCTCCCTGCAGCCCGGCCTTCATGAACCAGTCGTCTTTGGACACAAGCTTGGCCGAGCGGGCCACGGCGCGGTCGGCCAGGGTGTAGACGCTGGCGCCCCGGGTGCTTGTCGTCGGGCCTGAGTCGGCGTGCAGGGAGATGAACAGGTCGGCCCCGGACTTGCGCGCGATGGGCACGCGGGTTTCCAGGGGCACATAGACGTCGGCCGACCGCGTCATGACGACGCGGTAGCGTCCGGTGCGCTCCAGGCGCGCCTTCAGCGCCAGGGCCGCGGCCAGGGTGACGTCCTTCTCGTAGCCGTTGGAGCCGATGGCGCCGGGATCCTTGCCGCCGTGGCCGGCGTCGATGACGACGGTCTTCTTGAGCGACAGCGGCGGCGGACGAATGGCGGCGGGCGCCGAGATCATCATCACCCGGCCGGCGCCGCCGGCGGCGGCGGGCGTCGCGGCGGCCAGGTCGATCACATAGCGATAGTTGGCGGCGCCGTCGGCCGGCGGCAGTAGGAAGCGACGCTTGATCACCGCGTCGGAGGCCAGATCGATGCGCAGGCGCGCGCCCATAGGGCCGCCATCCAGCATCCAGGTCTTCACCAGGCCCTGGCCGGCGCCCTGCAGGGTGCGGTCCACATTGACGCCTGGCAGGTTCATGACAACGCGGCGGTCATCCTGGCCGTCGGAGGCCACCCTGCCGGTGGCCGAGCGGTCGAGGTCGATGACGATTCGGGTTTCGGTCCGGTCGCCGCCGAGGCGAACCTTGAGGACGCCGCCGCCGGAGGCGTTGGCATGGCCCACGGCCGCGAAGGCGAGGCAGCACACGCCCGCGGCGACCGCCGCCAGGGTACGCTTTCCGAACTTTTCGAAGACGCCGCCTACTTTCGCGAGCATCCGGCCCCACACCACACGCATCTGATTTGAACCCCATATACCCCTTAGCAGCGTGGAGAAACGGTTAACCCCTCCAGGCTGAACCGGGGCTGAAGCCGATTGTCTTTCTTTTTTCAGCTTAGTGTTGCAATGTCGCGGCCGCGCCGGAGGACGTCCTGCCTGTCAGGACCATGTTCCGCGCGAAAGCCTGCGTCGGCTTCGGCCGAATCCTCGGCCATGACGCATCAATCCGATCCGCGCTCCCTCAAAGCGCGCCTGGGAAACACACTATGGGCAGCGCCGCTCGAGCCCCTTTTCGGCCTTGCACCGCCCGCGTCTCTGACGCGGCCGGCGAAGGCGTGCGCGCCCTCATGACAAACCGGCAGCGCCCGAGCCGAGAGCTCCAGGCGCGCCACGGAGATCGCCTATATGTCCAAGAAAATGCTTATCGACGCCGCTCACGCAGAAGAGACGCGTGTGGTGGTGGTCGACGGAACCCGGATTGAAGAATTCGATTTCGAGAGCCAGAACCGCAAACAACTCCGGGGAAACATCTATCTCGCCAAGGTGACGCGGGTCGAACCCTCGCTCCAGGCCGCCTTCATCGAATACGGCGGCAACCGGCACGGTTTCCTGGCCTTCAACGAAATCCACCCGGACTACTACCAGATCCCGGTGGCCGACCGCGAAGCGCTGATGCGCGAGGAGGCCGAGGAAGAGGACGATCATCCTGAGCCCCGCGGCCGGGCCAATCCCACGTCCGAGGATGACGACGAGGAAGACGCCGCCACCGATCGTGACGACGACGACGACGTCATGGACGAGGAGGTCGCCCGGCGTCGCCGGCGCCTGATGCGTCGCTACAAGATCCAGGAGGTGATCCGCCGCCGGCAGATCATGCTGGTGCAAGTCGTCAAGGAAGAGCGTGGCAACAAGGGTGCGGCGCTCACCACCTACCTGTCGCTGGCCGGTCGTTACGGCGTGCTCATGCCCAACACCGCCCGTGGCGGCGGCATTTCGCGCAAGATCACCACGGCCACCGACCGCAAGCGCCTCAAGGGCGTGGTCCAGAGCCTGGACGTGCCGCAGGGCATGGGCCTGATCGTCCGCACCGCCGGCGCCAAGCGCACCAAGGCCGAGATCAAGCGGGACTACGAGTACCTGCTGCGGCTGTGGGAGAACATCCGCGACAAGACCCTGCATTCGGTCGCCCCGGCGCTGATCTACGAGGAAGAAGACCTCGTGAAGCGCACGATCCGCGACCTCTACGACAAGGATATCGACGAGGTCTGGGTCGAGGGGGAGGCCGGGTTCAAGGAAGCCCGCGACTTCATGCGCATGCTGATGCCCTCGCAGGCCAAGAAGGTTCAGGCCTACCGCGAGGCGACCCCGCTGTTCGTCAAGCACAAGGTCGAGGACCACCTCGCCCAGATCTACACCCCCACCGTGCCCCTGCGCTCGGGCGGCTATCTGGTGATCAACCAGACCGAGGCCCTGGTGGCCGTCGACGTGAACTCCGGCCGCGCCACGCGTGAGCGGAACATCGAGGCCACTGCGCTGAAGACCAACATGGAGGCGGCCGAAGAGACCGCCCGCCAACTGCGTCTGCGCGACCTCGCCGGCCTGGTCGTCATCGACTTCATCGACATGGATGAGTCGAAGAACAACCGGGCGGTCGAGAAGAAGCTGAAGGACTCCCTGAAGGACGACCGCGCGCGGGTCCAGATGGGCAAGATCAGCAGCTTTGGCCTGATGGAGATCAGCCGCCAGCGCCGTCGTTCCGGCGTTCTGGAAGGCACCACCCACGTCTGCGAACATTGCGCCGGCACCGGCCGCGTCCGTTCGGTGGAGTCCAGCGCCCTGTCGGCCCTGCGCACCGTCGAGGGCGAGGCCCTGAAGGGCGGCGGCGAAGCCACCCTGAAGGTTCCGCGCGCCGTCGGCCTCTACATCCTCAACGAGAAGCGCAGCCACCTGGCCCGTATCCACGAGGGCCTGGGGCTGTTCGTCACCATCGTCATCGACGACGCCATGTCGCACGCCGAGCACGAGATCGAGCGCACGGCCAGCGAGGCCAAGCCCGAGCACGCGGTGGTGCGCCACACCCCGCTGCAGGCCTATGTGCCCGACGACGACGATTTCGACGACAACGCCGTCGATGACGAGGAAGAGGACGACGAAGAGATCCTCGAAGCCGAGGAAGACGAAGAGTACGAGGGCGGCCGCGATCCCGTGGTGGCCCGTCAGGCCGAGGGCCGCACCGAAGAGCGTGGCGAGGACGACGGCGAACGCGCCGGCCGTGGCCGCCGCCGCCGTCGCCGCGGACGCCGTGACGGTGAACCTCGTCCCGACCAGCCGGCCGCCGAGCCGCGCGCGCCGGTCGAGGCCAAGGGCGAGTACGAGGACGACGGCCAGGGCGGCCGACGCCGCCGGCGTGGCCGCAGGGGCGGTCGCCGCATGCGCGACGACAGCCGTCCGCAGGACGCCTTCTCCTGGACCCGTCCCTGGGTGCCCTATGGCGACGATCCCTTCGTCTGGCACGATCCGGCGGAAGACTTCCGCACCCCGGCGCCGGCCAATGACAGCGCCTCCGCGCCCGTCGCCCATGCCGCCGAGACGGTGGTGCAGGAAAGCTCGCCGCTGATCGCGCCCGCGGTCGAGGGTGGCGACGACATGTGGGTCGAACTGCCCGCGGCCGACGAGAAGCCCAAGAAGACTCGTGCGCGCCGTGGCCGTGCCCGCGGTCGCGCCGGCGAAGAGGGCGAGGCCGCCGAGGCCCCGGCCCGCGAGGAAGCGCCCGATCCGGTCGCGGTGATCGAAGAGGCGGCCGCGCCGCTTCCCGAGCCCGAGCCGGTCGTCGAGGCCGAGGCGCCCGCCGTCCCGGTGAAGAAGACCCGGGCCCGCAAGCCCAAGGCCGAAGCCGCGCCGGTGGAAGCCGTCGCCGAAGAGGCCGTGGCCGAAACCGCCGCCGAGGTGGTCGCTCCGGAACCGACGCCCGCGCCGGAACCCGTGGCCGTCAAGGCCAAGGCTCCCGATCCGGCGGAAATCTCCACCCCGCCGGCCGCGCCCCGCAAAGGCTGGTGGCGTCGCGGCTGACGGGTTAGGCTGACTGTATGAAGGGCTGGGGGGCGCTTGGAGTTTCTGGAATGGCGTCCCCTGCCCGTTCGCTTCCCCGGCTGGTCCTGACGGCGACCGCCGCCCTCAGCCTGGTGCTCCAGGCGGCCCCCGCCCGGGCCCAGGAGGGGGTGTCGCTGATCCGCGACACCGAGATCGAAGAGACCCTGCGCAAGGACGCCACACCCCTGTTCGAGGCCGCCGGCGTCGACTCCAAGGCGATCCACATCCTGCTGATCGGCTCCAAGGATCTGCAGGCTTCGGCCGGACCCGGCCAGATGGCGGTCTATACCGGCCTGATCCTCGAAACCGAAAACCCCAACCAGTTGCAGGGCGTCATGGCCCACGAGATCGGCCACCTGGCCGGCGGCCACTCCGCCCGTTCCGGCGACATGAACGCCGCGGGCATGAAGCCCTTCCTGCTGACCATGGGCCTGGGCGTCCTGGCGGCCCTGGCGGGGTCGGCCGAGGGCGCCGCGGCCCTGGTGGGCAGCGCCAACTATTTCGGGGCCCTGGGAGCCATGGGCTACAGCCGCGAGCAGGAATCCCGCGCCGACCAGGCGGGCCTGACCTATCTGGAGAAGGCCGGCCTGTCGGGCGCCGGCCTCGTCGATTTCTTCGACAACTTCCGCTACCAGGAGGTCTTCCAGGAAGCGCGGCGCTTCGCCTATTTCCGCAGCCACCCCCTGTCCTCCGACCGGATCGAGGCCCTGCGCGGTCGAGCCCAGGTTCTCGGCCACTACGGCGAGAAGGACCCGCCCGAGGCCATGGCTGAGCACGCCGTCATGAAGATGAAGCTGGACGCCTTCATCAATCCCCAGCTGGTCATGGGCAAGCTGGATGAGAAGGACCCGTCCTACACCACCCGCTATGGCCGGGCGATCGCCTACTACCAGCTCAAGGAGCCGGACAAGGCGCTGAAGATCATCGACGGCCTGCTCGCCGAGCACCCCGACAATCCCTACCTCTATGAGCTCAAGGGCCAGATCCTGTTCGAGTTCGGCCGCGCCGACGAGGCCGAGGCGCCCCAGCGCAAGTCCGTCGCCCTAAAACCCGAGGCGCCGCTGCTGCGCATCAATCTGGGCCAGACCCTGATCGCTCTGACCGACGAGAAGAAGGTCGACGAGGGGATCGGCGAACTGAAGCGCTCGCTGGCCCTCGACGAGGAGAACGCCGAGGCCTGGCGCCTGCTGGCCCAGGCCTATGACCACAAGGAACAGGACGGCCTGGCCCGCTACGCCACCGCCGAATACAATTTCCAGATCGGCAACCGCCAGCAGGCCCTGGTCTTCGCCATGCGGGCCCGCGAGAAGCTGGACAAGACGACGCCCGAATGGCGCCGCGCCACCGACATCGTCCTGGCCTCTTCTCCCAGCAAGGACGACCTGAAGGACCTGGCCAAGGAAGGCTCGATCCGCCGCGGCTCGCTCCGCTGACCTTCGCAATCCCCGCCGTTCAAGCTAAGCAGCCCTCATGAAACGCCTCTCAGCCGCCGCCCTGGCGCTCGTCGCCATCCTGTCGCTTTCCGGCTGCCAGAAAGCGGCCGACGCCGCCTTCGGTCAGAAGGTGCGCGCCTATCTGCTGGAGCATCCCGAGGTCATCGAGGAGGCAGTGCAGAAACTGCAGGAAAAGAAGATCGCCAACGCGGCCAACATCGCCAAGGCCGGCCTGGTGAAGCACCGCAAGGCCCTGGAACAGGACCCCCGCGACTTCGTGGCCAACCCGAACGGCAAGATCACGGTGGTGGAGTTCTTCGACTACCGCTGCGGCTACTGCAAGACCTCCGCGCCCGAGGTGGTGAAGATCATCCAGGACAATCCCGACGTCCGCTTCGTCTTCAAGGAGTTCCCGATCTTCGGGGGCGAATCGAACCTGGCGGCCAAGGTCGCCCTGACTCCGGCCGGCAAGGCCAAGGGCCTGGCCCTCTACCAGAGCTTCATGGCCGAGAAGGCGCTGGACGAGGCGGCGATCGACCGCCACCTCGCCGCCGCCGGCGTCGACCCCGCCCAGGCCAGGGCGGCCGGCGAGTCCGCCGCCATCGGCAAGCAGCTCACCGACACCCACGAACTGGCCCAGGCGCTCGGCATCGAGGGCACGCCGGCCTTCATCGTCGGGGACCGGATGATCCCCGGCGCCGACCTGCCGGCCCTGCGCGCCGCCATCGCCCAGGCGAAAGCCGGCGACCTGAAGCGGATCGGCTAGACCCTGACCGTTTCAGATGGACTCATCTGAAACGGCAAGAAGGGTCTAGATTCAAAAAATTAGAGCACGTCGGGCGGCGGAACCGGTATCCACTTCCGCCTGACGTGCTCTAGACCGCCCGAGCGACCCAGAGCTGCTCGCCGCCATAGGCCGGCGGCGAGCGCTGGAAGTCCGAATAGACGCTGACCGCCTCGAACCCGGTCAGCTCCAGCAGGTAGGCCATCTCCTGGCGCGTCGACCAGCGCAGGGTCCAGGACGTCTCATGGCTGCCCAGCACCGAACCCTGCGCGTCCAGTTCCTCGATGCGCATCCGTTCGCCGGTCGTCTGGCGGAAGGGGTCGGTGTGACGGCCCAGGCAGGTGCGCCGGAAGCGGCGGCCGCTGACCGGATCGACCACCTCTCGCGCCGGCCAGACCTCGGGCTCGCCGATGCACATCTCCAGCCGCGGGTCGAACATGTCGATCACCAGCATCCCGCCGGGGTTCAGGCAGCGCCAGACCCGCTCAAGGGTCTTCCTCTGGTCGGCCGGATCGGTGAGGTGCTGGAAGGACCGGGCCGGGATCAACACCAGATCGAATCGCTCCGTCGTCTCGAAGTCCTGCATGGCCGAACAGACCAGCCGGGCCCGCCCCCAGGCCGAGGGCCGCAGGGCCTGCAGCCGCCGGTCGGCCACCTCCAGCATGGCCCGCGAGATATCCACCCCGGTGACCGCGAACCCGGCCTCCACCAGGGGCGTCAGCACCCGTCCGGTCCCGCAGGCCAGCTCCAGGATCCGCCCGCCGCGGTCGCGGGCCAGGTCCAGGTAGAAGGCGACGTCGCCGGCCATCCTGTCGTTCTGGGCGGCGAACAGGTCGTAGCTCTCGACGGCGAGGCCGCCGCCATAGAACGCGTTGGGATTGAGGTCGTCGTGGGCCATGGGGTGTCCTGTCTCGGTGATCCGGGAGACAGGGATCCTTCAAGGCCCCGTCCGTGTCCGGCGGGGCTGTTGAAGGAAGCGGCTAGTCGCGCGCACGCCCTCCAACGCCCCGTGAGGGAGCGATGGTGGAGGTCATGATCTGGGCGGCGCAACGCAGCATGGCAGGGCGATAGCCTTGACAACCGGACCTGTAAAGTCCCCCCTTCCCTTCCCCCCGGGCGCCCGTGTCACGATTAAAAAAACGCCGGGGAGGCGACATGACCGAAACCGTACTGGTGATCGGGGCTGGAATCGGTGGGCTCTGCACCGCCCTCGCCCTCGCCTCGCCTGACCGACAGCTGGTCCTGCTGGAACGCGACCCGCCGCCGCCGGAGGGGGACGCCGACGAGGCCTTCGCCGACTGGGCCCGCCGCGGGGTCGGCCATCTGCGCCATAGCCACGCCTTCCTGGCCCGTCTGCGGCTGATCCTGCGCGACGAGCATCCCCAGCTCCTGGCCGACCTGCTGGCCGCCGGCTGCCGCGACCTGGGCTTCGAACAGATGCTCAGCGACGAGCTGAAGAAGGGCTATCGGCCGGAACCGATGGACCGCGACTTCGTGGTGCTCACCAGCCGCCGCACCACCCTGGAGCTGGTGATGCGCCGCTATGTGGAGCGACTGGCCAATGTGGAGATCCGTTCGGGCGTCTTCGTCACCGGCCTGAAGCTGGAGGCGGGGTCGCCTGTCCGGGTCACCGGTGTCACCCTGGAGGGCGGCGGCGAGCTCACCGCCGACCTGGTGGTGGACGCCGCCGGGCGCACCACCGCGGCCATCGAGCAGCTCGCGGCGGCCGGCGCGGCCATCGCCGAGGCCTCGGAGACCGCCGGCATCCTCTATTTCACCCGCCACTATCACCTGAACCCCGGCATGGCCGAGCCGGTGCGCGGCAAATCACCCGGCACCGGGGACCTGGGGTTCCTGAAGTACGGCGTCTTCCCGGCCGACAACGGCTGGTTCTCCGTCACCATGTGCGTGCCGGAGATCGAGCTGGAGATGCGCAAGGCCATCGTCGACCCGGCGGTGTTCGACGGAATCTGCGCCCAGCTTCCGGGCCTGGTCCCCTGGATCGACCCAGCGCGGTCGCGCGGCGTCAGCCGGGTGTTCGGCATGGGCGACCTGCGCAGCCGCTGGCGCGACATGGCGCCGGAAGGCGCGCCCACGGTGCTGGGTTATTTCCCCTTGGGCGACAGCCTGGTGCGGACCAATCCACTCTATGGCCGGGGCTGCTCCTTCGCCGCGGTCAGCGCCTACGCTCTGCGCGATTCGCTCACCGAGTCCGCCGACCCGGGCGCGCGCCTGCTGGCCTATCAGGGCCGCATCGACGCCAGCCTCAAGCCCTACTACCAGGACATGCTCAACCAGGACCGGCAGGCCATCCGCCTGGCCCGCAACACGCTCACCCCCGGCTACAGGCCGAGGCTGAAGGCGCGGCTGATGAAGCGGTTCCTGGAGGACGGGGTGGCCGTGGCGGTCCGCTCCGACATCGGCCTGTTGCGGCAGGCCCTGCGGGGCTTCCACATGCTGGAGGA
>JAUSMJ010000040.1 GCA_030645575.1 Caulobacter sp. | reverse complement strand
CCAGCCGGCCTTGTCGAGGGCCTTCTTCATCGCCGGGATCGGGCCCGTGCCCATGATCTCCGGCTCGACGCCGGCGCTGGCCCAGCTGGCGATGCGGGCCAGCGGCGTCAGGCCGCGCTTCTTCGCCTCGGCGGCCGTCATCAGCACCAGGGCCGCGGCGCCGTCATTGAGGCCCGAGGCGTTGGCGGCGGTCACCGTGCCGTCCTTGGTGAAGGCCGGGCGCAGGCCCGACAGGCTTTCGTAGGTCGCGCCATGGCGGATGTATTCGTCCTGGTCGACGACGGTGTCGCCCTTGCGGCCCTTGATCGTCACCGGGGCGATCTCGCCGGCGAACTTGCCGGCCTTCTGGGCGGCTTCGGCCTTGTTCTGGGAGGCGACGGCGAAGCGGTCCTGGTCTTCGCGGGTGATCTGCCAGCGAACGGCGATGTTCTCGGCCGTCTGGCCCATGTGGTAGCCGTGGAAGGCGTCCCACAGGCCGTCCTTGATCATGGTGTCGACAAAGCCCAGGTCGCCCATCTTCTGGCCGTTGCGCAGGTTGGCCGCGTGCGGCGACTGGCTCATGCTTTCCTGGCCGCCGGCGACGACCACGCTGGCCGAGCCGTCGGCGATCTGCTGGGCCGCCAGCGCCACGGCGCGCAGGCCCGAGCCGCACAGCTGGTTCAGGCTCCAGGCCGGGCTCTCGACGGGGATGCCGGCGTTGACGGCGGCCTGGCGGGCGGGGCCCTGGCCGGAGCCGGCCTGCAGCACCTGGCCCATGATCACCTCATCGACGTCGCTGGCGGCGATGCCGGCGCGCTCGACGGCGGCCTGGATGGCGATCCTGCCCAGCTCGTGCGCGGGCAGGCTGGCGAGGGCGCCGTTGAACGACCCCACGGGCGTGCGGGCAGCCGAAACGATTACGATGTCGGTCATGGAAGTCTCTCCGTCGTTCCCTGCGCGGCGTCCGGCCGTGCGAGCCCGGAGCGCTCATTTTTTGTTGCGAGGCCGCACCTTGCATAGACAGGCGGGGTTCGTCACGCCTTCATTTTGCACCGCAATATGCTGCGCAGCAAAACGACCCTTTCGTCATGCCTTTGCATCCGCGATAGTGCGGCGCCAAAAAGCGCGGGAAGCGTTCTTCAGGGAATGGAAATGTCCGAGAAGCCCCAGACCGGCGAAAATGCCGCCGGACAGAAAAACGGCGGCGATCGCGTCGTGATCAAGAAATATGCGAACCGCCGGCTCTACAACACGGCGTCCAGTTCGTACGTCACGCTCGAGCACCTGTCGGACATGGTCAAGGAGGGCGTCGATTTCGTGGTCTATGACGCCAAGACCGGCGAGGACATCACCCGTCCCGTCCTGACCCAGATCATCTTCGAGGAAGAGAACCGCGGCGGCGGCCAGAACCTGTTGCCGATCCAGTTCCTGCGCCAGCTGATCGGCTTCTACGGCGGCCAGATGCAGGCCTTCGTGCCCAGCTTCCTGGAGATGAGCCTGGCCAATTTCGCCAAGCAGCAGGAACAGTTCCGCAGCCAGTTCGGCGCGATGACGCCGGGCGCCGGCCTGACCGGCGCGGGCCTGGGCGCCTACGAGGAGCAGGTCCGCCAGAACATGGCGCTGTTCGACCGGGCGATGAAGATGTTCTCGCCCTTCGGCGGCTACGGTGGTCGCACCGAGGAGAGCGAGGCGGCGGCCCGCCCGGCCGAGCCGGCCGCCGGGGCCGGCGACGAGTCCCTGAACGACCTCAAGCGACAGATGGCGGCCATGCAGGCCCAGCTCGAGAAGCTCGCCGCCAAGGGCTGACCACTTCTTTACGATCACGCGGATAGGCTGGGGTCATGACCGGTTCCGTCGATCCCGTGCGCCCGTTCGAACGCCGCCAGACCCGCCGGCGGGCGGAGGACGTTTCCCGTCCGGCCGCGGCCGATGGCGGGACGAATCTGCCGGCCGTCATCGAAACCGCCCATGCCGAGGATCTGGCCGACCCCGCGCCGGCCGACGGCTACTCGATCTTCGCCGCCCAGGTCTACGGCCAGACCGGTCAGAGACGCGGCCTGCGCGGCGGCCAGCCGGTGATCGACCAGGCCCGCGCGGCCTATCTCGAGACGGAATATTCCGGCCCGGACGACCGCCGCCCGCCCAAGGGGCTGCTGAAGAAGACCGAAATCTGACGGGGGACCTATCCTCTCCCGGAGGGAGAGGTGGCCCGGCGGAGCCGGGTCGGAGAGGGAGGAACCGCTGCTGAAGCAGGTCCGCACACTTCTCCGCCTTCACCGGCGTCTCCCTCTCCACCATGCTCCGCATGGTCCCCCTCCCCCTATTGGGGGAGGTCAGGCCTGGGTCGCCGCCACAGCCACAGCACAGCGATACCCACCACGAAAAGGGCGACGCACAGCCAGCTGCCCTCCGGACCCTGGTCGCCGCCGGTCAGGAAGACGGACCCCTGCGGCGTCAGCTTCACCAGCAGCGCGGGCAAGCCGAGTTGCAGGCCGGTGACCGGTAGCTCGAAGCCGGTCCCCAGCAGCCAGTTCCAGCCCGCGTGCCAGCCCATGACGCCCCAGATGTTGCCCGCCCGGATCGCCCAGGCGCAGGCGAACGCGGAAAACAGGAACGAGCTGAGCATGATCAGCCAGTGCTGGTTCCGTGAGTAGTGCAGGAAGGTGAACACCAGCGAGACCAGCACCACGGCGGCCGGCAGACCCAGCTTGCGGGTGATCACCGAC
>JAUSMJ010000082.1 GCA_030645575.1 Caulobacter sp. | reverse complement strand
CTTCGCCCGCAACCCCGCCTTCCGGGTCGCCGCCTGATGCCGCTGGGCCGGGACCAGGCCGTGCTGGCCTGCATCCGGGTGCCGAAGAGCGGCTCCAAGAGCCTCTCGCGCATCGTCGCCGAGGCCTTTCCGGACCGCACCGCCTTCTATCTGCCGGACACCCTGCGCCGTGAGGCCATGATCAGCCGCTGGCAGGCGTTTCGCATGTGGCGCTCACAGGCCCAGAATCTCAGCAAACACCTGAAGGTGCTGAGCCTCGACGCGGCGCTGGCGAAGATCGACGCCGCCGTCCGGCCGGGCGATCTGCTGATCGGCGGTCACTTCGACCAGCCTGCGGTGCAGTCCGGCCTGCGCCTTCCGGTCCAGAGCATCGTCCTGCTGCGCGACCCCGCCGAACGGGCCCGGTCCGACTACAACTATGCCCGGCAGGGGTTCCTGAAGAAGAAGCCGTGGCAACGGTTCGACGCCCACCTGACCGCGCAGGCGGCCGGACGCTATGGCTTCGAGGGCTTTCTCGACTATCAGCTTGAGCATCCCGAAGTGTTCGGCGATCTGGCCAGCGCCTATCTGGGCTGGCTTCCCGGCCAGCCGCTGGACGCGGTGCTGCCGACGATCTGGTGCTGGGGCGTGCTGGAGCAGGCCGACGCCTTCGCCACCCGGATGTCGGAAATGACCGGCCGGCCGCTGACCCTCAGCCAGACGAACGTCACCCGCCAGGTCGAGGTGCTCGACATCTCCGCCGCCGAACGCCGCAAGATCGAGCGGCTCTACGCCCGCGACCTTGAGCTCCATGCCCGTTGCCGCGAGGACTACGGCTGACGCATCCGCTCGGCTGGCCCTTTGCTTCCGTGACGTCACGGCGGCATGCTCGGTACGGGGCAAAAGGGAAACGACCATGAGCGGCGCAGAACGCATTCCCGACGAGATCGCCTTTCAGGCCATCAATCCGGCGGCCTATGCCGATGACAGCGTGCATGAGGCCTTCCGCTGGCTGCGCGCGAACAATCCGGTGGGCAAGGCCGAGCTGGAGGGCGTCTATCCGTTCTGGCTGGTGACGAAGCACGCCGACATTCTTGAGGTCAGCCGGCAGAACGACCTGTTCCACTCCGGCGACATGCCGACGACCTTCACCACGATCGAAGGCGACAAGATGGTCCGGGCCATGACCGGCGGCAGTCCGCACCTGGTGCGCACGCTGGTCCAGATGGATGCGCCGGACCATCCCAAGTACCGGATCATGACCCAGTCATGGTTCCTGCCGCAGAATATCCGCAAGCTGGAAGACCGCATCCGCCCGATCGCCCGCCAGCACGTCGATCACATGGCCTCGCTGGGCGGGGAGTGCGACTTCGTCAACGAGATCGCCCTCTACTATCCGCTACGGGTGATCATGGAGATCCTCGGCGTGCCGCCCGAAGACGAGCCGCGCATGCTCAAGCTGACGCAGGAGCTGTTCGGCGCCCAGGACCCGGATCTGAACCGCAATCAGAGCAAGACCGAGACCATGCAGGGGCCCGAAGCCCTCGCCGCGCTGCAGAGCGTGATCGCCGACTTCTTCATGTATTTCAAAACGATCACCGACGACCGGAAGGCCAATCCGCGCGACGACGTCGCCAGCGTGATCGCCAACGGCAAGGTCGACGGGGAGCCGATCAACGACTTCGAGGCGATGAGCTACTACGTCATCGTCGCCACGGCCGGACATGACACGACGTCCTCTTCTACCGCGGGCGCGATCTGGGGGCTGTGCCAGTATCCCGAAGAACTGGCCAGGCTGAAGGCGGATCCGTCCCTGATCCCGGGCCTCGTCGACGAGGCCATCCGCTGGACCACGCCGGTGAAGCACTTCATGCGCTCGGCGACGGCCGACACCGAGCTCGGCGGGCGCAAGATCGCCAAGGGTGACTGGCTGTGGCTGGCCTATCCCTCGGGCAACCGCGACGAGGCCGTGTTCGATGATCCCGACGCGTTCCGCGTTGACCGGTCGCCGAACAAGCACCTGGCCTTCGGCTACGGCGCGCACCTGTGTCTGGGCCAGCACCTGGCCAAGATGGAGATGCGGATCCTCTTCGAGGAACTGCTGCCCCGCCTCGAGACGCTGGCGTTCAATGGCGAGCCGCGCCGCAGCCTCGCCAGCTTCGTCAGCGGACCCAAGTCCCTGCCGATCCGCTACAGCATGACCTGAACGAAAACGGCCCCCGACCGCGAGGTCGAGGGCCGTTCCGTCGTTCGGATCCTGAAGACGCCTATTTGGCGTCGTTCGCCGTTTCCTCGACAGCCTCACCGGCCGCCTGGACGTCCTTGCCGGCGCCTTCGATGGTGTTACAGGCGGCGGCGAGCAGGCTGGCGGCCGCGACGGCCAGAATTACGATCTTACGCATAGCGCAGTCTCCTCGGGCCCCGATGAGCGGGGCGGTTGTTGCACGAGGGAACAACGCCTCCCGGACCTTCAGGTTCCGTCCGCGGGAACCTCGGGCATCGGAAAGACGAGACGCGCAGTGAGGCCTCCCATGGGGTTCTGTTCGAGGGTCATCTTGCCGCGCAATTGACGCGCGAAGGCATTCATCAATGTGCGGCCGACACCGGCAGTCTGGGAGGACTCGGCGGACGACGCGACCCCGCCACCGCCGTCGTCGGCGATGGCCAGCTCCGCTTCGCCGTCGCGCAGGGTGAAGTCGACGGTCAGCGTCCCGCCGGCGTTCTGCAGAGCATGCTTCTGGGCGTTGGTGACGGCCTCGACCGCGAACAGCGCCAGCGGCGCGAGCTTGTCAGGGTCGATCGCCAGCCTGTCGGCGCGCACCTCGGTGCGGATATGGCCGCCGGCCTCCCCGGCCAGGAGTTGCCCGATCAGGTCTTCCAGGAAGGGCTTCAGGTCGACGTGCTTGATATCGGGCCCCTGGTAGAGGGCGCGGTAGATCAGGGCCAGGGCGGTGATGCGCTGGCGCGTATCGCTCATCGCCATGCGCGCGGCCGGATCGCCGAGCGCCCGCTCCTGCATGCTGAGCAGGGAGCTGATGACCTGCAGGTTGTTCTTCACCCGGTGATGGATCTCGCGCATCAGCGCGTCCTTCTGGTCCAGGTTCTCGTGCAGGGTGGCGTCGCGGGCCACGATCGTCGCGGCCATGTGGTCCAGCGTCTCGGCCAGCTCGCGGATCTCCGGCGGGGCCCGCTCGGCCTGCAGCGGGCGCACGGTGAACCGGCCGCGGGCGTAGATGGCGGCGATGCGCTGCAGATAGACAATCCACCGTCCCACGCCCCGCTCGGCGGCGAAGAACACCGCGACCAGGGCGACGATGAAGGCGATCAGCGGGAAGACGATGCCGGACAGGGGGTCCAGCCAGGCCGTCGAGAACAGCCCGGCCGACGGCGCCGACAGGATGACGAACAGGTCGTCGCCGACCAGCGGGGCGGCCGAATAGACCCGCCGCACGGCGTGGCGGTCGAAGCCGTAGCCCAGATAGGAGCCGCGCACGCCGGCCCGGTCGATCCAGCTCTTGACCGACAGGGGAAAGGCCTTTTCGTCGGTCACCGACAGGAACCGGCCCTCGTGATCGACCACGGCCACCTGCGAGCCGCGCGGCAGGGAACGATCCTCGAGTTCCGGACGCAGACTGGCCAGGGGAATGACCGCCGCCAGCACGCTGAACCCGGTCTGGGGCTCGTAGGCGCGGGCGGCCGTGAACAGGCTGGGCTCGCTGGCGTAGGAGACGCCCGGGTCGAGGGTGACGACCATGGTGTCGCCCGCGGCCAGCCGGCGGAACCAGGCGCGGTCGCGACGGGCCGCGTCGGCCGGGACGCTCTCGGCCGAGCAGGCGACGCGGCCGATGCGGTCGAAGCGGATCAAGTTGGCGTAGCCGGGCAGGCGCCGGCGGATGTCGGCCAGGCGTCGCGAACAGTCCATGCCGATCGCGCCGGGCCCGAGGGTTTCCAGCAGCACCCCGGCCGCCTCCATCCGCGCCCGGGCCGTGGCGGCGCTGCGCTGGGCCGCCGACTGCAGCACGGCCTGACGGTCGGCGGCTTCGCGCTGGAAGGCGAGCAGCGACTGGCCGGTCCCCAGGAGGAGCACCGGCAGCAGCGCCAGGGCCATGGCCACGCCGAGCCGGACCCTGATCGTCGTTGCAGGCCCCCACCGCAACCTTTCGAATAGAGTCACCGGATCGCGCTCAGCCGCTCCGCGTCGGCGAGGATCGAGCGCATCGCGTCTCCGGCCTCACGGCCGTCGCGATCGTAGGCCCCGGTTTCCAGAATGCCCTGCAAGGCCTTGCGGGCCCGGCTGACGCGGCTCTTCACCGTGCCGACGGCGCAGCCACAGATGTCGGCCGCCTCCTCGTAGGCGAAGCCGCCGGCGCCGACCAGGATCAGGGCTTCCCGCTGCTCGTAGGGCAACATGCTCATGGCCAGGCGCAGCTCATCCAGGGCGATGGGGGATTCGGGATCATCGACGGCCACGAGCGTGCGCTCGGCGGCCTCCTGGTCCAGCTGGGTCGAACGCCACGAGCGGCGCTTGTCGGAATAGAACTGGTTGCGCAGGATCATGAAGGTCCAGGCCTTCATGTTGGTGCCCAGCTGAAAGCTGGCGCGCGCGTCCCAGGCCTTGATCATCGCGTCCTGCGCCAGATCGTCGGCGGCGGTCGCGTCGCCGGTCAGGGTGCGGGCGAACGCGCGCAGGTGCGGAATGAGCGTCACGAGCTCGCGCTGAAACACCTTGTCGCGGGCGGCCCCTTCCAGCGGGGCGGCGGGGCCGTCCATCGCCGCGGCCATCTCAGCCCTCACCGGTCTGTTTGTCCGCTCGCCTCAGAATGTCGAGAAACTCGTCCGGAACCGGTTCGTTGACCACGTCGTCGAACATCTGCCGCAGCTTGACGCCGATAGCGCGCTGCCGGAGCCGCGCTTCGTCGAGCGGGGCCGCACCCTTCCGCCGTTCATCCATGGAACTCTGATCGATCATGCTGTCGGCGTGGCGAAATGCCAGCCCCCTCCTGGAACTTTGACTTCGGCCGTTCAACGTCCCGACTCCGCCCCTGGTTCCCGAAACCGTGTTCGCCATGATGGACCAGGAGGCGTAGTCTGGGAACCGCCGTCGTTCCTGGACGTTAGGCCGTCCGAGGGAGGCGCGCCCCCGTCCTCGCGGGTGTCGGCGCGTGCTCCAAACCGAAGACCTGAAAACGGGAGGGGTTATGAGTCTTCTTGCTCGTCTGGCGCCGCATCTGCCCTACATGCGCCGCTATGGGCGCGCGCTCACGGGCAGCCAGACCACCGGCGACCAGTATGTCCGCGTTGCGCTTGAAGCCCTGGCGGCGGGAGACCAGACACTCGACAGCCGCCTGTCGCCCCGGGTGGCGCTGTATCATGTGTTCCACGCCATCTGGTGCACCTCGGGCGCCCGCCTGGAGGACCGCGTCCCGTCGGATGACCGTGACGCCAGCCAGCGCCTGATGCGCATCGCGCCGCGCTCCCGCCAGGCCTTCCTGCTGACCGCGCTGGAGGGCTTCACCCCGAGCGAGGCGGCCCAGATCCTCGACACCGACTTCCCCGACGTCGAGCGCCTGATCTCCCAGGCCCAGAACGAGATCGACGCCGAACTGGCGACCGATGTCCTGATCATCGAGGACGAGCCGGTCATCGCCGCCGACATCGAGGCGCTGGTGCGCGAGCTGGGCCACACGGTGGTCGATATCGCCGCCACCCGCACCGAGGCGGTCGAGGCCGTGGCGCGCAAGGCGCCCGGCCTGGTCCTGGCCGACATCCAGCTAGCGGACGGCTCTTCTGGCATCGACGCGGTGAAGGACATCCTGGGGCGTTACGACATCCCGGTGATCTTCATCACGGCCTTCCCCGAGCGCCTGCTGACCGGCGAGCGGCCCGAGCCGACCTTCCTGATCACCAAGCCCTTCCAGCCGGAAACGGTGAAGGCGGCGATCGGCCAGGCGCTGTTCTTCCACCCCGGCCGGACCGCCAAGGCGGCCTGACGCCCTATACGACCGGCGCGCCAACGACCCGCGCTTCGGCGGCCGTGGGCGAGTTTTTCGCGTCAGCCTCCGCCAGGTCGCCGGCGCTCAGCGCCCAGCTGCCGAACAGGGCGATCACCGCCAGGATGGTGGACGCCACCAGCACCCAGAACATGTGTCGGCCCCAGCGGCCCTGGCGCGCGTCGGTCACCTCGATGTGGGTTTCGCCCTGTTGCACAGGGGGGGAGTGGCGAATGAATGCGGCCATGGAATAGACCTCCTGTCCGTGGTCTCCGTTAGAGAACGTCTCGCCAGGAGGCCTGTTCCGGTTTCCCGTCTGGATTGAAAAAAGTTCAAACTTTTTTCCGCGCGGCGGGAACGGATTTCGGGGGAGCGACGTTTATGGATTGCGGAGGCGGCGACGCCCCCCCCGACTTGAGGCTGGTGAAAGCCAGCCAGTCGCCTCCGCACCCCTTTTCTCGATGATGCATACCTCCCGGGCGGATCTCACGATCCGCCCGGGATTTTATGCGCCTCAGCGGGGCTTGAGGTGGAAGGTCACGTCGGCCCGGCGACGCAGGGGACGGTCGTCTCCGGCCGGGGTCACCGCGCCCCGCTCGCCCACGGCGCCGACCTGGAAGTTGACGGTCACGAACCCCAGCCGCTCGACGGCCTTGCGCACGGTGTCGGCGCGCCGCCTGGACAGCGCCAGGTTCACGTCCGGGTCGCCCATGGAGTCGGCCAGGCCGGTCACGTCCACCTGACCCAGCGCGCAGCCGCGGGCGAGGTCTCCGGCGCCCCGCAGCACGGCCTGGGCCTCGCGGGTGATGGCCGCGGAATCCCGTTTGAAATAGATCGAGACCGTAAGGTCCTGACAGGCGTTGGACTGCTTCGCCCGGCCAAGTCCGGACAGGGTCCCGCAGCCGCTCAGCATCAGGGCGGCGGCCCCCAGCACGGTCAGTTTCGACAACCTGTTCATGTCCCGGCCCTCAGCCCGGAAAAAGGGCGGCCGGCCCTCTGGCCAACCGCCCGTTCCGCTCGTCAATGAGCGCTCAACGATCAGTTCCGGGGCCGGCCGTCTTCCCAGTAGTACCGACCCGTGGCCTGATCGTAATAGTAGTACCGACCAGCGACCTCGTCGTAGTACTGGCGCTTGGTTGGCGGGGTGGCGCCGCAGCCGCCGTCATCGCGACAGCCCTTGATGGCGCCGGCCGTGCCGCCGACGACCGCGCCGATCGCCGCGCCCGTTCCGGCGTCGCCGCTGCCCGTGTTGTTACCGATCACGGCCCCCGCGATGGCGCCCAGGGCGGCGCCCCCGGCCGCGTTGCGCTCGACATTGCCCGTCGTCGTGCAGGCGGCGGTCAGAAGGCCGGCGCCGGCCAGGGCGATCAGGGTCTTGTACATAAGTGTGTTCCTTGTATCCCGAGTGATGCCCCACGGCTTGGCAACGCCCGGAGCGCGGCAAGGGTTCCTGGCGGGGAACTCGCGCGGACCGGAATCCGTTAGGCTGCGACGGGGTGTGGGAGACGGCGCGGCGTGAAGACCGGAACGAAGAGGCCTCGCCTCAACCATGTGGCGGTCGTGGTGAATCCCGCCGCCGGCCGCGCCGGCCCCGGCGCCGTCGGCGAGGTCGAACGGATCCTGGGCGAGCTGGGCGTGAAGGGCGCGGTCACGACGCCCGGCGAGGCGGGGCTCGAAGCCTGTCTGCGCGCCGCGCTCGACACGAAACCCGACCTGCTGGCGATCGTCGCCGGCGACGGCACGGCCCGGGCCGCGGCGGAGATGGTCGGACCCAGGGGACCGTTGCTGGCCCCGCTGCCTGGCGGCACGATGAACATGTTGCCCAACGCCCTCTATCATGGACGCGACTGGAAGACGGCGCTGGCCGACATCCTGACCGACGGCGTCGAACGGCGCGTCTCCGGCGGCGAGATCGACGGTCACGCCTTCTATGTCGCCGCCATCCTCGGCTCGCCGGCGCTGTGGGCCGAGGCCAGGGAGGCGGCCCGGCAGGGAAACCTTGGCGGCGCCGTCGATCGCGCGCGGCGGGCCCTGCGCCGGGCCTTCACCGGGCGGCTGCGCTTCTCGCTGGGGCGCCGCCCGCGCGCCAAGGCCGAGGCCCTGGCCCTGATGTGCCCCCTGGTGTCGCGCGCGATGGACGAAGGCGAGGACTATCTCGAGGCGGCGGCCATCGACCCGGCCGGGGCCCTGGACGTGTTCCGCCTGGGATTTCACGCCGCGCTCGGGGACTGGCGCGCCGACCCGACGGTGGTGGTCACCCGCGTCCGCGCCGGTCGCGCCTGGGCCAGCGGTCCGATCCCCGCCGTGCTGGACGGCGAGCCGATCCAGCTGGGGCCCGTGGCCGACTTTCACTTCCGGCCGGTCGCCTTCAAGGCGTTGACGCCGCGCGAGGCGGAGGTGCTGGCGTGACGTTGCGGCTGGCCCATCTGTCGGACATTCATTTCGGCGGCGAAAACAGGGCGGCGGTCTCCGGCGTCGCGACCTGGTTCGCGCAACACCGGCCGGACCTGGCCGTGATCACTGGCGACGTCACCCGGGAGGGCGCTGAACCGGAGTTCAAGGCGGCGCGCACCTGGATCAACAGCCTGGCGGCCGAATCCGTCATCGTGCCCGGCAACCACGACACACCCTACTTCAGCCTGACCAGGCGACTGTTCGCGCCGTGGAAGCGCTACGAACGTCACTTCGGCCAGGTGCAGCGCACCTCGTTCCAGCGCGCCGGCCTGGCGATCGCCACGGTCAACACCGCCCGCGGAGTGCAGTTGCGCGCCAACTGGTCCAAGGGGGCCATCTCGCCCGGACAGGTCGCCGCCGCCGCCCGGGCCCTGGCCGAAGCGCCCCCTGGCGTCCTGAAGATCGTCGCCTGCCACCATCCGCTGATCGAGATGATCGGCGGGCCGATGAGCGGCCTGGTGCATGGCGGGCACGACGCGGCCGTGGCCCTCTCGGATGCGGGCGTGGACCTGGTGCTGACCGGCCATGTCCATGCGCCGTTCGCCCTGCCCTATCCCGGCGGGGACGGGCGGACCTGGGCCGTCGGCGCCAGCACGCTGTCGATCCGCGAGCGCGGCGCGCCGATCGGCTTCAACTGTATCGAGATCGAGGACGACATCGTCCGGGTGACGGCCCTGGCCTGGACCGGCTCGCATTTCGAGCCGTGGCGCACCTGGTCGATCGACCGCCGGCCGGTTCCGGCCTGAGCCCCAACGAAAACGGCGGCGGGATCACCCGCCGCCGTCGATCGTCGTGCGCGGAGCGCCGCCCGTCAGGGCGCGCGGCCCCTGACCAGATGCATCACGGCCGAGACCAGGAACAGCACGAGGAAGACGAAGAACAGAATCTTGGCGATGCCGACCGCCGTGCCGGCTAGTCCGCCAAAGCCGAGGAAAGCGGCGATCAACGCCACGACCAGGAAAATCAGCGCCCATCTCAACATATTGCTTGTCTCCCTTCAGGATCAGGCGGTCCAGAACAGCCCTTGTTTTTTCAACGCTCCGTGCGGAGAGCCGTTCCGCCAGGCCGTACTGACGCGGGATACCGCCAGGCAGGGCCCCGGCCCCGGGCGGCCGCGTACTGGTCGGCCGCCAGCGTCCAGTTGGGCAGGGCGTCGAACCAGGCTTCGAGGAAGCCTTTCCGGTCGTTCTGGTGGTCCAGATAATAGGCGTGTTCCCACAGGTCGCAGACGGTCAGCGGAACCACGCCGTCGAGGGTCAGCGGATTGGCCGCGTCGTGGGTCGCCAGAACCTTCAGGCGGTCGCCCTCGGCCAGCAGCCAGACCCAGCCCGAGCCGAAATGGTCGGCGCCGGTCTTGACCAGGGCGGCCTTCAGGCCGGCGAGGCCGCCGAAGGCGCTGTCGATCGCGGCGGCCAGGTCGCCGTCCGGCGCCTGGAGGTCCGGCGTCATGGCGTCCCAGAAGAAGCCATGGTTCCAGGCCTGGGCGGCGTTGTTGAACAGCTTGTCCCGCGCCGGATCGCCGGCGGCCTCGCGCACCACCGATTCGAGGTCGCCCGGACTCGCGCCCTGCTCCTCCAGCAGCCTGTTGAGGGCTTCAACATAGGCCTTGTGATGCTTGCCGTGATGAAAGCGCAGCGTTTCGGCCGAGATCACCGGCCGCAGCGCGTCGGACGGGTAGGGCAGATCGGGAAGGATGAACATGGCGCACTCCGGACAGACTCCGGAGCGTAGCGCCCGGGCGGGGCGGTCAGTTCCGGTCGGCGGGCTTGTCCATGAAGGCGCGGATCACCGCCGCCACCAGCTGGGGATTGCGCAGGGCGTAGATGCCGGCCGCCACCGCCGCGCCCGCCGACAGGATCGGCCGGTCGCGCACGACGCCCAGGATGATCTCCACCAGGGATGCGTCGGGGATCTCGGCCGCGACGGCCTTGCGGTCGCCCTTGGCCTTGCGGGCCGCGACGAAGCCGGCCAGGGCGATCACCACGGCGGAGCAGCCGGCGATGATCGCCGCCGCCCCGGCCGTGCCGACATGCGGCTCAAGGAAGGCGAACAGGGCGAAAAAGGCCGAGAAGACACCGGCGACCGCGGCGGCGGCGATAGCGGCGAGGGCCGCCACGGCCATGAGCGTCCGTTCCATCATCAGCGGCGATCGCCGCGGCTGGCGAGCAGGAGCCCGATGAGCACGCCCACGCCGATGCCGGCGAGGGTGGCCGTGACCGGCCGTTCCTTGACCTTTTCGACGACGTAGCGCTGGGCCTCGTCGAGCTGCTGGCCAGCGGTGTCGGCATAGGCGCGGCTCTGGGCGCGCAGGGTTTCCATGCCTTCGTGCACGGCCGTCTCAGTGCGGTGGGCCGCGGCGGTCAGGCGGTCGCGGGCCTGGTCGGCGGCCTCGATGAAGCTGCGTTCGGCGTGTTTGGCCGCGCTCTTCAGGTCTGTCTTGACCTGGTCGGCTTCGCCGGAATTGGGGGAGGTGGCGTGAGTGGACATGACAGGCTCCGTGTTCTCGGGCGCGCCGAAACCGGCGGCCCTCCAGGCGAGGGACTGACCGGGAACGCAACCCCGCGAGATCGAGTTCCATCCTAGCCCGACAAGCTCCGGGACGCCACGGAATCTCGCCTGTCGCGCGACCGGTCGTTACTCGTTATGGTGGCGGGTGATGGACGACGTTGCGTTACGCCCCTCCACGACCGACGAAGCCGCGCGGCTGCACGCGCTGCGGTCGCTCCATGCGTTGGACAGCGGATCGGACAGCCGGTTCGACCGGATCGCCCGCACCGCGGCGCTGGTGCTGCGCGCGCCGCGGTCGGCCATCGTCCTGGTCGATGAGGACCGGCTCTGGCACAAGGCCCGGGTCGGCATCCCTTCGGGGCAGTATCCGCGCGCTGGCAGCCTGGCCGACCTTATGGTCCGCAACCCCCGCGTCCTGTTCAGCGACGACGTCACCATCGACCCGCGTTTCGACGCCTGGCGCGACAGCATGAGCCAGGTGGACGTGCGTTTCTATGCCGCCGCGCCGCTGGTCGCGCCGGGCGGCGAGGTGCTTGGCGTGCTGGCCGTCGGCGATCCACAGGCCCACGCGCCGCACACGGAGGCCGAGCGACTTGCGCTGGAGGACCTCGCGGCTCTGGCCAGCGAAATGCTGGTCCACGACGCTCGGACCATCGACGCCGAGCAGCGCGCCCAGCTGGACCAACGCAGGGTGGAACTGGCGCTGGACGCCGCGGGCCTTGGCGAGTTCGAATGGGATATCGCTCTGGACAGGGTCTTCGTCAGCGAGCGGATGAAGTTACTGATCGGCCTTACCGCGGACTCGGCCGGCGGTCAGGGTGGCGACGTCGCGTTCCGCTTCGTCCATCCGGACGACGCCGCCCGCCTGCGCGAGGAGGTCGAGCGCGGCCTTCGCGAGGAGGGTCGCTATACGGCCGAGTACCGCATGGTCCGGCCGGACGACGGTCGGCTGCGCTGGATGCAGGGCGCCGGCGTGATGGTCGCCGACCGCGACGGGGCGCGGCATCGGGTGATCGGCGTCGTGCGCGACATCACCCGTCGCAAGTCCGAGGAGGACCACCGCGAGACCCTGCTGGCCGAGATGGACCACCGGGTGAAGAACGTGCTGGCGGCGGTACAGTCGCTGGCGGCCCAGTCGGCCCGGCGCACGACCTCGACCGATGGCTTCCTGTCGGCCTTCGCCGGCCGCCTCAAGGCGATGGCTTCGGCCCACGAGCTGCTGACCGCCACGCGCTGGCGCGGCGCCAGTCTGGGCCATATCGCGGCGGCCGAGCTGGGCGGTCTGGCGCCGGGCCAGGCGCGCTGGGAGGGCCCCGACCTGATCCTGACGCCGCGAGCCGCCAACGCGGTGTCCCTGGCCCTGCACGAACTGGCCACCAACGCGGTGAAATACGGCGCCCTGTCGGTCGAGACCGGCCGGGTCGAGGTGATCTGGGAGACCACGGCCGACGGCGGATTCTCCGTGCGCTGGGCCGAGAGCGGCGGCCCGCCAGTCGCGCCGCCGGAGCGCCGGGGCTTCGGCTCGACCCTGCTGGACCGGGTCACCGGCCGGGAGCTGGGCGGTGAGGGCCGGGTCGAATACCGGGCCGACGGCGTGCGGGCCGTCCTCAGGGCCGACCCACGGGCGGTCGCCGATCCGGTCAGGGAGGAGACGGTCGCCGAGATCGACCCGTCCACCGGGGCCGGGGCCTCGCACGGACGGGCCGAGGCGGCGCACGGCGGCGTCGAAGGCCTGCGCCTGCTGGTGGTCGAGGACGCCGTCCTGCTGGCCATGGAGCTCGAGGCGGGCCTGGTCGAGGCCGGGGCCATCGTCGTCGGCAGCGCGGCGGAGCTGGGCGAGGCGATGGCCATGCTCGACCGCGAGATCGACGCGGCGGTGCTGGACGCCAACCTCAACGGCGAGTCCGTCATGCCGCTGGCTGCGGCGCTGCGCGACCGGGGAACCCCTTTCGTCTTCGCCACCGGCTACGGCGAGCGCGGCGCGCCGGAGGGCTTCGACGCCCCGGTGGTGCGCAAGCCCTACAATGTCCATCAGATCGTGCGGGCGCTGGCCGAGGCCACCGGTCGGACGTAGCCCCGGCCGAAGCGGGCGCCTAGATGATCCCGCGGCCGCGCAGGTCCTTCAGATCGTCCGGCGACAGCCCGGCCCGCTCGGCCAGCACCGCATCGGTGTGCTCGCCCAGGGCGGGGCCCGGCCAGCGCACGCCGCCCGGCGTGTCGGCGAGTTTGGGAAAGGCGTTCTGCATCTTCACGGAGCCGAACACCGGATGGGCCGTCTCGACGATCGCCTCCCGCGCGGCGAACTGCGGATCGGCCAGCATGTCCGGGGCGCGATAGACCCGGCCGGCGGCCACGCCGCTGGTCTCCATCAGCGCCAGCAGGGCCTCGGCGTCGAGGGTGGCCGTCCAGGCGCCGATCAGGGCGTCCAGCTCGGCCTGATGCTCGCCCCGGGCGGCATGGCCGGCGTAGCGCGGATCCTCGGCCAGCTCCGGCCGGCCCATGGCCTCGCTGAGCCGCCTGAACAATGTGTCCTGGTTGGCCCCGATGACCACCAGCGCGCCGTCCCGCGTCGGATAGGCGTTCGACGGCGCGATGCCCGGCAGCACCGATCCCGACCGCTCGCGGACATAGCCCGTCAGGCCGTATTCGGTGATCAGGTTCTCCATCACCGACAGCACGCTTTCGTAGATCGCCGCATCGACGACCTGGCCCTTGCCGCTGCGGTGGCGGGCGTGCAGGGCCATCATCGTCCCCAGCGCCGCGTGCAGGCCGGCCAGGCTGTCGCCGATGGAGATGCCGGCCCGGGCCGGGGCGCGGTCCGGCTCGCCGGTGATGTAACGCAGGCCGCCCATGGCTTCGCCGATCAGGGCGTAGCCGGCGCGCGAGGCGTAGGGACCGGTCTGGCCAAAACCCGACACGCGAGCCATGACCAGGCCCGGATTGTCGGCCGCCAGGCTGTCGTAGCCGAGGCCCCACTTTTCCAGCGCGCCAGGGCGGAAGTTCTCGACCAGCACATCGGCCCCGCCGATCAGCTTGCGGGCGATGGCCTGACCCTCGGCCGTGCGCAGGTTGAGGGTCACCGACTTCTTGTTGCGGCCGATCACCGGCCACCAGGGCGAATGGCCCTTGGGCAGGCTGCGGCCCCACTGGCGCATGGGATCGCCGACCGCCGGGTCCTCGATCTTGATCACCTGGGCGCCGAAGTCGCCGAGGATCTGGCCGCAGAAGGGACCTGCGATCAGGGTCCCCATCTCGATCACGGTCAGGCCCTCGAGCGGGCCGGCGGCGGGCTTTGTCATGCCTTCGGCTTTAGCCAGCCTTCAGCACATTGTCATCGGAGTTGCGGTCGATCAGGTAGTTGTAGGGATCGACGCCGCCGTACTTCGGCGCCTTGTCGACGGTGAAGGTCAGGGTCTGGGTCCCGGTGCGGATCGGCCGGGTGACCAGGGCGACGACCTTGCTCGAGTCGAAGCCCTTGTCGCCCGGCATGGCCGTGAACAGGCCGACGTCCAGCACCTCGGCCATCGGGGCGGGCGTCTCCCTGCCCTTGCCGTCGGCGTAGAGCTTGCGAGCCTCGACCGTCAGGGTGACGTCGAAGCGGCCGTCCTTGCGCTTCTTCACCGTCATGGCCTTTGTCTTCAGGTCATAGAGGGTGATCTTCTCGAACAGGTCGGTGATCAGCCCCTGCTTGTCGGCCGGCGCCTCCGCGCGCAGGGCCGCGACCAGGTCCATCGACGTCGGATAGGGCGCGCCCTTGAAGCCGAACTTGACCAACAGGGACCGCAGGGCGCGGTTGACCGCCGCCTCGCCGATCTCCCGCTGCAGCCGGTACATCACCAGCGAGCCCTTGCGGTAGTGGATGTAGTCCTGGTTTTCGTTCTTGTAGAGCGGCAGTTCCTCGACCAGTTCGCCGCCGCGCGAACGCAGGTAGCGGTCCAGTTCGAACTTGAGGAATTTGCGGATCTGGTCCTCGCCGTACATGTGCTTCATGACCATCAGGGCCGAGTACTGGGCCAGGGTCTCGGACAGCGAGGTCGCCCCCTGCTGGTCCGCGCCGATGATCTGGTGCGCCCACCACTGGTGCCCGATCTCGTGGGCCCCGATGTACGTGACCATGTCGAATTTCGACTTGTCCCTGTGGTCGGCGATGAAGCCGAGATTTTCCGACCAGGGCATGGTGTTGGCGAAGGCCTGGGCGAAGTCGTCGTAGGCCGGAAATTCGATGAACCGCAACTGCTTGAACTGGTAGGGGCTGAAGTTGGCCTGGTAGTAGTCCAGCGAAGCCTTGCCGGCGGTCTTCATCCGCTCGACGTTCCAAGGATGCTGCGGATCGTAGTAGACCGAGATCTCGACGCCCTTGTAGCGTTCGCGGCTGACCTCGTAACGGGCCGACTGCACCGAGAAGAACGGCAGCACCGGCGCCTCGGTGACGAAGCGGGCCGTGCGGCGGCCGTCCTTGACCGTGTCGGACACCTCGTAGCCCGGCGCGATTGGCGTCTGGTCGGCGTCCGTGGTGATGGTGATGTCCGACGTCACCCAGTCGGCGTCGTGGCGCAGGTAGTTGAACCGCATCGAGCCCGGATCGCCCAGCGGCGGCATGCGCAGTTCCGGCGGCAGGCCGTATTTGCGGCGCTTGGCGCGGTCCTTCAGCAGGCCCTGGCGCTCCATGCCCAGCAGGGGCGCGATCTCATAGTTGTTGAGGAAGGTCCCGTTATCGACGACCCGGGTCTCGTTGCCGGCGTTGCGGAAGCCGCGCTGCGCGCGTTCGGTGGTGAAGGTCACCACCCGCCGGTCGCCCGGCAGCATCGGCGTGTCGAGCGCGAAGACGCGATAGTTGAACCGCTCGAAGGTCTTCTTGGGCCGCGCGCCCTGGATCGACAGGGCCTTCACCTTCAGGTCGCGGTCGAAGAGGACGTGAATCTCCTTCAGCGGCGCGGCGGTGCGGTTCTCGACGACATAGGAGCCCCAGGTCGTGACCCGCGGCTCGTGCGGATAGAGGTCCACCTCCAGCTTCATCGAGACGATCTTGGGCCGCGGCAGGTGCTCGTAGCGCAGCAGCGTCTTCTCGAAGTCGGCCTGCCATTTCTCGTCGTCCTGGCTGGTGCGATACGCGTTCCAGACATTGGTGTTGAGGTAGATGAAGCCGCCCGTGCCGGCGAAGATCAGCAAGGCCGTGGCGAAGGTCAGGCCGGCCTTGCCGGTCAGCCGCCGGGGCAGGCGCGCGAGGCGCGGCCACAGCCGGCTTTCCGTGCCGCGCCGCCACAGGCCGTAGCTGAGCACCAGCATCAGGACCGCGAAGGCGCTCCAGTAGACCCGGAACCAGGTCGCCCCGATCCAGAACCTGCCCTGGCCGTTCATGTCCGACAGCGGCACGGCCGACGCGTTGCCGTAGTTGTAGAGATTGTGCTCGAAGCCGAGGTTCACGAAGGTGATCGTGGTGACCATGTAGATCACCATCAGGCCCCAGCCGACGAACTTGTGCGGCGAGAGGGTCTGCAGGAACATCGCCAGCACCGCCAGCAGCAGCCAGTCGATGGCCTGGGGCAGGACGTACCAGACCAGCCAGGCGTCGAGCTGGAAGTTGGTGTAGCCCTTGATCGCCTGGATCACGATGGCGGCGAGCACGCTGACCAGCAGGGTCGAGAGCAGGACCAGAGAGATGGCCAGGGTCTTGGGCCCGACGAAGGCCCAGTCGGGAACCGGCGTGGAATCGACGATCTCGTGGGTCTTCTTCTCCCGTTCGCGCCAGACCAGTTCGCCGGCGTAGTAGACGGCGATGATCATCGGAATCAGGCTGAAGGAGCCCATCAGGGGCGGGATCAGCGCGCGCGTCACCGGCCAGATCTGACCGCCGTAGCCCGTGTCGTCGGTGGTGAACCACAGGGCGCCGACGGCGTTGAACAGACCCATCGCCAACAGCACCAGATAGGCCGGGCTGCCGAACACCTGGCCCATGTCCAGGCGTGTGCGGGCGAGCAGCTGGGCCCAGGCCGCCGCGCCGTCGAAGCGCGCCTTCGGCAGGGCCTTGAGCGGCGGCGGCGGGGCGTCGGGCGCGGCGATCGCGGCCAGCCGGGCCTTCTTGCCGCGCTTGCCCGACTGGGCCCCCGTCTGGAACCGGAACAGCGCGAAGGCCAGCGCCAGGAACAGGGCCGACAGACCCAGCGCGAACACCCGGTTGAACAGCAGGGCCCCGGTCAGGGCGGGCGTCAGCGTGTTCCGGTCGGCCACGGTCCAGTATTTCGTGACCAGGCCGAAGGCGCCCGTGCCGAACGGCTCCCAGAGGGCGGCGACCTTCTCGTACTCAGGCTTGTCCAGCGCGATGCCCGCGACCGTCCACAGGATCAGCAGGGCGATGACGCCGACATAGGTCCACATCAGCGAGCGGGTGACCGTCGCCAGGGTGAAGAACATCGACGAGGTCAGCAGCAGCGCCGGCAGGGCGAGGGCCACGTAGGAGAACAGGAACGGCCGCCAGGTCAGCGGACCCAGCGTCTCCTTGTCCACCCACGGCATCATCGAGCCGACCGCGATCGCCGCCGGAACCGCCAGGAACGACAGGCTGACCGCCGCGAACGCGCCGGTGAAGCGGCCGTAGAGGTAATCGAACCGCGAAATCCGCGTCGACCGCAGGATCGCGCCAAAGCCCGTCTCGTCGTCCCGCACGACGATGTTGGCGACGAAGGCCGTCGATACGAACATGTAGAAGATCGAGAAGACCAGATGGATCTGCGCGATCATGTAGGGGGCGTTCTTGTGCACCCCGCCGCCGCCGCCGCCAATGCGGATCTGCTCGATCGTCACCGCCCCGAAAGTCAGCAGGAAGAAGATGCCCGCCGCCACCCAGAACACCGGATTGCGCAGCTGGTAGCGGAATTCGAAGCCCGCGATCTTGCTGAACATGGCCGGGCCCTCAGGCGGCTTTGCGGTGCGTCGAGAGGGTGGAGAAGTAGACGTCCTCCAGATCCCCCTGCACCGGCGTGAAGCCGTCGCCCGGATCGGTGTCGGAGATCACGTGGATGACCGTTCGCCCGGCGAACAGCCGGGTCGAGATCACGCGATAGCGGGCCTGGTGGTCGATGAGTTCCGCCTTGTCGATGACCTTCTTCCAGATCCGGCCCTTCAGCCCGCCGACCAGGTCGCTGGGCGCGCCCTGGCCGACGATGCGGCCGTCGCAGATGATCGCCATGGCCGGGCAGAGGTCGGACACGTCCTCGACGATGTGGGTCGACAGGATCACCACCACGTTCTCGCCGATCTCGGCCAGCAGGTTGAGGAAGCGGTTGCGCTCTTCGGGGTCCAGGCCGGCGGTCGGCTCGTCGACGATAATCAGCGACGGGTCGCCGATCAGGGCCTGGGCGATGCCGAACCGCTGGCGCATGCCGCCCGAGAAGCCGGCGATGGCCTTCTTGCGCACGCTCCACAGGTTGGTCTGGCCCAGCAGGGTCTCGACCGTCTCCCGACGGTCCTTCGCGTTGGCGATGCCCTTGAGCACGGCCATGTGGTCGAGCATGTCGTAGGCCGACACCCGCGGATAGACGCCGAAGTCCTGCGGCAGGTAGCCGAGCGTGCGGCGCAGCTGCTCGGGGTCCCTGAGCACGTCGATGTCGCCGAAGCGGACATGGCCCGAGGTCGGCGACTGCAGCGTCGCCACGGTGCGCATCAGGGTCGATTTGCCGGCCCCGTTCGGACCCAGCAGCCCGAACATGCCCTTCTCGACGGTCAGGTTGACCTCATCCAGCGCCACCGTCCCGTTCGGATAGACGTGCGTCAGGTTCTCGATAATCAGCATGATCAGGCCCACCCCCCGGTGTTGAACGAAACTACTCAGCACGCCCCCGTTCACCGTCATGGCGGGCGCGGGCGACCGGAGCAAGTGAAAGAACCGTAACCGCCCGGGGTCGCGATGCGCCTCGCAAATGTCACCGGGCTTGGATAGGAACAGGGTCATGACCCGCAAGATTTCCTTCGACGCCATCGAGAACTTCCGCGACTTCGGCGACTACGCCGCCGGCGACCGGCGGCTCAAGCGCGGCCGCCTGTACCGCTCCGCCCACCAGGCCGAGGCCACGGAGGCGGATCTGGAGGCCCTGCGCGCGCTGGACCTGTCGGTGATCGTCGATCTGCGCCGGCCCAACGAGCGCGAGCGCAGCCCCAGCCGCCGCTGGCAGGGGTTCGCCGCCACGGTGATCGAGAACGACATGGGCCAGGAGGAGGAAGATCCCTGGCACCTGTTCATCAAGGGCTCGGACCTCAGCACGGCGGCCTTCACCGGCTACATGGTCGACTATTATCGCGACGCCCCGTTCGTCGATCGTCACATCGACCTCTACAGCCGCTACTTCCACGCCCTGTCGGAGACCGACGGCCCGGTGCTGATCCACTGCGCCGCGGGCAAGGACCGCACGGGCATCCTGGCCGCCCTGACCCATCACCTGGCCGGCGTGAACGAGGAGGACATCGTCGCCGACTTCCTGCTGACCAACGATCCGCACCGGTTCGAGCGCCGCGCGCCGCAGTTCGCCGCCATGCTCGAGGAGATGACCGGCCGCCGGCCGTCGCGGGAGGCGGTGATCACCGCCCTGGGCGTCGAGGCGCACTATCTGGAGACGGCCTTCGCCGCGATCCACGACCGCCACCGCTCGCTCGACGCCTATCTCGAGGACGTCCTCGGCGTCGATGCCGCCCGGCGCGAGGCGATCACGCACCGCATCCTGGACTGAGCTCCCGAATTTTCCGCCTGGCGCGCGCGGGCCGGTGACAAACGCGCGTTTGACGTCCACCGTTGGGACAAGGCCGCGAAAGTCGGCTTCTTCTCAAGGGCAGGACAAAAGCGGAATGAATGACCTCGCGCCGGGCGCCGACGACCACGACCTGACCATTCTCGGCGAGGTGCTACCGGACGGCGTGGAGCCGGCCGACGGGCCGGCGGCGGCGACCCCGGCGGCGGGCCGGCTGTCCCTCGGCGGCTGGAGTTGGTCGATCTTTCAGGGCGGGCGCGATCCCTATGTGATCCTGATCACCATCTACATCTTCGCCCCCTATTTCACGACGGCCGTGGTCGGCGATCCGGTCAAGGGCCAGGCGATGATCGCCACGGTCAGCACGCTCAACAGCATCTTCATCGCCCTGACCGCGCCGGTCCTGGGCGCGGCGATCGACCGCTACGGCGCGCGCAAGCCGCTGATGCTGGCGGTCGTGGCCGGCATGGCGCCAATGATCTGGGCCCTGTGGTTCGCCCGGCCCGGCGGCGAGGGCCTGCCGGTCGTGGCGGGGTTGTGGCTGTTCGGCCTGATCGGCGTGCTGTTCGCCTGGTGCGAGGTAATCCACAATTCGCTGCTGATCCGGGCGGCCGGCCAGCGACACGCGCCACAGGCCTCGGGACTGGCGCTGTCGGCCGGCAACTTCTTCTCGGTCATCACCCTGACCTTCTGCCTGCTGGCCTTCGCCCTGCCCGGCAACCCGGCGGTGGCGAACTGGCCCCTGATCCCGGACCATCCGCTATTCGGACTGGATCCGAGCCAGGCCGAGACTTCGCGCATCGTGGCCCCGATCGCGGCGGCCCTGCTGGTGCTGTTGTCGATCCCGCTGTTCCTGTTCACGCCCGACGCGCCGAAGACCGGCCTCAGCCTGGTGGCGGCGCTGAAACAGGCGGCCGCGCATCTGGGCGGTGTCGCCTGGTCGCTGATCGCTGCCGCCGCGCGGGGTCCGGCCCGGCTGCGCGAGGTGCTCGGCGTGCTGGTCACCGAGCGGGACGCGGTGATCTATCTGGGCGCCCGCATGCTGTTCAACGACGGCATGACCGCCCTGCTGATCTTCGCCGGCATCTATTCGGCGGGCGTCATGCACTGGGGCGTCCTGGAGCTGCTGGCCTTCGGCATCCTGCTCAGCATCTTCGCCGTCATCGGCGGGCTGACCGGCGCCGTCCTCGACAACGCCATCGGGCCGCGCAACGCGGTGCGGCTGGAAATCATCGGCTCGATCCTCTGTCTGGCCGGCTGGCTGGGCATGGCCCGCGACCGGCTGCTGTTCTTCTGGCCCTATGACCCGGCCGCCCACGCGCCGCTGTGGAACGGGCCGATGTTCAGGACCCTGCCGGAGGTGATGTTCCTGGTCATCGGCTTTGGCGTGGCGATCTTCGTCACCGCGCAATACGCCTCCAGCCGCACCCTGCTGACCCGGCTGGTTCCGGCCGAGAAGCTGCCGTCGTTCTTTGGCCTCTATGCGCTGTCCGGCACCCTCACCGTCTGGATCGGCTCGATGCTGGTCGGGCTGTTCACGGCCGTCACCGGAACGCAGCAGGGCGGCTTCATCCCGATCGCCGGCCTGCTGGCGCTCGGTCTGCTGGGCATGATGTTCGTCAGGGGCGGCGGCAAACAGAGCGTCTGATCTTTGCGGCGGCGGCCCGGGGGTCTATCAGCCGCCCATGCGCGCGGCGACGATCCTGGAACGGCCCTGGCGGGCCCCGGAAACGGTGCTGTCGGCCTTCGCCGACGATCCGTGGACCTGCGCCTTGCTGTCCGGCGGCGCGGGCGAGCGGGCCCGCTGGTCCTATATCCTGCGCCAGCCCGATCAAACCCTGACCGTCGGGGCGGACATGGCCGGCGCGCCGTTCCCGGCGATGAAGGCCCTGCTGGGCGGGCCCCGGCCGACCCACCCGGAGGGGCCGCCGTTCCAGGGCGGCCTGGCGGGCCTGGCGGCCTATGAGCTGGGCGACCGGATCGAGCCGCTGGGCCTGGCCCGCCACCCCGACTGGCCCGACCTGTCGGTGGGTCGCTATCCCAGCCTGCTGGCCTTTGCCCACCGCGACCGCAGGGTCCTGGCCATCGGACCAGACGAGGCGGGCGCGGCCCTCGCGGCGAGCTGGCTGGACGCGCCCGAGCGGCCGGCCCGCCGCGCGCCGCTGGTCGTCCGGGCCGATGCTCCCACCGCCGCCGAGGCCTACGAGGCCGCCGTCGCCGACGTCATCGCCCGCATCCACGCCGGCGAGTATTTCCAGGCCAACATCGCCCGGCTGTGGACCGGCCGCCTCGCCGCGGGCGCGAGCCCCTTCGACCTGCTGGCGCGGCTGGCGGGCCAGAGCGCGGCGCCGTTCGCCGGCTACCTGCGGCTGCCCGGTCGAGCGGTGGTCTCCAACTCGCCCGAGCGTTTCGTCAGCGTCGGCGCCGGCCGGTCGGCGACCGTCGAGACCCGGCCGATCAAGGGCACCCGCCCGCGCGGGGCGACGCCGGCCGAGGACGCCCGCCTGGCGGCCGAGCTGCTGGCCAGCGACAAGGACCGGGCCGAGAACCTGATGATCGTCGATCTGATGCGCAACGACCTGTCGCGGGTCTGCGCGCCCGGGGCGGTGACCACGCCCGAGCTGTTCCGTGTCGAAAGCTTCGCCAACGTCCACCATCTGGTCTCGACGGTGCGCGGCCGCCTGGCGCCGGGCCTGACCGCCATCGATCTGCTGGAGGCGGCCTTTCCGCCCGGCTCGGTGACGGGCGCGCCCAAGGTCCAGGCCATGAAGACCATCGCCCGCCTGGAGCCGCCGCGCGGACCCTATTGCGGCGCCCTGCTGTGGGCCGGGTTCGACGGCGCCTTCGACTCCAGCGTGCTGATCCGCACGGTTGGCCTGGTCGAGGATCAGGGCGGCTGGCGCTACGAGGCCCGCGCCGGCGCCGGCATCGTCGCCGACAGCGATCCGCGCGCCGAGCGGCTCGAAACCGAAGACAAGATCGCCGCCCTGCTGCGCGCCCTCACGGAACCCCTGACATGATGCCCTTTGACGATCGCGGCCTGCTGCTCGGCGATGGCCTGTTCGAGACCATCCTGGCGAAGGACGGCGCGCTGATCCTGTTCGACGAGCACATCGACCGGATGCAGCGCGGCTGCATGGCCCTGGGCCTGCCGGCGCCAGAGGCCGACGAGGCCCGCGTCCTGTGTCAGTCGATGCTCGACGGGTCGGGCCTGGCCACGACCCGGGCCGCCGTGCGGCTGACCCTGACCGCGGGATCGGGCGGCCGGGGCCTCGACCGGCCGGACCATCCAGAACCGCACATCTTCGCCCTCGCCTTCGCCGCGCCCCGGCCGGAGGGGTCGGTGGCCCTGGTCACCAGCGACCTGCGCCGCAACGAGGGGTCCGCGTCGGCCCGGCTGAAGACCCTGTCCTATGTCGACAGCGTCCTGGCCCGGCGCGTGGCGGCCCCCGCCGAGGCGCTGATGCTCAACAACCGCGGCGAGGTCGCCTGCGCCGCGGCGGCGAACATCTTCTGGATCCGCGATGGCCGGCTGTTCACCCCCCATCGCGACTGTGGGGTGCTCGACGGCGTCATGCGCCGGCAGGTGATGGCCCTCGTCGGCGTCGAGGAGGTCCAGGCCCCCCGCGCGATGCTGGAATCGGCCGAGGCGATCTTCCTGACCAACAGCCTGACGGGCGTGCGCCCGGTCCACCGTCTCGACGGCGTGCGGATGCGCGGCCACCGCCTCGTCGAGGAGCTGGCCGAGGCCCTGGCGGCGGTCAGTTAGTCTTGGCGACCATGTCGGACTTGCGCGGCCGCAGATAGAACTTGCGGCTGAAGGTGACGGCGTTGGGCATCATCACATTGACCGGCGAGTCGTAGCTGTAGGTCACCTCCGACATGACCACGCTCTGTCCGGCGGTCATGACGCCCGTCGGAACGCCCGTCACCGTCGCGCCCGTGGTCAGGGCGGACATGCCAGAGCCGCTGCTCCAGTCGACCTTCGGCGTGCCGCCGGAATCGGCGGTCAGGCTGCTGACGCGCATCTTCAGCGAAGTGGTCGAATAGGGCTGCATGATCGTCGAGGCGATCGAGAAGATGTCGGTGAGGTCAGCCGAGCTCACCGAGGAGGACTGGGCCACCAGGTCGCCGATGGCGGAGGCCGTGTGCGCCGCCTTGCGCTCGGCCAGCAGCGCCTGGGTGACCTCGGCCATGCCGAAATAGAAGGCGATCATTACCGGGGCGATCAGGGCGAACTCGACCGCCGAGACCCCGCGCCGGTCGCGACCCAGCTTTCTCAGGAAGCCGATCATGACGCATACGGCTCGTTGCGGAAGGTCGATGTGGCGGAGATCAGACGGTTGCCGTTGGCCAGGTTCTTCAGGCCCGTGTTGATCAGCGGCGTCATCAGAGCCCACTCGTAGTAGACGCGCACCAGCACGATCGACTCCGAGCCGCCGGTGTCGAAGACGGTCTTGGCGTCGTCGAACGCGCCGTCGGTGGTTGGATCGGTGATGCTGACGTCGGCGAAGGTCGGGAAGGTCCGCACGTCCACATGGACGGCCGACGCGCAACCGGAACCCAGCCAGCTCATTTCCTCGCAGACCGCGGTCTTGAAGGTCGAGGCGGTGCCGCCGGCGGCCTGCATCTCGCCGGTGCGGATCTTGCGCGAGGTTTCATCGACGGCGTTCTCGAGGGTCGTCGAGACCATGAACACCAGGCCCAGGTCGAGGATGCCGAACATCAGCGCCAGAAACGGGGTCGCGACGATGGCGAACTCGACCGCCACCGCGCCGTCGCGATTGCGACGGAAGCGGCTCGGGAGCGACTTCGGTCTGCGGGCCTTCGCGGCCATGTCTGGAACGCCTCTTCCCTCGGAAGCGGAGAAGATAGGGGCTCGTCCCTAACCGTCGGTTTACTCGGGGGCGGAGGCCTTGGCCGCGGCGGCGGCGGCCGTCGCGCGGTCCGGATAGGCCGTGTAGGGCCCCGACCACGGGCTGTAGGCGTTGGCGTCGCGCTCGCCCGGCATCGGCGTGCGCTCGCAGCGCGGCGAGCAGGCGTAGTTGTAGACGTCCGGGCCGCGATAGAACGACACCCGGCCCTCGTCCGAGGCCGACACGACGATCTGGCGGTCGAGGATGGTCCGGCCGCGCGCGTCGAGCACGACGATGTTGGTCACGCCGTAGGCCTTGCCCATGACCAGCAGGTTGCGGCCATCGACAACGATCACGTCCGCCACCGACGGGTTGCCGATGACCACGTCGCGGGCCGGCGCCGACAGCGCCACGCGGGTGGCCTGGTCGATGCGCACGGGCAGGCCCTGGGCCCAGGCGGAGCCGCCGATGGACAGGACCGCGAAGGCGGCGAGAAGAGCCAGGGGGCGGCGCATGGCGAAAAGGGACCTCGGCTAAGGACGCCGCAGAGTCGGCCGGAATGGTCAACAAAGGCTGAAATTGCGCCGCCCCCGCGCGCCCGTGAATCTATAAGGACTCCGGAGGAGTTCTGGCCGCCATGGTTAAGAGATGGTAATAGTAAATTTGAGTAAACCATAGAAAAAGTTCGACAATATTCTGCTGTTTACTGGCCATTAAACGCGTCGGCCTAGAGTGGCCTTGTTTTCGGGGGCGAGCAGGCCAAGCGGCTTGATCCCGCTGCCGCCAGCTTGCTGATAGGAGATCAAGCAATGACCAAGTTCATGACCCGCTTCGCCAAGGATGAATCCGGCGCCACCGCCATCGAATACGGCCTGATCGTCGCCCTCATCGCCGTCGTCATCATCACCGCCGTGACGACCCTGGGCACGAAGCTCAACACCGCCTTCACCAGCATCAACGACAAGCTGACGTAGTCCACGTCACCTTCACCGTCGAAGACAGTTAGGCCGCGGAGAAATCCGCGGCCTTTCTGCCGTCTGCGCCCCGAATTGATTCAAACATGACCCCAATTTGAGCCACGAATATCCCTCGAGAACTCCGCGTTCTCTCCGGCGGTCAATCATCGATTCACGATCCCGCGCCATATTGACCCTCGAAGACCCGGGACGTTCCTGACGTTGCTGTCATCGGGTCCTGAAATCGCAATCAACGACCGGTAAAAATAGCCGGTCTCCTCGAAGGAGATACCCGATGACCAAGTTCATGACTCGCTTCGCCAAGGACGAGTCCGGCGCCACCGCTATCGAATACGGCCTGATCGTCGCCCTCATCGCCGTCGTCATCATCACCGCCGTGACGACCCTGGGCACGAAGCTCAACACCGCCTTCACCACCATCAACAGCAAGCTCACCTAAACGGCGAGGTTCGCTGTCGCGAACGAACGGCGGGGCCGCGGAGACATCCGCGGCCCTTTCGCTTTTTGGGTCCGCGTCAATCATCGGTTCACCGAGACGCGCGAAGGTCGCTCAAAGACCCTGCGGATTTCCATGCCCCACCTGCTCCAGACCCTGTTGCTGTTCGTCTTCCCGGCCCTGGTGGTGATCGGGGCGATGCGCGACGCGGTCAGCTTCACCATTCCCAACTGGATTTCGGTCGCCCTGGCGGCGGCCTTCCTGCCCGCCGCGCTGCTGATGGGCGCGGGACCGGCGCAGATCGGCCTGGCCTGCCTGATCGGCCTTGGGGCCCTGATCGCCGGCATGGGCATGTTCGCCGTCGGCTGGATCGGCGGCGGCGACGCCAAGCTGTTCGCGGCGGCGGGCCTGTGGATGGGCCTGGGCGGCCTGCTGCCCTATCTGCTCGTGACGGCGCTGGCTGGCGGCGCGCTGGCGGTGACCCTGCTGGCCCTGCGGTCGGTGTGGCTGCGGCCGATCGCG
Organism: Caulobacter sp.; assembly: GCA_030645575.1. Taxonomy (GTDB): domain Bacteria; phylum Pseudomonadota; class Alphaproteobacteria; order Caulobacterales; family Caulobacteraceae; genus Caulobacter. The sequence continues at coordinate 6,037 of JAUSMJ010000082.1, read as the reverse complement.
GCGCGGGGACCCGGCTGGTTCGGCCGCCTGGCGACGCCCGGCGAGAATGTACCCTACGGCATCGCGATCGCCTTCGGGGCCCTGGCGGCCTTTCCGGAGAGCCTGCTGACGACCCTTTTCCGCGGCCTTTGATAGGCGCGGCTTAGGCCGGCGTTAACCATGCGGACCGATGGTGGGCCACCGCCAGAAGGGCCGGTGACGAATCGCCCGTTTGCCCGGGCCAGACTGGCCGGGCTCGACACAGTTTCACCCCTTCCGGGGCTGCCCGAGTTTCATGAGCGCCGTCCGCCTGTTCATCCTGGTGATCGCCGCAATCGCCGCCATCGCGCTGGCGTTTGTCGTGCGTGGCGCGTTCGCGCCCAAAAAACCGGCGGCGACGACCAGCGAGATGGTCGCGCCGGCGCCCGCGGGCGCCCCGACCGTCAAGGTGCTGGTGGCTCAGCACGACCTGGCCGTGGGCACGCGCCTGGCCGCCGCCGACATGACCTGGCAGGACTGGCCCGCCGCCAACGTCAACACCGCCTTCATCACCGACGGCGCCGCGCCGCGGGTGCAACCGGCCGGCGCGGCCGGGGCGGCGAAGAAGGCCGCCGAGGCGGCCGGCGCCCTGTTCGGCGGCGCGGCGGTCCAGTCGATGGTCGGCGCGGTGGTCCGCGAACCCCTGCTGCAGGGCGAGCCGATCATCGCCCGCAAGCTCGTCCGCGCCGGCGAGGGCAACTTCCTCTCCGTCGTCCTGACCCCGGGCATGCGCGCCATGGCCGTGCCGGTCAGCGTCGATAGCGCCGCCGGCGGCTTCATCATGCCGGGCGACCGGGTCGATATCCTGCTCAGCCGCGACGCGGGCGACAATGGCGTCACCACCCAGACCGTCCTGCGCAACCTGCGGGTCCTGGCCATCGACCAGATTTCCGAGCCGGCCAAGGACGCCAAGACCATCGTCGGCGCGGTCGCCACGCTCGAGGTGGCCGCCGCCGACTCCGAAGTTCTCGCCGACGCCCAGGCCGAGGCCAGGAAGGGCGGCTCCCTGGTGCTCGCCCTGCGCGCCTACACCGACGCCGGAGCGCCCGCCGGCAGCGGCGCATCCAGCCCCAGCGGCCCGAGCCGCGTCGTGCGGGTCTATCGGGCCGGCCAGGCCAGCGAAGTGACGGTGTCGCGATGAACAAGCTCCGCCCGCCGCGCGCCGCCGCGGCCGCTCTGATCGCCGCGGCCCTGGTCCAGGTCGCGGCGCCGGCCGTTTCGGCCCAGGAATTCCCGATCCAGTCCCAGTCGCTCGCGGGCGGCCCGGCCACCGTCCGGGTCGATCTCGGCGCCGGCGGGGCCACGCGCGACCTGGCCCTGCCGCGCGGCAAGTCGGCGGTGATCGAGCTGCCGGTCGATGTGCGCGACATCCTGATCACCAACCCGGCCGTGGCCGACGCCGTGCTGCGCTCACCGCGCCAGATCTATGTGCTGGGCATGACGTCGGGCCAGACCGACGCCATCCTGTTCGACGCCTCCGGCCGCCGGATCCTGTCGCTGAACATCCGCGTCGACGCCGACTTCGGGGCCCTGGCCGAGACCATCAACCGGATCCTGCCCGGCGCCCGCGTGCAGGTCGAACCGATCGGCGAGGCGGTGATCCTGACCGGCATGGTCGCCAACGCCAGCGACGCCGACAAGGCCGGCCAGATCGCCCTGCGCTACGTGGCCAAGCCCGAGCAGGTGCTGAACATGCTGAGCATCGCCGGCAAGGATCAGGTGATGCTCCGCGTGCGCGTCGTCGAGGTCCAGCGCAGCGTCATCAAGCAGCTGGGCGTCAACCTCAACGCCGTGCTGCAGCAGGGCACGGGCAGCATCACCCTGGGCCAGACGGCCAACTTCAGCATCAACGGGACCCTGCCCGGCGGCGGCACGATCGGCGGGACCTACACCGGCCCCAACGGCGACAGCCTGACCGGCTCGATCCGCGCGTTCGAGCGGGTCGGCCTGGTGCGCACCCTGGCCGAGCCGAACCTGACGGCGGTGTCCGGCGAGGCGGCCAAGTTCCTGGCCGGCGGTGAATACCCCGTGCCGGTCAACCAGGACTCCAGCAACGGCTCGGTCACGGTCGAGTACAAGCCGTTCGGCGTGGGCCTGGCCTTTACCCCCGTGGTGCTGTCCGGCGGTCGCATCTCGTTGAAGATTTCCACCGAAATCTCCGAGCTGACGACCCAGGGCGCCTTCACCCTTGGCGGTTCGACCTCTGGCACCAGCCTGACCATTCCGGCCCTCACCGTGCGCCGGGCCGAGACGTCGATCGAACTCCCCTCGGGCGGGTCGATGATGATCGCCGGCCTGATCCAGCAGACCACGCGCGAGAATCTCGACGCCCTGCCCGGCGTGGGGTCGGTGCCGATTATCGGCTCGCTGTTCCGCTCCCGCGACTTCCTGTCGGGCGACACCGAGATGGTGGTCATCGTCACCGCCTACATCGTCGACCCGAACAATCCGGGCGCGTTCCAGACTCCGGCCGATGGCCTGCAGTTCGCCAGCGACGCGGAGACCCTGCTGTTCGGCAAGTTGAACAAGGTTGTCGGGGCCCCGCCGGGGGCCAATGCAGGGCGTACCTACCAGGGTCCCATCGGTTACGTGATCGAGTAGCGCCATGACGACTTCCCCCCTCCGCCTGACGCCGCTTTTCGCCACCCTGGTTCTGGCCGCCTGCGCCTCGGGGCCCGCCCCCGTCGCCGGACCGACCGCGCCCAACGCCCTCGACACCTGGTCTTCCCAGGTCCAGATCGTCGCCCAGCCGGACGAGATCCGGCTCGCGCCCCATCCGACCGGGCTTTCCGGAACCCAGGCCCGCGCCCTCGCCGACTTCCAGGCGCGCTGGACCCTGGCCGAGGGCGGGGTGATCACTGTGGCCGCGCCGACCGGCGCCCAGGGGCCCGGCGCCTACCGCGTCGGGGCCGACGCCCGCGCCTTCCTGGTCGGCCAGGGCGCCCGGCCGGACATGGTCCGCCTCGTCGGCTACGACCCCGCCGGCGCGACGGACGCGCCGATCATCGTCGGCTTCCAGCGCTATGTGGCCATCGCGCCGCGCTGCGGGGCCTGGAGCGCCGCGACCAGCACCGCCTCCAACCAGCCCTATGGCAATCTCGGCTGCGCGGTCACCGCCAACATCGCCGCCCAGGTGGCCAACCCCGGCGACCTGCTGGGCGCGCGGCCGATGGATCCGGCCGACACCGCCCGCCGCACCGCGGTGCTGGCCAAGTACCGCACGGGCGAAGTGACGTCCACGGCCAAGGACCAGCAGGCCTCCGGCGCAGTTTCGACGGCGGTGCAATAACCCATGTCGCCAGAACCCGCAGATCAAGACCCGTTCGACCTGGGCTTCGACGCCGACGACGACTTCTCGCCGTCAACGGGCGATGCCTGGCGCGAGGGCCCCTCCGGACCGTCAGCCCACGGCGAGCCGGCTGATCCGTTCGCCGACTTTCCGGCCGCCCGACAGGGCGCGAAGGACGATCCGTACGTCGAACTCCAGGCCGCCCAGCCCGCGCCGGCGGAAGCCCGCCGATCGGGCGGCGGTTCCGCGCCCGACATGACGGCCGGCGGCGACGCGCTGGGCGACGTCAGCGTGCCGCGCATCTCCATCCATGTCTTCTGCGCCCGGCCCGACACGGCCGAGCTGATCGAACAGGCCGCCGCCGACCGTCGCATGGCGCGCGCGGCGACCACCATCCTGCCGGGCGGGATCCAGGCGGCCGTCGAGCAGTACCAGAACCAGCCCACGCCCTCGCTGGTGATCGTCGAAAGCCTCGACCCGGCGCCGGAACTGCTGGCCCAGCTCGATCGGCTGGCCGAGGTCTGCGACCCCGGCACCAAGGTCATGACCATCGGCTCGGCCAATGACATCGCCCTCTATCGCGAGCTGATGCGGCGCGGCGTCAGCGAGTATCTGGTGCCGCCGCTGAGCCCGCTGCAGATCATCCGCTCGATCACCAGCCTCTACGCCGATCCGGCCGCGCCGTTCGTCGGCCGGCAGATCGCCGTGGTCGGCGCCCGGGGCGGCGTGGGCGCCTCGACCATCGCCCACAACCTGGCCTGGTCGCTGGCCGAGCGGATGCAGGCCGGCACGGTGCTGGCCGACTTCGACCTGCCGTTCGGCACCGCCGGGCTCGACTTCAACCAGGACCCGCTGCAGGGCATCGCCGACGCGCTGGGCCAGCCCGAGCGGCTCGACCCGGTGCTGATGGACCGGATGATGGCCCGCGTCACCGACCGGCTGTCCCTGTTCGCCGCGCCGGCGACGCTGGAGCAGGACTTCGAGATCAATCCGGACGCCTTCGAGGAGGTGGCCCAGAAGATCCGGGCGGCCGCGCCCTTCGTCGTGCTGGATCTGCCGCATGCCTGGAGCCGCTGGGAGCGCAAGATGCTGATCGGCTCGGACGAGCTGATCATCGTCGCCTCGCCGGACCTCGCCTCGCTGCGCAACGCCAAGAACATGATCGACCTGGTGCGGCAGGCGCGGCCCAACGACGCCCCGCCCCGGCTGGTGCTGAACCAGGTCGGCGTGCCCGGCCGACCCGAGATCCCGGCGAAGGATTTCGGCGAGGCGCTCGGCCTCGCGCCTTCGCTGGTCCTGCCGTTCGAGCCCAAGGCCTTCGGCCTGGCGGCCAACCACGGCCAGATGCTGGGCGAGGTCGCGCCGAAGTCCAAGGCCGCGGAAGGCATCGACCAGCTGGCGCGGCTGATCGCCCGCCGCGAACCGCCGCCGCCCCAGAAATCGTCGCTATTCGGCGGCCTGTTCAGAAAGAAGTAGTCCAGCGTGTTCGGCAAACGGTCCGATGGCAGTACGGCTCCGGAACGGAGGGCGCCCCCGCCCGCGCCCGACGGCGCGCCGCTGGCGACTCGGCCGCAGCCCGCCGCCGCCCCGGCCGGCGCCGAGTCCGGCCGGCCCGACGCGCCAACCAACCACAGGACCGCCCCCGGACCCCAGCGGACCGCCCCCAAGCCGATGAAGGGCCTGGACCAGCTGCGCTCGGCCCAGAGCCCGACGACGCAAATCGTCCGCGAACAGAGCGACTACTACCACGCCACCAAGACGACGATCTTCAACGCCCTGCTCAACACCATCGATCTGAGCCAGCTGGCCCAGCTGGACCAGAAGTCGGCGGCCGAGGAGATCAAGGACATCGTCGCCGAGCTGGTGGCGATCAAGAACGTGCAGATGTCGGTCGCCGAGACCGAGCATCTGGTCCAGGACATCATCAACGACGTCCTGGGCTATGGACCGCTGGAGCCCCTTCTTTCGCGCGATGATATCTCCGACGTGATGGTCAACGGGGCCAACCGGGTGTTCATCGAGGTCGGCGGCAAGGTCCAGCTGACCAACGTCCGGTTCCGCGACAACGCCCAGCTGATGAACATCTGCCAGCGGATCGTCAGCCAGGTCGGCCGGCGGGTCGATGAGTCGAGCCCGATCTGCGACGCCCGCCTTCCCGACGGTTCCCGGGTCAACGTCATCGCGCCGCCGCTGGCGCTGGATGGCCCGACCCTGACCATCCGGAAGTTCAAGAAAGACAAGCTGACGATGAAGGACCTGGTGGATTTCAACTCCATCAGTCCGGAAGGCGCGCGAGTCCTGGGCGTGATCGGCGCCTGCCGCTGCAACATCGTCATCTCCGGCGGCACCGGTTCGGGCAAGACCACCCTGCTCAACACCATGACCGCCTTCATCGATCCGACCGAACGGGTGATCACCTGCGAGGACGCGGCCGAGCTGCAGCTGCAGCAGCCGCACGTGGTGCGTCTGGAAACCCGGCCGCCCAACCTGGAAGGCCAGGGGATGATCTCCATGCGGGATCTGGTGAAGAACTGCCTGCGGATGCGTCCCGAGCGGATCATCGTCGGCGAGGTGCGCGGGCCGGAGGCCTTCGACCTGCTGCAGGCGATGAACACCGGCCACGACGGCTCGATGGGCACCCTGCACGCCAACAGCCCGCGCGAGGCCATCAGCCGGATGGAGTCGATGATCACCATGGGCGGCTATGGCCTGCCCTCGAAGACCATCCGC